>CALEII010000001.1 GCA_937876205.1 uncultured Clostridia bacterium
CGGATTGTGCTTTCTTTGTTTCCTCGGATTGCGGTGGCAGTATCATAAAGGTGATGTTTTTAAGATTCACCGCCGCACGAAGAAAACCGTGTTCTTCATCGTCAATGATATAAACTGCACCCGGAACATTTTTCTTCAGTTCAAGAATTGCTTCGTTAAGCTTCTTATTGTAGCTTTCAACCTGAATTTCATCGTCATCTTTTTCAAACCACAAATGAGTTTCTTTAGCCTTTGACATTTTACTTGCCTCCTTTCAAAAATTTTTATGGTACACTTTTTCAGCATTTTTCATCGGAATACCTTCCGTGTTTTTTGAGCGTTTATCGAATAGAAATCTCTTGAACGGTGATTTGTTCAAAGAAAAATTATTATTGGCTGAACGGAAATCCCGACAAAAAAAGACCAACGAAAAAACAGTCGGTCTTAAAGTTCAGTTATTCGTTTCAGCAATGTTTTGTCACATGGCAGTACAGACTGGAGCAAATATCTGCAGATAATGTGACTCGGTGTTATGAGCTGAGGACAGGTGTGAGTTTCTCCGTTATCAAGCAATAAACAGTTTTCTTTATAACAGTTACAGCACCCTGTTTTAATCAGCGTTGATACTTTTTCAAATAACTGCGGGTTAAGTTTTAATTTTTGCATGAGGTACGCCTCCTTTCGTTTAAATTTTGAAAACAAAAAAGCCCTCGCCAAAAATAAATTTGTGGGGGCAGTTATTAAATAACAAGATATTGAATTTTTAGAGGTGTTATGATATACTGAATTAAATTTAAATCTTGGAGAACGCTATGAAAAGCAAAAAATATATCATACCTGAAATATCAGCACAAAGTTTAATTACATCGGCACAAAAAAATGATGACGGTTACCGCTTTTATTTCGATACAACCGAGCCTTCAAAAGAATATTTAGTTGAAAATACATTACAGGATGATTGTCCGATTTTTTATCAAGCTATGCTTGTGTCGGGCGAGAATCCAAATGATGCAAATTTAGTTTCAGATAAGCTCCGTGATGCTTTGGTGTATATAGATTTTTCAGGTGTTTTCGACCGTAAAGCTGTCGGCAGAGTTTTGGAGTATCAGCAGATTGCAGAATATATGTTTAAGCCCGAAGGCATAATCTTAAACTTCGGTAAAGAGAATAAGAAATATGTTGCTTTTGAGCGTTCTGCTTCTATGAGCCGAGACAGTAAATTATCATTTGTTCGTGCTGATGTATATGATGCTCTGCGTGAAAGAATGATGCTCGGTATGAACATCGGTAAGTGTCAGCTAAGTAAACTCTATGCATACAATGCTCTGCTTTTCACAAGCGGTATTCGGTATTATGATGAAAGCATACTTTCTGACAAAAGAATTATTGTAATTGAAAATCCCAAAACAACAATAGAAAATGTAAATACCGTTACTGTTGAAGATGACGGCAGTAGTAATTCTATGCGTAAATATACCCGTACAGAGAAAGTTACTGATATTTCAATTACTGAATTCGACGGTGAAGGATTTGTTTCTCCAAGATTAGCAGATTCTCTTGCAAAAGGACACAACTCATTTCAAATCCGTATGCCATACATCAAAGGTGTTGTACATAAGGTCGATTTTGCCGGTTTGTTTTCAGAACTTAATGTGCCGTATATTATTGATATGTGGGGTAATAAGCATAACCCGAATGATCTTGATATCATTCTTACTGACAGTATGTTCAAGGGGCTTAAATGGATGACCGACAATAATCTGACTTGGGCAGAATACTTAAAGCGTTGCAGAGATTACAAGCATGATCTGTATGTATCAGGTATGGATAAACTTACAGCACAAAACACAACAGAACTTAATTATCAGTTTCTGAATACACTTTCAATAACAAATGAAGAATTCCGTCCCGCTGATTTACCTCTCGGGTGGCATAGTTCTCCTGAATATGATTCAAGACAGTGGGTGACAAAAACTACCGAAACGGAATATTATCGATTTATTGCCGACAATGAATATCGCAGAAGATATTTTACTGATGATGAAACAGATGACACCCGTTGTAAACACCGTGCAAAGCTTATTGCAAAAAATCCGCTGTTTGTTGATGAGCCTGTTTTTTCAAAAGAGCTGAATGATAAGGCTGAAAATATACTCAGTAAGTATTCGGTGGGTAAGCTGTTGGTCAGCGGAGATAACAGATATTTATCCGATGACCTTGTAAGGTTAGTTGCACATATCGTAAAGCAGACCGTCGGTGAAAACTTTGCATACCGTCAGCTTGAAAAAGAGTTTTTAACAGATAATTTTATATCTGCACCTAATCCTAATTACGAAGAAAATGAAGTTTACACACTTCTTCGCAGTCCCCATATTGCCCGAAATGAAGAGGCTCTTGTAAAACCTGTTACGGCAGGATATTTACGAAACAAATACTTTTCACATCTGAGTTATGTGATTATGGTTGATTCTCGTTCCCTTATTCCCGAAAGATTAGGTGGTGCTGATTTTGATGGAGATATGGTAAAAACCATTGCTGACCCTCTTATCAATAAATGCGTTATGCGAAGCGGTACGGATTTACCACTACTTAAAATACCAGCCGCAGAACCATTGATTGCAGATGCTAATGATTGGTACGAAAGATTCATAACCGTTAAAAATATATTTTCTTCCCGTATAGGTCAGATAAGTAATGCTGCTCTCAGCAGAGGTGTTATTGCTTACGACGAAAATACCGACACAGAGGAAAAGGAAAGATATTCTCACGAGGTTGAAACTCTTGCTATATTGAACGGTCTGGAAATAGACTCTGCAAAAAGCGGCATCAAACCCGATTTGTCAGATTATATTGAAAAGAAGAATACCAAACGCAGTATTTTCCTTCGTTACAAAGCTATTGTTGACAGTGATGAAAATCATAAGTGGTATGAGCCGACTAAAAATGCAAGGCTGAAAAAGTATTTTGAGAGTGTTGATTGGGCTGCTGTCAGTTCTAATCTTGAAAAGCTACCATATTTTGCATATATGCTTGAAAAAGAAACAGAGAATGCTCCTGTGAAGCCTGTGAGTGACGAGCAGTTATTTGACTTTGCCTGTGAGCCTGATTGGAAAGAAAAGCTCAATCCCGACACGCTCAAACGGGTTGAAAGTTTAATTAAGGATTATCACGAAGCATTTAAGCGAGTACGACATACGAAACACCTGTCTGCAGATATGAAGCGAAAAAGTGATGTTTATCGTATTCTTTTTGCACGTGGACAGGAAAAAACTTACTCGGTAGATGAGCTTTATTCTGTTTTTGATAATATGACACCGTATCAGATAAGAAAGGTAAGACTTGCCTTGGATGAAGTTAAATGGTGTTTTTTACCACCTAAAGAAAGGCAAAATGTTTTGTATTCAATTTGCAGAACAGCAAAGCTGTATGATTATTTAGATGTGTTCTGTGATTTCCGTAACGGTGGTTACCGCATAGTTGGAGATATTATCTGTGACTTTGATGATATGTACCGCAAAATAGGAATACAAAAAAATATCACCCGAAAGGGTGACAGTAAAGATTTGCAAAAGCTTTTATCAAGCGTTAAAAATGCACCTGATTACAAAGAGCAGATTATCCGCAATTGTTTGAATATCATCCGCCCTGCAGATAAAAGAAACTGCATAGATTATATAGATGTTGTAAAATGTGCAGTTGCTTTCGGTGAACGGCAGTTCGTTTTAGAGGTGTTACCGTCTGTGGTGTCAGATTTAACCATTGACAGAAGTCATATTTACAAAATCAACGAACCGGAAAAGAAATGGAGGTTGTGGTAATGACAAACGAATGGAAGGAGTTTAAGGCATATACAGAAAAGCCAACTTATTCAGCAGAAAACAAGCACGACCTCTCATACCTCGGCAGATTTACATTCAAGACCATAACGGATTACGAGGGTCTTGGCAGAATATTAACCATTATTGCAAGAGGATATTTGTTTCACGATAAGGACGGAAACAAACTTACCGATAATCCTTATACCCGTATTGATTATGCAAGGAAATCACTCTGTGCTTGGTGCAGTATTCCCGGCAAAAATGAATCTGAGCCGTTCACTAATTCCGGGGCATTATCCGAAGTGTTCCCGGAACTTGTGAATGGTAAAGGAGAGGGATGGTATTACAGGCATATCAAGAACATTATTAAGTTTGTAAAGAAAAATCCTGATACAGTAAGTGAAAAAGCAAAAACTACAGTAGCAGGAATTTCAAAAGGCTTTAAAGCCGAATGGAAAATAAAGGTCAGACAGTTGCAAGTGCCGATTTTTGCTCTCAACACAAAAGCTGCCTGGACACTAAGATTTGATGATACTATTGCTGATGCATTAGAGCTCGGTCCACTGCGAACAGAAGAATATATTTTACCGACCGAAAAGGTAGAGGCTTTGCACAACCTTGATTTGAATGATATTCCTTTTGAAGTGGTGTATGATGTTATTTCATATTATGAAGCAAACAAGCAACCTGACAATGAATGGGTTGTTTTGCCTGTTGCAAACTTTGATTGTTATTACGGCAATACCAATTTCAGTAAAAAATGGTTTTCGAAAATGCCTGAAAGCGTTATAAGCAAAATTAACAGTTGTGGAATTAGTAAGATTACCCTTAACATATAACGAAAGGAAGATGAATTGTGAAATTATATATTATTGGAAACGGTTTCGATATTGCTCATGACATAAAATGTAAATATTGTGATTTTAGAGATTTTCTTGGAGATAATTATCCAAATTACTATGAAAGCATATCTCACGGATATGATGGCTCTAATTATTTATGGAAAGATTTTGAAAATGAACTTCCATCGTGTACTACGCATATTGAAGAATGGGGTTTAGAAATGGGAAATTCTATGAGAGAAGAAATTTACTATGACCCCATGGATGATATGGGGATCGGATTATGGTTAGATAATCAGTACAAATTTTTGAACGAGTTACCTAAATACCTGCGATTATGGGTACAATCTATAGATGTTAATAAAATGCCAAAATTTAAAATCGAAAAAGATGCATTATTTTTAACTTTTAACTATACAGCGACTCTTGAAAAAATCTATTCGATTGAATGTGACAATATTAATCATATACATGGATTTGTTGAAAACAAAAACGAGTTACTTGTTATAGGTCACTGTGACCAAGATACAATTTCTGAGGCACTAAACAAAAAACGTAATGCTGAAGAGCAATTTGAAGATTGTGCAATTTCAACATTTGACAGAGTTGCACAGTATTGCGAAACTACACTCAAAAGAACTGATTATATAATTGCAGAAAACTCTTACTTTTTCAATCATCTATCAGAAGTTGATAATGTTGTTATTATAGGGCATTCTCTCAATGAAGTTGATATGCCGTATTTCAGAAAGGTTCTGCAGGCTGTATCACCGAACACAGTTTGGACAGCTTACTATCATGAGAATAGTGATGAACAAAGATTTAAAAACATACTCATTAATTTAGGTATAGATAAAGAAAAAGTATTTGTACATAAAACAGAAGAATTATACTTATAAAAGCAAAAAGCCCCGTTGGGAGAGCAGAAACCTGCAATCTCAACGGGGCGACTTGCTTTATTTAATTAGTTCTTCTGATAATTCTCCAACATTATCAGAAGTCCAATTTAAAGAGTTAGTCGAAAATTGGCGTTAATTAGGAAAAACATCGATATAACTCTTTTCATTAGATCCTAACTCTGCTTTTATAAAATAATCTTCTCTGATGTCTATAGTATTTAGTTTTTTGTTTGCTTCATTTATAAAATTGAACAAATGAGGATATTTATTTATTATATCTGGACACACTGATGTAATAAACAACGGAAGCTTATTAAAATAAAATTGTGGGTCATCATATTTAAATCGAATTTTTGCTGTATCATTATGTAAGATTTTATATGCCGCTTTTCTTCCTCCAAATCTTAAAAATCTAATTATGAATGTTATTGCAGCTCGATATGGATTTTTGTCTGCAAGCCAATTTAGATAGGAATCTATTGACTTTGTTTCATCCCATGTTCTTTCATGATAATGAAAACTAATATAGTCATCTTCTGGTGTTGTGGTGTTAATGCAAGATGAAAAATCAAAATTTATAATTGGGCTATTTGAAAAATACTCAAGTACATTTTCTTTTTCAAACAAATTAAATAAATACTCTCTTCTATCTTCAAGTGAATTAAATATACCTAAATGCAGTTGCTCATCTGCTAAAATCATATTTTTAGTTGTTGCATCTCTAAAAGGAACAACCGCATATCCTTGATATGCATTATATAAACTTCTTAACTCCTGATTAAGTTCCAATTCATTGCACCTAATGTTTAAGCATAGCTTTAAAATTTCTATTGCTGTAGAAATTTTTGAAAAAGGATAAGGAGTGCATATACTATATATTTCATAAAAGTTTAAAAGAGATTTTTGAAGTTCAATCTGTTCTTTTTCACATCTTTCTAAAAAATAAGTTTTAATTAATTGGGCCTTTTCAACATTTTTGGCAGAAAACAAATCAATTTCTACTAACAAATTAAATATACGTATACCTTTGAAATACTGCATTTCTGTATATGTATCACCAATATGTAAGATTTTGGGAACTTTAAAATAAGTATTGTTTTTTAAGAATTCTAGGATTTTAAACTCTGTATTTAATTCGAAACTATTGTCGTAATATTTGCGTAAATACTTAGCATTATCCGTTATTACTATATTCCGACTATCCTTCCAAAATTCTTTTTCAAACAAAAGCAATGCATCTTTATACATAAAATCTCCTCTTTATATCAATGCGTGGACTTTAATATAAAAGTTTTATTGATAGCATTTATGTCTATTCCATAAAAAACAAATATCTATAATTAATAAGAAGTATCATCAGATATGATTTTGAAGAATCCGTTATCGTACATTTCTTTGTCAATAACACATAGATCATAACCAATGTTTTCAAAACAAATTTTACAATTTGTTTGCGTATTGTTAAAAATATCTACTTCTTCTTCATAGGATACCGCTTCATCATAATCATCATTGCAATATATAAACTTTGCTTTTTCAGCTATGAGATAGAATGGAACATGATACTTTTCTGCCATTGTATAAATCATAGCGGTACCACAAGTGTTAACAAATGATATTGGTCTATAATCTTTAATAAAAACTGAATGTGCTCCCATTATTATAGAATTAATTTTTCCACGAACTATCAAATTACCCGCTGCCATATCTGGTATGATTTTAAAATTTTTATAATATGTTCCCTCCAAATATTTACAAATTGCAAAAGCATCTTGTAATTCACTTGCACTTTTAGGACGACATTCACAAATAAATAACTCACAGGTTCGTTGCGTATTTGCTGGAACAGTTTTTAAAAGGTCAAGCATTCTAACACTTTGTGAGAAAACAAGAATAGAATTGTTGGGCTTTACCACCTCATTCCATCGCTTGTTTATTAATTTTGCAAATTGCTCTCTATCATCTATTACCTCACTAATATAAAGCTGAAAAGAATTAAGATTGTCAATAAAATTTTTAAGTTCTTCGCTCATTGATTTCCAAAGATTTTTAAAAGCTTCAAAATTAGATTTTTGTTTAAGTATTAATTTAACAGCGCTATCTGCATCACGAAGAATATCTTCACAACCTAAAGAAGAATTACAAGCCATTTCAAATAAATGTGATAAAAATGCATCAATAGCTTGTGTTTCTGAGGGCGCTGATGTTATTTGTGATAATGATGCAAAGAAACTATTTTTTTCCCATGTGATATTTTCGTCATTATCGAAATTTTGACCTAAAAAACAATTCTTTAAAGACCGTAAAAATTCTGTTGCATCAGCTTTTATTATAGTTAAACCTTTATCGTTCCAATATGCCTCATCATATGTTGATGCATTGTTAACAACAGCATAGCTTTTAGGCATATAATCACCAAGAATATCCTTCAATTCATCATATTGCCTTCTAAAATCAGTGTCATTTAAAGAATATCCCAAAAAAAGTACATTTTTATTTGATAAAAGTGTTTTTACAAGAGATGTAACGATTGGAAGTTTTTTATCTAGATTTTCATAATCATCTTCTGCTGCAACAATTGAATCAGCTCTAGTGATACATCCATGAAGTTTAATTAATGGAACTTGTAACCCTTGCCATTTTGATACATCAATATCTTGAATTATAGTTGCGTGTTTTTTCCCTTTAGTGTTTAAGGCTCTTTCTAAAAGTGTATCGAAATTAGTCGTCAAATACGCTGAAAATGGCATAGTTGCCAATAAATCATGTGCTGGCAGAGGGATTATGTTTTTTCGGTTAATATAATTCTCTAATCGTCTAATAACCCCTTGTTTGCCTTCGCTTTTTTTAATTAAAAAAAACGCTTTTTCAAAAGGCATACCTATATCAATATACCTAAGTTCTGTAGCAAGCGATTCTACGATTTCACTAGCAGTAGGAATTCCCTCATGGATTTTACCAGAACCTTTTTCCGTAAATGTTTTTGATACTCCTGCGCCTGCAAATGCAACCAAATTCCCGTCTTTTAATTTAAAAGATAATTCTTCTGCTAAATTTCTCATTTTTTCATTCCTTTTTTGTTATCGTCTGTCTATTGTTAAGTCACTAACATACATTGTCTTACGTATAGCCGTTGAAAAAACGATTTGCTCAGCCACTTCATCAACATTCATAAATTTACTTGTATCAGGATTTGCACCACAGCTATCATTCCAAAAATTAGTTTTCATCCCACCTGGGTAAACACCAACAACTTTAATGTTTGAACCTTTAGTATATGCCTTTAATGATTCCGTAAATCCTCTTGCTCCCCATTTTGCAGCACAATATACCGATTCCAAGGGATTGCCTTTTAATGCAGCAGAGGACATAATATTTATAATTGTTCCGCCGCAAGTTTTCATATGATTTAAAACATTACTACTCATTAATATTAATCCTATAAGACTTCCTGATAAGGCTTCGTTAATCATATCAATATTATTGCTTTCTGGTTCACCAAACTTTCCAGCTCCTGCACAATTATATAGACTTGTAATTATATAAGAACCAGAAATTTTTTCATAAAATGTGTTAACAAAATTTGGATCAGAAATGTCACCTGAAAATGCTAATACATCCGCACGACACTCTTTTTCTAAGCTTTTTTTTGCTTCTAATACTTTATTAGCATCTCTTCCAATAATTGCGATGTTTTCCCCCAATTCTAATAATTTTTTTGAAATAGCGAAACCTAATCCCGAACTTCCACCTGTAACGATATGAATATTATTCATAATGACCTCCAAATTTCTAAAAATATATAAACTAAAAGGTTATAACAGATTTATGAAATAATCCATAAAAACACATAAATCTATATAGAATTATTGTGATAGGGAAAAATTATAGTTATAATACTTATATCACTAATATTATGAATAAGTATTTCACAAATCTTGTCTATAATTTAAGTCTAATTAAAACAACAAAACTTTACAATAGAATATGTAAAAACGTGTATTTTTTCGACAAAAACGCTTGTTTATCGACACTATAATTCAAAACACGCAAATAATAACCTTAAACTATGGTGATTATGTTGAGTTCAGAGGTTATGTTGAAACATAGTGAAATATTGAAAAAGTTGTTGCTATGTGTTATTATTAAAATATATAAATTGTTATCACGATTTAATTATTAGATATCTCTGTAACCCTAAGTACAGTGATAATCCTAAAGGCATAAGAATTGAACAATTTAAGAGATAGAAAGCTGAGAACTGATATGGATAAGAGCATCTTTTATTATATAACTGAAAAATTAAGCGGTAATATGCAACATACCGCTTTAGATTTTGCAAATTATTTACGGGATAGCCATATTGAGTTTATAAAAGACAACGGCTATTGGAAAGAAAAGATTTATTATCTGTGCAAATTCAACGGTGAATATGTCTGCTTTATTGCAATTAAAGATCCGGATGAGCCTGAAAATCATTGGACAATATGGTCTGAGGACAGTAATGCCTACGAAGATGTAACTGCTGATGATAGTGTAAAAAATGCAGCGTGGAAATACGTTGACCACTGCGGAAATTGTGGCTCTTGCGGTGGCGGAAAAACAAAAAATATCTTCGGTAAAGTTTTTGACGATGTATGTGGCTGCACTTTCCGTATTGTCAATGCAATTAAAAGCGACTTGCCGTTTTTGAAGAAAATGGTTGAGTTGCGAATTACTGAGATTTCAGGCAAATCTATATGAATTCCGAGGATAAATATATGAACAAAGAATTTGACAACATCTTAAGAGAGCGATTTAGCACAGATTCTTTTATATCTGTTGCAACTGTTGATAACTGTGGAGTTCCGTGGGTGAGAACAGTTAATGCGATTTATATTGACGGAGCATTTTATACCATAACTCATAATTCAACCAACAAAATGAAACATATCAGCACTAATCCCGTTGTTGCAATTTGTGGCGAATGTTTTTCGGGACACGGCAAGGCTGAAAGTTTTGGCTATATCCGAAATGAAGAAAATAAGGATTTGGCAGATAAATTAAGAAAAGCCTTTGCATTGTGGTATGATAACGGTCATACAAACGAAAATGATGTTAATACCATAATATTGAAAATCACCGTTACAGACGGCATTATTTACAAAGACGGAAAAAGATTTGAGTTTTAAATAATTTGTCCATATAAATCAAGAAAAGAGATTGATTTGTTGCTATCATATTTTAAGGGTGCCTTATGAACGATTTGGAAATAGTTGTTGCTACTCAGAAATACATAAAAACACATCACAACGATGCTGATTTTAGTATTGAAAATATCTGCAAGTCTGTCGGATATTCCCGCCGTCAGCTTGACAGATTGTTTCATAAATTCTTGCAGACAACTCTTTACGAATATATAAAAGCGATTGTATTAAGCAAGAGTGCTGAGAAGCTGATTACCACAGATGATAATGTGCTTGATGTAGCTTTAGACAGCCATTTCACTTCTCACGAAGGTTATACAAGGTCTTTTTCAAAACGGTTTTCTGTTAATCCTGATAAGTACCGTAAAAGTCCGATTGCGATACCTTTGTATATCGGTCACCCCGCAAATCATTATCATATCTTGAAAGAAGGACGAGAGATGGAAAGCACATCAATCTGTACTGTAATACCTGTAAACAGACCCAAAAGAAAGCTGATTTATCTGCCGTCAAAATCAGCGACAGGTTATTTATCTTATTGCGAAGAAGCCGGCTGTGATTGGGAGGGACTTCAGAACAGTATTCCTGAAAAGTTTGATACAGCCGCAATACTTGAGTTGCCTGAATTTTTACAAGAAGATGGTTACAGCAATATTGCTTCAGGTGTTGAAGTTCCTTTTGATTATAAGAAGCCTTTACCTGAGGGCTACAAAATAGCAGAACTTCCCGAATGTACAATGCTTTATTTCCAAAGTGAACCTTTTGAAAATCCCGATGATTTCGGTGCATACATCGGGCAGGTTTACAAAGCATTGGAAAACTATAACTTTGAACGCTATGGTTATAAACTTGCGAGCAACATTTCTCCGACTTTCAACTTCGGAGCACAAACCGATGTCGGTGCAAGAATTGCCGTTCCTGTAATAAGAATATAAAATTTAAAGGATAGCTCCGATTAAAGAGCTATCCTTTGTTAAAATATATTTCATATAATTATCAGTTTGATATATTTTTGCAATGTGTATCTTGAAACTGTGTTTTATCTACATACAAATCAAACACTGAAACATTTAGCGAGATTTCAATGTTTATATCTTTTCTCCAATATTTGCAATTCCATATATTTGCTTGAGGTTGAGCATATGATTTTGTATTTAATTTTATCCAGTTTCCTATTTTTGTTAAAACGCCTTGAAACGATTGATTCTCTTTGTTGAAAATAATTACAGACACTTTTGTATCTTTCCAAGTTGCATAATTTTGAATCTGTTGAATTGCGTCTTGAAATAATTTCTCACCATGCCATATTTTACATTCTCCAATAAACGCAGCTTTATTTTCAAATTCAATGTGAATATCTGTTTTTCCAATTTTTCTAAAAGTTTCGCCAGTTGCATTATCATAATGTGTATTCAAAGCTGCAAGTAAATGGTCTCTCAATTCTTCCTCATTGTTATGATAATAGGTTCTTGCTGTTTTTTCCATGGTTGTTCCGCACATGGCAATTATATTATTAATATTGGAATAATGCTCATCACCGATAGAATATTCAGTAGGTAATGTTTTTTTGTTTGGTCGACTTGGGGGGATTCGCGTTACCTTTGTTAAAGAAATCGGCTTAGTATTAGGCGCAATATTACTTAAGTGCATAGGTATTTCAAGAATCTTACTTATTTCAGCAAATGAATCTGCTTTTTCCTTTCGTTTAATCAAACATGTATCAGCAAAATTCTTTATCGAATTATTAAATGTATTAACCTCCTTATTAATATTTTGAATCATTGTTTTGTAGCTGGAAAATTCATTTTGAAACTTTTTTTGAACATATTCAGACATTTGTTCTTTTTGTTCTTCAAGCTCTCTCTTTGTATATTCAAACCCAAGTGAAAAACTTCCACATTCAGTATGTTTAGGTTGTAAAAAACTTTGCACTTCAAATACTGATAAAATGTAGCTACTTGGTCGAAGTTTTAACAATTCAGCATCTCCATCAAATGGTATAAAATACGAAATACATACACCATCTACTTCATAATATTCTTTCTCATATGGGGATAAATAAAATCTATTATATTTCTTAATTTTAACTTCTTTGATTGTTTGCGTTATATTCTCTTCAAAAATTATTATCGGAGAAATAGAATACTTGTTAAACAAGTATTCTATCCATTCTTGAAAATCACAAGACATTATTTCTGCATCGCTTATACTATCTATTTCTTCTTTTAAGCTTTCTTTAATCGAATTAAAAAACATATTTAATTCTTGTCCATCAAATAAACGCATCATTAATTTCCTTCTTATTTTATTACTCGTATTCTATCATAAAATATATGTATTTTACAATAAAATCTTATAATATAAGTATCCATTTGTTACAAATAATAATCCTTAATATACCATGTCGGCACGGGATTCTGCATATTGTCATACCAAGAGAGGACATCCTTTGCCTGATTCATCATTGTCTGTATTTCGCCGTCACCAAAAGGAATTGCCCACGGAATTGATGAAAGCATATTGCTGCTGATATAAAGTGCAAGGAGTTTCCAGAAATCCATAGGTACACTATTATCGAAATAGCCATTGACAATACCTGATGCAAAAACGGGAGCAGACTGAGCACACCATACAATACGGTTAAATTCTTCCCATGGGTCACCAAAATCATATCGGTCAAAGTCTATAATAACGATTTTGCCGTTTTCAATCATCATATTACCGATATGATAATCTCCGTGCTGATAACATTGAGGTCTGTTTTTTAATAAGTGACGATTTGCTGCTATATAATCAATGATGTATTCTGCACCGTCAAACTTTATCGGACAGTCATTATACATCTGAATTTTCCTGTCCATTTTCTTGTTAAAACGATTTTCCCAATCGGGCTGGTCAGCAGGAGCAGGGATTGAATGAATCTTTTTAAGGATTCTGCCTGCTTCAAGTCCGAGTGCATACTGTTCAGAGTCTGCAAGATATGGAACAACCTCATTTGCATCTTTACCGTCAATCCAAGTCTGTAATGTATAAACACCCTCGTCACACTTGCCGAAATCAACGGGTTTACACATAGGAACACCGAGCTTTTCAACCTCTTTTTGCATAAGGTACATATTCTCTCGGTTTGCACTCTTTTCAAAATGAGTAACACGCAGAAGATATTTAGTTCCATCTGCTGTTGTGACACAGTATTTCTTGTCACAAGACCAACCTTTGTTTATGGGTTCTTTTGATATAAAATCCATCATTGGCTCAATCCCATTTCTTTCATTTTCTTTATCAATCTTTTTGCACGGAACATCAAATAATCGTGTCCCATTTCGCTCAAGAGAATGTACCAGTTCAGCTCATTACAAAGTGCATAAAGTTCGACCTTTAAATCGCAGTATCTGGAAGTTTTGTTTCTCTTTTTATATTCCTCATAAAGCTTCAGTTTTTCACCGAAACCGAGTGTCAGACAGAAAAGCTCATATTCAGGTTCAGCCCACAGCATATCAAACGGGTCAACAGCTCCTGCAAGTTCAGATTTCCAAAAATCAATAATCAGGTTCGGCATCCAAAAGTCACCGTGGCAAATACAGGCAGTGTTGTTTGCAACACTGAATATTTCATTGAAATTAGTATTGATGAGTTTAACAGCTTCCATAATCTCAGGTTCAATTTCGTTTTTCTCAAACTTTTCTTTTGTAAAAGTATAAATGTCAATGAAATAATCTTTATAATACTCTGCCCACGTGTCATAAACAGGGTTGTCATATTTACCGAATTTATCGTTATGTACACTTTGAGCATTCATAAGTGCATCAATGATGCTGTTTCTTAAATGCTTTCGTGACGGAACAAAATTTATGAATTTGCTTTTACCACTCATTCCTTTTATATATTCCATACCGAAAAACACAGTATCGTTTTCCTGATGTAAAAAATAGGTTTTTGGAACTTTGTATGAAACTTTAGGCGAAAGAAAATCCAGCATTTTCTTCTCTTTACTGATTGCATCATAGAATTTGCTTGTTTTTACGGCAATTTCATAAGGTTCGGTTGTGATTTTTACAAGATAAACACTTCCGCTTGCACCTTTGCCAACAGCAAAGATTTGTTTGACTTCTGTATTCATTTGCTTTTCAACAACTGATTTGATTAAATCTGCATTCATAGAAATTATCCTATCTGAATTTCGTTAAAAAGTAATTTTTCAATAGTAATTCGAGGACGCCACCAAGCTCTTGCCTGTTCATATTCATCGGAATATGTGGTATACCATTTCCAAGTTATATCAAATCCACCGTCTTCCATTTGCAGTTTTCCTAAAATATCTTTTTCCGCTACTATTAATGATTTAATTTCAGGTGTGACAAACTCCATATATTTTCCGGTAAATATAACTGAAGGCATCGGGACATATTCAACCCCGTATTTTGTGATATCCTTACAAATGCAATTTTTAATAGCCTTACATAATAGTTTTTTAAAAGCATCTAAATTAACTATATCGTTAATACCGTTTGCAGTTAAAAGCTCATAAGCCAGCAGATAACAATTTACATCATCTCCGCCGATTGCTTCACCATTTTCAAGAAAATCCAAGCCCTCTTTTATGATTTCTTCATAAAGAGAAGTGCGATTGCCGTAACAAACCATAAATGCAGCCAAAGAAATTGACGGATTAAACTTGCTGATGCCGTCGCTCTTTTTCTCCCACCAGATTGCATGAGGATAATCCTTGTTGCTGTCTATTGCAAACAGCCAACGCTTTTTATCTTCGTCAAAAGAATCGTGAGATTCCAAATATCTGACTATTTCTTTTACAATATCAGAATTTTTATCAAGTGCATTCACACGGCAAAGAGTGATTATTGCATCGTTTGTTGCAATAGGACTTGAATTGGGATTGAAAAAATCAGGTTCAAGAGCATGTCCGAATCCACCGTCAGCATTCTGAAACTTTAAAAGCTCATCAATAACAGCTTGGTTTGATTCATTTTCAAAGAAATATCTGTAAATAGCCAATTCAAGCGGCCGTGCATTTTCTAAAATATATTGCATTGCTTTGTTTTTATCCATAATAATCACCACATTATTGGTCAATTAAGATTTGCACTTTTTTATCAAAATTGTTTTTCAAGTCGGACAATATACTGTTTGCCCAAGAGGGGAAATTCTTCCTTTTGCAAGCATGATAAAGAGTAACTAAGACAGATGCAACATCATCAACTATGATTTCATTCTTGTCAAATTCTCCATAGGCTTCAAGAAAGGCTTTTTTAGCATTTTCACCGAGAGAATAACACACATTTCGGATATCTGAATACACATACCCCTTACCGAGCAGATTGTAGTCAAACATAAATGCAGAAGTCTTGTCCTTGGCTACAATGAGGTTTGTGTAATAAAAATCGTTATAAGTGAGAACTCTTGGCATATTTCTGATTTTTGAAACTATAACTTCAAAGTTATCAACAATGAGGTTCCAAACAGGCAGATTCTTTGTGCCTGTTTTTTCTTTTATAAACTCTATATTTTCTCTTGTTATAAAATCAGTTTCATTATAAAGGTCTGCGATATTCTCTTTAACAAAATTTTCACTGCTTGTATGTAAGAGCTTGTACCATTCAGCAATTTTAAATGCAATTTCAACATCATCCAAATCTTCTTTTGTTGCAAGCCTGAAAACATCACTTTGAGAAATATCTTCCATAAGAATAGCTGAATCAGTGAAGCCAAAGATATTAACTGTCGGAATGTTTAAAGTTTTCAAAAGTTGATAATTCTTGATTTCACGCTTATAATCTTCATTCTGAAAGTATTTAATTATGTATGATTTTGCATCACTCTGGACTCTTGCAACAATAACCCCGTCTTTGTTCTGAATTAAATTAATTGTACTGTATGGGATATTCAGTTTTTTGAGTTCTTGCTTTATTTTTAACTGTTCAAACATACATTTCACCATTTATAATTTTATAAATTAATTATACTCTTTATAGAATAAAAAATCAATCCAGATAAAAATGAATGGCAACAGGTTTTCTTTCTGCCGCCACTTTCGTTATATTGAGTTCTTGATACACCGGAACACAGATTATCTTCTAAAATTCAGAAATGCTTTCCTGAATGCCCCGATTTTTCTTGATGAAGTATAAACGGAATATTCGTTGTTATTATGCTTGATTTTAACGAAATCCTTTGTCACTTCATCAACATAATTCAGATTTACTATGTAGCTGTAATGCGGCTGGACGAAAATATCTCCGTTAAGATTCTCTTTCCAATAATCTATTGAGTAGTGCGTTTCAATCTTTTTGTCAGTCAGGTACAAAACAGACTTTCTGTTTTCGATTGCAACGAACATAATATCATTGAGATATACTTTGCAAAGTACATCCTTGTTACAAGTCTGAACAATTATCGCAGAATTACAACCGCAGGTTACCTTATCACCCAATGAAATACAGATTCTTTCACAACCGTTGCATATCGTTATACTGTAGTCTATGTTGTTTGCATCTAATATTTCAATGATATCCTCTTTTGTCTTGGCTTTTCTGATTTCTTTTACACCCATAATTACTTTTCCTTGATTTTATAAAAATTCTCTTGTATTTATAAAGTGTAGATATCACGAAAAAGTAACACTTAAAATGATTATTTTTCAAAATTTGTCGAAATGCATAATTGTATACAATATAACTTGTGTAAATATCCAAACAGAAAAACATCCCGTCTTACCTAAGAAATACAGATTTGATGGGAAGTGAATTTCTGTTTGTTGTATCAAAACTTGGTGTAAATGCAACATTTTTGTCGAAAAAATGCACATTTTTGTATTTATGGTTGCTTTTGATGGAAAACTTATTAAAATTATCTCGGTGTAGATATAGTATTTAATTTTTGTAATAAAGTAGAATCATTGTGTAATTGGCATTGTTGGTGAATACATAATATAAAATTATTTGTAAAAACAATTTATGTGACACATAATTATTATTGAAAAAGGAATGGTAAGTTGTATGGGGGAGTTTATTCAAAACAATAGTCTATGGCTTACTCCGCTTATAAGTATCATATTGACTATCGTTATCAAAATTTCTGCCAAACCAGAATTTTTAACACTAAATTATATTGATTATTTAGATTTTGGATTTGATTTATCAATATCCGCAGTTATATGTTTGGTTGCTGGAATAAAAAGCAATACTGGTGTTTGGCTTTTGCTTCTCGCTTTTTTTCTAATACATATTACATCGACTCTTGTTAACAGAATAGGTTGGGATAAAAGCACTCATCAACAGAAGTTAATCGGTGTGTTAATACCTGATTTTGTTGGGATTTTTCAATTAGTATTAACAAGTCTTTATGTCGGAGGCGTAATAAAATGAATTCAAATAAAAATAATTTTTCTGTTGCATTACTTTTAATATCCGCTATCACTCTTATGATTACAATGGTATTCACAATATTTTCTGAACCCAATGGGGTTTTTGATGATTACAAAGACTACGAATCAATGCTAATAATATTATTTATACTTTTGTTATTGTTGAGTTTGCTTTTTTATTCCATTTCAGTATTAAAAAGAATCAAACCCAAAAAGTATATATATATATCTTATGCAAATATTGATAATGATATTGTTGTAAAAATAATCGATGAATTAGATGAATCATTATCAAAGCTGTCTAAATTCCGTTTTGATATTCTTACTCACCAAGATGTTCCTTTAGGAGAAGATTTTTTTGAATCAATAAAAGCCAACATCAACAAATCTGAAATTTTTATCATTGTTGTATCCCAATCATATTTAAACAAATCAAGTTGTTTGGAAGAGTTTGAAAGGATATTCCAAAAAAACAACAATACAAAGATTATTCCGATAGTGCTTGACTCGTTTGATGATTTAGCTAAACTACCCAAAGACTTGAGCAAAATCAAAGCATTACCTTTATTTTATGGTATGTATGAAAAAGATTTTTCTAAACAAATTAAAGTTCTTGCTGAAGATTTGATAAAATACAAAAGAAATTAAAATGCAAAGATGCGTGCAGTAGCCTAAAAGCTGCTGCACGCATCTTTTATACACAAACCAACTCTTTACAAACAAAAGCTCTTACCTTTTGCTCAATGTTGCCCATGCACTGCACCCACTCCATTTGATCCTCTTCTTTCAGTAGCTCGGTTACACCCTCCGCCACTTTCATCTGCTCAATCAAAAGCTCAAACATTTCATTTGCCTGCTTTTCAAACTCAGCGCAATGCTGATAAAGTTTACCTTGCATAAGCAGCGTATTGAAAAATACCTTCTTATTCTTTTGAAGATAATCTTTATATATCATTCCACATTTACCGAGTCTGATATTTGCTTCTTCAGGTGGTAGTTTGATATTTGGAATAAGATAACCATTCACTTCACGGTATGTAATTTTCATTTGTTTCATCCTTTCATTTTTCTTTATTGTAATAATAGTACTGATTTCTGTGTCAAAAACCAATTGTAAACAAATTGTGAACAAGCAATTTTTGACGATTGGTTCAGCCGTAAATTTTCGAGTTCAAAAATGCCCGTAACCCCAGTAAAATAGGGCGTTTTCACCACCTTTCGTGTCGAAATTTGTGTAAGATTTTGTGTTGCTTTTCGCTTAATTTATGGTTCTATTTTAACATCTACAGGGGCCATTGCGGCGCCCATATTGTTGGCGTCTGTAATGCCGAAATCTTTGATTTTGCCGAAAAACACCTTGTTAACTATGATTCCGTTCTGTCTTTCACAGCCTATAACAGCAGCTCCGGCTGCCGTGGCAGTGCGTTGTGCGGTAGGTGTTCTCTGTCCGCCGTATTCAAGAGGAAAACGGAACTGTTTTTCTGCCGAACAGAAATGTGACGAGGTTGAAGCTATTGCTGTGTCGGCTGCGCCCGAATCAACAAAAACAGAGGCTGTTGCAAGAGAGAGCACCATTGTGGAGCAGGCTCCGTACATACCGACAAAGGGTATTTCAAGGTCACGGATGCCGAATGTGGAGCCTGTGCACTGATTCAGAAGATCGCCTGCGAAAATCAGGTCTATGTTTTCTTTCATTCTGCCTGATTTTTCTATTGCAAGCTCAACGGCCTTTTTGTGAAGCGCACTTTCTGCCTTTTCCCATGTGTTGCAGCCGATATTGTCGTCATCAAAGAGATAGTCAAAATCGGCAGCAAGAGGTCCCTGACTCTCAGCCTTTGCACCGACTCCTGCCGAGGCAATGATTCCCGTTGTGCCTGACAAAAGAATAGTATTGTTGCCTGTTTTTTGCATAAAAATCACCGTGTATATTGTCTGCAAATAAATTATAAATATTCTATCTGTTCTATTGTAATATTATAGTGAGTTTGGTATAATAATTTTATCTTTATTTAAGGAGAAATGATTTATGTTTTTTGCAATGGCTGTACTCGGTGGAGTTCTTGTGGGCGTTGTTGATGCATTGGTTTTTCAAAGGGGCAAAAAGTTTTTTAATCTTTTTGTTTCATTGATTTCAGATGCTTTGGGTAGTAATTTTATTGCAATATTTGTCTGTGATATTATGTTTAAATGCATAAACGGTAGTGGACTTTTTCCGCTTTCGTCTCATTCATCAAGGTTGTCGTATATCTATTTTGCAATAACAGTTGTTGCCGGTGCTGTATGGCTTTTTGTTTCTGCTCTTATTGATGGAAATCTTTTTTACACAAAGAGTGAAGATGTGAAAAAGAAAAGATTATTTACAACGCTGAAAATAATTTCTGTTGTATTTTTTGCACTTGGTATGGCTGCTTTTACAGGAACCGTATGGGGTAAAGAAACTTTTGGTGATATTTCACCTGACCAGATGATAATCAATTTGTTTTCTCCTACAGAGGGAACAAGCGATGATATTATGAGTACACTCTGGACCGGTCCGGTTCTGCAGACAATTGTCGCAACATTCATCTTTATTCTGTTCACATTTTCAAATCGTGCACTGAATCTTCGCATAAATAAAAAAGAATTCCGTATTTTTCCTCTGCTTGCCAGAAGAATAATCAGCTTAATTATAGCTTTAGCAGTTGTTATAGGCGGTTTTTCATACGGAATAACAAAATTTGAGCTTATCAAGCTTTTCAGAATGTATGTTATGGAATCTGAATTTATTGAGGATAATTTTGCAGATCCGAGAGAGGTGAAAATGCAGTTCCCTGAAAAAAAGAGGAATCTTATACATATTTACCTTGAGTCTATGGAGAATTCATATATATCGAAAGATATGGGCGGCTATATGGATGAAAATCTCATTGCCCCGCTGACAGAGCTTGCAAAAGAGGGTGTGAGCTTTTCGCATCTGGATAAAGGCTTTGGCGGTCCTGTGGCAACAACCGGCTGTACATGGTCTGTTGCATCAATGGTCAATATGAATACCGGTCTGCCTATGAAAGTGCCCACAGGCGGTAATAATTACGGCTCTCCCGATAACTTTCTCCCGGGTGCTATGACAATAGGCGATATTCTTGCTGCACAGGGATATGAACAGTCACTTATGTTCGGGGCAACGGCAAGATTCGGCGGACTCAATTATTTTTATGAAACTCACGGTGACTTTAATATACTGGATTATGATGCAGCCAAAGAAAAGGGCTGGATACCTGCTGACTACAAAGTCTGGTGGGGCTATGAAGACGACAAGCTCTATGAATATGCAAAGGATGAGCTCACACGCCTTTCTCAGACAGGCAAGCCATTTAATTTTGTAATGGAAACTGCAGATACTCATTTCCCTGACGGCTATGTGGGCCCAAATACTCCCACTCCCCGTGACAATCAGTACGCAAATGTTATTGCATACAGTGCATCTGAAACTGAGAAATTTGTGCGTTGGATTCAGGCTCAGCCTTTCTATGAAAACACAACGATTATTCTCATAGGAGATCATAACAGTATGGATAAGAACTTCTTTGCTGATTTTGACGAAGACTATATCCGTACCACATTCAATCTTTTCCTTAATGTTCCTGAGGAAATGATGCAGAATGTTTCTGAGAAAACAACTCAGGGCAGATGGTGGTCTAACTTTGATATGTATCCAACTATTCTTGCAAGCATAGGTGTTAAGATTGAGGGTGAAAAACTGGGTCTTGGCACGAATCTTTTCTCAGGCGAAGAAACACTGTTTGAAGAAAACGGCGGTGAACGTGGATGGGAGAAAATTAACAAGATTTTTGAAATGAAAAGCCCCTTCTATAATGAAAATATTCTTGTGGGCAACAATGATTCCTTTGACAACAAAAATGTGACATATTATTAAAATGAGTCTTGATTATTATTCTTCATAATAATATAATATAGTTAACAAAAATCACGAGGTGTAACAGATGAGCAAATATGTAATCGGTGTTGACTACGGTACACTTTCAGGCAGAGCTGTTATTGCAGATGCAAAGACAGGCGAAGAAAAAGCAAGTGCCGTTTATGAATATCCCCACGCTGTTATGGATGAAACATTGCCCGACGGCACAAAGCTCGGCACAGACTGGGCTTTGCAGCATCCTCAGGACTATCTTGATGTTCTTGCAAACACAATCCCCGCAGTGCTTAAGGAAAGCGGAATCAGTGCAGATGATGTTATCGGTGTCGGTACAGACTTCACTGCCTGTACACTTATTCCCGTCAAGGCAGACGGCACACCACTTTGCTTCCTTCCCGAATATGAACACGAGCCTCACGCTTATGTAAAGCTCTGGAAGCATCACGCTGCTCAGGATAAAGCAAACAAGCTCAACGAAATTGCAGAGGCAAGAGGCGAAAAGTGGCTGAATAACTACGGCGGCAAGATTTCATCAGAGTGGGCTATTCCTAAAATCTGGCAGGTGCTTGACGAAAAAGAAGAAATCTACAATGCAGCAGATATGTTCATTGAAGCAGCAGACTGGATTGTATGGCAGCTTTGCGGTAATGTAACAAGAAACTCCTGCACAGCAGGTTATAAGGAGCTCTGGAACAAGACAACGGGTTATCCCTCAAAGGATTTCTTCAAGGCTCTTGACCCCAGACTTGAAAATGTTGTTGAAGACAAGCTCGGCACAGAGATTATGCCCCTCGGCTCAAAAGCAGGAGAAATCAATGAAAAAGCAGCCGCTCTCACAGGTCTTAAGGTCGGTACAGCTGTTGCTGTAGGTAATGTTGACGCTCACGTATGCGTTCCGGCAGTGGGTATAGACGGCCCCGGTAAGGTGCTTGCAATTATGGGTACATCAACCTGCCATATGCTTATGGGTGAAGAGGAGCTTCAGGTTCCCGGTATGTGCGGTGTTGTTGCAGACGGTATTATGCCCGGATTCTACGGCTATGAGGCAGGGCAGAGCTGTGTAGGTGACCACTTTGCGTGGTTCATTGATAACTGTCTTCCCAAGGAATATTACGATGCTGCTGAAAAAGCAGGAATGAATATTCATAAGTATCTGCGTTCAAAGGCAGAGGTTCAGAAGCCCGGTGAAAGCGGACTTGTGGCGCTCGACTGGTGGAACGGCAACAGAAGTGTTCTTGTTGACGTTGACCTTACAGGTATGATTGTGGGTATGACACTTCTCACAAAGCCTGAGGAAATTTACAGGGCACTTATTGAAGCTACTGCATACGGCACAAGAGAAATCATTGAAAACTACCGAAGAAACGGTGTGCCCGTTGAAGAATTCTATGCTTCGGGCGGTATCAGTCAGAAGGATCCCATGACAATGCAGATTTATGCAGACGTTCTTGGTATCCCTGTTAAGATTGCCGGCTCAATGCAGGGGCCCGCTCTGGGAAGTGCTATCTTCGGCGCAGTTGCTGCAGGTGCAGAAAAAGGCGGCTGGGACAATGTATTTGATGCAGCAAGAGCAATGGGACAGGTAAAGAATGTTGTTTATAATCCCATTAAGGAAAACACTGAGATTTATGACAAACTCTTTGCAGAGTACAAAATTCTCCACGATTACTTCGGTAAGGGTGAAAATGACGTTATGAAACGCCTCAAGAAAATCAAGATTGAACAGAGAAGTAAATAATATTAAAAGCTGTAAGTCCTGATGGATTTACAGCTTTTATATTGGCAAACAATAATTTGTCGAGGTGTCCTCGACAAATTAAATTGGCAATTAGCAATTATCAATGCACAATTTAGGAAAAGGCTCCGCCTTTTGAACCATTATAATGGGGTAAGGGGCAAAGCCCCTTCCACAATTGCGAATTGCGAATTTCTAATTGCGAATTTGAAAGCCCCCGACAAATTCTGATTTAATACTCAATCTCACAGAATGGTGCAAGGTGGCAATAGTCATTTGCAAATTCCATTTTAATTTTGCCGTCGGGCAGAAATCTTATACAGGTAAGTCCCGTATTCTCCTGACAGAAGTTGAAATCATCCCTTACGGGAAATCCGATTGCCGCATTTGTAAGATAATTATTGAATGTGCCGTGGGCAAAGATGATTATTCTTTCATCTTCTGTGAATATTTTCTTCATACGGTCTATAATGCTTACGGCTCGCATATATGCTTCTTCGGGTGTTTCACCGTCGTCAACTTCATAACAGTCGGGGAGTACATTCACAATCAGATTATGATGAATTGCCGTAGCTGTAGCTGTTTCAAATGCTCTTATCAGAGGACTTGAAAAAACAAAATCGAGCCTTACTTTTTTCATTCTTTCGCCCAGAAGCCGTGCTTGTTCTTTTCCCTTTGCGGTAAGTGAAGGGTTGTTGCCTGTGTCTTCACCCGTATTACCTGCTGATTCACCGTGTCTTGCTATGTAAAGAGTCATAATATCACCGCTTTCAGTATATTCCTTTTTTTCGCATCAGTCAATATTGACAATTGAAGAGTGGCATTTTATAATAAATCTGAGGTGAGTACAATGAAAAAATCTTCAAAAGTTCTGCTCGGATTATTTGCAGTTGTTGTTGTGATTGCCATTTTTCTGACCGGTGTTTTTGTCGGCAGTAATCAGGCATTTTTTAATTCTTTTGTCAACAATACCGTTCAGGAGGATATGACACTGACAGACGGCAGTGAAATTACCCTGACGCAGGATATCAGAAACATCAAGGTTGACTGGATAAGCGGAAATGTTCGCTTTGTACGAGCCGATGTTGAAAATATTCAGTTCATTGAAACAAGTGACAGAGGCATCAGCAAGAGTGATGCGCTTGTTTATACGGTACGGGGAAATACACTTGAAATCAGGTTTTCAAAATCCTCGTTCGGTGTGAATGTCAGTGTGCCGTCAAAGGAGCTTATTGTCAGATTGCCCGAGGGTGTTTTTGACAATATAGAGATTTCTTCTGTTTCTGCCGATGTCAATCTTGACTGGCTTTATGCAAAGGAGCTTCTTGTTGAAACAGTTTCTGCAGATGTTGTATGCAATAACGGATATATTGATGAATTTGACTTTGAGGGTGTGTCAGGTGATATTGAAATAAATAATGCTGTATGTCCTCATTATGACCTTGAGTCTGTCAGCGGCGAAATAGTTCTCACACTGCCTTCAGACTCTTCATTCATTGCAGAGTTTGACTCTGTAAGCGGTGATTTCTTTACCACATTTGATGTCACAGCAAGCGGTGATGAATATATATGTGCCAATGGAACAGATGAAATAAACATTAACACTGTTTCAGGCAATGCACGAGTGCTGAAAGGTGAGTGAGCTGCCAAAAATGGCGGCTCTTTTACTTTATAGGGAAGTAATTTTTCTTATATTATTTTTGTTATCCAATATATAACCCCGTAAATCACGCTTGCTGCTGTGCCGTAGACTATAACCGGGCCTGCTATCTTGAAAAGATTTGCTCCGACACCGAGAATATAGCCCTCTGCTTGTGGTCAAGTAGGACCCATTAATTTTTGAAATTTATTTGTACTGTAAATAATCGATAAACCGTTTCACCGCAAGTGAGGCGGTTTTCTTATCTCTCAACGCAAGTCCAATATTCCGGTATGCAGGAACATCAAGCTCTTTTGCAATGATTCTATATGGAACTCTCTTTAATATCAGTTCGGGGAGTATTGCAATACCAAGACCGCTTTCTACCATAGACATTACAGCATAATCATCCCAAGTTGTAAATCTAACATTAGGGATCAGATTATTTCTCTCAAATATCTCCGATATTTCTGCTTTTGCGCCTTTTTCCAAAAGCATAAAAGGCTCATTACAAAGAGCGGTCACGGGAAACTTTTCGCTATCCTTTAGCGGATGGTTTTCGGGGATAATCGCCATCAGTTTATCTTTCTCTAAAAAGATGGTTTCAAAATCGGGGTGTGTCG
>CALEII010000002.1 GCA_937876205.1 uncultured Clostridia bacterium
TTCAGGTGATATTCTTGTAGGTAAGGTTACACCCAAGGGTGAAACAGAGCTTACAAGTGAAGAAAGACTTCTCCGTGCAATCTTCGGTGAGAAGGCAAGAGAAGTGAGAGACACATCTCTCAAGGTTCCTCACGGTGAATACGGTATCGTTGTAAATGTTGAAGTGTTCACAAGAGAAAACTGCGATGAAATGAGCCCCGGCGTCAACAAGGTTGTCCGTTGCTACATCGCACAGAAGAGAAAGATAAGTGTCGGCGACAAGATGGCCGGCCGTCACGGTAACAAGGGTGTTGTTTCAAGAATTCTTCCTCAGGAAGATATGCCCTTCCTTCCCGACGGTACACCTCTTGATATCGTTCTTAACCCCCTCGGTGTTCCTTCCCGAATGAATATCGGACAGGTTCTTGAGGTTACTCTCGGCTATGCTTGTAAGAAGCTCGGCTGGAAGATTATGACTCCCGTATTTGACGGCGCACACGAAGAGGATATCGTTGCCTGCCTCAAGGAAGCAGGTATGTCAGAAGACGGCAAGACTGTTCTTTATGACGGCCGTACAGGTAAGAGATTTGATAATGAAGTAACGGTAGGTATTATGTATTACCTCAAGCTTCATCATCTTGTTGACGATAAAATCCACGCACGTTCAACCGGTCCCTACTCAATGGTTACTCAGCAGCCCCTCGGCGGTAAGGCTCAGTTCGGCGGCCAGAGATTCGGTGAAATGGAAGTCTGGGCTCTTGAAGCTTACGGTGCAGCATATACTCTTCAGGAAATCCTTACAATCAAGTCTGACGACGTTGTCGGCCGTGTAAAGACATACGAAGCTATCGTCAAGGGCGAAAACGTTCCCAAGCCCGGTATTCCCGAGTCATTCAAGGTTCTTATCAAAGAGCTTCAGTCACTTTGTCTTGATGTCAAGGTGCTTGATGAAAACGATGAGGTTATTGACCTTAAACAGGACTATGACTCAGACGGCAGCGATTTTGTTCCCGCAGAAGTCGGTGAGGTTGTAAATGATGCAGAAGGCGCAGCAGGTTTCGGCACAAAGGAATTTGATGAGCTTAATGATGAAGTAGGTAACGATTCATCAGACTCTGCAGATGATGATGACGACGATTTTATGAGCGCTGCAGCACTTGACCTTGATGATGATTTCTCAAGCGGTCTTGATGCACTGGACTCATATTATGACGGAGACAGCGACAACATCGATTTTTAATGAAGACTTTTAGCTGATATATTATAAGGAAGAAGGAATCTGTATGCTTAATGAGAGCAACTATAATGAATTGAACTTCGAATCCATTCAGATAGGGCTCGCTTCTCCTGAGTCCATTCTCGAATGGTCTTACGGCGAAGTAAAAAAGCCCGAAACTATAAATTACAGAACACTTAAGCCCGAGCCCGGCGGACTTTACTGCGAACGCATTTTCGGACCCCAGAAGGACTGGGAATGCCATTGCGGACGCTATAAGAGAATCCGTTATAAGGGTATGGAATGTGAACGCTGCGGTGTTAAAATCACAAAATCCAAGGTCAGAAGAGAGAGAATGGGACATATTCAGCTTGCTTGTCCCGTATCTCACATCTGGTACTTCAAGGGTATTCCCTCAAGAATGGGTCTCATTCTTGATATTTCTCCCCGTGAGCTTGAAAACGTGCTTTACTTTGCAAAGTATGTGGTTCTTGAGGTTCTTGACGAGGACGTTCCCGTTGCGGTAGGTCAGGTTATCAGCGATAAGGAATATGATGATCTGAGAGAAAAATACGGTGACGATACATTCAGAGCTCAGATGGGTGCAGAGGCTGTCAAAGAGCTTCTTGCTGCTATTGATGTTGATGTACTCAGCGAACAGCTCAAGGAAGAGCTTGTTGATGCAACAGGTCAGAAGAAGACAAAGCTTCTTAAGAGACTTGAGGTTGTTGAATCATTCAGAATGTCAGGCAACAAGCCCGAGTGGATGATTCTTGATGTTCTTCCGGTTATTCCTCCCGACATCAGACCTATGGTTCAGCTTGACGGCGGACGTTTCGCAACAAGTGACCTTAATGACCTTTACAGACGTGTTATCAACAGAAATAACCGTCTTGCAAAGCTCAAGGAGCTCGGTGCTCCCGAAATTATCGTAAGAAATGAAAAAAGAATGCTTCAGGAAGCAGTTGACGCACTTATCGACAACGGCAGAAGAGGCAGAGCAGTTACCGGTGCAAACAACCGTCCTCTCAAATCTCTTTCAGATATGCTTAAAGGTAAGCAGGGCCGTTTCCGTCAGAACCTTCTGGGTAAGCGAGTTGACTACTCAGGCCGTTCAGTTATCGTTGTCGGTCCCGAACTCAAGATTTATCAGTGCGGTCTCCCCAAGGAAATGGCACTTGAACTCTTCAAGCCCTTCGTAATGAAGAGACTGGTTGAAAAGGATATTGCTAAGAATATAAAGAGCGCAAGAAAGATGGTTGACAAGGCAGGCACAGAGGTCTGGGATGCACTTGCAATCGCAATCAAAGACCATCCCGTTATGCTTAACCGTGCTCCTACACTTCACAGACTCGGTATTCAGGCATTTGAGCCCGTTCTTGTTGAAGGCAGAGCTATTAAGCTTCATCCTCTTGCATGTACAGCTTTCAACGCCGACTTCGACGGTGACCAGATGGCTGTTCACGTACCTCTTTCAGCAGAAGCTCAGGCTGAGGCAAGATTCCTTATGCTTGCAGCAAACAACCTTCTCAAGCCCTCAGACGGTAAGCCCGTTGCTGTTCCTTCACAGGATATGGTTCTCGGTTCATACTATCTTACACTTGTTACTCCCGGCGCTGTCGGTGAAGGCAAGGTGTTCCGTGACGTAAATGAGGCTGTCAGAGCTTATGACGAAGGTGATCTTGATCTTCACGCAATGTGTAAGATCAGAATGACAAAAGAAATCGACGGTAAGCAGGTTTCAAAGATAATTGAGACAACTCTCGGCAGAGTTATCTTCAACGAGCCCATACCTCAGGACCTCGGTATTGTTGACAGAACTGATCCCGACAAGATGTTTGACCTTGAAGTTGACTATCTTGTCAAGAAAAAGGAACTCGGTAAGATTATCGACAAGGCCATCAAGGTTAAGGGTATTCACGAGGCATCAGAAATCCTTGACAACATCAAGTCACAGGGTTACAAATATTCAACACAGAGCGGTATCACAGTTTCTGTTTTCGACGCTATCATTCCCGAAAACAAGAAAAAGTACCTTGCTGAAGCTCAGGAAATGGTTGACCGTATCAATGAGGCTCACAGAATGGGTCTTGCATCAGATAAGGACCGTTCAAAGCTTACTATCAGCGCATGGGAAAAGTGTACAGCTAAAGTTCAGAGTGAAATCACAGTCGGCCTTGACCAGAGCAACCCCATCCTGATGATGGTTGACTCAGGTGCCCGAGGCAGTACTAACCAGCTCGGTCAGCTCGCAGGTATGCGAGGCCTTATCGCTAACACAGCAGGTAAGACAATCGAAATCCCCATCAGAGCTAACTACCGAGAAGGTCTTAACGTTCTTGAATACTTCATTTCTTCCCGTGGTGCACGTAAAGGTCTTGCCGATACAGCTCTTCGTACAGCTGACTCAGGTTACCTTACAAGAAGACTTGTTGACGTTTCTCAGGATGTTATTATCCGTGAATACGATTGCGGATGCAATGAAGGTCTTACAGTTTCTGCAATCAAGAGTGAGGATAACAGTGTTATTGAGCCTCTTGATGAAAGACTTGTTGGCAGATTCCTCCTCAATCCCTTCCACCATCCCGAAACAGGCGACCTCCTTGTTGATAATGACCATATGCTTTCAGACGATGAAGCAAAGCTTATCGCATCAACAGGTGTTGAGAGTGTTGATATCAGATCACTTCTTACATGCCGTTCAAAGGAAGGCGTATGTATCAAGTGTTACGGTAAGAACCTTGCTACAGGTAATACTGTTCAGGTCGGTGAAGCTGTCGGTATCATCGCAGCTCAGTCAATCGGTGAACCCGGTACTCAGCTTACAATGAGAACATTCCATACCGGTGGTGTTACATCATCATCCGATATCACACAGGGTCTTCCCAGAGTTGAAGAACTCTTTGAAGCAAGAAAGCCCAAGATTCTCGCTATGCTTTCAGAAATTGACGGTGTTGTTTCATTTGAAGACACTATCAAGAATCAGAATACAGTCACAAACGTTGTTGTTACAAACAAGGAAGATCAGAGAAAGTATCTCATTCCTTACGATTCACGAATCTGTGTTATCGAAGGGCAGGAGATTGCAAAGGGTCAGCCTATCACAGACGGCTCAATCAATCCTCACGATATCCTTGATATCCTCGGCGTAGATGCAGTTCATAACTACCTCATCAGAGAAGTTCAGCTTGTTTACCGTCTGCAGGGTGTTGAAATCAACGATAAGCATATTGAAGTTATCGTCCGTCAGATGATGCGTAAGATCAAAGTTGAAGATCCCGGTGATACAACTCTTCTTCCCGGCTCAACAGTCAGCAAGGGCGAGTTCATTGCAGCTTGTGACGAGGTTAAGGCAAGAGCAGAAGAAACAGGTGAAGAGCTTCACGAAGCAATCGGTGAAGCAGTTCTTCTCGGTATCACAAAGGCATCACTTGCAACAGATTCATTCCTTTCAGCAGCATCCTTCCAGGAAACAACAAGAGTTCTTACAGATGCAGCTATCAAGGGTAAGAAGGATCCCCTCCACGGTCTCAAGGAGAACGTGCTTATCGGTAAGCTTCTTCCCTCAGGTACAGGTATGAAGCTTTATAACGATGTTGATATCGATGTAATGCCTGTAGTGGAAGCTCTGTAAAATTAAAAAAATCTCCGGCTCCGAATAAAAAACGGAGTCGGAGAATAAAGAGTTCTTTTTGATGCGAAAATTTCTTTTCGGTATTTTAAACGAACTTTCAATAAAAAATTTGTAAAAAGTGTTGACATAAAGCGCAATTTGATGTAAAATATTAAATTGCGGGCATTGAAAAGTGCCATTTGTCGACGCTTTTGTTTTATGTCACAAAAAACGCTGTTTTTAGGGGTTTTTAATTGTATAAAATCCCCTCTTAAATAGAAAAATATTCAAGATAGGAGGAAACAGCTTGCCAACCTTTAATCAGCTCGTAAGAAACGGCAGAAAGGCAATCGAGAAGAAGTCAAAGTCACCTGCTCTCGGTAAGGGTCTCAACTCAAACCGTAACATCATGACTGACCACAATTCTCCTCAGAAGAGAGGCGTTTGTACTGTTGTTAAGACAGATACTCCCAAAAAGCCCAACTCAGCTCTGAGAAAGCTTGCCAGAGTTCGTCTGACAAACGGAATTGAAGTTTCAGCTTACATTCCCGGCGTTGGTCACAATCTGCAGGAACACAGCGTAGTTCTTATCCGTGGCGGCCGTGTTAAGGACCTTCCCGGTGTGCGTTACCACATCATCAGAGGCGTTCTCGATACACAGG
>CALEII010000003.1 GCA_937876205.1 uncultured Clostridia bacterium
GGTTGTAGCACTGGGTGATCAGCTCCGTCATCTGGCTGACGGTGTTGTCCCGGCCCTCGGGCATATGCTGGGAGATGTAGGGGATCTCCGCCCAGATGACCAGACCGCGCTCGTCGCACAGGTCGTAGAAATACTGGTCGTGCTGATAGTGCGCAAGACGTATTGTGGTGGCGCCCATCTCATAAATAAGCTCAATATCTTCCTTGTGGTCCTCAGGTGAGAGAGCGTTGCCCTTCTGCCAGCGGTCCTGGTGGCGCGAAACACCGCGGAGCGGATATTCTTCACCGTTAAGGATAAAGCCGTTGTCGGGGTCAATCTTAAAGGTGCGGCAGCCAAAGCGTGTGACAACATTATCAAGCACAGCGCCGTCTTTGACCAGCTCAGCCTTTGCGGTATAAAGGTATGGGTTGCGGCGGCCGTGCCAGAGATTAACATCAGCAATGTCGAGAGTAACCTTTGTGTCGTTGGTGGTGCATTCTGCAACAGCCTTGCCGTCCTTGTCCTCAATTACGTAATGGATGTCCTGACCGATTTTGCCGTTTGTTACAAAAACCTCAACCGTGACCTTTGCATCCTTACCTGCAATTTCGGGTGTAACGGCAATGCCGGGGCCGCCATAGTATTCAAGACAGAAGTGTGATTCGTTAACGCAAATAATGTTAACGTCTCTGTAAAGACCACCGTAGAAGGTAAAGTCGGCCATCTGCGGATAAACGCGGTCGTTAGCCGAGTTATCAACGGTGATTACAAGCAGGTTAGTAAACTGAAGTGCATCGGTAATGTCAACACGCCAGGTCGAATAACCACCATCGTGCGAGGCAAGCTCCTTACCGTTGAGATAAAGTGTTGCCGAAGAGTTAGCACCCTTGATTTCTACGAAATAACGGTCGCTCTCGGGCAAATCGGTCTTGTCAAAGGCCTTTGCATAGTATGCGGTGCCGCGGAAATAATCGTTGTCACCGTCCTGTCCGTCAATGGCATTAAAGCAGTGTGGAAGATTGACAAAATTCCAGTCCTTCGGCATCGTGGCGGGAATTTCGGTTGCCTGCTTTGTGAACGCCCATTTGTTGTTAAAATTAATAACAGTTCTCATCGTTTCCATCCTTTTTTAAAAAATAAGTGTCCGACAGCATCAGCAATCGGACACTTTAAAATTAAGCTAAATTTTCTGTGATTGCTGCGTCGTTTTTAGCTGTGCTTTCATCACGGCCGAGTTCGGTGTTCATCTTTGCAAGAGTCTTCTTGTCGAGGTTGTAAATAAGGCCGAGACCTATAAACTGAAGTATTGCAGAGAACATATAGGTTGCTGCAACAATATATCTCATATTAACGGCAACCTGCCAAGCCTGGTTACCCTCATCTGCGCCAACATATCCAAAAGCAACCATTATGATGAGTACGAGTGAGGGACCAATGCCCTGTGCGAGCTTGCGGAAGAAGGAATGCAGAGAATAAACAGTGCCTTCCTCACGCTTGCCGGTTTTCCATTCGTTATAGTCAATAGCGTCGCCCATCATAGCCCAGGAAACTGTGGAGTAAATACCAAGACCCAACGAGAAGATAAGCTGACAAACAATGTAAATAACAAGGTCAAGGTTTGTGTTCTTAGGCATTACAACGAAGAGTCCCAGACCTGCAACCATAGATACGATAGAGCCAAATGTTGCGAGCTCCTTTTTACCGAAACGGGCAACAGCCTTACGTGCAAGGGGAGTAAATACAACAATCGGAATCATAGCGAAAAGCTGAACAATACCGGAAATTTTTACGTTGTTGTAGTAAGACTGGAAAATAACCGTAACAGCGGTGGCAGCACCCTGCATACCGATAAACATACCCATAGCCGCAACGGTTGCGCCAACTGCGGGACGGTTCTTCATAAAGTTACCCATAGCCTTGAAGACATTGAATTTCTGCTTCTTTTCGCTGATTGTAACAGAATTCTCTTCAACACGGATAGTTGTTGTCTTAAGCATAAAGATGAAGCAAAGAAGACCGACAATACCCATTATGATAGCTGCGATGAATACAACTTCACCCTTAAGGTTTTCACTTGCATCGTAGCAGATCATAGGAAGAACAACCATAGGAATAACATTACCTACCATGGAGCCGATTGAACGCCATGTTGAAAGCTGAGCTCTTTCTGAACCGACTGTTGTGATAACAGACATCATTGAGCCGTAAGGAACGTTTGCGATGGTGTAGAAAGCATCCCAGAGAACATAGCCGAGAACGAACAGAATGCATCTCATAGCTTTGGGAGCGTTGGGAAGAGGAAGGAAGAAGAAAAGACCTGAGAAGAGAAGACCTAATGCACCGATGAATATGTAGGTCTTGAACTTGCCTCTCTTGTATTTTCTCTTATCTGCGTCAAACAATGAGCCGAGCAGGGGGTCATTGATAGCATCCCATACCTGAACGATCATCAGAAGAAACGCATACATTTCTTCACCCAGAGCCATATACTGAGTCCAGAAAATTGCCATAATGGAGCTCTTGAGAGCAAAGCTCATATTACAGCCGAGGTCACCGGCAGCATAAGACACCAGGTCACGCTTGCCGAAAGGAAGTTTGCCGTTTACAAGCTCTTTAGCTTTTTTAGCCATAAAAAATCCACGCTTTCTTTTCAATTTCAGTGCAATCCGTATGACACGGGTTACTCCTGACTATATTGTAATACATTTATAAGCATTTAAGTTAGTATTTATTTTGTATTTAATAGTATTATTTTTGTACAACATCTTGATTTTCTATAAAAAATATGGAATAATACAATTATTATTGTTTTAATTATACAAAAAAAAGAGGTCTGTTCCTATGAATTACAACCAAGAGCTTCTGTTTACAATAAAAATACTTAAAAATATGGGACTTGAAACACATATCACAAAAGGAGCAGAAATCCCTGAAAATATCGACAAAGGTCTGAGAGAATATCTCGGAATAAGTCAGGGGAAAGAAAGAATTTTCAGTCTGATAAATCAGACACTGAAAAATAACATAATACATCTTTTTACAGATGAATTTATGTGCAACTATATTATGTTTCTGCTGCCTGATACTGCCGAAACAAAAGTCTTCATATGCGGACCGTATATAACAGCTGATTTCACAAAACATCAGCTGTTAGAAAATGCTGAAAAATATGACATATCGCCGCAGTTATTCTCTCAGTTGACAAGGTATTACGGAAACATATCATCTGTGACTGACGAAACAATGCTTATATCTTTATTCAACAGTCTGGGTGAGGTTATGTGGGGAAATATAGACAATTTCTCAACATACAGGCACCAGAAAAACGCAGAAAACAGCAATATTATAACGCCTCCCGACCATTTTTTTGACACAGCAGATGAATCGTTGCTTACAATCAATATCATAGAATCCCGTTATGAGGCAGAGAGGCTTATGATGGATGCTGTATCAAAGGGGCAGGCTCATAAAATCACACACATTGTGGGACATGCATCTGACTTTGTATATGAAAAACGAACCGATGATGAAGCCCGAAACACAAAAAACTATATGATAGTAATGAATACACTGCTCAGAAAAGCCGTTCAGGAGGGCGGTGTTCCCCCTTACTTTATAGACAAGCTTTCATCTGAATATGCAAAAAAAATCGAAAACACTCCTGCAAACAGAATAAGCGAAACGCTTGCACCTGAAATGATTGAGGATTACAGCCGTCTTGTCAAAGAGCACTCTCTGAGAAATTATTCTGCTGCAGTTCAAAAAGCAATGGCTGTAATTGATTGCGACCTTACGGCAGACCTGAGCCTGAAGGCTATGTCTGAAACACTTAAGCTGAATGCAAGCTATTTCTCAGCTCTGTTCAAAAAAGAAACAGGAAAAACATATACCGATTATCTCAACACTCAAAGAATTGAAAACGCAAAAAAACTGCTTGTATCCACTTCACTTCAGATACAAACAGTTGCTCAGCATTGCGGAATTCTTGATGTGAACTACTTCACAAAGCTTTTCAAAAAATATACCGGCACCACTCCGGGAAAGTTCAGAGAAAAACAATGATTTATCGTTTCAATAAATTATTGTTTACGGCAGTATATTCCCTGCACTCATATAAATACCGTACCAATCGTCACGGTCAAGAACTATTTCAGAAGCCTTCAGGCATTCAAGCATTCTTTCTTTTTTAAGAGTGCCTGTTATGGGCTGCATTTTTGCAGGATGTGACAAAATCCACGCCATAACTATGGTTGTTTTTGAAACACCGAACTTTTCTGCAACTTCACTGAGCTTTTTATTGAGCTCGGGGTAATCGGGATTATCAATAAATGTACCCGCCGCAAAGCCGTGCTGGAACGGAGACCACGCCTGAATTGTAATCTTATTCATACGGCAATATTCGATTATTCCGCTGCCTCTTTCAACTGCAGAGTCGTTGAACATATTAACATTCAGTCCCGACTGCACCATGGGACAGTGAGCAATACTGAACTGCATCTGATTTGAAACAAGAGGAACATTGAGATTCTGTCTCAGATACTCCATCTGCCATATATTTTCGTTTGAAACACCGAAGTTGCGGACTTTACCGTTTGATTTAAGTATATCAAAAGCCTCACAGATTTCCTCAGGTTCCATCATCGTGTCGGGTCTGTGGAGCAGAAGCACATCAAGATAGTCTGTGTTGAGTCGGCTGAGACTGCCGTCAACACTTTCAAGAATGTGTTTTTTTGAGAAATCAAAACGTTTGCCCGGAACAATACCGCACTTTGACTGAATGAACATCTTTTCACGCAGAGTGTCATTCATTCCTATAGCTTCAGAGAAAACCTTCTCAGCCTCTCCCCTGCCGTAAATGTCGGCGTGGTCAAAGAAGTTTGCACCGTTCTCCATAGCGGTTCTTATGAAGTCCTCTGCTGTTTTAAGGTCTGTATTTCTGTTAAGACGCCAGAAGCCGACAGCGATATTGGGAACCTCAAGTCCCGAAACGCCGAGATTTATTCTTTTCATTCATACTCTCCTCAGATAAAAATTTTGAATATTTCACACATAATTTTTGCAAATTTCAATATAAGTCTGTTGAGCATATCAACAAGCTCAGCAAAGGGCGAAGATGCCATTTCTTCCGTAACAAATCTGTAATCGGCAGTAAAATCTGCATCAACAAACGGATTTGCGCTGTCATACGGCACGGCATCTCCGTTCATTACGGTAAAATCAAATGTTCTGGAGCCCACGGGAGTAATGCTGCCGTAAGAAATCCAATATACGGTAACCGCAGCTCTGACAAGGCTCACATCGGGAATATTACCCGTAAAGCTTATCTTTATACTCTGCCCCGGCTTTATTGTTTTTACGTCAAACTTTTCAAACTCAATATCAAGCCCTTCCACCTCAATGCCGTAAACATCAACTGTATTTGCGGCAGAAGTGTTTGTGATAACAATAGAACTGTCAGCACCACTGACATAGCCCTGAGCACTCATATCGAACTCAGCATAAACGGCATCTGAACTGTTTGTGTGTGCGTGGAACTGCGGAAAATCAGCATTATCGTGAACACTTGTCATTGACTGTGAGCCTATAAGCTGAGTATACATAAGCTCTCTTGTGTAATTATCCCAGTATTCCATTCCGTGGAAAAGTCCGTCAACAAACCAAGTGTTTTCGGGAAGCCAACAACAGGAAGCATCAATTTCCATTGAAGGTGAAAGATGATTGTGAGATTTGTTACTGCACACAGTATCGATTGTACGGTATCCGTCTGCAAATCTATTGCCAAAGGGAGCGCAAAGTGCACCACAGGTATCCTCGGTTCTGATTATACCGTCAGAATTTTCCTGAAGTCCGGTAACAGCACCGATGCCTGAGCCGGTTATAACTGAAATATTTGCACCTGCATCCTGAGCTTTTTTCAGATTTTCAGCGTAATTTGCCATAATATTATTATGGAACCAAGTTGTTTTTTCAATGAGCAAAGCACTGTCTTCAGCATCAAGAAGCTTTATCGTCTCATCGAAATAATCAAGAGGAATAAAGTCCCAGATACTGCCCCAATATCCCAGAACCTCAAGAACATAAGGCACAAACTCTGCGAGCAGATTGTCAAGGAAGCCGAGTTTTTCAGCCTCAACAAGCCAATGAAAATCTGTTTCCTGACGTGTTCCGAACTCTATAAAGCGAAGAAGAGTTTTTTCGTCAAGATGAACGTTATTTGTAACAATATCATACGCAAGAGCAGCTCCGCCCATTGCAGGCATAAACATAACACAGTTGTTTACGTGCTGTTTATCACCGAACATACTCAGATATGCACCTGTGACCTGACCGCCGTGGCTTATGGCAAGAATATTGACCTTTTCACAGCCCGTGGTTGTGACGATATCAGTTATGAGTCTGTCGAGTGCAGCGGCACATTCAGCGGCACCAAATCTGAAATCACAGTGAAAATTGTATATGTCTTCTTCTGATATATACTGTGTAAGTTCACCGATTATATTCGTCTCTGTTTTAAGGTCTTCCGAAAGATTTGACCATCTGTTACCCTCTGCTGTGTTAGGCAGAATTACACTGATATCATACTTGCTTGTGCCGTCGGGATTACATTTTATCCCCTCGGTAAGCTCAATAAATCGCTCACCGACAGTGTCAGCAACAATGGAATAGTTTCCCACTGTTATACCGCCCAGACCTGCAACGAGCGTTGCGGCTTCTTCAAGAACCATCTGTCCCACACGCCCGAAATCAAGCCCCCATACACGGGAAACATTTCCGTTTTCATCAGTCATTTCAAGCTGTCCTGAGCTGTAGCCGGGGACAAGAACGACGGGATAAGCGTTAACATTTCCGTCTTTGTATGCAGAAGCCGGAATAAGACAGAAAACAATAAGAATAACACTGAGTATAACAGATACAGTTTTTTTCATAAGCAATAACCTTTCTTTATACAGATTTTTCAATTAAAATCCACTCAGAAGAAGTAAGATACAAATTCATTGCCTCTCTGCTCGGTGATAACTATACCGCTGTCTGTTTCTGCGGGATTTACAACATTACGGAAGAATTCATCTGAATATGAGGAATAAACGTGACCGTCTTCAAGTGATGCGCTGATACATACGGGAAAACGCTTTTCTGCATAACCTCTTACAATAAACTTATCTCCAAACACATTGAACATATCTGCCTTTACAAAATTTGCGTAAGCATAATCAAGTGTTGTTTCAGTACCTTCAACAAGTGCGTAGACAACATTTTTTGTTGTAATATACATATAGTCGCCTGAAACGAGGATATCTTCCCTTGTAACACCGTCAAAAGTCTTTACAGCCTCTGCTTTATCAGCTGATGTGTCATATTTCATAACAGCAACATTATTATCTGCATCAACTGCAATATACTTAATATCACCGTCAACATATTTTGCCCAGTTGCCTATTACATCACGGGCAACTATTATGTTATCAACATTATTACCGCTGCCGCCGCTTCTCAGAAGGTCAACTCTTGTATCCTCCTCGGCATACTGTCTGCCTGAGAAGAAAAGATGATGCTTTGCAGAGCCGTCAATCACGCAATCGTTAATAAGAGTGTAATCACTTCTCTTTGAGCCGTCGTGACCGACAGTTCTGTTAGCCTCTGAAAGAAGTCTTGAGCAGGAAGCATCACTATATGCGAAAACAAAAGCCTCTTCATATATTTTTTCATTATTGTAGAAATCATCAGCAGTGATATCAACAAGCAGAAGACAGCTTTTTGAGCTTGCTCCCGAATACTCTTTACCGTAATTGGTAAGACGGAAGAAAGCATACGGATAAAGGTCAAAGCTGCTTGTTTTGCCTGTATAAAGACCGTAGCCTGTGATTACACCGTCTTTTTTAAGGTATGACACGCTTGCAGATACATTCTGTTCGCTCATTTTGACAGTAACATCATATGTACCGTCTGCTTCAATCTGAGTGAAGGTATTATCTGCAAATGAATAGAACTGAACCTTGCCCTCTTTTGAAACTGTAACAAAAACATTGTCTATATCTGTTTTAAGATAAGGCAGAGTATTGGTCCATGTGGCTTTTATGTCTTTAGTATAATCAGCAGTTGCGTATATATTCTCACTTTCTGTTGTCTGCTCCTCGCCGCCGAGAGGGTTTCCTCCGAGCACACCTGTAAACACAAGCACTGCAAACACGCACACAACAGCAAAAACAGCTATAACTACGGTAAGTTTCTTTTTATTATCCATAACGGACACCTCCGATATTTTATCTGTATAATTATATAACTTTTTAAGTTATCTGTCAACAATACAGTCATTTTTAACGCATTACTTTCTTAATCTTTACATATATTTTATAGATAATTTACCTATTGAGTACATCAGGTGTTGTATGATATTATATAAAGGGAGTTAAGAAAAACAGAAAGGAACATAATATGAGGTTAAACGACAAAAAGCTTATACCCTACTATATTACGGCATTTTTAATGATTCTCGCATCCGTCGGAGCTGTTGTGACAATAGTTCTGACTTCAGATATATTCCGTGAAGACGAAACCACAACTACAGAGCCGACAACAATATTTATGAACGGCGAAGTCCCCTACTACCCAAATATACCTGCTGCAGCTTATTCATCAGAAAATTTTGCTTATGATGACGGCAGAATAGTCTATAATGACCCGTCAGTGGGTTACTCAACAGGTGTGGATGTCTCATCCTTTCAGGGCGACATTGACTGGGAGGCAGTCGCCGAAGACGGAATTGACTTTGCAATAATCAGAGTCGGCTTCAGGGGCTACGGCTCAGCAGGTGAAATACACATTGATGATTATGCAAAGAAAAATCTGAAAGAGGCAAATAAAGCAGGTCTGAGCGTTGGCGTATATTTTTATTCACAGGCGATAAGTGTTGATGAAGCAGTTGAAGAAGCAGACTTTGTGCTGAGCATCATAAAAGACTATGCTATTACGGCACCTGTTGTATTTGACTGGGAAAATGAGCCTGACAAGAATATGCGTACAGATAATCTTGATGGCAGTGTTCTTACAGACTGTGCAGTGGCATTCTGTGAGAGAATAAGGCAGGCAGGCTATATGCCCGCAGTGTATTTCAATCTTACAGATGCCTATAAACGATATAACCTTGACAAAATTCAGGCTTACACACTCTGGTATGCTCAGCATAAAGGTGTTGCACCCGAATTCTATTACACATATAACATATGGCAGTATTCCGACTCAGGCAAGGTCAACGGAATAAAAGGAAACGTTGACCTGAATATTTCATTCAATGCGGGATAAAAAACAAAGACAAAAAATTGTTACTAATATGGAAAAAGGAGCTGTTTGACCAGCTCCTTAATTTTTTTATTGAATTATTCCCAATAACCGAGGAATGTGAAGAGTCTGAGGAAGAACTGAGTAATTCTGCAGAAAATTCTTGTTATTGGGTTACTGTGGTTACCTCCGCAATGTTCGCAGATTGTTTCGTCTTCTTCGGGCTGTTCGGGTTTAACAGGTGTGTCGGGCTGTTCAGGTTCAACGGGCTTTTCAAACTCGTGTCCGCAACCGTAGTCACACTTGTAGTCGCCGTCATTGTCCTTGTGAGTGAGTGCAGGAACAACCTCCTGAATGATTGTCATAGCATCACAGCGTGAGCAATGCTGACCTTCGGTAAGACCTGTTTCACCGCACTTGGGAGCTACTGCTTCATCGATAACTATATCGTGAGCATCAGAGTCAACTTCGCCGTATTCTTCACCGCAGGTTTCACAAACTGCTTTTGCTATGCAGGTTGCTTCGCCGCCGGTGTGAGTACCTTCTTCACTCAAAAGACCGCAGGCACATTCCTTCCAATGCTTATCTGCATCATATTTCCATTCGCCTGTAAAGTCGCAGTTATGGAGCTTTGTAACCTCAAATACTTCTGACATTTCGGTTGTGCCGTTGCCGAAGGTTACTTCGCAAGCATACTTTTTGCCGATATCAGCATTTTTAAGCTCTGCTGAGTTTTCGCCCTCAATTGCAGTGTAGGTTGCATCACCTAAATATGCTCTTGCGGTAATTTCAGTTCCGTCATAGTGAGCAATAAGCTCACAATTTCTGTCCAGATCTGCTACATAGGAGAAGGTTGTCTCTTCCGGACGAACTATAAAATCACTAAACTTTATTATTTCGGGAACAGAGCTGAATTCAAAGGTAACCTTGTCACCGGCTTTAAGATCAAAAGAGAAATAATACTGAGTGCTTGATGAAGCTTCAATCATCGGTGACCAACCATATTCCGCACTGTAAGTGCCGGTGGAAGTTTTTGCATTTTCATCTGTGATTTCTTCAGCATCATCTTCAACTGTGTACCACTGATAAGAAGCATCTGTATCATCGTTGAGTTCAACATAGGGCTCTTCTGATGTAGGCTGATGTGTAATTGCGTAAGAATATTTCAATACATCGGTCATCTCTGTTGTGCCGTTGCCGTAGGTTACTTCGCAAACATATCTTTTACCGATTTCAGGATTCTTGATCTCTGCTGAGGCTTCGCCCTCGATTGCGATATAATTTGTAACTCCTGTGTATGCTTTTACGGTAACTACTCCGCTGTTTACAAATGTATAGAATGTGTAGTCTCCGTCTGCATCGACAGTTATTTCATAAGATGAAACGCCTTCTTCAGCTTCTATCAAGACGCCGTCATTGGTATTGTAATCCCAAAGTCCTACACCCTCGGTAAAATCACCGGTAAGCTCGACAATTACTGTTTCGCCTGCTTTAAGTGCAACAGTAAAGAAATCCTGCCCCGTAATGTTTTCTTCATATGCGACACCCGTCCAACCTGTTTCCTTATCATAAGAGCTTTCGCCCCAATCATAAACAACAGTATCGGCATTTTCATCGGTAATTTCTGAGCCTCTGCGCTCAACTTCGTACCACTGATAAGAAGCATCTGTATCGTTGTTGAGTTCAACATAAGGCTCGCCTGATGTTGGCTGATGCGTGATTGCATAGATATATCTCTTACAAACCGTACAAAATCCGTCTTCACGGTCTGTATGTTCGCAGATAAAACCGCAAGCACACTCATCGTTTGTAAATGAATGGTTATGGGTATCAGCTTTGATTTCTGCATAAGTTTTGCCGTCAAGAGCCGATTTTATATCGTATACAGGAGCAAATTCGTCTTCTGTGTTATATTTTGCAAATAATAGTGTGTTTTCTTCCGCATCATCGGCAACAACAATATCCGTGCCGTACCAATCAGAAAAAATACCGCATGCAGAACTTACAGTAAGCAAAGCACCTTTTTCTACTGTTATTTTTTGGTTGACAGCAGCACAGTCAGTCGATGTGCCTATAACATTAAGCACACCGCCGTTAAGTGTAACCGGACAGCCCACCACATCCCAATAATTGTTCGACAGTGTAACCTCACCGCCGTTCATAATAAAGCCGCCAAAAGACCGGATAGTAGAATAATACTGGTCTGTTTCGGTAACTGCATTGATTTTTCCGCCGTTGACGGTACAAGTACCGGGGTTTCCACTTGTGTCGATAGCGAAAGCTTTACAGTTAAAATTCAATGTATCATTCTCTCCGCCTTCAATGATCAGATGCTGATAACTAAAGCTGATTCCGCAATAGTAATCTTCGGTGGCACCGAGATAGTTGTCACCTTCAAGAGTTATGGTAACCTCATAATCTCCACCGTTTAACCAAAAAGATTTGAATGAAGCATTGCGGAAAACAAAATTGCCTTCTTCATAAACATAGACGATAAGATCTTTGTTTGTGCCTGTAATAATATAGCCGTCTTCGTCATAGTAAGTTTTACCGTTGCCGATACTCACAAAAGACTTGTCGGTTATGTCAATGGTAAGCGGTACACCGTCACCTGCCGCAAAGGCAAAGGGTGCACTTGTAACAATCATTAAGATTGCGAGGATGATTGATAAGGTTTTCTTTAAGGTTTTCTTCATTGTTTTGTCTCCTTTCGGGGATTATTTATCAGTTTTAATTTCAAGTTCATTAAATACACTTGCAACGGCTTTTTTTGACACAGCTTCAAAGTCAATTTTTTCAACAAACTCAAGTGCTTCGGTAATTTTTTCATCTTCTGCTTTGTATATCCGAAGAAGCATTGTTACAAGCCTTTTTGCTTTTGCCTCTATGGTAAAATACATATCGCAGGGAACGGTCATATATGCTCTCGTAATACCCATTGAAGCAATTTCAGTTTCATAGAAATCTTTCAATTCCTGCCCGGAAAAGCTTTTGCTGAAGGCATCATACATCATTTTTGCTCTTCGTTTAAGCACTTCTTCACTTGTTTTCGGCATTGAATAGCCGGCAAGATAAAGGTTACGCATGTCTTCATTCATTTCCGCCATATAAAGTTGTAAAACTTCATTAGCTACAAATATAAGTACCTTATCGTCGGTATGCTTTTTAGATACGGCATCTGATGCTGCCGTAACACCGTCAAGAAATTTTGTTACAAGATGCTCAAGAATCTCCTCTTTACTGTTCATTTCATAAAGGATTTTACTCTTTGGTACTCCTGAGAGTTTTGCAATATCTGTTATTGTGGTTTTTTCAAAGCCTTTCTGCATAAACATTGCAGTTGCAGCAGTGAGAATTTGCCTGTGTAATTCTCTGCTTTCGGCTTCGCTTCGTATATTTGACACTTCTCCACCCCGTTTTTATAAAACATACTTCAATTTATACCGTGGTCTAATTTACGATATAATATTATCATACTATTATCATACTGTCAATATTTTTAAAATTTTTTTATTTGAATTTGTATAACAGCACACAATACTGATTTTATTTGCAAAAAAAAATAATCCTGCGCACTCATACCAAAGTATACATATGATTTATTATGTTGTTTTCGGCCATATTTCACAATAAAAAACGACTGCAAGACTATCCTTTTCCGATAGACTTGCAGTCGTTTATACAGACTGTTTTTCACAGTCCCTTCATTGTTTTTTATTATCAGAAATCTACATCAAGATCGTAGTAGCAGCACTTGAAGAGTTTTTCCATTTCCTCCTGAGTAGGAACTCTGGGATTTGAGCCTGTACAAGCATCAAGAATAGCATTTGCTGCAATTTCGGGAAGCTTTGCAAAGAATACATCCTCGGGAACGAAGCCGTTGTCTGTGGGATAGCTGTCTGCACCGTAGTTCTTGATGCACTGAGGAATGTTAAGTGCATCGTTCATCTTGCGAAGCTCAGCAATAAGAAGAGCAACCTTTTCTTCAACAGTGTTTCCGCCGAGGTTCATATAATCAGCGATTTCAGCATATCTCTTTGCGGCAACTTCATTCTTTGCGTTGAATGCGATAACCTTGGGAAGGTACATAGCGTTAGCGGCACCGTGAATGATATGTGCGCCGTATTCTGCAAATGCTGCACCTGTCTTATGAGCCATTGAATGAACGATACCGAGAAGAGCGTTTGAGAATGCCATACCTGCAAGACACTGTGCGTTGTGCATTGATGCTCTCTTGTCCATATCGCCGTTGTATGAGCCGATAAGGTCTCTCTGAATCATCTTGATTGCGAAAATTGCAAGAGGATCTGTATATTCACAGTTAGCTGTTGAAACATAAGCTTCAATAGCGTGTGTCATTGCGTCCATACCTGTGTGAGCAACAAGCTTCTTGGGCATTGTTTCAGCAAGGTCGGGGTCTACTATAGCAACATCGGGAGTGATTTCAAAGTCAGCAAGAGGATACTTGATACCCTTTTCATAGTCAGTGATAACTGAGAATGCTGTAACCTCTGTTGCAGTACCTGATGTTGAGGGAATAGCACAGAAATGAGCCTTTGTACGAAGCTTGGGAAGACCGAAAACCTTACACATATCTTCAAATGTTGTTTCGGGATATTCGTACTTAATCCACATAGCCTTTGCAGCATCAATAGGTGAACCGCCGCCCATTGCAACGATCCAGTCAGGCTGGAACTTTGCCATTGCTTCTGCACCACGCATAACTGTTTCGACTGAAGGGTCGGGTTCAATACCTTCAAAAAGTTCAACTTCCATACCTGCTTCCTTAAGGTATGAAACAACCTTATCAAGGAAACCGAACTTCTTCATTGAGCCGCCGCCTACACAGACCATTGCTCTCTCACCCTTGAAATCTTTAAGTGCCTCAATAGCACCCTTGCCGTGATAAAGGTCACGGGGTAATGTAAATCTTGCCATTGGAATCTCCTCCTGAATAATAATTGTTAAATTTTTAACACACATATATTATATACTATACGCTCCTGATTGTCAAGCACAAATATATTAACAATATGCAAACAAGAAAACAGTCTGTTTTAATAAAAAAGCAATTTTCCGAAATACAAAATAGTCCCGACAGAGAAATGCAACTCCGTCGAGACATTTTTCAGATTAAAGCTTTCTTTTATATTCAAGCCTGTAATTCTTCACATAATCCCTGCCGTATTTAGCAAGGTACATCAGAAGAAAGTCACTTTCCGTAAAAGTGTGTGCCCAAAGTCTGTCTGAAGTGTCTTCAAGGAACTTTTTCTCAAAGGAATTCCTTTTTTTCTTTACCTCTTCCATAGTCTGTGTCACTGCATGGTACTTATATGAAATATGCAGCTCGCCGTTTTCAGCAAAATCGGTTATACCGACACTTGAGGCGTCATCTTTGAGTATTGCATTTTTCTTAAGAGCAAAATTTGACGGTGTACATGTGTTGACAAGCTCGTGGTCATAAATAACATCAATTGTAGACTGCAATTCCTCTGCAGTTTCTGTGGGATAACAAAGAAGGAATGTGCAAAGATTCCACAGCCCTGCAGACCGTGCATCAGCAAGAATTTTCTTACGCAGACTCAAGTCAATTCCCTTATTGATAAGCTTCATAATTCTCTCTGACTCGGCTTCATAGCCCCACATAAAGAATCTTGCACCTGAATCATAAAGATTCTTAAGAACCTCGGGAGTAAAGCCTTTTTCAAGACGGGCAAAGGAATAATAATAAATCTCAATATCTCTTTTTATTATTTCTTTTGCGATTTCATTGTAGATTTTCGGAGGCACGGCTTCATCGACAAAGGTGAAATGCTTTGCGCCATATTTTTTTGCGAGATATTCGACCTCATCCACTGCTCTGATAACACTTTTTATGTCAAATTTCTGCTGTCCCGTATAGAAATCACAGAAAGAGCATTTGCCCCAGTAGCAGCCTTTACCAAGCTGCACAGGAATAACCGTTTCAGGTGAAAAATACTTACTGAAATCATAGGTATCAAAATCGGGATAAGCAACCTTTTCAAGATTAAGAAGCGGTGCTCTCTCATTTGTGCGAACGACACCGTTATCATCACGGTAAACAAGAGAGTGAACATCTGTAATGTTACGCTTGCCTGCAATGTATTCGGCAAGCTCAACAACAGCCGTTTCACCGTCGCCTATGCTCAGATAGTCACAGTATTCGCTGAAAATTTCAGGAATATTCTTCATATCTGCTTCAACCTTGAAAATATAATTTCCACCGATGCCGATTTTTGCTTTTGTGTGTTTTTTCAGCAGTCTTGCAAGAGTAAGACCGGGTACAAGCTGACTCAGGTCTGTGATTGACAAGCCGATGTAGTCGTAAGAAGACAAATCAAGTGTGCTGAGCTTTTTCTCAAAATAGGGCAGAAACATATTCATATCAGCATGCTTGCACTGATAATCAACATCCCTGAAATCATATGTCATAACACCGTTTGCAATAAAATTGTCAAGCATAATCCTTGACGGCGCAAACGGAAGTGAAGCAATGTCAAGAGCAGCATTGATAACATCCTTTGCCCTGAAAAGCTTCTCAGCATCATAAAACAATTCTTTATCTTTGATTACTCTGACCGAATATTCAAGCTCTTCAATGACGCTATCGCATTTGCCGTTGTCAAACTTAAAATAATCATCAATTATTTTCTGCCTGACCTCAGCCGTTCTGAGTCGTTTTTCATTTATATCGTCAGAGAACTCATCACTTGCCGCAACTGAAGAACGGTCATAGCTTTTTGCAAGCCTCAGACATTCGCAGATATATTCTTTTGTAAGGATATCGTTGAAAAACTCAACATTGAAATCATATGTGTCAGCATCAAAGCCGTTTGCTTTCAGCTGACCTGCAAGAAGTCCGCCTGCAAGATACGGACTCACGGGGTACCACTGAGGTACTGCTGCAAATAAAAATTTCATTTTTCAACCTCCTTTGTCAATTTATTCCGCTGTGAAAAACGGACTCTTAGTGCTGTTTTCAGATAAAGAGCCGTCTGCTTTACTGAATTTTTGGACTTCCCTTCCTGCCTGCCGTAGCACTCAACCGGAAACTCTTCAAACCTCACACCCATCCTCAGCGGCAACAGAACCATTTCTACCATAAAAGGAAAATTAAGCTCCTGCCAATCAGCCTTTCTGTAAACCTCGGCAGGTGCAGTCTGTACCGGACTTGTAAGGTCAGTCAACTTTACACCATACAGCACTCTGAGAAATATCTGTGAAAGACCGTTAAGGATTTTCCGCATTCTGTTATACTGATGAAAGCTGTCTTTTTTCAGCCACCTTGATGTTTTTGAAATTACATCAGGCTTTTCTTTGACACGCTTTATCATCTCCGGCACACAATCAAGGCTTATTGCCATATCCCCCGGAAGCAGCATTATGTGCGAAGTATCGGCAGCATCAAAGCCGTCACGGATTGCACCGCCTATAAAAGGGCGTTTCTGCTCAAGACCTAAAGCAATACCCGGATACTTCTCTTCCATCGCTTTTATTGCATTATTACAGTCCTCTGACGCATTTTTCGGCTTCACCATAAGAATTTTACCGATATCATTTCTGTCACAGGAGTTCATTATTGCGTCAACGGTACACCTGAGGGCAACATCTTCGTCGGTTGTGCCGATTATAATTGTAACTGATTGAAATTCCATAGTAATTACCTGAACTCGGGACAGATTCGTTTTTCTGAACGGTATGAGCTGACATAATCGCAGCCGTAATGTGAGAGATAGAGAAGAAGATGGTCAAAATCAGAAAAGACAACAGCCCACAGTGAATGTGCATTCTCATCAAGGAATGAAAACTGAAAATCACGCCTGAGAGAGCGTCTCTCCTGCTGTGAAATGCCGTCAATCACATCCTTGAAAACTGTATAGAATTCACCGTTTGAGGTAAAAGACTCAATGCCGTTTTCACCGGGTGTTTCCTTAAGTATGGAATGCTTTTTAAGAGCAAAATTTGAAAGTGTAACGCTGGGAATTATCCGTCTGTTGTTTCTTATAACAGCCATTGTGTCACGGATTTCATCAAGTGTTTCTGTGGGATAGCCAAAGATAAACAAGCCGTTATTCCATATTCCCGCATCCCTTGCATCAGAAAGTATATCAAGACGCTTTTCAACATCAATACCCTTGTTCATTTTCTCCATAATACGGGGTGAATGGCATTCATATCCCCAGAGGAAGAGCCTTGCACCTGCGTCATAAAGGTTTTTTAGCACCTCGGGAGTGTAGCCTGCTTCAAGACGGGCAAAGGAATAGAAGTTTATTTTAAGGTTTTCTTTTATGATTCTCTTTGCGAGCTCATTATAGAAAACGGGCGGAATAGCCTCGTCAACAAAAATGAACTTTGATGCACCGTAAGAATCAATATAATAACGGATTTCGTCAATAATTCTGTCCATATGTTTGGGACTGTAGCCCTGCTGACCGTAGGCATAGTCACAGAAATTACACTTTCCCCAGTAGCAGCCCTTTGAAAGCTGAATAGGATATGTGGGGTCGGGAGTAAAATACAGAGACATATCATAGTCACTGAAATCAGGGTAAGCGAGTGAATCCATCTTGAATTTTTCACAGGAAAAGCCCGTTGTAAAGACTGAGCCGTCTTTGTAATAAACGATACTCGGGACATCAGAAAGACAGCATTTTCCGTCAAGATATTCACAAAGACGGACAGTTGCAACCTCACCGTCACCTATAACAACGAAGTCAAAATATGATGTAAAAATTTCATCATACTGCATCATATCTTCATAAATCTGTGTTGCATAGTTTCCGCCGAGAATGATTTTTGCATCTGTTCTGCTTTTTATCATTTCAGCAAGGGTGAAAACGGGAATCAGCTGACTCAAATCAGTCATTGAAATGCAGACGGTGGCATAGCCTTTTTCTGCAACAGAATCACAGAAATTATCAAAATAGTCATAGAACATATTGACGCTTCTGTCATTGCACTGATTCTTTATATTCTGCCAGTCGAGATTGAGAAGAGGGTTAGCGAAATAGTTGTCAAAATCGATTTCATTGGGTGCAAATGGCATAGAAACAAGTCTTAAAGCAAGCTTTATGATATGCTTGGCTTCAGCGAGCTTCTCGGGAACAAAGAAATCATCGGGATTTCGTGTTGTTCTTACAGCGTTGTCAATATTGTCAATTATATACGGGATTTCATCCTTGTATTCAGAATAGAATCTGCTGACTGTAAGGTATTTAAGACAGCTTGTTTTTTCATCGTAAGTACCGTTTTTTTCAATCTGCGAAATATCGGCATTGATATAATCGGGTTCAAGCTCACTGAGAGTTTTTCTTGCTTCTTCATCACATTCAGCGAGATGCTTTTTACTGAGAATATGATTATAGAACATTGCATTAAGGTCGCAGGCTTTTACGCTGAAGCCTGCATTTTTCAACTGTCCCGCAAGAAGAGGCACGGCAAGATAAGGTGATACAGGATACCACTGAGGCGGCTGTATAAGTAATATTTCAGACATTCTTATCCCTCCGTGTAAGTAATTTTTTCTCTGGGATTAACAAGCAGTGTTGCACTGTAGCGTTTGCCGAACCAGATGATTTCCCTTGCATATTCAGCCCATGAAGAAATATTCTTATGAGCAACAATCTCAAGTGTGTTTGCCGTCTTTCTGAGAGGCTCATATCTGCCCTCATCGACAGCAGCAAAATAATGATAAAAGTCATATTGTGATTTTACGGTGACACCGTTCACAAAGGGCTTTCTTATAAGACTCTCCTGATAATTGAAGAGATTAACGAATAATTCATCTTCAATTCCAAATGACATAAGGAACGGCTTTATTTCTTCACGGAAAGAGTCAAAATGATATACCATTTCAAGAAAAGCGCCCTCCTCAAAATACCAGCCCGTGGTGCCGAAAACATCACGCTGATAAGTCCATTCAGCCTTCCGGGTATCAGCTTTTCTGTGGTAAAGCTCAGTGAAGAATTCATTCATATAGCCCTTACTCTGCTTGTAAATATAATCATAGAGCATATTATAGAAATCATAATATGATACATTTTTCTCTTTGTTCAGATAAATCGCAAAATATCTCAGAAGACCTAAGTGATGGAATGTCTGCAGAATCACGGCAAACATACACGCTTTCACCCAGTCGGACTTAGGCATTGAAGAGGTTTCGGTGATAACATCAAAATATTCACCGACACCGTTGAATTCAGGGTTGTAATGAATACCCAGAAGAGGGATTTTTGATGTCCTGATGCCGAATTTTTCACGGTATTCCTTCTGCCCCATCTGAGTATTGGGGTAAACCTGACACTCATAAACGGTCATTGAGTTATTCTGACCCGACTCAAGCAAACGGCACATACCCCGGCAGAAGCTTTCGTATGTCTCACCGGGTAAACCCAAAATAAGTTCTGTATATGTGGGAATGCCTGCTTCGTTGTATCTTGCATCAAGTGATGAAAAATGCTCAAGAGTCAGGTTCTTTCTGCCGATATTCTCAAGGGTTTTGCCGTCAAGCGACTGATATGCGAGAGTTACCCCCTTATCGGCATTGTTTTTATTGAGTATATACCCCGCTTCAAAGACAGTGTCATCACTTTCCTTTGCATAGCAAGGCTTGAACACATCCGGATAACCGTATTTTTTCTTCTGCTCAATGACATACTCCGCAATTTCAACATCACGGTCAAATATACCGAAATTCGCATCGGCACAGTAGCAATATTTTATTTTGTTCTTTGCAATCCATTCAATCTCTGCCCTGATTTTCTCCATCGGGAACTGACGCAGTTTCTTTGTGAAGCACCATTCACAATATGCACATGCGTACGGGCAGCCTCTGTTTGTTTCAAGTGTTGCGTGAAATTCCCTGTCGGGAAATTCCTTCATTATATTATCAAATATTCCTGCAATATACGGTGACGGATAGCCTGAAATATCTGCAGGGTGCTTATCTTCTGTTGTAATTATTACTTTCTCTTCCCTGAATGAGAGATTCGGGACAGATGTAAGAGCTTCACCGTTTTTTATTGCTTTCAGGAACAATGCGGTAGTTTCTTCACCCTCATTGTGCATAAGGAAATCTATAAAATCATACTCTTCAAGAAATTCTCCACCTGCAGGAACACTGTGACCGCCGAAAATGATTTTTACCTCAGGATAAAGCATTTTAAGCTCATTTGCAAGGGTTTTGTTATATTCAAGATTCCAAGTAAAGCAAGAAAATGCAACATAATCGGGCTTATCAAAGCGTTTTATCACATCACTTATCTTTTCACGCATAACAACAATGTCGGGTATGTCATAATACTCAACAATTTCTTTATCATTTTTAAGATAAGCAGCTATGCAGCCCACGGAATATGGCAGAAAAACAGGTGATGAATATGAAACACCTATCTGCACAAGATAAAATCTTTTTTTCATTAAAGCTCATTCACACTTTCTGTTGCACTCAGATGCAGATTACCGAATTCTTTTCTGCCGTACCATACCGAATAACGGGCATAGTCGGCAAATGCTTCATAGGACCTGCGTACATTTACTCTGTAAGCGTTCTGTTGTTTTTTCAGTTCTGCGGTTTCGTTTCTGTAAACAGCACCGAAGTATTCATAAAAATTATAATCAAACGTTTTCTCTTCCGTTTTATCAAAGGGCTTTTTAAGAAGGAAACGCTGAAAAGACATAAGCTCTCCAAGAATTTCTTCATCAAAATATTTTTCAAGAAACGGCTTCGTTTCGGCATAGAATCTGTCAATGTCATAAACAAGACTCAGAAAAGCATATTCTTCACCCGGCCATATGACATCGCCGAAGCGTTCATTGACAAAGGTGAGAGATCTATTATCAGTTATTACACCGCTGAGCTGTTCCTCAAGGCTTAAAAAGACATCATAAGCAAGAGTGTTTCTGTTATTGTAAATATAATCAAGAAAATCACTGTAGAAACAGGTATAATCAATTCCTTTTTCTTTGTAAAGATAAATCGCAAAAAACGGCAGAAGCCCCCCGTGGTGAAGACACTGCACGGCAAAGGAAAACATATTGCATCGAATCCAGTCTCTTTCAGTCATTGAATAAGTCGAGGTTACGATTCTTGAATACTCCTCAACCTCATCATTGAAGCTTGCTTCCCGATGAGGCTGATTGAGAGGAATTTTTGTCATACCGATGTTATATTTTTCGGTATACTCCTTATCACTCATACCTGCACAGGGCAGATATTCACAGTTGTGAATATAAATAGCATGATGCTGACCTGCCTGAAGCAAAGTTTCAATGCCCCGAACAAAGCTGTCATATGTTTCACCGGGCAAGCCCAGAATAAGCTCTGTATATGTGGCAATACCGGCAGCTGCGTATCTGCCTAGAAGCTTTTTATAGTTCTCAAGAGATATATTCTCTCTGCCCACATTTCTGAGGGCTTCTTCACTCAGCGACTGGAATGAAAGAGTGACACCCTTGTTCATTCCGCACTCGTTGAGCTTTTTTGTCATATTAAAAACTATATCATTGCTGTTTTTTGCATAAGAAGTCTGAAAGTTTCTCAGATGACCTGTACGGTTATGGATTTCAATCATTCTGTCAATGATTTCTTCATCACGCTTCACAATGCCGAAATTGGCATCTGCACCGCCGAAGCCGTCTATGCCGTGGTCACCCAGCCACTCGAGCTCAGCATAAATTTTTTCAAGTGGGAAAAACTTGACCTTTTTTGAATCAAGATTGCCCCAGTCACAGTATTTGCATTTATAAGGACAGCCTCTGCTTGTTTCAAGAACTGCATAGAAGCTCAGTTCCTTGTGCTTTTCAAGAATTGAATCGAAAACACCCGTAAGATACGGCGACGGATAATCGGTGCCTGTCATACAGCTTTTATGAGTATAACAGAATTTTCCGTTTTCTTTATATGCAAGGTTTGGTATATCCTTAACACAGCCCTCGCCTGCCAGAGCAAGCAGAAGACGTGCAAAAACCTCTTCACCCTCACCGTAAATGAAATAATCGGCAAAGGGACATTCCTCAAAGACTTCTTCATTTTCACCGATATGATGACCGCCGAAGATAATTACACAGTCCGGATGCTTTTCTCTGAGCTTGCGGGCAAGAAGCCTGTTATACTCATAATTCCACAGGTAATTTGAAAAGCCGACAACTGAGGGGGCTGTCATTCTTTCAAGAACAGTGTCGGTGTTTTCTCTAAGAAAGAAAATCTCACCGAAATTATAATTTTCATTTATTCTTTCATCTGCCTTTGCATTGGCTATAAGCATACCGACAGCAAAGGGAAAATATGTGGAATTACCGTGAAGATAATTTGCCTGTACCATATAAATATTTTTTTTCACGGTTTCCACCTGCCTTTAAATTATTTCAACATCGTCCTTATATGACGACCAGCCCATTCTGCCGTACCAGATGACAAACTTGCCGAAATCCTGCCAGTTGTGCATTACATTACTGTCACGCATAACGAGAGTATGCTTTTTCTTTTCAAGGGGATGATATGCGTTGACATATATATTTTTAAGATATGAATGAATATCATAGCAGAGAGACACGGTCTTTTCACTGTCATCAGGTCTTCTCATAATATTTTTCTGATATGCGAGAAGATCATTGAAAACATTCTCTTCTATGTCAAATGTTTTCAGAAAACCATATATTTCATCATAAAAAACATCAAGCTTTTCAAGAATATGAAGCACAACATACTCGTGGTCATCCCACACAACCTCACCGCAGGGACCGAACATAAGCTTTCTGTTTGTGATACCCAGTGACAGCTCATCTGCGTGACTCTTGATATCAGCATATAACTTTGACACCATAAGGTCGGGATGACTTTCAAAGTAATCAATTGCGGCATCGTAGAATTTTTCATAAGGTACATTCTTTTCATTGAAAAGATAAATGCCGAAAGCTCTGAGAAGTCCGTTACCGTGCAGAGCCTTGGTCATATAGTAGAATGCAGTAGCACGCACCCACATTTCACGGCTCATTGTGTTGGTTTCAACAACAATTTCATTGTATTCGGGGACGCTGAACGCATCGTTACTGAAATGAGGTCGGATAATCTCAGAACGGACAGTCTTTATACCGTGTTCATTTATATAATTCTTCTGTCCCATTGCAGCATTGGGAAGAAGTATACAGCCGTATACCTCAAACACAAAGTGCTGACCGATTTCAAACAGCGTGCCGATACCTCTGATGAAGCTCTCATATGTTTCACCGGGCAGACCTAAAATCAGCTCCGAATATGTTTTCATATTCTCTTTATTGTATTTTGTAAGAAGATTCTTATAAAACTCAAGAGATGTGTTCTTTCTGCCGATATTTTCAAGCACAACCGGAGACATACTCTGAAATGAAAGTGTTGCACCGATTCTGTCAAATTCACATTCCTTGAAGATTTTTACTATTTCAAAAACATTCTCAAAATTATTCTTTGCGTAATTCATACGCATTCTCTCGGGATAGCCTGTTTTCTTCTTTGCCTCGGCAAGCTCACGGGCAATGTCTATATCCCGTTTAAACATACCAAAATTGGCATCTGCACCCCACACAAAGGCAATTTTGTGGTCAGACATCCATCTGACTTCTTCCCTGATTCTTTCAATCGGGAAAAGTCTTGTCTTTGCTTTGAGAAGTCCCCAGTCGCAGTATGCACATTGATTGGGACAGCCTCTGCTTGTTTCAAGAATTGTATTGAATGTGATTTCAGGATGCTTCTCAACAATATCGTCAAACCAGCCCTCAAGATAGGGTGACGGATAATCAAGTGTATCCTGAAGCTGAGTTTCAGTACGCTTATAACCGCCGTCGGGCAGTCTGAATGAGATATTACATACACTATCAAGAGGCTTATCCGTTACAAGAGCCTCAAGCAGATTCTTTATTGTATCCTCACCCTCGCCGTGGCTTAAAATATCAATATACGGGTACTTTTCAAGAAATGAGAAATCATCAGGAACGTTATGTCCGCCGAAGTTTATAACACAGTCGGGGTATTTCTTCTTTACGGCTTGTGCAAGAAGCTTGTTGTATTCCGTGCTCCAACAATAGTTTGAAAAGCCTATAAAAGCAGGCTCTTCAAGTCTCTCAACAACTTCATCTATATTTTCACGCAGAAAAATGAATTCCTTGAAGCAATAGTTGTTTTTTACGGTTTCACTTGCAAATGCAGAGGCAACAAGAATACCTGCAGTATAAGGTAAATATGCGTTTTGCGTACCGGAACAGGCGGACACATCCACCTGAACAAAATAAATATTTTTCATATTCCGAAACCTCTCTTTCCGCATATATATTCAATTTAATATTATATCATTATAAATATTCAATGTCAATAAATCAGCAAAAAGAAAAACAGACCGGCTGAACCGGTCTGTTCCACAGCAAGAAAAATTAAGCAAGGAGATCAAGATACTCTGAGGGGATAACGCCTTCGAGCATGCTTACTACTTCATCAAGATAACCGAACTTGTTGAGAGCGATAACAACCTTGATGATTAATACGAGCATTTTGATAATAAATACCATTTCAGTTTCCTCCTAAAAATTTATACTCTAATAATAATCCAAAAAGCTTTTGCAGTCAATAAGATATGGAAAAATTAACATTTAGTTCTTATTTTCACAAACTTTCTGAATCATTTTTCCTTTTTGCAAAGTTTACTATATTCACGGCATCTTCAGGGCAGACACGTATACAGTCGCCGCATCGTATACAGTCAATGCTGTTAGGCTTTTTCCACACGGGGATATCCATTCCGCATTTTTTCTGACACGCACCGCAGGATGTGCATTTATCCTTATCAACTTCATATCTGTAAAGCGCAACAGAGTTAAATAACGAATAAAACGCACCTAGCGGACACAGATATTTACAGAACGGTCTGTAAAAAATGACGGACAAAAGAATCACAATCACAAGAATTGCAATTTTCCATGTATACAGAAAACCTACAGCGTTTCTGAGTGATTCATTCATAAGTACAAGAGGTATGCCTGCAAAAAGTGTGCCTGCAGGGCAGACATATTCACAGAACCAGGGCTTGCCCTGCCCCGTTATATCTACGGCAAACATAGGCAGAAGTATGACAAAAACCGCAAGAAGCACATACTTAAACCACTTGAGAAAGCTGTCACCGGGCAGATTCTTGAGCTTTTTTACAAACGGAATTCTATAAAGCAGGTCCTGAACAAGTCCGAAAGGACAGAGAAATCCGCACACGAATCTGCCTGCGAGCGTGCCGAAAAGCATCAGTACACCAAGCACATAAAATGCGAACTGATAGTCTCTGCTGCCGAGTGTTGACTGCAACGCCCCCATAGGACAGGAGCCGAGAGCACCGGGGCAGGAATAACAGTTAAGACCGGGAACACAGAACATTTTAATCTTACCCGTATAAATTCTGCCTTGCACATACCCTTTGAGGTAGCCGTTTGTGAGTGCAAAAAATGAAAACTGAACTATCAGACGGATATTCTTTTTTATTTTTTTTAAAAGCTTACCCAATTCCAATACACTCCAGACATATGTTAACGGCTTTTCTCATTACATCAATATGCTCTTCACGGACAACACCAATCGCAATAAATACAACTGCTGTCACGATCAGAGCAACGGTAATAAATGTCATTCTTTTTTTCATTTCACATCACTGAGCAGATCGTTTATTATAGCTTCCCACTGTGATTTTGTTCTGGCGCCTATATATGGCTCCCCTATCTGATTACCCTCAGAGTCAACAAAAATTGTTTCGGGAACAGAAAAAACATCATTGAGCTTTTTCTCGAACATCTCTCCCGTGGGAACAATGTGGGTGTAATCGGCTTTTGTTTTATCGACAATATCAACAGCCTCATTAAACAACGTCTCATCAACGGCACCGATTCTGTCCGTTATATCAACAGGGATACCTACAAATCCCACGCCCTTGTCGGCATACTCTGCCGCAAGCTCACCCAGATCGGGCATCTCATTTATACAAGGACCGCAGAATGTTGCCCATATATTGACCATTGTAATCTTATTCTGCGCAAAAATATCCTGTGTGACAGTATTCCCGTCAAGGTCTTTTGCTGTAAATTCTCCGAAAACAGACAAATCCGAATCGGGAACATCTGCAGCATTCTCAGGCTCCTTACCGCAGCCGGAGAATATAAGAACTAATGTTGAAATAATCAATATCACACTGACAGTGCGAAGTAAATTTTTCATTTTTCCACCTGATTTTCAATTATTTTACGGCACAATTGAGCATTGACAAAATCCATTGCGATTATACCGGTGTATCTTCCGCAGAAATTATATGACATAAGCTTTTTGTTTATACTTCTGCTGCTGATACGGGGAACCAGAATTCTTGTACAGCTTGTGTAACAGATATTGAAGCTTTTTTCATCAAGTCCGCTTTCAAGAAACCGGGTTATTGTGCCCCATTTATGCTTTCCTTCAGATTTGTATGAATCCTGAACAAACATCTCAGCATAAACATCACCGCTGAGAGTGCTGATTTCTCCTGTTTTCCAGTCATCAAAATTATATGTACCGACATAAGGATAATCAGTGAAATCTATACCGCAGTTTTCATCGGTAAAAATGTCAACATCTGCAGAAACTGCCCTGAGAAGAATGATTTTTCCTCTTGTCTCGCCCATTATCGGAATTCTGTTTTCTGAAAACCATTTTTCCTTGCAGGGCTCTATATATTTTTTATAAAACCCTGTGTAAAAGTCGGTACCCATGTGACTTTCTGCTTCCTTAAGCTGAAAGAGTATCGTTTCTGTAGGATTATCATTCAGAAAATCAAGACATTCTTTCACGATATCGTCAGCTGTAAGAATCTCATTCCAGAAGCCTTTTTTCTTTCTGCAGTAGCATATACTGTGATTTGCAATGAATCTGCCGCCTGTGAATTTAAAACGGAAATCAAAATATCTGACACCTGCTTCAAGCTGCTGAGCAACTGATAGAGTCTGTGTCTGACTGATGAAACCAAAATCCACAAAACGGCAGGCACTGTCGTGAGTGCCGGGCATATTTATTCCCGTGATTCTCTTTTCATCGGGGATTTTTTTCATCCAGTTTTTCATATCATTCAAGATTAAGTGTTGCATCGTAATCAGAAATGCCGTAATTACCGATTGAATGCTTCAGAAGCTCATACATATCAATTTCTTCACCCTGAGACCCGTGCAGTTTCTTATTAAGAATTCTGAACACAGGCTTCAGTCTTCTGAATACTTTAAGTACGGTATCACCCTCGGGAGTCCCCTCAACAAAAGGCTGGTCACCCTCAAAGGCATTTCTTGCAATATCAACAACAAATTCAATAAACCTTCTGTCTTTAATGTCTTTATGAGCTTTTACAAAGAAAACTTTTGCAACTCTGCCGACCTTCCAGGTATTGAGTGCTTTACCGGCAACTCTGACAATTTTGTGAAGTTTCGGCTTGTCTCCGCCGAGCTTACGCAGGAATCGTCCCGGGTCATACTGCATACTGCCCACAAGAGTTCTGATCATTCTCTCAAACTGATCACGAAGATAGACAGTGCAGTCCTTTCCCTTTGTATCCCACTCAAAATCGGGAACCGGAATACTCTTTATTGTGACAGTGTTTTCATCTTCAACCGTACAAAGCCTCATAAATGCGGGACAGCCGATAAGTGAGCCTGTGCAGACATCATAAAATTTGTTGCCTTTTTCTGTTTCGACAACATTGATGCTCTGATTATGCATATGTCCCGTAAAGATAAGATGCACACCGTTATCTGCAAGCAGTGTATAAAGCTTCTTACTCTCCTTCTGCCTTGCATCGGGTATGAGTGTGAGTATAGGCTGACCGGGAAGCACGGGGTAATGCTCCATTGCAAACATCATCTGACCGTCTTCTTTTGCTTTATCCATCTGTTCCTTTGCCCAGTTGAGAAGCTCATCGGTATATGCAATATTCTTCTTTTCCTCACTGTCATTGCAAAGAACAAGAAGTCTTATGCCCTCTGTAAGCTGAGCCACATATGAAAGGTTTTCTCTGTAGAACGAAATAGCCTTATCATAACCGAAATCACGGTAATAGCCGTAAAGGTCGGAAAATTTTACACCCTCAACATACTGTCTTCCCTCATCTGTATATTCAAAGGGATTTGGCTCCATATCGTGGCCTGCAGTGACAACATAAACATCTTTGCCTGCTTTCTTGAGTTTCTCCAGAAGAGTTACAAATTCTTCGTGGCTTGCCTTTTCTCCGTTGAATGAAAGGTCGCCTGCAATAAGGATTGTGTCAGTCTCAGTCTGCTTTGAAAGATAATCAAAAGCAGCATCATTTATATATGGAGTCTCCGCATAGCACTTCTGTTCAAAATCCATAAAGTCTTCATAGGGCTTACCGCTTGCTGACAGACTTTTTGCAAAATAGTGTGTGTCAGTTATGACAAAGAATTTAAAGGGCTTCATTGATTTCCTCCGCAGTAGCTTCTGCTGAATTGAGTTTTCTCATTTCAACAACTCTGTTATGGATATCTTCTTTTGTCTTACCTGTGAGCTTATAGAAGAAGAACGGAACACCTGCAAGGAACATCATAATGCCGTGAACGATTGTATAGAAGAACAGAAGAAGAATTTTTGTTTCAAAGGTCTGTTCGGGAACGATATTACTTCCGTCAACAGGAGGAACATACTGAATGATTGAATTATCGCCGTAGAGCACAAGAGGTGCAAGAGTGCTTGCGATTGTACCGCTGATGAGTGTGCCGATTGAAATAACGAATGGCATTGAAGCATCAAGTCTCTTGCCTGTTTTAAGCTCTATATCTTCAAGAACGTCAGCCTGAAACATTGAAGGAAGAAGATTTGATGCACCGAACTGAAGACCGATAAGGAACAGGAATGCAACGAATACAACCATAAGAACAGGATTCGGATTCTTGAAATAGAAATAGCCGACTGTAAATGCAATACAGTTTGCAGTTACTGAATAGATACCGCTTGCAATATAGAGAACTCTGGCGTTAAACTTTTTGAGGAGGAAGTTGATAACAAGCATACCGACTGCAGTGCCGATACCAACGGGAAGAACAAAGATAATCTTTTTTGATGCTGAGCCGAGAACTGCAATTGCAAGGAATGTCTCCATATAAGTTGCAATACCTCTGAAGCTCTTGAGGAATTCCGAGAAGATGATTGTCCACGCATATTTATTTTTGACAATATCCTTAAAGCCTTCAAGAGGATTCTTCTTCTCGGTTGTGTAAGGAATTCTCTCTCTGACAACATTCATTCCCAGAAGAACTGTGATAACACCGACAACACCGCAGAGTGCAGCGCTGATTATGTACTGAAGCCCTTCATTGTCTTTCCATATAAGACCGACAACAAGAAGCACAACAAGGGGTGCTGAGTTACCCACTGCAGAAGATATACTTCTGAATGAAAGAAGTTGATCACGCTCTTTCATATTGGGAGTCATAACATTTGCAATCATATTGATTGAGTTACCGAACGTACAGATAAGTCCCCAGGAAATGTTGACAGTAAGAACATAGATGATAAGTGTTGTTCCTGCAATGCCTTTGGGGGCGATGAAGTTAAGCATAAGAACAAGGAACATAGGCACGGCTATGAGCATAACAATAGGTCTGAATTTACCCTTTTTGCCCATTTTTCTGCCGTCAATATACATAACGATAAAGAAATTAAGAATAAAACAAGAAATACTTGTGACTGCAGAACAGAATGCATTTGTTTCTTCGGGAAGACCGAGAACATTTACAAGGTAAGCATTTCTGTTACCGCCGACCATACCTGTCATCATAGTGTAGAAGAATACACCTGCAAGGTACAGTATCCATTCCTTTGTCTTTAAGTATTTATTTTCACCTATGGCTGCTGTTGATGTTGCTACGCCCATCGGTAAGCCCTCCTTTTGCATTTTGCACAAAAAAAGTGCAAAAACAGTCTTTTCAGTATTATAACATTACTTATAGTATTTTTCAATATTATAATTATGAATTTTATTTTATACACAAAAGGTACTTTTTTTTGTACACTTTGTGTGATATACTTAAATAAGCCAATAAATCAAATCAATCAAAGAAATCAAACAAACCAAGGAACTGCTTATGAAATACGTTGTAGTCGATCTGGAATTCACCGATATTCCTAAATCAAAGCCTGAAATCAAAGCAATATCAAAGCACGAAATAATTGAAATAGGTGCAATTATGCTTGATGAAAAAATGAATATCGTTGATGCTTTTTCAATGTTTGTCAAGCCTGAGTACAGTCCGCTTACACCCGTCTGCGCTTCCCTCACGGGAATCACAAACAAGGACCTTGAGAATTCACTGTGCTTCAGGGATGCCTTCAGACTGTTTTCAGAATGGCTCAGCCGTGATGAATACAAAATATACACCTGGAGCAATAATGACAAAATTCAGGTTGAGCGTGAATGCCGCCTCAAGAATATGCAGAAAGAATTTGAAAGCCTCACAAAAAGGCGTTGGATAGACCTGCAAAGGCTATATATGAGGTTTTCGGGTATAAATCAGAATATGCAGCTTGAACGGGCACTCAATGCTCTTGACATTGAAACAACAGGGCATCTGCACAGAGCAATTGACGATGCAAAAAACACGGCAGAAATTCTGAGGATTATGAAAAACCCTGCAGAGAGTGCAGAAAGATTCGGCGCAATACACAGATTTCTTGAACCTGACACATCAGGTCAGTACTCAACACTTGGCGATTTATTTAATTTATTGATAACGGAGGAATAACAAATGGCAAAATCGGCAAATCAGAAACTGAAAATGCTGTACATTGCAGCTTATCTCTACAGAAAAACTGATGAAAACCACTCTGTTTCCACACAGGATATCATAAAAATGCTCAGCCGTAACGGTATTGAAGCAGAAAGAAAAACAATTTACTCAGACATTGAAGCACTGAAGCTTTTCGGCCTTGATATAATCATCTCAAAAGGCAGAGGCGGCGGTGTTGCGATGGTATCAAGACAGTTTCAGCTTTCTGAATTAAAGCTGCTTGTTGACGCCGTGCAATCCTCAAGATTTGTGACACAGAAAAAGAGTCTTGAAATCATAAAAAAGCTCTCTGAGCTGGCAAGTGATTATGAAAAAAACGACCTGCAGCGTGAGGTATACATAATCAACCGTATAAAAAATGATAATGAAAATATCTTTTACTCTACAGATGCCATTCACAAGGCAATCCATTCCGACAAGATGATATCATTCAGATATTTCAACTACAGCACCGACAAGAAAAAGATATATCATAAAGACGGCAACACAATAAAAGTAAGCCCTTTCGGTCTTCAGTATGACAGTGAAAAATACTACCTTATAGCCTTTGACGGCTATGCTTCAAAAATAAAGCACTACCGTGTTGACAAAATGGAAAACGTGACAATACTTGACGAATCCCGTGACGGAAAAGGATATTTCAGAAAATTTGATCTTGCTGAATACGCCAATGCAACGGTCACAATGTATCAGGGCGAAGTGAATGATGTCACACTCAAGCTGCCTGAAAAATTTGCAGGTGTTGTAATTGACAAATTCGGCAAAAAATGCAGATTCACAAAAACAGATGACGGAGAATACACCGTTACTGTCAAAGCAGCACTCACCCCCACACTTTACTCCTGGGTATTCACTTTCTCGGGAGAAATGAAAATAACTGCCCCCGAAAAGGCAGTCAAAGAGTACAGAGTGCAGATTGAAAATGCAATGAAAAGTATGAATGGCTAAAATGAAAAAACAGAGTTCAGCTGACAACTGAACTCTGTTTTATTGTTATTTTGATTTTACAAAAACACCGTACATTGAGCTGAGAGCCTTACAGAGAGCTGTCTCGCCTGTTCTGCCGCCCTTTGCAAACATTTTTTCAGGTGATGATGAGGAATAAAGCATTGAAAAAATCTCTGCGTCACCTGTTTTTGCACCTGAAAGCACGCTGCCCATACACTGTGCGAAATCAGGCTTATGCTTAACCTGCGCTGCCTTGATTTTAAGCGCATACACGGCTTCATAAAGCTCTTTATTGGGATTCTTTCTGAAAAATGATATATCTGCACCGCTTATAAGTGAATAGAATGTTGCAAGATAATTTGCCATAACATCATAGCGCCCCATACACTCAGCTTCAACCTTTTCAGCAAACTGAGCATCAATTACATAACGGTCGTTCTCTGCTTTTGCAAATGTTTTAAGGAAATTGAGAACGCTCATTATATATGAAGGCACATTCTGTGACGGAGTGCCGACAATAAGCTTATCGCCGTCGGGAATAATATAGCCGTTTTCCATACACTCAAGAACAGCCATCGAAAACAATGCCGGCACCTTCTTTGAAGAAGCTTTCGGGTTGATTCTTGACACGGGAGAAAGCATCTTGTAGCCTTCACAGGCAGTAACTCCGTCAGGCAGCTTATATACAGCATCATCAGCTGCATTTTTTATAATTTTTTTTACATTTCTCTCACGGGGAATTCTTATAAGCCGTGCGGGAAAAAGAACAAACAGCATAATTACAACTGCAAGAACAACTGCAATAACATAGGGTAATGCACTGACTAAAAATGAGCCTGCCTTGCTGAGCCCTGCAGCTGCAGATGAATATCTGACAAGTGCACCCGATTCAAAGCAGTCTTTATCACAGGCAACACTTACGGAGTATGTGTCATAAACTCTGTTTACTGTCTGAAAATCAACAGTTCCGTTCACGGCAGGTGCGTGAGAGAGGTCTTCATTTCTTATATCCTCATCTCTGACAGTATCGGGGAATTCAACCGTCACGTGCACATTATTGCTTGTATAAGGTGTCTCTTTACCGATGACCATATATGCAAAAACTGCATCTTTACCGTCTTTTTTCACAGCCTGTGTGAGTGTATATGTAATCTGATACTCACGGCTTGTCTGTGCAGAGGGACAGTTTACAGCAATAACATAGCTTTTGCCGTTTTCTGCCTTTGAGAAGGTAAAAGAATTGATACCCCCAGTCTCAGGTGCATTTTTACCGTCAATCATAACGGAAACGTCCCTGACCTCACCGTATTTCTGAATGAGAGACAGTGCACTGTCAGCAGAATAAATATCAATATGACGATAAAAATAGTCAGAAGAGCCTATATATGACACTTTCCATTTTTCAGTAACGGTTACGGTACCGTCACTGTTGACTGCTGCCACGATATCAGCACTGTCAATAAACTCAGATGCTGCAGCACCGGCATATATACCTGAAAGCGAGGCTGTCAGCACAAAAATAAGAATCAACAAACAAATAAACTTCTTCATATTTATTCCTCCGTATTATTATGAAGCTCATAATAATAAACACTGTCTTCTTCAACGCCCTGTGAATAAATAACGATTTCTGCATATCTTTCATCTGAAAGACGTTCAAGTGAGGCTGTGATTTCCCTGTCATACTCCTCAGAATTCAGAACAAGATTTCTGTGAGCAAATCTTCCCGCTTCATAAAGAAGATACAGAAGCACTGCAGCGAGCACAAGAATGATTGACAGTGTCATATCTTTTGTAACAAGAATAGCAAAAAGGAAGGCGGCAAAGATCAGAATAAGCACAATACGGATATTACCGTAAAAAGATGAGAACCTGATATTGAAATATTTTTTGCCGCCTATCAGTGCAGGCTCAAATATTGTTTTTCTGAAAGATTTTTCACCGCAGTTCGGGCACACCAGCATTGCATCACCGACATTCTTACCCTTCCGTGCCGTTTCATCATAATATTCACAGGCACAGTGAGGACATCTGAAAATCTTATAATCCTTCATTCTTTTTGCCATTTTCCGTTTCCTCTCATTGTTATCTTTTAAGATTATGTTCAACTGACATTACGCCGTTGTTATAGCTGATTTTTACGGATATACGACCATTGACAGTCATTATACTGCCTGATATATCGCCGCATTCTGGAATATCTGCAGGCTCAATCACAACATCAGAATAACCTGCTGAGTTTTCGGTCTGCTTTATACCGAGAATGTAATTGAATATATATTCACTGACGGCACCGAACATAGGATGTGAAAGTGAATCACAGCCGTCCCAGTTTTCCCACAGAGTGTTTGTGCCCGTGCGCTTCATATTTGCAAAAGAGTTCTCGCCGTCACTTGTCATAAGTCTGAAAGCAAGTGAGCCGTAGCCATTTTCAAAGAGTATTCTTGTGACAATATCTGTGCCGAAAATACCCGTATCATACTCACCGAGTGCCTCATAGTGAGCGACAAGATTCTGAAGTGTCTTTTCATCACCCAGACCGATGTCAAGTGCATACGCATCTGCCCCCTGAATACCGTCGTGGAATGAATGTGTTTCCTCATTATAATACTCACGGCAGAAAGCATCCTTGAGCACTCTGATTTTTTCTGTAAGCATCGGCACATCTTCACAATAACCGAGAATTTCAGCCGATTTCAATGTAAGCATACAGCATTTTATAAAGAAATATGTGTTAACAAAAGGCTCAACAATGAGGTTCTTGTTATCAGGTGCGCACCAGTCACCAAGACACCAGCCGCCCTCTTCTTCTCTCATAACAATATTGTCATCACATCTTGACTGCATATAGTCAAGATATTTTTTCATTCTGTTATAATACTTTGCAAGAATTGCTTTGTCACCGAATTTTTTATAAAAATTCCACGGAACGATAACCATTGCACCGCCCCAGCCGCCGGGACCGCCTCCGCCGCCGTAAAAGGGAGCAGTATGCTGAACGTGACCGTTATATATATCCTGACAGTCTGCAACGTCATCAAGCCACTTACGGTACATCTTTTCACTGTCGAATATGGTCATTCCTGCTGCAGAGCAGAGCTGACCGTCACCCGTATAACCGAGTCTTTCACGATGAGGACAGTCTGACGGAATCATACCGTGAATGTTGCACTTTTGCGTATTGCAATAAGCATCAAAAAACCATCTGAGGTTTTCGTTGGTTGTGGTAAGCTCAGCCGTAACAGGTACGGGAGAATAAACAACATCAAATCTTACAAGACTTGCCTTACCCGTAACTCTGATATAACGGCCTGCTCTCCATGTAAATACGGGGCAGAATTCTCTCTTGTTTTCACCACAGATATATCTGTCGCATTGTTTTCTCCATTCACCGCCTGTATGACGAAGACGGAAATCACCGTTTTCAAGGGCTATTTCGGAGAATACAACAATTGCTTCGTCACCGGGCTTTGCGTCATCATCAAAACGGATAACCCACAGTCCCGACTCATCGGCACAAAGGTCATAGAGCTTGCCTCTTTCATCTTCGGCAATAAGCTTCGGCTCAATGCTGAAATCGTACTTATCTCCTTCAAAGAACTGTTTCACCATAACACACGGTTCAACATCTGTTTCTCTGACATTAAGCCACGATGAATCATCATAATCTGCAAAAAGAAGAGCTTCATCATAGCTTCTGCCGTCCATTGTTTCATTGAGATAAATGTTTGTGCGTGTAATATAACTTGTTTTATAACGGGCTGTGGAGTCAGAATTGATTTCTCTGACAGTGCCGTCTTTCATTGTAAGAATGACCTTAAAAATAACTTTCGGGTCACCCCATTTGGGCATATATTCTGCGTGATTCTCTGTCTGACAGTACCAGCCGTTACCGATATGCAGAACAAGTGCATTTTTATCGGCAATTTTATCAGTTATGTCATATTCAAGATAATATCTTCTCTGAGTCATTGTGTCATAAATGGGGAAAGACACACGGGACAAATCACGCTTTTCATAGTTTGTCCAGGCAGGAATAAACATTTCATCCGTGAGCTTTTCGCCGTTGAAATATGGCTCAACAAAGCCCATTGCATTGATTCTGACAATTGCCGATGCGACATCCTTGCAGTCAAATGTCTTTCTGACATAATAAGCCTGCACGCCGCTTTCTGTCATAACATAACTGCAGTTGTCAAATTCAAATGACTTCACCATTGGCACACGGCTGAAATTTTCATCTGTAAATTCACATCCGCACACGGCAAAACCGCATTTTTCATAAAAGCCGACTGCATCTGCCCTTGCGTTTACCGTAACACGCTGAGATCCTTTTTTCTTACATTCATCAACAAGAGAGAGAACAAGTTTTCTGCCCATTCCCTTTCCTCTCATTTCTTTGCCGAATGCAATATTGTCTATATGATAATCCGTTTCATTCTCTTTATAGAAACGGCCGCAGCCGACTGCCTTGCCATCTTCAATGAATGCAAGAAAATCGGCTGAATTTTCTTTATTATCAAAAAGTTTATTCTCAGGATATCCCTGCTCTGAAGAAAACACCTGTTTTCTCAGCTCTGAAACAGCTTCACCCTGAACAATCTTTATTTCTGACATTAAAATCACTCCGTCACAACAGTGAATTCATAAATAAGCATACTGTCTTCTTCAATCTCATACTTACTCAGAGTATTGGGACCGCAGCTGCCTGTACCTGTACCTCTGACATAACCGTCAACTGTAAGGATTGTTGAATCAACAGTGACAATATCCTCCTGATGCTTTGCCTTATAAAGGTTTTCCGGAGTATAATCGTGAATATTGAAAGCAAATCTTCCCTCTGCATAGACACGCAGTGAATGACCTGCATTATCAGAAACGTCAAGCCACTTTACATTGCAATGCTCGCCGTTATCCTGAGGATAAATATATGGCTCGTGCATTTCGTGAACTGTTGACTTATAAATACCTACAGGAGCCTGAGCAAGGAAATCGGGCAGATTTTCTCTTGCACCTCTGCCGTAATATTCAACCTCAGTGAAATCGCCGGGAAGCTCAACGGTCATACCGAATCTGGGAAGGTCAATCTTCTCATCAATAACCTTATTGAGCATTGCTGTAACTCTCATTTCACCAATGGGTGAAATCTTATAGTTTACTATACACTCAAACAGGTCCTGCTTCTTGCCTTTGAGAGTAAACAGCGCAACAACACACGCACAGTTGCCGTCAAAGCAGACTTCGAGTCCGTCTGAAACAACTTTTATGTCATCAAGACCGAGTCTCTCCCACTTTTCTGTTTTCTGTCTGTCGTTATCAAGAGGTGCTCTGAACACATACGGCATAAAGCCCTTTACACCGCCTGCAGGCTTCTGATTGATATATTCTTTGCAGCCCTTTTTATAAGAAACAAGGTTGCCGCTTTCTGCTCTGAAAACAACTTCACCGCCGTCGAATTTCACTTTAACCTTACTTCCGTCCGACTCAACAGCAATTCTGCCTGTTTTATAAAGCTCGTAGGAAACTTCAACATCATTGAGAACAATCTGCTCTCTTGAAATCTCTCTGTCACCGTCACAGCAGATAAATGTGATAATAAAATCATTATCTGTGTTGATTTCTTTATAGTCGATTTCAACTTCCATTGTCTGTTCAGGCTCAATATCAAGATTTATAGTGCCTTTGTCGTATGCAACGCCGTTTCTTTCAAGAATCCACTTCATTGAAAGATATGAAGCATTTCTGAATCTGTTTGTGTTGGTGAAAGCAAAAATATTGCCTTCCTTACAGGAAACTCTGACGGGACGGTAAATCTCTTTCATCTGGAGAGCACCTGTGTGAGGTGTTCTGTCAGGATACATAAGACCGTCAACGCAGAAATTGCCGTCGTGACGCTTTTCTTTATGGTCTCCGCCGTAAGTATACTGATAAGGATACTTCGGGTCATCGGGTGCGTGATAAACAGCGTGGTCTACCCATTCCCAGATGCAGCCGCCCATAAGATTGTCGTGCTTGTAGAAAAGCTCCCAGTATTCTTCCATTGCACCGGGGCCGACACCCATAGCGTGAACATACTCACAAAGGAAGAAGGGCTTTTCGGAATAAATTTTCTGTCCGAGCTTTGTGCCGCCTTTGTAGCAGCCCTTATATTTGCCCTCTGCAATAAGCTTTACATTGTCCTGATGAGTATACATCTCAGAACACACATCATAAGCAATTCTCTTTGTTCTCACAACCCCCTCATAATGAACGGGGATGGGAGTTCCTTGTGATTTGAGATATTCATAGCACTTATCCTGACACTTGTAGCCGCCGGCTTCGTTACCCAGAGACCACATTGTAACAGAAGTGTGGCTTCTGTCACGCTTATACATTCTCATAACTCTGTCAACATAGTGGTGCTGCCACTTGATGTCGTGGCTTATACCGTTATCATCCTGATTGCAGACTTCCCACGCACCGTGAGTCTCTATATCTGCTTCATCGATAACATAAAGACCATAAATATCACAAAGAGTGATAAAGAACGGGTCAGGAGGATAGTGGGAGGTACGGACAGCATTGACATTAAGCTCCTTCATAAGCTTAATATCCTTTTCAAGGTCAGCGTGACTCATAACATAGCCTGTAACGGGATGTGAGTCGTGATGATTTACACCCTTGAATTTTATCTTTCTGCCGTTGAAATAGAACACATTACCGATAATTTCAACTGTCTTGAAGCCTGTATATGAGCGCAGAGACATAACCTCTTCACCGTTCCGGTAAAGAGTAATGAATGTTGTATAAAGATAAGGCACCTCTGCATTCCATTCAGTTACGGAAAGTCCGTCAAACTTAAATTTCATTTTCTGTGATGCTTTCTGCTCGGCTGAAACTACTTCCCTGTCACCGTCATACAGGCTGACCTTGACAGTGCAGCCTTCACCGTATGAGGGCACCTCAACATCACAGGTCATATCGTATTTATCACCGTTTTTAACGGAAGATACACAGTAATCGTAGATATAGCTCTTGTCATAGGCCATAAGCAGAACATCTCTGAAGATACCTGTCTCACGGAACATATCCTGACACTCAAGGAATGTACCGTTACACCATCTGAACATAAGCACGACAAGCTCATTTGTGCCGTTGACGATTTTATCGGTTATATCGAACTCAGCCGTATTGTGTGAGCCCTCTGAATAGCCTATATATGCGCCGTTGAGGTAAACCTCGATATTATTTGCGGCACCGAGGAATGAAAGTATATATTTTTTATCGGTATTTTCAATTTCAAATTTCTTTCTGTAGATACCTGCCGTCATATCCTCAGGGATACCGGGAGGTGTAACCTGAAATTCATACGGACAGTTAAGATATACCGGCTCCATATAACCTGTTCTCTGCCAGGTCGAAGGAACTGTTACCTTATCAAATCTGACATATGATGTATCCATTGTGTCGGGCACCTTGGCTGAATGCTGATAGAACTTGAAATCCCACTCACCTGAAAGGCAGGTCACCATATCAGAAGAATATCTCTCTTGTCTGACATCTGTATTTCTGAGCACGTCAAGCTGAGAATAGGGTATAAAATACGCTCTGGGCTCAGTGATATTATCTCTGAAAATCTTGAAATTTCTGTAATTTTTCTTCTGTAATGTGTATTTCATAAAATGTACCTCCGTGTACAATTTAAAATATTGTAGCATATGCCGTGTTTTTTTTCAATTCTTTAATTGAAAATTTATAAAAATTATGTTATATTGATATTAACTTATTTTTAATAATATTTTGAACGGAAAATTTATATATGAAAAACGCGAAAAAAACAAAAAAAGAGCTGTGTCCCGTTGCGGGAAAATGCGGCGGCTGCCAGCTTCAGAATATGACCTACGACCGTCAGAAAGCCTTCAAGCAGGCTGCGGTCGTAAAACTTTTCGGCAAATACTGCCGTGTCGCACCTGTTGAAGGTATGGAAATTCCTTATCATTACCGTAATAAGGTCAGTGCCGCTTTCGGCACAACAAGAAGCGGAATGATTATTTCAGGTGTTTACCAGTCGAGCACACACAACATTGTAAAAGTTGATTCCTGTATGCTTGAGGATGAAACAGCAGACAGAATTATAGTCACAATAAGGCAATTGCTGAAAGAGTTCAAGCTCACTGCATACAACGAACATACAGAAAAAGGCTTTCTAAGGCACGTGCTTATTAAAAGAGGCTTTGCTACAAATGAAGTTATGGTTGTTCTTGTCACAACAACACCCGTATTCCCCGGCAAAAACCACTTTATAGAAAAGCTTCTGTCAATTCACCCTGAAATCACAACTGTCGTTCAGAATATCAACAACAGATACACAAGTATGGTGCTGGGCGAAGCACAGAAGGTGCTTTACGGCAACGGGTATATCGAAGATATACTTTGCGGCAAGAGATTCAGAATTTCACCAAAATCCTTCTATCAGATAAATCCAGTACAGACAGAAAAGCTTTATAACTGCGCAATTCATCTTGCAGGTCTTACAGGCAATGAGACAGTCATCGATGCTTACTGCGGTATAGGCACTATAGGAATTGCAGCTGCAGATAAAGCAAAAAATGTTATCGGCACTGAAGTCAACAAAGATGCAGTAAAGGATGCCATTGTCAACGCAAAGCTCAACAACACAAAAAATATCAGATTTTTCGCTCTTGACGCAGGTGAATTCATGCAGAATCTTGCAAAAGACGGCGAGCGTATTGATGTTCTTTTCACTGACCCTCCGAGAGCAGGCTGTTCAAGGGAATTCCTCGATGCCGCAATAACACTTGCACCCGAAAAAATTGTGTATATTTCGTGTAATATTGACACTCAGGTGCGTGATGTGTACCACCTTACAAAACACGGCTATAAAGTAAGGGCTTGCAGACCGTTTGATATGTTTCCCCACACAAAGCATATAGAAAATATCATACTGCTTACAAAATAAAATTCAGGAGTAAAAAATGAAAAACATAAAAAAATTCACAGCCGTTTTTCTTGCGGCTATCATCTTTGCGGCAATGTGGATTCCCGCAGCTGCAAACGAAATATCCGAAGACAGTGCAACAACTGCCGAAACGGAGCGATTCCCTCTCGGCGATGCAGACCTCAGCGGCAAGGTCACGGCAGCGGATGCAAGACTTATTCTGCGTGTTGCATCGCAGCTGTTTACGCTTGACAGCTACCGTATGTCTCTGGCAGATTACAACAAAGACGGCAAAGTAAATGCAACTGATGCCCGTCTTGTGCTCAGACTCAGCGCAAAGCTTGACCCGTTTGCACCCGAGACAACAACTGCAGCGCCCACAACAACGGCACCGGTTACAACAACAAAAGAGCCTGAAACCACGACAAAGCTTACGGACGAAAACAGACAGTACAAGCACGAGCAGAGCAACCTGTTCAAGACAAGCTATGCAAAATCAGCAGTACTTTACGACTATGATAACGACAAAATACTTTACGGCAAGAATATGCATTCCCGTGTTCACCCTGCAAGCACAACAAAGATAATCACGGCAACGCTCGGCTGCGAATATCTGTCAGCTGACTATGTTCTCACAGTCGGTAATGAGCAGTATCTGCTTGAAACAAACACAAGCCGTGCAAACATCTACATAGGTCAGAGAATAAAGTTCAAAGAAATACTCAAATGCCTTCTTGCCCCTTCGGGATGCGATGCTGCATACACAATTGCCGTACACGTGGCAAGAGTTGCTTCGGGTGACAAAAATATGTCAGCAGCAAGAGCGCTGAATTACTTTGTGAATATGATGAACACGTACACAAAAAAGCTTGGTATGAATGACTCTCATTTTGCAAACCCCGACGGTTATCCCGACAGCAACCACTACACCTCTGCTCACGATATGGCCATTATGACTACAAAAGCATATTCTTTCAAGCTTATCCGTGATGTTGTCTCTCAGCCCTGGGTTACTGCTTATTTTGAATCAGGCGGCAAAGCATCATACACAAACTCAAACGAAACAATCAATCCCTACAGTGACAGATATTACCCCTATATGGTCGGTATGAAAACAGGCTCACATTCACTCGCAGGTCAGTGTCTTGTGACTGTTGCAAAAAAGTATATCGAGCAGACAGGAAAAACAAAAACATTTGTTGCGGTTGTTTATAACTGCCCGTCAAAAACAGGACGGTATCTTGACCTGAAGAGTATGTATAACACAGCTTTTTCATATTTCTGGCGACAGCCTTGACAACAGTCTTGATTTATTGCATAATAATTATATTATATAAAAGGAGCTCAGATATTTATGGTTAACGCAATTTTTAAGTGTGAATACAGATACAACGGTGAAAAAATCCTTCTTGAAGGCAACACCTCTGCATATCTTGATGCAGATTATACCGTTACAGACGATTATGTAAAGCTCACACTCAAGCCAAAGGCAAAGGTTGAGCTTATAAGCGCACGTTTTGACTTCAACCACGAATTCAAAGACTCAGACAAGTTTTTTGCAAACGGTTATCAGTCCTGGACAACATCCAGAGAATACACAAAAAATGACATTCACTACGGAATCAACAAATTGGCAAAGATGTATCCTTTCATCAAACTTTCAGGTACATCATCTGACGTATGGTTCTGCGAAGATGAAGAAAAGAAGGGTATTTTCCGCAGTCACTGCTATACATACATAAAGAACAACAGAAATTTCCTGTTCATGGGCTCTCTTTCAGAAAAGCAGGCATACACAATTTTCAAGGTTGATATGAACGCTGACAAGTTCAGCATCGTTAAGGATGTTGAAGGGCTCACAATTGAAGAGGACTACCCTCTTTATGACATCGTGATTCTCAACGGCGATGAAAACTATGTTTTCGACAGATACTTTGATCTTATGGGAGTTAAAAAGCCCAGAATTGATCATCTTGCAGGCTACACATCCTGGTACAACTATTTCCAGAAAATTGATCAGAACATCATCTACCGTGACCTTGATGCAATGGATGTTCTCAAGGACAAGTGCAATATTTTCCAGATTGATGACGGTTACGAGACATTTGTCGGTGACTGGCTTGATCCCAACCCTGCAAAATTCCCTGACGGAATGAAGGCTGTTGCAGACAGAATTCACGATAAGGGCTATATGGCAGGTATCTGGATTGCTCCCTTCAGTGTTCAGATAAAATCAAGAACATATAAAGAGCATCCCGACTGGGTTGTAAGAGATGAGAAGGGTAAGCCCATTATCGGCTGTGTTGGCTGGGGCGGTGCATATACACTTGACATATACAATCCTGAGGTAAGAGAATATATTAAGCATTTCTTTGATGTTATACTCAACGACTGGGGCTATGATATGGTCAAGCTCGACTTCCTCTACAGTGAGTGTATGTTCCCCAGAAACAACAAAACACGTGGCACAATTATGTGCGAGGCAATGGAATTCCTTCGTGAATGCTGCGGTGACAAGCTCATCCTCGGCTGCGGTGTGCCCCTTGGTGCAGCATTCGGTCTTGTTGATGCCTGCCGTATCAGCTGTGATGTTGACCTTGCTTATGCAGGCAAATTCTACAACAAGCTTCACGTAAACAATGAGATTCCCTCTGCACAGAATGCAATGAACAACTCTATTTTCCGCCGTCAGCTCAACGGCAGAGTTTTCACCAACGACCCCGATGTATTCTTCTTCAGATATACAAACCTCAAGTTCACATATGACCAGAAGATACTTCTCGGTTTCATCAACCATATCTGCGGTGACGTTCTTTTCGTTTCTGACAATATGGAAGAATACAAGGATATTGACATCAAGAATGTAGGTATGCTCTATGAGAAGTCAGGCTACAAGGTGCTTGATGCAAATTACACCGAAAACAACAAGAAGATAGTTATAAATCTTCTTAACAAAAACGGTGAAGAATGTGTGCTCTGGTATGATACTGCCACAGGTTTCGGCAACTATCAGAATGTCAGCGGAATTTTCTCATTAGAATGAAACGCATAGCCATTTTTCAGAAGGACCTTTCCATAGGCGGTATTCAGCGCTCTCTTGTGAATATGCTGACTAATATGGATATGTCAAGCTATGAGGTTGATTTATTCCTTTTTGCCGAACCTGAGATATGTACTGTTGAAGATCTGCAAAATGTCAACATCTACATACTGCGTCCGCTTTTCTATCTGAACAGAGTAATTAACATTGACATTCTCAGAAAAATGCTCAGATATGACCTGCCGGATAAGGAATATGACCTTGCAATTGACTTTAACAGCTACAGCAACGAATGTGCTCTGTGTACTTTTGCAGTGAATGCAAAGAAGCGCATTATGTGGATTCACAACGACATTGCAATTGAGCATAAGAATTCACGCAAATACCGCATTCTCTGGTCTGCATTCAAGGGAAAATATAAATATTATGACGAATTTGTTGCCGTTTCACAGGGTATCGTTGAGCCGTTCAGGGAAATGACGGGGATAAAAGACAAGAAAATCACTGTCATCCCCAACATTATCAACACACATCTGCTGCTTATGAAGAGCCGTGAGAAGATTGATTTCAGACCGGAGCCCGACATAACTAATTTTATCTTTGTGGGCAGATTCACTTATCAGAAGGGCATTGACCTTCTGCTTGACTACTTTGCAAGAGCTGTTGAAAAGAGGCGTGATATACATCTCTATCTTCTCGGCTCAGGTCCCGAAGGGCTTAAAATCGCACAGCAGATTCAGGAACAGAATCTGAACGAATTTGTCACTGTAATAGATGCAGTTGACAATCCTTACCCATATATGGCGCAGATGGATGCTCTTGTGCTCACATCACGCCACGAGGGTCAGGGAATGGTACTGTGGGAAGCAAAGGCACTGGGGCTTGACCTGATTTTTGAAAAACGTCTTGAAAAATACAATGACGGTCTCCCCGGCAAAAATGATATTGAACAGGCAATTCTCAAGCAGACAAAACACATAAAAACACCCGATACACTTGACTATTACAACCTGCGAATAAAAAACAGCCTCTATGAGCTGTTTGACAAATGACGGAGGATAACTATGCTTCTGAGCGTAATAATTCCCGCATACAACTGTAAAGACACTCTTTCAGCAGCCGTCCAGTCGGTTGCTGAAAATTTTAAAGGAACAGAAATCATTATCATTGACGACGGCTCAACAGATGAAACACCGTCAGTGATAAACAGTCTGAAAAACCGATACAGTTGTATAAAATCAGAAAGAATACTCAACTCAGGCCCTGCAAATGCCAGAAATGTCGGCATAAAAAAAGCTCAGGGCGAATTTATTATGTTCATTGACAGTGACGACACATTCACAGAAAACACTTCTGAGACGGTCAGAGCGAATCTTGACGCAGACACTGATATGCTGATTTTCGGCTTCAGACAGAATTTCCTCGGCAGAGCGGAGGATAAAATTTATTCACTCGACTCCCCTTTCACCACCGATGAATATTATAAAAACAATCTGCTCAATCAGGTGTGGAACAAGGCATACAGAAGAGAGTTTTTAGTTAAGAATAATATCCTGTTCAAGAATTATAAGTACGGTGAAGACAGAATTTTCAACGCAGAAGTGCTGAAGAATTCACCTGTTGTAAAAGCAATTCCTGATGTGCTTTATAATTACAATATTGACAAATCCGTCAGCCTCATTTCGGGCTATATCCCCGAAAAATTTGAAGCTTGCAAGGAAATCAACAGGTATTACTCTGAGCTTTGCACAGATAAAGCGACTGCAGACTATATGTTCCTTAAAAACATCGTTTCGTGTATGACTGTTCTTTTTGCTGACAACTGCAAACTGACATCAAAAGAAAAAAAGGCTGTTATAAAAGAAATTATCTCAGACCAAGACGTAAAAAATGCGATGAAGTCAAAGCAGAACTCCACCGCAAATGAAATTATAAGAAAAATTATAAAAACCGGAAACGTATATCTGAATTATTTGTTTGCATTTTCAGTTGCATTTGTTCAGAAAAATATGCTTCCCATATTTTTAAAATTCAGACATTAAAATATTATGAAGGTTGATAAAAATGAAAAAAGCCCGTTTTATATTTTCAATCACATTTATCTTCTTACTTCTGTTCGTTCTGAGCGGATGCAATAAAGAAAATCCACCTGAAATTGAAGATTTTAATTTCAGATATGCCTATACATTGTCTGTGAATCGGGAATGTATATCAATAACTGAAGAATATACAGATAAATATCAGTGTGACGATTTTGAAGAATACAGATTAGAAATCAAGAATAACACAGCAACAATCATAGATGCAAACAACAGAATTGTTTTCACAGATCCTTATGTTATAAATGCTCAGGGAAGTAATTTTACAAATTATAATTTCCCGAAAAAACAAAGCGGTGTAGTTTTTGATTTTATGCAGTTACTACATAACAACGGCAGTGTAAAAACAGATTATATGCTCTCAATGAACATAAAAGACAAAATTTATTTTTTTGAAGCAACAGCAAAATGACATTTTTTGCTTTATGAAAACGCAGTTTCATATAAAGTTAAAAAACGGATGTAAAAACTAAATTTACATCCGTTTTATTTTTTTGTGATATTCTGCCTTTCGGCAGAGTTATATTATTGTCTTCGGCAATAGTTATATTGAAACTTTCAGTTTCAGTGATATTTTATTCGCAATAAACTTGCGAAGCAAATAACACTGTGTGAAACACAATATCACTGCGAAGCAATATAACTCGCTTTATGCGAATAAAACTAAAATTGTGTTATTTGACACATTTTCAAGCCCACCACATCTCTGCGGGATTTTCTTTGATAAGAACACGTTTGAGCATTTCAACAGCCTTTGAAAGACCTTCATTCTGACTCATAAGTGAGTCCTCGTGCTCAATTGAAAGAACGTGGTCATAACCCACAAGACGGAGATTTGAAACTATATCCTTCCAGAAAACTTCATCGTTGCCGTAACCGACACTACGGAAGATCCAGGCACGGTTGATTTCATCGCTGTAGGGCTTTGTATCAAGTACACCTGTCTTTGCGGTGTTGTACTTATCCATCTTTGTATCCTTTGCGTGAACGTGGAAAATAGCATCACCGAGTGCTCTGATAACTGCAACGGGCTCCATTCCCTGCCAGATAAGGTGGCTTGGGTCGAAGTTTGCACCGAGCTCGGGACCGACTGCTTCACGGATACGAAGCATTGAATCTGTATTGTAAACACAGAAGCCGGGGTGCATTTCAAATGCAATCTTGTCTACGCCGTGAGATTTTGCAAATTCAACAGTATCCTTCCAGTAAGGAATAAGCACTTCATTCCACTGCCAGTCAAGGATTTTGCCGAAATCATCAGGCCAGGGACAGGTTACCCAGTTGGGATACTTTGCTGTTTCGCAGTCACCGGGACAGCCTGAGAAAGTGTTTATCTGATGAATACCGATTTTCTCAGCAAGAAGAATTGTGTTCTTTATTGCATCATCAAAAAACTTTGCAGTTGCCTTATCGGGATGCACGGGATTACCGTGACAGCTGAGGGCACTGATTTCAACATCATAATCCTTGATAAGCCCCTTGAATGTATCAAGTGCCTTGTCATCGTTAAGAAGGATTTCGGGATTTGCATGTGCATTGCCGGGATAACCGCCGCAGCCGATTTCAACTGCTTCAATGCCGAGTGATTTAAAATATTTAAGGGACTCTTCAAGGCTGAGATTGCTCAGAAGAGTTGTAAAAACACCTAATTTCATAGTATTACCTCGTTTGAAAAATTCCTACGGACGCCCGATGGGCATCCATACTGTTTTATTTTACACTTTGCAGATATTTCATACTTCTTGTTACATCTTCAAGACCATTGGGCACGGGGTCATCGTTTTCAAGAATAACCCACTCAATGTTATTGTCCTTTGCGGCTCTGATAACGGCATCAAGGTCGTTGTTGCCCTCTGTGAGTGCCTTTGGCTTACCGTCGATACCGTCTTTGATGTGAAGAAGAATAATATCGTCAATATTTTCACTGATATACTTATAGTTGTCCATACCTGCACAGAAGCTCCAGTATGTATCAAGCTCAAGCTTTACCTTTTCAGCAAAAACCTGCATAGCTGTTTTTCCGTTTTCAAGAGGAGTGAATTCTTCTGTGTGGTTGTGATAGTAAGCAGGAACACCGAGAGCCGCACTTCCCTTTGCAAGAAGGTTTGCTGCATGTTCACATTCTTCAACTGTGCTGTGAGGAGCACCGCCCGTACCACAGTAAAGAACACCGAGAGTTTTATGGAACTTTACTGTTTCTTCAATTTTGTCATCCTCGAAGTTTTCAACACCGATGTGACAGCCAACAGGAACAAGACCGAGCTCATCAAGCTTTGCCTTTATTGTTTCTGCTGAAAGACCGTGATAACCTGCGAATTCCACACCGTCAAAGCCGAGTTTCTTCACTTCTTCAAGAATTTTAAGAAAATCATCTCCGTTTGAAATCATATCACGGAGTGAATATAACTGTACTGCGTATTTCATATTATCATCCTTTGTAAATCATCGGGTCAATGTAGTTTATTGTGAGCTTGATGCCCCATTCACCCATATCACCCTGCCATGTGCCTGAATGAGGTTCGATTGAAAGCATTCCGTCATACTTGTATTCATAAAGAAGCCCCATAATCTGACGCCAGTCAATCATATCAAGACCTGCAGGGGGATCATCAACGTGGTCACCGTTTATATTGATTGTTCCCTTGATGTGGAAGTGATAGATTCTGTCTGCCCAGTCGTTGATTTCTTCAAGATACTTGCCTGAGCCTGAATTGATGCAATGTGATGGGTCGTATTTGATACCGAGGTCACGGACACGGCTCATAATTGCAAGCCACGCCTTGGGCTCTCTTACAAAGTTTGACCAGTCACAGTTGTAGCAGGCAATTTTAACGCCCTTTTCTTTACCGTATGCACAAACCTTTGAAAGGAATGCAACAGCATAGTCGCAATTATCAAAGAATGACTTGTCTTCAACCTCATTTACACCTGTGTTGAAAACAGGACAGCCGAGCTCGGCACAGACATCAATGAGCTTATATGTATTCTGAAGCTCTTCTTCGATAATTTCGCCGTTATCGTCAATTTTATCTGCGCCCCATCTGCCGATAGACATAACCTTTACATCGTACTTTTCACTCCACTTTTTGATATCGGGAATAAGAGCGATAAGGTCGTCGGGATTATTTCCTTCGTTGTAACAGAATTCAACGGCGTGGAGACCGAGGTCTGCAAGATGCTTGAAGCCCTCTTCACTCCAGTATTCAATCATTCCGAGTGTCATCATTTTTGTTTTCTCCTTAGTTGTCAATATAAACAGGCTTGCCTGTCTTTGCTGATTCATAGATAGCTTCAAGAATCTGAGTAACTACCATTGCCTGCTCGGGCTTGACGCACTGTTCACGCTTGCCGAGAACAGCATCAATCCAGATTCTCTGGTCGATGAACGCATTGTCGTCTGAATCACCCTCATAGAATGCAACACCGCCGCAATCCATATTGGGCTTTTCAATACACTGTCTGCCGTTCTTTACATAGTTTACACGGATATCATCAAGAGTGTCTATACCGCCCTTGTCACCGCAGAGAACGAAACAAGCTTCTCTTGCTTCTGCAACGTTGAGTGCCCAGCTTGATTCAAGAGTAACAACTGCACCGTTTTCCATTACGATATAGCCGAATGCTGAATCTTCAACAGTGAACTTTTCGGGATCCCAGTCGCCCCAGGCATTTGCTGTGTTTGTCTGGTTAGCAAGCTTTCTGAATGTGTTACCGACAACCATCTTGGGCTTGTAGTTATTCATCATCCAGAGTGTAAGGTCGAGAGCGTGAGTACCGATATCGATAAGGGGACCGCCGCCCTGTTCATATTCATTAAGAAATACACCCCATGTGGGAACTGCTCTTCTGCGGATTGCAACAGCCTTTGCATAGTAAATCTCACCGATTTCACCTGCATCGCAGACTGCCTTTGCATAGAGGTTTTCACCACACTGTCTGTTCTGATAACCAATTGAAAGAAGCTTGCCTGTTCTGACAGATGCTTCATACATAGCCTTTGCTTCTGCATATGTCTTAGCCATGGGCTTTTCGCACATTACGTGCTTGCCTGCTTCCATTGCATCAATAGAAATGAAGCTGTGTGAACGGTTGGGAGTACAAACATGAACAACGTCAATTGTTTCATCCTTGAGAAGCTCTTTGTAATCTGTATATGTCTTTGCATCAGGTGTGCCGAATTTCTTGGCAGCCTTTTCTGCTCTTTCGGGAATAATGTCACAGAATGCAACCATTTCAACCTCGGGAATCATTGCAAGATTGGGCATATGCTTACCGTTTGCAATACCGCCGCAACCAACAACGCCTATTCTTACTTTTTTGTCCATAAAACAACATCCTTTCAGGATAAAATTATACACTAATATAATAAATCAATAAAAAATAAAAAACAAGTTTTTATCAAATTATGGAGTGTATAAAAATGCATAAAAAATTTGTGCAGAATTTACAAAATAATTCTGCACACAATTTTATATGGAGTTTGATATATACAATTTTATTTTTTCGAAAAACTCGCCGCTGTTATAGAGATTTCTGAACTTTTCATCAAGCTCTGTTATTCTGTTTTTATCAAATGAAACAGATTCATTTTTATCATCGCACATTGAATACATCTGTTTAACAAGAGAATTTATTTTGTCATAACCGATGCTTTCAATACCGTTGACCGCCTGCTGAGGTACGGGGCCGCCGTTATTTCTGAAGAAGAAGGACAAGCTGTCAGCCGTTACATCTTCATCAAAATAGAAAAGTGCATAGACCTCTCTTCTCCACTTTGCAGCATTATCATACTCTGCATCGGGATCGGCTGATTTTTCAACCTGATGCTGCAGAACTGCAGTTACGCCCTCGGCAAGCTCCTTTGCAGGTGAAGATTCAATCTTATCTGCTGTAAGATCTGAATATTTTTCTATCAGTTCAGAATACCTTTTTAATTCTTCGTGCTGTTTTTTCAGAATCTCATTCTTTTTTTTCACAGCTTTTGATGCCTTTGATGCAACAAAAACAAAAATCAGAATAAGAACAACAAGCACAACCCATATGTACCAGAATTCTTTTATTGAGTCAAGCATAATTATTCCTCCATAAGTGCTTTATAGATGTCGCCTTTTTTCATTCCCGATTCCTTTGCGGCTTTTTTAGCAGCTTCTGAAGCAGACATACCCTCAGACAGATAATTTCTTGCAAGAGTTATGCCGTCAATTTCTTCTTCGGGCATTTCTTCTTTCTTTTTACCCTCAATAATGAGTACATATTCACCCTTGAGCTTGACACCGTCATATTTTTTTGCCGCTTCACTGAGTGTTGTGTGTTCAACCGATTCGTGAATTTTTGTAAGTTCCTTGATAATTGCGATGTTTCTGTCACCGAAAAACTCAAGCATATCACGGAGAGTTGCTGCAAGCTTATGAGGAGCCTCATAGAAGAACATTGTGCGTCTTTCGTCTTTTACTTCTTCAAGATGCTCTCTTCTTTTGGGCTTATTACCAGTAAGGAAGCCCTCAAAGGTGAATCTGCCCACATCCATACCGCTTATGGCGGCAGCAGTGATTATGGCTGAGGGACCGGGCACGGATACAACATCAATACCGTGCTCGTGACACAGTGCAACAAGGTCTGTACCCGGGTCTGAGATTGCAGGCATACCTGCATCTGTCACCAATGCACAGTCTTCACCGTCCAGTATACGTGAAATAATGTGAGAGCTTTTCTGAGCCTTATTATGCTCATAATAGCTGACCATCGGTTTCTTTATTTCAAAGTGATTAAGAAGCTTTACAGTGACTCTGGTGTCCTCTGCGGCTATAAAGTCAACTTCTTCAAAAGTTTTTACGGCTCTGGGGGAAAAATCACCTAAGTTTCCTATGGGCGTTCCCACTACATAAAGTTTTCCGCTCATTCTATAACAACTTTCCTTTTACCGTTTTTATTTGTGGGATATTCTCTTATTCTGCTGATGTAATCAAGATTCACAGCCTGCAGATTGCCGTCCTTCCCCTCGAGTTCAACCCAACCCTCAGCAACGGATTTTACAACACCGTCTGCTGTGGAGCCTGAGCCTAAATTTATAAGACAATCCTTGCCGATGAATTTTTCTATCATATGACTCATATCAACATTACCTCTTTTTCTTTTCTTGATTCTGAGAATGCGGAGTAAGCTCTGCACCTTTTTCCGCTGAAGAAGGATGATAATTATAATCACCCACAGCATAACAATACCGAAGTTCTGCACTATACAGTCACGTCCTTCCGGTATGTGCCGATGATCTTCAGCATTTCAGCTGATTCTTTGCCGTCTGCACCTTCAATGTGAAGTTCAGGCTCAACAATAACCCCCGGATTTCTGCCGAGCTTCCCCTCAACAAGAACAAGCCACGGAGCAAAACCGTCACGCTGAGAAACAAAACGGAGGCGTTTCGGCTCGATTCTGACTTTCTGCATTGCACAAGTCAGTTCAAAAAGCCGTTCGGGACGGATACACATACACAGCCTTCCGCCAAATTTAAGAAGTTTCGATGCGGCTGTACATACATCATCAAAACCACAGGTTATGCCGTGTCTTGCGATTTTTGCACTTTCTTCTGTGCTTTCTATTCCCGCATTGACTTTTGTATACGGCGGATTCATTGTTATAACATCAAACTGACCTTTCGGAAACTCTTTCGGCAACTCCCTTAAATCGCAGTTGAAGGGTTTTATCTTATCAATGGAATTAAGCACAATTGAGCGACAGAGCTGGTCATAACCGTTCTCCTGAATTTCTGCTGTATAAATCTCTTTGCAAAGCCCCTCTCTCACCCAATAAAAAGGAATTATTCCACAGCCTGTACCGAAATCACAGGCAAGAGCCTTTTTTGAGGGTGAAGCAAAGGAAGCCAGCAAAAGTGCATCAGTCCCGAAGGTGTGAGCCTTCGAGACTATAAGCTGCAAATCGTTATTTATAAATTCAATATGTTCGTTTTCTTTAATATTCATAGGTATTGTCGAAACGCTCAAGACCTGCTGCAACGAGGAGTGTTTTTCTTGCGTCGCTTGCGAGCACCTTGCCGTCAAGATTAACATCGGCTGCTACGGCATAAGCCCCCTCAAGACTGTCAAGCTTAGCTGCACAGCGAAGAACCAGTCTTGCATCTGCTGCAGTGATTCTGCCGTCTGAATCAAGGTCGCCTGTAACACTGATATAATAATCCGTTGACCAGCCATTGCCGGTTGTATAATTGAATCTTGAGCCTGTTGTGATTGTGTCTTCTTCACTGATAAATCTGTTTTCAGCATCATAAATTGCAAACACATTGCTGTTTGTGAACTTTTTCATAAGCTCGTCAACAGTCATTTCTTTTCTGACATTTGAAATGACGAGTGTTTCATAATCCACCTTGACAACAGTGTTACTGACAGGGATTATAGGATAATACTTGACTGTACCGTCACCCACGTCACCGCCGTCATCGGGAGTGCCGAAAACAACAACCGTGATATATTCATATGCACACTGTGTACAGGTATATTTTACCTGAGCTGAAAGACCGTCTGCAGACTCCTTGATGATTTCATACTCATCAGGATACGTATGAGGCAAAGGTGCAATCATTGTGGAAACAGATTCCTTGCCGCAAAGTGTACATATCTGATGCTTGAGCCCTGATTTATCGCAGGTGGGCTCTTTTGTGACAATCCAGTTATCAGTATAGCTGTGTGCATCAGGATTTATATTTATTGAATACACATCTGTTTTTGCATCGCAGTTAAGACAGTGCTTTGACATTGAGCCTTCACTGATGCAGGTAGCTTCTTTATCTACTGTATAATCTTCAGCAAAATTATGCTTGTCCGGCACAGCAGGAACTGCCTGAATATTGCAGGGGGTGTCACAAAGAGTGCAATGCTGAGACTTCTGACCGTCTGACACACAGTCGGGCTCCTTATCAACAACCCATTCTTCAGCAGGCGTATGGGCTCCTGTGGGGTCGATATCTCTTCTGTCTGCTGCTTTGCCGCATTCATCACACATACCCGTAAGTGCACCTTTTTCATTACAGGTGGGCATCTGTGTAACAATCCAGTTGTCTGTTACAACATGGTTCTCTGCCTTGACGGGAATTGCCTGATAATCAAACCTTACAGAACAGTATCTGCATTCGGAAGCACTGATACCTTCATTTGTGCAGGTGGGAGCCTTCACAACAATACCTGTAACACCGGCAACATGGGCTGACGGGTCTGCAGGCACATTTTCCTGCTCGACTATGGCATCGCAATCGTAGCACACCTTATATCTTATACCGCCGTTTGTGCAGTTCGGCTTGGGGTTATATGACCAGTCAGTTGATATAAGAGTATGGTTATCGGGATTCTTTGGAGTTGTGAAAATATCGTTGAATCCGCAGACAACGCATTTACGGTACATTGTAGCTGATGCACTGCAGCTTGCTTCACCCACAACAATGTATTCTCCGTTGTTGGCGTAAATATGTTTTTCACACTCACCGTATTCAATTTTCGCATCGTCTGTCACAGTGGTGACATCTGCAAAAGCAACACTGCAACCGAGCACACAGATAACTGCTGTCAGAAGCACTATGCCGTATTTTATAATCCTTTTCATCTTTATCAGCCTCCGTATTTAATTTATTTTAACACGCAGACACAATTAAGTCAACCAAAATTAAAAAACATATTGTACTGCGTATGCTTTTGTGATAATATTATTCAGGTGATCTGTGTTGGATATATTATTTGAAGATAAATATATAATTGCCGTAAAAAAAGAAGTCGGTATGGTCTCTGAAGACGCCGACAGTGCATACAGCATACCATACATTCTCAGAAAAGAAACGGGGACAGATATTTTTACACTCCACAGACTTGACAAGCCTGTTGGCGGTGTTATTGTTTATGCTAAAGACAAGCAATCAGCTGCCGGATTTTCAAAGCTGATTGCAGAAAACAAACTCACTAAAAAGTATCTTGCCGTAATTGAAGGCATCCCTGACAATAAAGAAGACAGACTCTGCGACCTGCTGTTCAAGGATTCACGGAAAAATAAAACTTTTGTTGTCAGCAGAATGCGCAAAGGTGTAAAAGAAGCTGCACTTTCATACAGATGTCTTGATAGTAATGAGAAAAAAACTCTCATCGAGGTCATTCTTGAAACAGGCAGATCACATCAGATAAGAGTTCAGTTTGCATCACGCAGAATGCCTTTGTGCGGTGACGGAAAATACGGCAGCCGTGATAACAAGTGCAGTATTGCACTTTTCTCACACAGCATAAGTTTTGTTCATCCGTTCACAAATCAGCAGGTAACAATTGAAACAGCCCCTGACTACACTGTCTATCCCTGGAAGCTGTTCAGAACAGAAAACGGAATGTAAGCTCTTTTCCGCAGCGTGGGCAGGTTATTTTTCTCTTGCCTCTTCCCTTTCTGAATCTGAGAAACTCACCGCAGCCCTTACATGTTCTGAATCGGTGAGTGCCGATAAACTGAAATCTGAGCTTCATATGGTCAGTATACGGTTTCCAACGAAGAAGAAACTGTTCAAACCTGAAATTTTCATTATAACGCTTCTGCACATTTTTTGACAGAATACGGAACAGTGCATATACCAGCACTGCGTACTGAAGCACAGTCACAATATAATATGCGACAGCACTGTGACGCAGAAAAATTTTGACAAACGCAAAAACACAATACAGAACAACAATTCCCGCAGTGAGCTTGTCAATTCCGTTTCTGCCTGTCATAAAGCTTTTGATTTTCATAATTATATTCTGCATTATTTTCACTCTTTTCAAATTCATTCATATAATATAATTGACTTTTTACTGATTTTTTACTATAATTTATTGGATATAAATACGAGGTGTATTTTATGATATACAATAATATCTTAGAGGCAATGGGCAGCACGCCTCTTATTCGTCTGACAAAGATTGTTGATGAAGATTCTGCCGAAATTCTTGTTAAATACGAGGCTCTCAACGTGGGCGGCTCCATAAAAACAAGAACAGCATACAATATGATAAAGGATGCCGAAAAAAAAGGCAAAATCAACAAGGATACAATAATCGTTGAGCCCACAAGCGGCAATCAGGGTATCGGACTTGCCCTGGTTGGTGCAGTCAAAGGCTATAAAACAAAGATTATTATGCCTGACTCTGTAAGCATTGAAAGAAAGAAGCTTGTTGAACAGTACGGTGCTGAGGTTATTCTTATCCACGATGAAGGCAATATCGGTGAGTGTATTGCAAAGTGTGTGGAGACTGCCCAGAAGATTGCAGAGGAAGACAGCAATGTATTCATTCCTCAGCAGTTTGAAAATGAAGCAAATCCAACCGTTCACAGACATCACACAGCACTTGAAATCCTTGAACAGACAGCAGGTCCTATCCACGGCTTCTGCTCAGGCATAGGCACAGGCGGAACAATTACAGGCATCGGAGAGGTGCTCAAGGCACACAATCCCGATGTTGAAATATGGGCTGTTGAGCCTGAAAATGCGGCAATCCTCGCAGGCGGCAACATCGGCACACATATACAGATGGGTATTGGCGACGGACTCATTCCTGCAATTCTTAACACTGAGATTTATGATGATATCTGCATTATAACAGATGACGAGGCGCTTAACACAGCAAAAGCTCTTGCAAAATATGAAGGACTTCTGTGCGGTATTTCAAGTGGCACAAATGTTGCAGCTGCTCTTAAGCTTGCAAAGAAGCTTGGAAAGGGCAAAACTGTTGTCACAGTCCTGCCTGACACTGCAGAAAGATACTTCTCAACACCTCTTTTTGAATAATCAAATATAAATTTTAGCCGAGTTTTCACTCGGCTTTATTTTTTTCTGTCATTTCAGTCAGATGAAGCAGAATGTCTCTTCTTGTGACTATACCGATAAATGAATCAAAATCATCTGTTACGGGAACAAAATTCTGCTCCAGTGACAGCGCCACCAGGTCCTTGACATTTGCCGTAATTCTTGCTGATTTATATGTATCCTTTTTTATAAGCCTTGCCAACGGTGTTTCCTCAAGGGTTTTTCTGCTGACATCAATATTTTCACTGAAACGGTCTGTAAGATACCACAGAAAATCACCTTCACTGACTGTACCTGCGTATCTGCCGTCCCTTGTAATAACGGGAATTGCAGCATAACCGTAGTGTCTCATTTTTTCAAGCGCCTGCCTTACGGTAAAGTCAGTGTAAAGAAATGCAACCGACCCCTTAGGCTTCAGAAAAAAAGCAATATTCATTTTATCACCCGATACTATTATATGCCTGAATATTAAACGAATATTAAAATTTTACTCAAGATTTGCAGCACGGCGAAGAACACCTCTTGCATCAAAGGCGTTTACTTTGCCGTCTTTATTCACATCAGCCACACTCAGGAAGCTGTCTGCAAGCTTTTCAAGCCCTGCAGAGTGTCTGAGAACAAGTCTTGCATCACCTGCAGTGACAAAGCCGTCATTATTAACATCACCGGGGCTGACAGCAACTACAGTTACTGTATCAGAAAATGCAGAAACAATTGTCTGACGGGAATCCTTGACCGCACAAAGGATTCTGTATGCACCTTCTTCATCAAGAATTATTGATATGCTGTTCTCTGATATGAAAGCCCCTCTTCTGACAACCTTGTCATCCTTAAAAACAGAGAAGCAGTATAAATAGTCTCCCATACCGCCGTCAACCGTGACACTGCACAGAATCTCCTGACCTTCAACGGCATTGGTAGTGCTGAGTTTTATAGAATCAAGGCTCAGCTCCCAGAGAACCTTCACATAGTCGGAAGTAATTTCTTCAGATGAAGAATAATTATCCTCAAGATAAACTCTGAGTGAGTAATTGCCGCCTTTTTCGGGCGTATAGCTGAAGGTAGGGGAAAGTGACTCTCTCTCGCAGACAAGTGAATTGTCTGCATAAAGAGCATATTTGTAAACCGAAGAATCAGAGTCGCTGACTGTGTTTACAGTCCACACAATCTGCTCTCCCACAAACACAAAATCGTCTGTATTACTTGTTACCGATTCAAGCTGTAATTTGCTGTGAACAGTGAAATTACCGCTGTATGCGCTGAGAGTTCTGCCGTCTGCAGTTGTTATCTCAATAAAGAAGTAATAAACACCTGCTTCAGCGGGCTTATAAGCGAACTCATTCTTTGCCTGCACATTGGTGTGGCGGAAAACTTCGTCTCCGTTATCGTCATAAACGAAAAACCTGTACATACATACAACATCTGATGTAAGGCCTACAGAACATATGACGGATGAACCGACCTGAAGCATATCTGTACTCAACTTGACATACTCAAGCTTTATAGGTGTCTGAACATTTGTGATTTTTTCAGCATATTGCAGTGAAATCCAGCCCTCTGTGCCCTGATAATCAATTCTTCCCCAACCACTGAGAATAGCCGTAACACTTACAACGGAGCCTTTGGGCAGCATACCCAGCTTATCACCGTCAACAGCTGATTTTCTTACATAAAGTGCAGAAGCTGTGATTCTGTATTCAACAGGCTCAATTTCAACTGCCTGATTTTCGTCCTCAACAGGCTCTGATTTATATTCACCGCTGACAGATGACAACTGTCCTTTATAATCTGAGCCGTCAAGCTTTTTATCTGAAACAAATTCAGTGCGTGATGCCTTTATATAATAGCCCTCCTGGGTTTTAAGCCATTTTGCACCGACAGAATTAACGCCTGAGCTCACTATATACAGTTTTGTGCCCTTTTCAAGCTTTGCAACAATATTATTACCCTCTGACGGCTCAAGACGAAGAGGAATCGCTGTGCCTTCTGTCGTCTTTACGCTATAGGTGCCACAGACTTCTTCTGCAGTGTTGTTAAACTTTGTTATCTCTGCAGAATACTCTTCAAATGAGGTAAGATTACTGCTGAAAATATAGTAACCTGAATCGGTTTTATACCATTTTGCGCCGAAGTTATTACTTCCCACCGATTCAATAAAAAGTATTGTACCTTTATTTATGCGTTTATACTCACCGCTGCTGCCACTGGGATAATACCTGAGCGCAGCACCTTCTGATGAATCATCCGTTACCACATAATACGCTTTTACATCTTTTTTTGTATTATTGAAGCTGACAGTATCTCCCGGCTCTTCCGGAGGCTCAGGGGGAATTTCCGGTGCCACAAGATTTCCGTCTTCAACGGAAACAACGGGTGACACAGCGTACCAATAGGCATCAATATTATTTATTCTGTCCTCCTGCGTCTCACCCTTAATTGTGGACTCTGTAAGAGGAATTCTGCCCTCAGGCGCGTTTGTGGCAGGGTCAGCAACATAGAAAATGTCATTCTCTGCGTCATAATCACACAGAAAAACAGCGTGAGTCTGATCTTCATTACCGGCATTATAGATAACAAATCCCTGCGGATACTGTTCAAGCAGATTAAGAATCTCAAGCTTATTATCTTCACCTGAAAAATAGCCGTGACCTATAGTAATATTATTGTATGTAAAATTCCATCGCAGACCAATACCGTTTGTCCAGCCGACAGGGCGTATATTTTCTTCGGTAATTTCTTCCCAGTTTTCCATTCCGGCACATATTGCCGTTCTTCGCATAAGCATAGCTGCGCTTGAAAGTGTACAGGTAATGGGCGTCTGCTGTTTGAGGAATACGCTTTCTTTATTAAGGTCTGACAAAGTTGCAGCAGAAACAGACACCTCCGACGGAATAATTCCGAAGGGTGTAAAAGCTGTTAAAAGTATTAAAAATATTGCTGTCATAAATTTAACAGTTTTTGACATAGTTCACCTGCATATTTCATATTTATACAATTTTATATTAACGGATTTTATACTGATTGTCAAGAAGAAATATATGTCGTCTTATATAAGTAAAAAGAAAAAAGCAGGTATCCGAAGATACCTGCTGAATTTGTAATTATTCTTTGTTGCCGTTAAACAGACCGTCAAAGAAAGCCTTGAGCTTTGCAAAGAACTGTTTGATGAGCTCAATAAGTCTTGCAAAACCGCTGAGTGTGGGATTCTTTTCCTCACCCGCACTGAGAAGTGCACTCAGTCTGTCCTTTGTAAGGTCGCCGTCACTTATACCTTCAAAGAATTCTGTAATGCTGAAATCAACATTACCGAATCTTGTACCGAGTTCACCGGCGATGGGAACAAGGAGCTTGTATACGGTGTAAATGAAGGAAAGAATGTAGTCAGGAACATCTGCTTCATTTGCTTCAACATTAAGATATGTGAAGATTTCAAGAAGGAGTTCGTCACTGCCCTCTTCATCATCAAGCTGACAGAAGCCGATAAGGAAGTTTGCAATATTTACTGCATTATCCATAAAGAACAGCGTATCAGTTACAATTCTGAAGATAAGAGTGATAAGGTCTGCACCGCCTGCAGCATTCAGGTAAACATATTCTGCACCTGAAACTGACATCTTCTTGATGACAGTACCTGCGCAAAGTGTTGAGAAGTCAATGTAAGGAAGCGCAATGTTGAGAGTACCTACAGCATAAACCTCTTCAGTTACTGTCTGCATCTCAAATGTACCGATTACGTTGCCTTCTTCATCAAGCTGCTCGTTACCGTCAGCATCAAGAGTGGGAACAAAGACTTCCTTCTCTACTTCCTGAGTACCGAGGACGATATTCTTGTTTTCGATATCAAATGAAAGAGTATCGCCAAGAAGACCCTCAAGGAGCTGATTTACAAGCTGGTTGAAGTCGAAGTCAAGAGGCACTGAAAGGTTGAGCTGCATACCGCCTACATTCAGGTTAGAAAGAAGTGAGTTGACAAGCGGATAAGCATCAAATACGGGAGCAAGAATGTCAAGAAGAACATATACGAAGTGAACAAGGTTGTTCAGAACGTCATTCAGACCACCGAGTGAGATGAAGAACAGAAGGTTTGGAAGAAGGTTAAGAACAACTTCTACGGGATTTGCAATTACCTTTTCAATAAAGCCGATAAGAGGCTTGACTGTGTAGTAAATTGTATCGCAGTTTTCTGCAAGATCAGATTCACCGTTGAAAATCTTTGAATAGTACTGTTTGAAGTCTACAAGACCATCATTAGCACCGAGAGTTTCCATAAGAGGAATCCAAGAATAGTAGAAAGCTTCATAACCGGGAATTGTAATAAGGTTAAGAACGCTGAGGTCTTCACCTGCAAAGAGGAATTTGAAAAGAATTGCGAAGGGTGAAGCAATAGCTGAAAGAGCTCTGAGGAAGATCTCAGGATTTGAATACTGCTTTGTTATCTCAGGATTATTATAACCCCAGTCAAATGCATAAAGCTTAGCATCTTCACCTGTTTCTTCATCAACACCTATCTTATAGAATGTATTGTCTGTGTACTTGGCTGATTCAACTGCAAGAGCCTTGTACTCTCTGTATTCATCATAATCCTGTCTTGCCTTAGCAGCATTTGCATCAGATTCATACTTGGCTGTTATTGCATTTTCAGTAATAAGCTTATTATATATAGATGTAATGGGAGCTTCGTTGCCGTCTGCATCAACAATCACACCGTTCTTCTTAGCTGCATTACCGAACTCATAAACAAGTGCATTTGCAAGGTATTCTTTAGACATATCAACATCAAGTGCAGCATCAAGAATACCGGGAAGGTCAATAGAACCGCCGAGATTGCCGAGCATACCGTAAAGTGCGCTTGCAATTGTTGAAAGCATATCGTTTGTAAAGAGGAGATCGCCTATGAAGCCTTCAAGGAATTCACCGAGAGTGCTCATATTTTCAAGCTTGAGCATCTTGAATACATTATCAACAATCTCATCAAGATTATCAACTATGTATGATGCCTTTTCCTTTGTCCAATGCTCTGAATACAGTGTTGTTGTACCGTAGTTATAGTCATTGTATTCTTCTGCATAGCCAAAGATTTCAGCTGTGTGATAATCAACGGGTTCGGGTTTGTATGAGTATTCATCACCGTCAACAACCACACCCTGAAGAACCTTATAGATTGAACCGAATTCATTCTTATAGAACAATTCGTAAAGAGCTGCGATAGCACCGTCTGGACTGAGAGTAATATTATCAATAATATCCTGAAGTCTGAGACCTGCGAAGAGATCCTTTGTCAGTGTTTCACCGCCGAGACCGAAAGCATCAAGAAGCGTATAGTCACTTGAGAAATCCTGCATCATGGGATCATATGATCTGTACATAACGCCGGAGAAGAGATAACGGAAGAGGAAAAGAAGGACAAGACCTTCGGTCTCCATACCCTTGACCTGAACGTCAATGTATTTTCTCTGATATGCAGCCCAAGTCTCACTCTGACCTTCTCTGTTTGTCATAGAGAATGCTTTGTATCTGCCCGAGCTTGTTGTTGTAAGAGTACCTACAGCCTGAAGCTTGTAGTCCATAATGGGTGGCAGACTTGCAGACTCCTGTTTGTTTACAATACTCTGATGATGACTGTATTCACCGGCTTCGCGGATTTCAGCAGGAATCATACTTTCATAACGAACCTTATATGTCATTGAGTCGCCTGTTACCTCGTCAACAACAACTGTGTATTCGTAATATTCCTGAACGGGAGTATTGTACTCTTCTGCTGTTGCAGTCTCACTGTTATGCTCTGTAACAACATTGCCTGCTGCATTTGCCCAACCCACATCATTACGGATAACATACTGAGTATAGTTGCCTTCTTCATCAATACCCTTGATAAGAGTCGTGAATTCGAAGTTTGAATAAATATTCATAGCGCCAGTTGCACTGACATATGCTTCGGTTACCGGTATGTTATGAACATCAGGATTATAGCCGCCCATACCGGGTCTGTAGACCATTGTATCGCCTTCTGCATAATAACCGACAACAGGTATGCCTGTATCAACACTGAAACCGATAAGGTTAAGAATACCCTGAAGTGAGTCAAGGAATGCAAGTGTATCACTACCGAGAAGGTCACCGAGAACAAGGTCATAAACAGAACCGAAATCGGCACCGAATTTAAGACCGATGGGAATGGTAACTGCATTTACAGAAGAAAGAACAGCACCTGATGTAAGATAATATGAAACGTTGGGAAGAAGGTTGAGGATTGTACCGATGGGGTCATCAAGAACAACGTCTTCTACCCAGTTAAGAAGAGGAGTAAGAAGACCCTGGTTAAGGAAGTTCTCAATAGTCGTCTTATTTCTGCTTGCATCCGAATTGATTGAGTTTGCAAGACTTTCAAAGGTTTTACCGTCTACCAGTCCGGGAATACCGAGAGTCTCAAGCAAGGGAAGAAGCACGTCATTATAAAGAGCCATATCCCTGAGGATAAGAATAAGGTCAAATGCCAGCTGACCAACCTTCAGGTCAGCTCTCTGATTACCGAGAATAACACCGAGAAGAGGAGCAAGAGGAGCAAGAATAGCACAAAGTGCATTCTGGAAACGCTCACGGTCACCGTTGATATCCCATACAAGAAGGTCTGTATCAACATTACCCCAACGGTTCAGATGATATTTGTCACCCTCAACACCGATTGTATAATAGCCTGTTGTTACATACCAACCGTTACCGGATCTGTCTTTGGTACCGCCCTCGGCAGCCTTGAGCATATCGTGATTCTTTGTCATACTCTTGAAGTAATCGTTATTGTTGTAACCGTATTTATTCCATACGAAAGCAACACCGGCGGGAGTAAGACCTATACCTGCCTGACCGACAAGAACACCGTAGATAAGACCGAGCCAGCCTTCATCGTTTTCAACAATCCATTCAACAACGGGAACAAGAATATCTGCAAGGTCTGAAAGAATACCGTTGATAAGGTCATCTGTAAGATTCTCGTCAAGCAGATTACATACCATAGGATAAAGCAAGCCGAGAAGCATATTGATGATGTTATCATTATAAAGATAATCAGCAATAACAACCTTCAGGATATCCTGTGCGCTCTTTGCATTCTGTGCATCATAGTAAAAAGCTTTATCTTCATACTGAGGATCGGTATAATCAAAGAACAGCTTGAGAATTTCACCTACACGCTCACTGTTAAGAAGACCGTCTATGGTACTTACAATTGTTGTAACCTTCTGAGCGTCAACCTGATATACGATATTGTTGCCCTGAGAATCCTGATACTTTGTGTATGTATGCTTAGGCCAGTATTTTGCATCTGTGGGGTCAGCAGGATAAATAATGGGAGTAAGCTGTGTGACAAGGTTGATATAGCTGTATGCAGCCTGACCGAAAACAGCAAGCTTCGCAGCATTTGAAATGCTTGAGAAGGTGTCGTAATAAGTCATTATGTTGTCATAATGATAATTGATAAGGTCATTATTCTTGAGTCTGTCAAGCATAGGCTGACCGCTTGCATTGTTGCCGAGGTAGTCAACAAAATAACCGTCAAGAGCACCCTTAAGAGTAATAAGCTCTGTTCTGGTATAATCGGTAGTATTTGTACCCTTATCGACTGTATAACCGCCATTATAGTACTGAGCCTTTGTGCCTGAGTCGTCATACTGTCTGTTCATCTTCCAGCTGATGGTCATTGTCTGAACACCGATGGGCTGGTTAACAAGAGTTTCTGTGATAAGAACTGTTTCGATATCTGTCTTTACATAGAATGTGTAGCCGTGGAACCAGTTACCTGAATTAACAGATGTACAGTTACCGCTGAAATAGTCGATAATTGTTGAAACGTGGCAGAACTCATAAAGATTCTGAAGAGTATATGCCGCCATATTCTCCTGATAAGGCTCAAGCCATGCATCGTCTGTTTCAAGCTCAATGATTTCACCGTCAACAACCTGATATGTGGGAACGGGTGAACGGTCCTGAATATCACCGACAGCATTTACGAGGTATGTATAACCGTCAAGGAAGAGATAATTTCCGTCATCGCCCTTTGTGAACTTAAGAGCTTCAGAAACTTCGTCTGCAATCATAGGAATTGTGTAAAAACCTACACCGTACTCCATACTGATAAGCTCATCAACAAGTGAAAGATAAGCTGTTGCAGCGCCTCTGATAACGCCTTGTGAATTATCCTTCGCTTCTACTCTGTGATCATAAGAAACGGCACGGATGGGGACCTCGTTGTCGTCAGCATACTTATAATCATCTGAAGCATTGTGAATTGAGTACTGATCCAGATCACCGACAAGGCTTCGTACGGGATAACCGTTTTCATCGGTATTCACAACATAAGAAGATACGTTGCCTGATGATTTGATCGTGTAATTGAAAAATGAATAAGCAAGTGCTCTGTAATCGGCAGTACTTCTGACTTCAGCAGCAAAGCCGACAAAGCTTACCGATAATGCTGACATAAGCATCAGCACGGAAAGAAATACGCACAGAGTCTTTTTTAGCATTTTCATATTTCAGCCTCCTTTTTTGATTTTCTGATTCAAAATTCGGAAAATTTGACTGGCACGACATAATGTGTTCACGAGAATATATCGCACCATAATATAGTCCAAATTTATTATATATTATAATAAAAATAATTGCAAGAGAAAATTTTGAATTTAACAGCTGTTGAATGAATTTTTGAATAAATTCACATAATATTCAAAAACGATTTATGCACATTGACAAAAAATTATTTTGTACTTGATTTTTCAGAAAAAAGATAGTATCATTTTGAAGTGGTGTATGCCGGTGTGATGGAATTGGCAGACGTGCCGGACTCAAAATCCGGTGGTAGCGATACCGTACCGGTTCGACCCCGGTCACCGGCACCAGAAAAATCCAGATCTTCGGGTCTGGATTTTTTATCAGTTGTGCAAGTGACACACATCATCAACAGTCAGCTTGTCAAGGAGAGAACATATGAAAAAACTCACAGTTATCAATGGCTCACCCCACAAAAACGGGTACACAAATGCCGTACTTGATATTTTTCTTGAGAATTACAAAGACATAATAGACATTTATAATATGTATGACGAAAAACTTGCCCCCTGCACAGCCTGTAATTACTGCGAAAAAACAGGTCACTGTATAAACCGTGATATGGACAGAATAGTTGAAAGTATTTTTTCTTCTGACTATGTCATTTTTTCATCACCGGTTTATTGCTACTCCTTCCCTGCTCCGATGAAAGCTTTTCTTGACAGATTACAGCCGTATTACAGCGATGAAAAATACAAAAACCCCGTCTTTAACCGTAAAGGCTTTGTACTTGCCAGCTGTGGAAAAAGCGGAAAATTCGGAATTGATGTCATCGAAAAACAAAGCAGAATAGCCTTTATTGAGCTTTCTGCTTCGTTTGAGGGGATTTATTTGTTTTCTGACACTGACAAGGATTCTGCTTTACACGAAGATGAGAAATGTAAAATCAGAAGCCTTGCCGAAAAGTTCTTTGATTAGGGTGACGGAAACAATCCGAACCAGCCTAAAAACGGCTATTTTTAAGTCTTTTCGGCATTTCGGATTTGAAAGGCGATAGCCTTCCTTCATCCTCAATACCAAAAATCCAATAAAAATCTCTCGTTTTAAGGTCGAAGATTTTTTACAGTGCGGATTTTTGGCAAGACAAGGCAAAAACGCAGCAAATCCTTGACGGATTTGCGAGTATTTTAACGAAGTATTGACGGAAATCAGCCTGTAAAAAACGGGTTCGTTTTATTCCCGTCACCCTAAGGCTTCACAAGCTCAAAACCGCCTGAAAGAAGCACTGCTCTGAACTGTGCGATATCATTTAAAAATCTGTCACACGCCATACCGCATCTCGCCAGGTCCTCATACTCGTGAAAATCCGAGCCGCAGGTGGTTATAAAGCCGTGTTTCTTTGCCCACATTTCAGCAATATTATTTGAAGAATCGTGTCTTCTGTTGCCGTTATAAACCTCGATACCGTCAATGTATCGGGGATTTGTTATGTTTGAATCTATTCTGAAAGGATGTGCCTGAATAAAGGTGATACCGTTGCGTTCAGCAAGCTTTTTGAACTGCTTTGCAGTCATTTTTAAAATGTCCTCGTGCTCATAAAGGAACTTTTCATCAACGCCGTAAACAAGATAGTCGTTATCATTCTCAGGGAAACGCAGCTCAATACCCAGCATAACAGAAAAGCTCTCTATTTCGTGCTTTTTTGCATTTCGGTAGCCTGTCAGGAAATAATCAATTTTCTCTTCCCAGGTGTTACCGGGGTACTTGTTTTCAAAGCAATCATATGAAAAATGATCTGTTACAACAACGCCCGAATATCCTGCTTTTTTATACAATTCAACAGCTTCTTCAGCACAGATATGAGCACAGGTGCTCACATCCGATGTATGAAAATGAGCCTCATATACATATTTCATCAGAATCAACCTCTTTTCACTCAGTCATTATAATCTCTTTATTTCTTTTTTTCAATAACATTCAAAAAAAATCTTGAAATATGCTTTTATCTCTGTTAATATACAGTTGAATATAATTTCGGAGGATGAATACATATGAGCAAGTTAAAAGCTGCAGTTATCGGCGTAGGCAGTATCAGCCAGGAGCATATCAACGGATATCTCAACAACCCTGACGTAGAGCTTTATGCGTTCTGTGACATAAATGAAGAAAGACTTTATCAGAAAGCTGAAAAATACGGTATTGACAAGGCAAGATGCTTCACCGATAAGGATGAAATGCTCAGCGCTCTGCCTGAAATCGATATCGTAAGCGTTACCACATGGAACAGTGCTCACGCAGAATGTTCAATCGCAGCACTTAACGCAGGTAAACACGTTATCTGCGAAAAGCCTATGGCAATGAACGCAAAAGAAGCATTGGCAATGAAAGAAGCTGCGGACAGAAACGGTAAGATTCTGCAAATAGGCTTTGTAAGACGCTACGGCAATGATTGCAAGGTTGTCAAGGATTTCATTGAAGCAGGCAATTTCGGTGATATTTACTATGCGAAAGCAACATATCTCAGAAGAAACGGCAACCCCGGCGGCTGGTTCGGTGACAAATCACGCTCAGGCGGCGGTCCCCTTATTGACCTGGGTGTACACGTAATCGACCTTGTAAGATACCTTCTCGGCTGTCCTCAGCCTGTTTCGGTCTACGGCGCAACATTCCAGAAGCTTTTCAACCGTCCCGACACAATCAAGACAAAAGGATACAAGGCTGCAGACGCAAAGAAAGGAGACGTCTGCGATGTTGAAGACCTTGCGTCAGCTATGATAAGATTTGACAACGGTGCGGTTCTCAGTATTGAAGCAGCATTCTCACTCAACATAAAGAAGCCCGAAGGTGATATTCAGCTGTTCGGTACAAAAGCAGGCTGCAAGCTTGACCCTCAGGTTGAAATATACACAGAAATGAACAATTATCTTGTGAATGTGGATTTTGATGAAGACACAGCACTTTCATTTGACGGTCTTTTCCAGAATGAAATTGACCACTTTGTTGACTGTGCAATGGGCAGAGCTGAATGCATTGCTCCCGCACAGCACGGTGTTGATATGATGCGTATACTTGACGCTGTTTACGAATCAGCCAGAACAGGTCACGAAGTTATTCTCTGATGTTCGGTTACATAAAAACTCACAGACCCGAGCTGAAGGTTAAAGAAGACGAAACATACAAAGGTATTTACTGCTCTCTTTGCAGAGCTCTCGGAAAAAGGTATGGCATTATGTCACGCCTTTTTTTGAGTTATGATTCAACTTTTCTTGCGCTGGCTCTGATGGCGTTATCTGACGAAAAAGTCTGTTTTGAGCAGAAAAGATGTCCTTTCAACCCTTCAAAAAAATGCAATTTCTGTCAGAATGAAAGCGAAGAGCTGAATTTTGCCGCAGACATATCAGTCTTATTGCTTTACCATAAAATCAGAGATAATATCAGTGATTCAACACTATTTAAAGCAATTCTGTATAGGATATTATTGGTAACTGTAATCTGTTCTTATAAAAAAGCTATAAAATTCCGTCCCGATGAGGCAATAATAATTGAAGAGTATATAAGAATGCAGAAAGCTGTTGAAGAAAAGCAGTCACGCTCTGTTGACGAGGCAGCAGAGCCGACAGCAATTCTTCTGGGACGTCTCTACTCCCGTGGTGAAAAAGATGATGACAACAGACGTGTGCGTGAGCGTGTCGGTTACTGTCTGGGCAGATGGGTATATATGATTGATGCCTTTGATGATATAGAAAAAGACAGAAAATCAGGCAATTACAACCCGTTTCTGCTTTCAGGACAGGATAATTATGAAAAAATCAAGGGTGACCTGCTGATGACTGCAGGTGAGCTTGCAAAAGCCTACGAGCTGCTTGAAATCAAAAAATTCGGTACAATAACAGAAAATGTTATATATGACGGATTATATTACCAGACACTTAATGTTTATGAGAGGAGGCTGAAAAATGAATAATCCATATGAAATTCTCGGTGTTTCTTCTGATGCGAGCGATGAACAGATAAAAAACGCATACAGAGAAAAAGCAAGAAGAATTCAGGAGGCTGATTATTCATCAAGCCCTGTTTCAGATATCGCAGAAAAAAGAATGAAAGAGCTTGATGATGCCTATGATGCAATAATGTCACAACGTCGCTCAGGCGCAGGCTATTCATCACAGAACACATACGGCACTTATTCAACAAGCGGCACATACACTCCCCCTACCTACGCCGAAATAAGAGAAAAAATCAGACGCAATGATATTGACGGTGCACAGATAATGCTTGACAATATTCCCGAAAGCTCAAGAATTGCCGAGTGGTACTATCTTCAGGGTATGATTCAGCAGAAAAAGGGTTGGGCAAATGCCGCATATGAAAACTATGAGCGTGCATACAGAATGGATTCAAGCAATCCCGAATACTCAAGAGCTTATCAGGCAATGAACAGCCAGAGAAGCGGCGGCTACAGAACAAGCACGGGCAGAAATGCTGACTCGGAATGCGGCTTTTGCAATATGTGTCAGGGACTCATATGTGCAGACTGCTGCTGTGAATGTATGGGCGGCGACCTGATTCCCTGCTGCTGATAAGAGGTCAGAAATATGAGAAACAGTTCAAAAACGGCTATGGGCGGTATGATTTCAGCTTTGTCGCTTGTAATAATGCTGCTGACAGCCGTTATCCCCTATCTGGAATATGCTCTGCCTGCAATGTCGGGTGTGCTGCTTGTTCTGATTGTAATAGAAATCAACAAAAAATGGGCACTGTGCACATATGCAGCAGTGAGCATACTTTCTTTTCTTATTCTGCCGAACAAAGAAGCAGCAATGATGTACTTTGCATTTTTCGGCTGCTACCCTATTCTCAAGCCGGTTCTTGAAGGTAAGATAAAGAACAGCACAATCTGCTGGATAATAAAAGCTGTTTTCTTCAATACAGTTGCTGTTGCGGCATATCTTGTGATTATCTATGTTTTCGGTATGCCTCTTGATGATTTTGAGGACTTCGGCAAATGGACGGTACCTGTTCTGCTGGGCATGGGGAACATAATGTTTGTGCTTTATGACATCTGCATAACAAGGCTTGTCACACTCTATCTTCATAAATGGCAGAAAAAATTCAGAAAGCTGTTTAAATTCAGATAACAAACAATCAGACCATCCTGAAAAACGGATGGTCTTTGTTATCAGAGGAATTCTCTTATATCTATCGCAAGCTTCTCTTCAAGATTGATAAGCCTCTTTGCAATATCCTTTGAAAATTCATCAGCTGCAGTGTATTTATTAAGATACATATTCAGAGACTTGACACCCATATTACAGCCGTCTGTCATAAGGTCGGCAATGGTCTTGTCAGATTCCTTCATCGCAAGCTTGACATTTGTTTTCATCCAGGACATACTTTTTGCAATGGGATTTGGGTCTTTTCCCTCATCCTGAAATCTGTCAAGCTGAGCCTGAATTTCAGTATTGAGCTTTTCGTGCTCAATTTTACAGTCACTCAGAAGCTGTCTGAGCTTATCTGAATCCACATACTCAATCACATCATCAATTGAAGCTGTACCCATTTTTACACCCGCATCGCATTCACGAAGCAATTTGATTGTATCCTGTTCTATCATACTGTTCATCCTTCCGTTTTTTGATATAAACAGTATTTACCTTTTCCATCATAATATACCCCACATATAAAAACAGCACAGACTTTTTGAAGTCTGCGCTGTTTTTTTGTTTTCTGAAAGATTATTTCTTTTCGGGTGTTACATCCTCGTCAGCGAACTTGAGAATTGTTGACATAACAATATCGTAACCTGCCTCAAGTGCCTCAGGAACAAGTCTGTCATAGGTATCACGTCTGTTGTGATAATAATCTGCAGGACCGGGATCCATAGCTGCAAGACATGCTGCTGTGATGCCTGCCTGAGTAAATGCCGCAGCATCTGATGAACCGAAGAACAGATTTGCGAACTCAAGATCTGTATGACCTGACTCTACAGCGGCATCCATAACAAGGTCGCAGAATTTCTGATCGTGCTTGACTGTGCCTGTCATATCACGTGAATAGACATTGAGATAATCAAGGTCTGTGAGTGTGTCAACGCAGAGAACTGCAGTTTCAACACCTGATTCCATATATTCTTTATAATGGTCCTTAGCAAACTGCTTTGCACCTCTGAGTCCTGCCTCTTCACCGTCAGTAATCATTGCCACAACTTCTGTATTCTTAAAGCTGATACCTGCTTCATCAAGCATCTTAAGAGCTGTAGCTGCAGCAAGAGTACCTGTCAGGTTATCGTTTGCACCGGGAACAAGATTCTTGAAATTGACAAACAGGAACAGTGTCACCATATTAAGAATGGTAAAGAAATGGAAAGGATATGAATACTTGTCCATTATCTGAGCAAACTTTGATTTACTTCCTGATGCGGAAAGAATTGCTGTTGTTGTGCTGAGCACTGCCGTAGCAATACCTGAAACAATTGAGCCGGCCATAATGGGAGTCATTCCCTTACCCTTACCATAGTAAGTATGTCTCCATTCATATGCAGAGTCAATATGACCGTTGATAACAATTCTCTTCTTTGTCTCTTCAGTTGCCTTTCTTGTGGCAATAAGGTTTTTACCTGTAACCTTCTTGTAGAACGGGTCACAGAACTGCTTATAAAGCAGGAATTCCAACGCAGTAACGCCAAGACCTGCTGCCGTTGTTGCACCGACAATTGCGTGCGGCACAGTCTTGCATTTTGCAAGCTTACCGAGCTTGCCGAGCTTCTCAGGCTTTACATATTTGAGCACACCGCCTGCTACAATCGCAGCGATAACTGATGCACTGACTGTCTTTGTAAAATGAAGAAAAGCCTTGGGAGCCATTTTATATTCTTCATAATGTGTCTCATCACAGTATTTTTCAAGGTCCTTACGCAGCATTTCCTGAGCTTCAAAGCACTCTTTACTGCCGGGCTCTCTGCCGCCTACCTTCTGAATAATTTCGGTGATTTTCTTAACAGAATAATCGACATTGTCTTTAATGATTTTCTTATCAAAATCGGCAAATTTCATTTTCTTGTCACCTTTCAACAGTTTATTATTTTAATAATATCTTAACATTTGATTTTCGTCAAGGAACAGTTTATATATTTTATGTTATATTAACCTTGTGTTCATATTTTATTAATATTTTATATAAAAATTCCACATAGAGAAAAATAGAACACTATAATCAAAAAGTATTAACAGATATAGATGTCCGGATTCCTGTTAAGTATTACTTTAAGCAGTTTATGGTGGGGATTGATAAGGTGGGGTAAATAGGAGAAAAGCTCCTTGTAGCCTCTGAACAAGTCCAGTAAAAACGGACAATAGAAAAAGAGACCTCCTATGGTAGAATA
>CALEII010000004.1 GCA_937876205.1 uncultured Clostridia bacterium
TGTTACAGTATTATGAATGTTAGAGAGAGAAAGATAGCCTTCAATTGAACGAGCGTTATCCATAACGGCATCGAAGCCGCCAGCCTGATTGACACCAAAAAGAACGATTGCAATAAGTGCACCCGTCATAACAAATGACTGAATAAGGTCAGTAAAGCTTGCTGCGAGGAATTCTCCCGAACAGGTATAAGCAATAATAACAATAGCACTGATAACCATAGCTGCATGATAATTAATATCAAAAATCGTACTGAAAAGCTTACCACAGGCAGAAAAACCTGATGCAGTATAAGGAACGAAGAATATGAGGATTATAAGTGCGGAAATTCCCATAAGCACTTTACTTTTGTCGTGATAACGGTTGGAGAAGAAATCAGGTACTGTAATTGCATTGACTTTCTGTGAATAGATTCTGAGTCTTTTGGCAACGATAAGCCAGTTTACATAAGTACCTATTGCAAGACCTATGGCAGTCCAGCCTGCCTCGGCCCCGCCTGTAAGGTAAGCGACTCCGGGAAGTCCCATAAGAAGCCAGCCGCTCATATCGGATGCTTCCGCACTCATTGCTGTGACCCAGGGACCGAGTGAACGGCCGCCGAGATAATAGTTTTCTGAACTCTTGTTTGCTTTTTTGGCGTAAACGACACCGATTCCGATAACAACTGCCATATAGATGACCATTGCAATAAGAATCATAATCTGATTACCTTCCATAAAAACAACTCCTTTCACAAATAAACAATATTTTACTTTTTTAACAGTATGAATGAGAGTATATCACAAACATTTCTGAAATGCAATACAGAACAGAGTATAAACCGAAGTCTATACTCTGTTGATTTAATGTTATTTAATTTGCGTATTATAGCCATTTACAAACAAGACTACAGTCTATACTAAAAATAAAACGAAAAATAAACTTAACTTATTTTTCAATTCTTTTCATAAAAAACGGCATCATTTTGCCTGCCGAATCACTCAGAGAGTAATCTCCGTTACAAAGACACCAGTCATAAATCATTGCACGTTCACAAAAAGCGTAATACTTGACAATCTCATTGACTGACATTGATTTTGTTATCTCATCTCTCTCCTGCCCTGCAATAACAATTTTTCTGAGAAGTCTGTAATAAACTCTGTTGTGGTCAAGAAGCTGTTTTTCGGTTTTGGTAATCAGCTGAGTCGAGTAAAGTCTTTTTATAAGCTCAAGGTCAATTGTGTTTTCAACCATTTCAAACAGCTTTCGGTTGAGAAAAAGAAGATTTTCAACGCTGTCTGCATCCTGATTTATTTCATTTTCAAGCTCTTCATATTTTTCATCAAAAAGATATGCAAGTGAGCCCAGAAGTGCGTCCTTGCTTTCAAAATAATGATAAAATGAGCCCTTGGAAGTACCTGACTCAAAAATAATATCTTCAATTGTGGTGTTTTCGTAACCGTTATCGTAAAAAAGCTTCCACGCAGCGGAAACAATCTTACTTTTTGTGTTACGGCTGTTCTTTTTCGGCATAATACCACCCCGCAGAAATTATATTACATTATAATATAAATGTCAAATAAATCAAAAACAACAAGCAAAAATTCACAATAATAATTTCTGCGTTAAAGTTCAAAATAGTAAGGCAAACGCAAAGTCAATGCGAAAGGAGTGCGAAAACTCATGGCAAGCAGCAACAAGTCAAGTCTTGTACCCGAGGCAAGAGAAGCTCTCAACAAGTTCAAGATGGAAGCAGCTTCTGAAGTAGGTGTTAACCTCAAGCAGGGCTACAACGGTGACCTCACATCAAAGCAGGCAGGTTCTGTCGGCGGTCAGATGGTCAAGAAGATGATCGAGGCTTACGAAAACGGTATGAAATAATATCATTCATCGCTGAATGCGGGTACGGTTCCTTTTTTTCGGAGCCGTACCTTTGTTTTTAATATTTTTTACTTTTATAGTGACAAGTGTCGAAAAAAGTTGTATAATAAAAGTACAATAAAGAAAAAAAAGAAATCCGGTGCAATAAGAATGCGACAAAAAAAGGCTCTCGATATGACCAACGGGCCGTTTCTGAAAAAAATATTTATATTTGCCATTCCTCTTGTGTTTACAGGTCTTCTGCAGCTGCTTTACAACTCGGCAGACACTGCAATTGTCGGTAAATTTGCAGGCTCAAAGGCTCTTGCTGCCGTGGGCTCAACAGGCTCACTTATCAACCTTATTATAAATGTATTCATAGGTATGTCTATGGGCTCAGGTGTTATGGCAGCAAGACATATCGGCGCTGATGATAAAAAGAGGGTTTCTGATTGTGTTCATACTGCCTTGCCATTGGGACTTATATGCGGTATTGCTGTCGCTGTTATAGGTTTTTTCTTCTCAGAATCAATGCTCAGACTTATGAAAGTGCCCGAAGATGTTCTTGAGCTTTCAGCACTTTATCTTAAAATATATTTTATGGGTGCGCCCGGCTCTCTTCTTTATAACTTCGGCGCATCATTGCTCAGGGCATCAGGCGATACAAAGCGTCCTTTGTACATTCTTGCAGCATCGGGAGTTGTGAATGTAATTCTGAATCTTATTCTTGTCATTCCCTTTAAAATGAGCGTTGCAGGCGTTGCGATTGCAACAATCGTTTCACAGTATCTGTCTGCAATAATTGTCATAATTCATCTGATGAAGACAAGCAGTGTAATAAAGCTCAGCCCGAAGAAAATACGGATTGACAAACGTGAGCTGTTCTGCATAATCCGTATCGGACTCCCTGCAGGGCTTCAGAATTCACTGTTTTCAATTTCAAATGTTATTATTCAGTCAGCAGTGAACTCATTCGGTGATATTGCAATGGCAGGCATTGCAGCGGGTTCGCAGTATGACGGCTACATCTACACCTGTACAAATGCTGTTGCACAGACTGCAATGACATTCACATCACAGAATATGGGCGCAGCAAAGTATAAAAACATAGGCAAAGTCTACCGTTACTGCTTTGCCATCACAACTGTCGTTTCTGTTATTATGTCTGTTTTCGGCGTCTTGTTCAGAGAGCAGATTGTCTGGATATTTGCAGACGCACCCGAAGTCATTGCCATAGGTGCACAAAGACTTGCGCTTGTCATTCCGTTCTATGCATTCTGTTCACTTCAGGATGTAACGGCATCACAGATAAGAGGTATGGGCAAATCCTTTGAGCCGATGATAATTTCACTGATAGGTGTATGCGGTGTAAGACTTATGTGGATTTTTGCAATTCTTCCCGAAGGTCATTCACTTATTGACCTCTACTGGGCATACCCCATATCCTGGACAGCAGCGTTTATAATGTTGTTTATTCTCTATACTATACTTAAAGTGAATCTGATGAAGAAAGAAAAACAATAATTTGTCGAACCAAAGTTCGACAAGAATTCGCAATTGGAAATTCGCAATTCGCAATTGTGGAAGGGGCTTTGCCCCTTACCCCATTATAATGGTTCAAAAGGCGGAGCCTTTTCCGAAATTGCGCATTGATAATTGCTAATTGCCAATTTAATTTGTCGAGGGCACCTCGACAAATTACTGTTTGGGAGGTTTTTTATGAAAAATTTTATCCTTACAATCTCAGCACTTTGTCTGGCACTGTGTCTGGGCGGCTGCACACTCGGATACAATGACACTGAAGAGCCGTCAACAGAACTGCAGACAGAAGAGGCAGTGACGGAAAAAGAAGTGCTCATACCTCTTCTTGCAGAAGATGAAGAAAACGAATTATATCTCTACGGCATTAAACCCGAGGGCGTGATACTCTATGCCGACGGTGAAGGTCACTACTATGACTGGGCATACTCCTGCAGTGAATACAGAGCACCGAGAGTTTTCACAGGCTTTTTTGACGGCGACAGCAAAGAGGATATAGCAGTTGTTACATACACTAAAAATGACGGCGTATCCGTAGAGGACCTGCGTTTCATTTCAGACGGCAGATTTGATGCCGAAAAGATATATACGGTTGATGAAAATGAGCTTAACAGTTATGTTTCATATCACGTTGAAAAATCCTTTGCAAACAACGCAATCACCTTCACTCATAACGATGTAAATTATTCATTTGACCTGAGTGATGCATTCACAAAGCTCAGCTATGACGGAGTATCATACAGTGAGAATGTCAGATATGAGTTTGAAGACGGGAAAATCTATGTAAACATAGTTCCCGTTGTCAGCAGCGCAGATGATGAGGGTGATTACGGCAAAGCAAATGTAGAAATCGTAATAAGAGCAAAGCTAAACTTTGACGGATATAACATATCGCTGTCAGATGTTCAGATGCTGCCGAATATAGACAGGCAGTAAACTTATTTTAACCGTAAAAAAAGGACCGGAAACGGTCCTTTTTTGTATGGCAATTCTTATATAAATCAGAATTTGTCGAGCAGAGCTCGAATGGAAAATTGAAAATGGAAAATGGAAAGTGTCGGAAGTGCTTCGCACTTTTCCGCTACGCTCTATATAATGTTTTCCGAAGGAAAACCACCTTCATTTTCAACTTTCAATTTTAAATTTTCAATTACAATAATTTGTCGAGGGCACCTCGACAAATTATTGTTTGGCAAAATCTTCAACAGAAGTGCAGATGCTATCTGCATTTCACTTTATATTATCATTGATAAGCCAAGGGTAAAATCTTTTCAGCACACAATGATATTCATACCAGTCTGCATAGGTCTGACCGATTCCGGCACTGTATCTTAAAAGCTCTCTTGCATCAGCAGCAGTGATTTCAGGTCTGTCTTTTGCAACATTTGCGGCGGCAAGCTCAGCGGCATCCATTGACTGCATATCCAGCTTTGCGGCATATCGCAGAGTATCTCTTGCATCAGCTGCATTGATTTTTGCGTCACCGTTGACATCACCTATAAGAATAAGGTTTGTGACAAAAACACTCACACCGTCATACAGAACAACAAGTCTTGCACCGGTAGGAACCTGTTCGTTACTGTCAAGTCTTTCGCCATTGTCATTGACAATTATTTTCTCATATTTTTCACCTGACACCTGCACAATCTCTGTAACCTGCGAAACAGTCATAGGGTATTTCAGCTCAGTTGAAACATAGTTGCTTGAGCCATAATAATATGAAAGTGATTTATCAAAGTTTAGCTTTACAGTGGGAATTTCATCCTTTTCAAGACTTTTCACGGGAACCCTGTCTGTATTTACATTAACATTATAGCTTTTTCCGTCACAATCGGTCAAACGTGTGTTTTCAACACAAAAATCCGCATTACCCCTTGATGTGACAGAGAAAACAAGCTCCACAAAGAAATACGCAGGCTTTATATTTCTGTTTCCGTCTATAGAGATATGTATTTTTCCGTCTGAAATTCTTTCAGCATTGGCAACGGGAGTTTCATCAGGCTCTATACCTATCATATCGGGAACAACCACCATATACTTAGCAACACTTTCAAAACGGCAAACATCACTGTTAAAGGTGATGTCAAATTCACAAAAATCAAGAGTCTCTATTCCCTGAAGACTGAATCTGATAACAAATTTTCTGCCCACCGTAAAATAATCGGGGAATACATATTTATCAGCAAGCTCCTTGTCATAAATCCAATTTGGCGTGCTTTTCACTGTCATTTCAGCAGTATTCTCCTGAGCCGAAGCAGGAAAAACAAGAATGCCCGACAAAATAATAATTGCCGTAATAATTGATAATAATTTTTTCATAAAAATCCTCCTTAAAATTATAATTTATCAAACTGATAAATTATTGTTTTGCCGAAATCTTCAACAAAAGTCTTGCATCATAAGCCGTGACTTTGCCATCGTTGTTTATGTCGCCGTGTCTGCGAATATCCACACTGTCACCCTCAAGCCTTGCCGAATATCTGAGAACAAGCCTTGCATCTGCGGCAGTTATTCTGCCGTCAAGATTCACATCCCCGTTAAGCTTTCCCTTTTCATAGTCACAGACAGTCTTCAGCTCTACATTGTCCTTACCTGCTCGCACATTGAGAACTGCCCTGTAGGTGCCGTTTTCCGTTACATTAAAATCAAATGTGTCAATATGAAAAGCGGCAGTAATTGTGTCGGTATATTTTACGTCCAGCTTCTGCCAGAAGATGCCGAATGTCTTTTTCTCAATACAGATTTCAACATCAGCTGTCTTCATATTTGCTCTGTTCATTGAAACTGTGTAAGATACACGCCCTCTGCCCTTGCCGTCTATGTAAAAATTCATCGTAGCATTATTAACAGCATTATATTCGTGAGTCGCACCGACATTTCCCGCCCTGACTATTCTTCGGGCATCGTCTGCAGTGATTCTTCCGTCACCGTCCATATCGGCAAGAAGCTTCTGTTTCTCCGTAAAGCTTTCAAGCTTTGCAGCAAATCTGAGAGCAAGCCTTGCATCTGCGGAATTTATTCTGCCGTCATCGTTCACATCACCGATAAAACAGTTCTCATAATCACAAACAGAATATGGCTCCTGAGTATCAGTCAGCTCTTCAACAGAGAACGCTTCACCACAGGTGCCCTGTGCAAAAGCACTGAAAGAGAGCATATATATAACCTGCACAGTAAAAAACACAAATAAAAATCTTTTCATAGAAGCCTCCGTATCAGAGCTTTGCCGCAACTCTCAGCGCAAGTCTTGCATCAGCGGCAGTAATTCTGCCGTCACTGTCCATATCAGCGAAGCTTTTCTGCTTTTCCGTAAACTTCTCAAGCCTTGCGGCACATCTGAGAATAAGACGGGCATCCATTGCATTTATTCTGTTGTCTGCGTTCACATCACCGAGAAAAATGCTTTCATCATAATCAAACAAGACAACCTTGCTGATTTTATCTCCCGGTGCATAAAATGTTACGGTAACACGGTACTGACCGCTGCCTGCAACCGGAACACTGCAAGAGCCTGAATAATATCTCAGATTTCTTACAGTCTCAGATTTTCTGCCCACATCTGACCAGAGAAAGCCCAAAGTCTTTTTCTCAACAAGAATTTCTATACTTGCTTCAGCTTTCTTATTCATTGTTAAAAAGTATGACACATCTGCTCTGCCGTTTGTTATAAAAAATGTCACATTCAGGTGCTGCAACGTACTTGTCTGAGGAATATCATCAACTGTAACTTCGCAATCAGTCTTTGTTTCACTTTCAGACTCATCATAAGCGTAAGAAAACACACTGCCCGTAAAAAGCAATGTAAATATAAGAACTGTACTTATAATCCTCTTCATAAAAAAACCTCTAATCCAGCTTAGCAGAAATTCTGAGAATATGACGTGCATCGGCAGAAGTGATTTTTTTGTCACCGTTCACATCACACAGCTTTTTCTGTGCATCGGTATATTTCTCAAGTCTTGCGGCAAATCTTAAAGCAAGTCTTGCATCAATGGCATTGACAACACCGTCTGAATTCACATCACCGACAAATCCTGTTTTATCATAGGTAAAACCTGCTGTCCGTTTTGCTGTTTCATATTTACTCTCTGCAGGCACAACAATAATAACTGCCCTGTATTCGCCTTCTGAGCTTACGGGCACGCTGTAAGTGCCGTTTATATATCTTTTTTCTGTTTTCAGATTTTCGGCATCACCTACCTGAGTCCAGCCCAACAGCTTATTTTTCTTTTCCACATATACGGTGACATCAATTTGGTCTGAATTTGCCGTTACATTGTATGTGACATTTGCCCTGCCGTTCTGCGAAACAAAAAACGTGATATTTATGCTTTCAATGAGCATCCACGCTGCACACGTGGTGGGTGCACACGTGGTGGACTGCTGCAGTTCGGACAGGCTTTCTGCGCCCGCATTGATGCCGAGCCCTGACAGACAAATAAAACAAAGTATTACTGCAATAATTTTTTTCATCAGCTTTCACCTCTCAGATTCTCTGCCATTTTCACAAGCTCCTGAACACTGAGATTGCCGAAATGGTCAACACTGAAGGTATATTCATCAGTGTTCCAGAACATCAGACTGTACCCGTCTTCAGAGTATATCTCATAAACAGTGCCGTCTGAAATTATCTCTGTTTTCTCAAGTCTTTCGGCATCAACACTGCGTTTTGTCATACCGTCACCCTGAGAAAGAATTATCGTATTCTCATTTTCATCTTCCCATACGGTTATAACTGTATGTTCATTCTCTGTTCTGCTTTTATACGCATACCCCTCAGGCAGCTGAGAAAACGTGTAAACGGTGTTTATTCCGTCACCTATAATTATATCGCCTGCTTCATCTCTGCCGTATTCCATATCAAAATGAGTGTAATAATACTCCCTGAAGAACTGAATGACACGCTCTCTCACCTGAGCCACCGAGAAAATTGCTGTCACGGAAATAAGGACGATGACTGCCGCAACAAGTATGGTATACCTGAGACTTCGTTTTTTCGGCTTTACGGCTGTGCGCAAAAGTAACTCCATCTGCTGTTCAAGCCTTGCAGAGGGTTCCCATTTTTCAGCTTCACTTACAAGATTTATATTAAAATACTCCTCCGCAGCACTTGCCATAAGAGCTTTTTTAAGAACATCACTTGCCATTTGCAGTCATCACCTCCTCCGAAAGTGCAGAAACAAGAATTTTTTTACCTCTTACCAGCTGTTGCTTGACAGTAGACTCTTTTCTGTCAAGCACTGTTGCAATTTTTTTGACGGGCATATCCATAACATAACGCATATAGAGAACATCACGGTAGACATCATCCATATTCCGTATCACGCTGAGCACATCCTCATACCCTGCCGAATCAAGCATCTCCTCAAATGACTTTTCATCGGGCACATTGTACATATCATCAATACTCAGCATATCATTCGTCTGCTTATTAAGGCGCACAATGTTAAGAGCCGCATTCTTTGCAGCCTTTATACAGTAATACTTCGCCTTCTCCTCATCAGAGTCAAGCAACACATCAACGTGTTTTGCAATCCCGAGAAATGCGTTATGTACGGCATCCTCTGCGTCATTGTCATTGCCGAGAACAGATTTTGCAACATAAAACATCTGTTTGCGGTATGTTACGTAGTAGTATTCAAATGTCCGTTTTCCGTCGTCCGAATCTATGACGGTTAGGTATAAAAAAAGCATATTCTTTTCCTGCCTTCATAATATATAACAACTGAAAACCAAAAACGGTTACAATAAATTTTAACATTTTTATATTTTCTTTTCAATATGTTGACCTGATATGAAAAATCTGTTAAAATCATTGCCGAGGAAGTGAAAAAATGAAGTATAAATATGAGCTTCACTGCCATACGAAAGAGACAAGTCTCTGCGGTCAGGTACCTGCAGCAGAAATTGTAAAAATGTATAAAGAAGCAGGCTACAACGGCATTGTTATAACAGACCATTATTCACCTATGACCTTTAAACCGAGTACGGTTTACCGTCCTCAGACTGTTGTTGATTTTTATATAAGCGGCTACAAAGCTGCACTCGCTGCTGCCGATGATGACTTCACCGTTCTTCTGGGAATGGAGCTGAGATATTATGCAACTGCAAACGACTTTCTTGTATACGGCGTAACTGAGGAGTTTCTCAGAAACAGCGGAAATCTGATGAAAATGTACCCTAAAAAATTTTATGAAACAGCAAAAAGAAACAATCTGATTGTTCTGCAGGCTCACCCGTTCAGAGAATGGATGATAAGAATAAATCCGAAACACCTTGACGGAGCCGAAGTGTATAACGGCAAAACAGATAAAAAACGCAATGCAAAAGCTATGGAATGGGCTGAAGAAAACAATATGCCCGTAAAGATAAGCGGCAGTGATTTTCACCGCATAAATCATCTTGCAAAAGGCGGAATAATCACCGAAGAACCCATAAAAACAAACGATGACCTTCTGAGAATTCTCAGAAGCGGAAATTATGAGCTTATAACAGAATAACAATAAAAAGGAGTCAGCACGCAAAAAACGTACTGACTCTGATTTTCTGTTATCTTAAATTCTGCCCAGATTGCCCAGACCGTTCATCTGAACTTTTTCAAAAAATGTCTTTATTAAGTTGATAACGTTTGCAAATGCCTGTTGAATCTTCTTGAAAAGTGATGTTATAAGGTCATCAGCTTCCTTTGAAACTTCAACGTCAATTGAAGCAACAACCTCACCGTTCATAACATAATTCAGTCTTGTTTTACCTGTTTTTGAGCCGGGCATAAATGTGTTGCCTGAAATTCTGCCGAGTGATGCATCTTCAAGCTCAAGATAGCCGCCCTCGGGCATATCTGTTCTGTAGCCGTACTTGTCAGCACCGAAAACCTCTAATGAGAAGGGAGTGTTGGGTGCGCAGAATATTTTATCAACAGAGAATGCAACGTGGTCAAACTCACCTGTGGGTTCTGACGTTGTGCAGATCATCAGTGATGTTCCGACCGTTCTTTCAACTGTATAGCTGGGTTTATTTCTCAGTTCGATATCGTTATTTGACTCTCTTTCAGTAAGAACTGTTGTTGAGCCGCCGCCGTCAAGTGCCATAGCGTTGACACTGCCGAGAGCAATCATAGTCTGAGCAAGCTCAGGATAGCCCATACCGCAGGACTCGGGCTGCTGTCTGCCGTCCGCCATAAAGAAAACAAGCGAACCGTCTGCTCTGATACCTACTGCAGTTCTGGGAGCAAGGACTCCGTCATCAACACCGGTAAATCTGCCGTTGACAACAAGAATTTCCATACCGCTGACTGCCTCCGCAACATCAGAAAGGTCTGAGTATGCAGGTCTTACGACAGGTGTTCCGTCCTTGAGAATTGCAAAAAACGGAAAACCTTCAGTTTCATTTTCGACAACACCGCCCATAACAAAAGCACCGGCGAAAGCACCGTTTTCTGTGTTATAACGTCCGCCGTTGATTGCGGCAACAACATTATAACCTGTTTTTGATTCAAAAGCGTGAGCCTGATCACGGACTGTTGTTCTGACATATTCATCAGTGTCACCGTCAGCATATGTTGCCTTAACAAAAGTGTCAGGGTCATTTATGTCAACCTCAAGCACATAACCCTTTATCTGGTTTGAGCTGCTTTTATTGTTAAAAACGACACCTCTCTCCGTGACACCGCCCACAAGTCTGTACATACTCTGAGATGTAATACGTCTGTCAGTGTAAAGAGATGTTTCATCAATCCACGTGCTCTCGGCGCTGATTAAGGGCATAAACACTGCAACGAGCATAAGGACTGAGAGAACAATGCTTAATGATTTTTTTGCCGTTAAAAACTTTCTGTCCATAACATTACCTTCTTTCTTTATGATTATCATACCAAATATATACAGAAAAAGCAATCAGCAAAAAGAAAACAAGGTTACATCCTTTTACAATGTTTGTAAATTTATTATGAATTATTGTACAAAGCAATTGTGAACAGTTTGACAAACAAATATTGAAAGAGTATAATCATTGCAACAAATATTCATCCCGAAAGGATATGGTATAAATGGCAAAGCCACTCAGAGAAAATCCCACAGGTATTTTTTCACTTATGCTTACCCCCTACAACGAGGATAAGACAATCGACTGGGCAACCTATGAAGAATACTGCGACTGGCAGGTAGAACAGGGTGTCGAACACCTTTTCGCAGTATGCGGCAGCTCAGAAATGGCAAATCTCACTCTTGAAGAAAGACTTCAGCTTGCAACTCTCACTGCAAAGCACAAGGGCGACACAACTATCGTTGCAACAGCAAATATGGAGCCCTCATGGTTTGCTCAGGTTGAAGAAGTCAAGAGAATGTCTCAGACAGGTGTTGACGGTATCGTCTTCACAACCAAGGGTATGGGCGGTCACGATGAAGACAGACTCGTTTCTTACATAGGTGAGCTCAAGCAGTACACTGACCTCCCCGTATTTATGTATGAATTCCCCGGTCTTTCACCCCATCTTATTTCAGGCAATGCTTACGGCAGACTTGTAAGAGAATGCGGCATTATGGGTATCAAGGACACAACCTGCACAATGGAAGGTATCGGTGCAAAGCTTGAGCAGAAGGGTGATTCCTGCATTATTCAGGCAAATATGCCCTACCTCTTTGAAGCATACAAGGCAGGTGCAAGAGGCGTTATGGCAACTCCCACAGCTTGCGGCGGTGCTTTCTTCCAGAGATTCCACGAAGCATTTATGAGCGGTGATATGGCACTCGCTGAACAGAGATTCAACGAAATCACTCTTCTTGACAATGCTATCGACTCAGGCTTCAACAACTCAGCAAAATATCTTGTTCAGCTTCAGGGTGTCAAGAATTTCAAGGCTATCAACAGAAGCCCCAACACACTCTCAGGTGCAAGAATGGAATCAATCAAATCATTCCACAGCTGGTGCGTTGCCAACGGTCTTATGAAATAATATTAAACGCAAAAATTAAAGCAGATAGTTTTCATCAACTATCTGCTTTTTCATTTTAAATCAGATTAAAATTTGATTTTTTCAGCAATGTATGCTTCAAGCTCATCAATGGGAAGTCTAACCTGTTCCATTGTATCTCTGTCACGGACTGTTACACAGCCGTCTGTTTCACTGTCAAAGTCATATGTGATACAGAAGGGAGTGCCGATTTCATCTTCACGGCGGTATCTCTTACCGATTGAGCCTGTTTCATCAAAATCGACCATAAAGCTCTTTGAAAGCTTTTCATAAACCTCAAGAGCCTTGTCTGAAAGCTTCTTTGAAAGAGGAAGAACAGCTGCCTTATAGGGAGCGATTGCAGGGCTGAGATGAAGAACAACTCTTGTATCATTCTTTTCAGCATCAATAACCTCTTCGTCGTAAGCTTCGCAGAGAAGAGCAAGAACTGTTCTGTCAAGACCGTATGTTGACTCAATGATAAAGGGAATGTATCTCTCGTTTGTTTCGGGGTCAAGATAATCCATCTTCTGACCGCTGTATTCCTGATGTCTTGTGAGGTCGAAGTTTGTTCTGTTGTGAGTGCCGTTGATTTCGCCCCAGCCGAAGGGGAAAAGGAACTCAATGTCACAGGCAGCTTTTGCGTAGTGAGCAAGCTTTTCGTGGTCATGGAAACGAAGATGGTCGGCAGGAATACCGAGATCCTGATAATACTTCATACCGTAGTTCTTGAAGTAATCATAAAGCTCTGTATCTGTGCCTTCCTTACAGAATGTCTGGAACTCCATCTGTTCGAACTCGATTGTTCTGAATGTGAAGTTGCCGGGTGTGATTTCATTTCTGAAAGCCTTACCTATCTGACCGATGCTGAAGGGAAGCTTTGCTCTCATTGAACGCTGAACATTAAGGTAGTTCACATATTCACCCTGAGCATTTTCGGGACGCAGGTAAATAACACTCTTGCTGTTGTTTGTAACACCTCTGAATGTCTGGAACATAAGGTTGAATTCTCTGATATCTGTGAAATTGTGCTTACCGCAGTTGGGACAGGGGATTGAATGGTCCTTTATGTATTGGAACATTTCTTCTTTAGTCATACCGTCTGCGTGAGCATTCTCGTCAAAATCGTCAATGAGATTGTCTGCTCTGTGACGCATTTTACATTCCTTGCAGTCAAGAAGAGGGTCTGAGAATGATGCAACGTGACCGCTTGCTTCCCATACTCTGGGGTGCATAAGGATATCAGCATCAACCTCGTAGCTATTCTTTCTTTCCTGAATAAATCTCTTTCTCCATGTATCTTTTACATTATTCTTCAGTCTTGCGCCGAGAGGACCGTAGTCCCATGTATTGGCAAGACCGCCGTAGATATCACTGCCTGCGAAAATAAAGCCTCTGCCTTTGCAAAGAGCAACAATTTTTTCCATTGTTTTTTCTGTGTTGAGCATATTTTTACCTCCAAACATAACAATACAATTTATTATTTTAAAACATTGTTAATGGATTGTCAAGAGCAAACAATAATTTATCGCACAGCGATAAAATGTTGTTTCTCTTCTTGACAAGTGAAACCAATGGTGATATAATCATTTTAATTTAATATCAAACCGTTGATGCGGAGATAAAGGCAGATAAGCCTTCACAGAGAGCCCTGTTGCTGAGAAAGGGTAAGAAACATTTGTCAAATGGACCGCTGAGGGTGCAGTCAAATGCTGCAACGTAAGGCATACGTTAGTTGTCGGAGATATGTCGGTATCTCGCTAAGTGCGCATTTTTGCGAATCAAGGTGGCACCACGGATAAGCTTATTCGTCCTTGACAGAAGATTTTCTGTCGGGGATTTTTATTTTTCGGAGGTTATTTTATGATTCTTCTGACAAAACGATGGCGTAATGCAGACTGATTTTAATTCTATTTTACATTTTTATAAACGGAGGATTTTACAATGAATTTCAACGGCGTAGATTTTGATACTTATTTTAACAATTATCCTGATAAAAACGGTTACTTCGGCAAATACGGCGGAGTTTACATTGACGACAAGCTGAAGGCTGCGATGGCTGAAATCACAGAGGCATATTACTCAATCTGTCAGTCAAGAAAATTCATCGCTGAGCTTCGCAGAATCAGAAAGGAATTCCAGGGCAGACCCACCCCCGTGACTCATCTTGAAAGACTTTCAGATGCTCTCGGCGGCAAGGTTCAGCTTTATGCAAAGCGTGAGGACCTTAACCATTCAGGTGCTCACAAGCTCAACCACTGTATGGGTGAAGCACTTCTTGCAAAGTATATGGGCAAGAAGAAGGTTATTGCAGAAACAGGTGCAGGTCAGCACGGTGTTGCTCTTGCAACTGCAGCTGCTTACTTCGGTCTTGAATGTGACATTTATATGGGCTCTGTTGATATAAAAAAGCAGGCTCCCAACGTTGCAAGAATGAAGATTCTGGGCGCAAATGTTGTTGAAGTAACACACGGTCTTCAGACACTCAAGGAAGCTGTTGACGCAGCCTTTGACGCATACAGCAAGGAATATAATGATTCAATTTACTGCATCGGCTCAGTTCTCGGCCCTCATCCCTTCCCTATGATGGTACGTGATTTCCAGAGCGTTGTGGGTATTGAAGCAAGAGACCAGTTCATCGAAATGACAGGTCATCTGCCCAACGCAATCGTTGCCTGTGTGGGCGGCGGCTCAAATGCGGCAGGTCTTTTCGCAGGCTTCCTCAACGACCCCGTTGACATTTACGGCATTGAGCCTCTCGGCAGAGGCCCCAAGCTCGGCGACCACGCAGCAAGCCTCAAATACGGCACAGAGGGTATTATGCACGGCTTCAATTCAATTATGCTCAAGGATGAAAACGGTGAGCCTGCTCCCGTTTACTCAGTAGCATCAGGCCTTGACTACCCCTCATCAGGCCCCGAGCACGCATTCCTTCAGGAAATCGGCAGAGTCAAGTATGATGTAATTGATGACGAAGAAACAATTGATGCTTTCTACAAGCTCAGCCGTCTTGAGGGTATCATTCCCGCTATCGAAAGCTCACACGCAGTCGCATACGGTATGAAGCTCGCTCAGAGAATGAACCACGGCTCAGTTCTTATCAATCTCTCAGGCAGAGGCGATAAGGATATGGACTATGTAATCGAAAACTTCGGCATCAGATAAGAACCGGTATTGCATTTGTGAGTGCAAATGTAGCCGGGCAGTAGACAAACACACTACAACAGAAAAGAGAAGATTCGTCTGTTACAACGAATCTTCTCTTTATTTATTCAAGACCTTCCATATGGTCCATATAGCTGAAGCCTTCACCCTCAAATATAATTTTTACAGTGTGACTGCCGATGCCTGTTGTGATTTTTACAAGTGATGTTTCATCATCAAGCTTCACAGTTTCATATTCGCCGTCTGTTTCTACAGATTTTATCGGTTTGTGCGCAAAAATTTCTGTGGGCACTTCAAATTCTTTATCCTGTGAATAGTGAAGAGTGAACGTATTTTCTCTTCTGTCGTGATTATATGAAATGATTTCGCCCGTGACAGCTCGGGGGTATGCTCTTTTGAGCACAAGACCGAGAGGTGACTCCATAAGCCCGTTAAAATATGCCCAGTAGGTGTTACTCCATTTGTTTGAGTCAAACAGCTGAAGCAGGAATTCAATATGGTGAAGCCATTCCGTACCCTCTGAAAATCCGCCCCATTCACCAACGATAACAGGCATATTCAGATTGTTATCCTGTTCTTTCTTTCTCTGGTCAAAAATTGATTTTACTCTGCCGCTGTTGGCATATTTGTATGCGGGAGTATCAACCATAAGGTCATATGCGTGAGGAGCAAAAAGCTGATTGGGGTCTCTTTTTCCGTCAACCTTAATGGGCTCAACTGCACACTGTATACCGAGATTTGAATAATAGCTGTTTTCAATGAAGAGAATCGGGTCCTTTGAAACCTCACGGATTTCTTTTGCTGTTGCATTGAGGAAAGGCATATACTTTTCTCTGTCAAATTTATTTACAATGGGAGCTGCTCTGTTTACAATTTCTTTGAAAACATCAGCCTGATACTGGTCAAGCACGTGAACGGCTCTGCCCTTTGTAAGGGCTTCTTTTATCATTTTTGTCTTTCTGATACGCTTGTCTGTAATTGTCTGCCCTGCAAGAGAAGTAATGAGCTTTATAAAAGTCTTTCCGCCGTCTGAGCCCAGAAAAGGCTCATTCATAACATCATAACCGAAAAGTGCAGGATGTCCGTCAAGCTTTTCTGCAACGTGCTTCCACATATTTCTGTAGGCAGTCTGAACAAGATAGTTGTCAAGCCAGAAATTATCAAAAGCTCTGTGAACAGCCTTGCTTATAAAATAGCTTTCTGCCCATACAAGCTTAGGATTTGTGTACTTGTGTCCGTCAGTGTGACAAGCCCAGTACGGAGCACCGTCACCGGGGCCGTTATACCAACCTGAATAAAGATCCTGATGCATATCAATATAGGCATAGATACCTGCTTCGTGACACTTGTCAAGTATTTTCTTTATTGCATCAAGATATTCGTCGTTGTATTTACCCTTTTCGGGTTCAACTGCTTCCCAGGTGATGCCCAGACGGATAATATTCATACCGAATGACTTGAATTTTTCAAGTCTTCCGTCAGCCCATTCATATTCAAATTCTCTCTTGCCCGTTTCGGGGTTAAAGCTGCCTTTATCACAGACATTTATGCCGTGAAAAATTCTTTCTCTGCCATATTCGTCAATAAGTCTCTTGCCTTCTGTACGGATTCTGTCCATTTAAAATCCTCCTTGATGGGAAACAATATTTTATCGTTCCGAAAAACTATTATTTACATTATACCATAATATTTTCTCTGTTTCTATACTATGCACATATTTTTTTATAAAACCTATTAACTTTTTTTATTTCTTCTGTTATACTTTAGAAGATAACAAAGCTGAGGTGTTTTTATGGATATTATTATTCTGTTATTTGTAATTCTGACAACTGTATTTTCACTACTGGCTCTGATTTTTTCACTCAGGGCGTCAAAAAAAGGTGACAACAGAAATGACACTGTGATTGAGGCAAAAATCACAGCTCTTTCAGACACTGTTTCCCGTGAGATGTCTGCCGCAAGAAGCGAAAATGCACGCACTACTGACGGCATTAAAGACAAAATCAATGAAATGAGTGAAAAGAATGTGACAATGCAGCACAGAGTTGTTTCTTCTGTCAATGAATCGCTTCTTGAAATCAAGACTGCAAATGCACAACAGAATGAGAAAATTATCACAACTCTCACTCAGGCTGTTGAAAAAATGACTGAAAAAAATGAGAAAAAGCTTGAAGAAATGCGTGCAACTGTTGATGAAAAGCTCACATCGACACTCACCACAAGACTTGATTCTTCATTCAAAACGGTATCGGGCCAGCTTGAGAAATTATACACATCACTCGGCGAAATGAAAGAGCTTTCAGGCGGAATAACACAGAATGTTTCATCACTCAACAGAGTGCTTACAAATGTCAAGGCAAGAGGCACGTGGGCTGAGTATCTGCTTGAAGGAATCCTTGACCAGACAGTGCCGAATATGTACATAAAGAATTTCAAGCCCGAGGGACTCAAGGATTTTGTTGAGTTTGCAGTAAAGCTCCCCTCAGGTGAAGACAGCAAAAAAATAACATATCTGCCTATTGACTCAAAATTCCCTATGGAAGACTATGCAAGACTCTGTGCAGCTGCCGATTCAGCAGATGCTGAAGCTGTTGCTGAGGCAAGAAAAGCTCTCGAAAGACGGGTTCTTGATGAGGCAAAGGCTGTGTCAAAATATATCTCTGTACCCGAGACAACCCCATTTGCAATTATGTATCTTGCAACAGAGGGGCTTTATGCAGAAATTGCATCGTCAAAATCAGGTCTTTTTGAAAGAATACAGAATGAATTCAGTGTTATGATTGCAGGTCCCACAACAATAACAGCACTGCTCAATTCAGTCGCTATGGGTCTTCGCACAATGGCAGTCAATGAAAAGGCAAACGAAATAAAAGACCTGCTTGCAGCAATCAAAAAACAGTATGACAGCTTTGATACAATTCTCGTTAAGGTCAAGAAGAAAATTTCCGAAGCCGATGCTTCACTTGAGGAAGCAACAAGAAGAAACAATATTATTCAGAAAAAGCTCAAAAACATTGATGCCGCAGACAGCCTGACGGCAGATAATCTGCTCGGAATTACGGAAGAATAAAAAATTAACAAAATACTGATGAATTGTGCATCATATTATGATATAATAAATTTGTTATGTACATATTTCAGGAGGTAAATCATGAAACACGGTGACATTATTGCAAAAATGACCCTTCAGCAGAAAGCAGATTTCTGCTCAGGTAAAGACTTCTGGCATCTTCAGGAAAATGAAGAACTCGGTCTTCCTTCAATTATGGTCTGTGACGGCCCTCACGGTCTGAGAAAGAAGAAAGAAAAGAAAGAAAAAGGCGAGCTTATGAGCTCAAAGCCTGCAACCTGCTTCCCCACAGCTGTTACAACAGCAAGCTCATGGAATCCTGAGCTTATAGAGGAAATGGGTAAGGCTCTGGGTGAAGAATGTCTTGAAGAAAAGGTTTCCGTACTTCTCGGCCCCGGTGCAAATATCAAGCGTTCACCTCTTTGCGGCAGAAATTTTGAGTATTTCTCAGAAGACCCCTATCTTGCAGGCAGAATCGGCACAGCATTTGTAAAGGGTGTTCAGTCAAGAGGTATAGGCACATCACTCAAGCATTTTGCTGCCAACAATCAGGAAACAAGAAGAATGACTGTTGACTCTGTTGTTGATGAAAGAACACTGCGTGAAATATATCTTGCAGCATTTGAACCCATTGTAAGAGAAGCTCAGCCCTGGACTGTTATGAATGCCTACAACCGTCTTAACGGTGAATACTGTGCAGAGCACAAGTGGCTTCTTAATGATGTCCTGCGTGACGAATGGGGCTTTAAAGGTATCGTTGTAACAGACTGGGGTGCAAACAATGACAAGGTGCTCGGTCTTAAAGCAGGTCAGGACCTTGAAATGCCAACCTCCTACGGTATAGCTGCAGCAAAAATCGTTGAAGCTGTAAAGAACGGCGAGCTTGACGAAGCAATTGTTGACATCTGCGTTGACAGAATACTTGACCTTATCCTCAAGTCAAAGGAAAATCTTCGTGACTATGTGGCTGACAAGGATGCACATCACGCTCTCGCAAGAAAAATTGCAGGCGAATCAATGGTGCTTCTCAAGAATAAAAACAATATACTTCCTCTTGACAAGTCAAAGAAAATTGCTCTTATCGGTGAAATGGCAAAGAACCCCCGTTATCAGGGTGCAGGCTCATCACTTATCAACCCCACAAAGCTTGACAATTCATTTGACGAGCTGATGAATGAGGGCGTAAGCTTTGAATATGCAGAAGGCTATGTAAGAAAGTCAGACAAGCCTGATGAAAAGCTCATTGCAGAAGCAGCAGATAAGGCAAAGAATGCAGATATTGCAGTTCTTTTCATCGGTCTTACAGAATCATACGAAACAGAAGGCAATGACAGAAAGCACATCAGCCTCCCCGAAAGCCACAACGCTCTTGTTGATGCAGTATGCGCAGTGTGTGAAAAGGTTGTTGTTGTTCTTTCAGGTGGTTGTCCCGTTACAATGCCCTGGCTTGACAAGGTTGATGCAGTGCTCAACGGCTATCTCGGCGGTCAGGCAGGCGGCACAGCAATAGTTGATATTCTTCTCGGCAAGGTCAACCCCTCAGGTAAGCTTGCAGAAACATATCCCCTTGCACTTGAAGAAACAGCATCAACAGCTAACTTCCCCGGCAATCCCCTCACAGTTGAATACCGTGAAGGCATCTATGTTGGCTACAGATATTTTGACACTGCAAAGAAAGATGTTCTCTTCCCCTTCGGTTACGGTCTTTCATACACAAGCTTTGAGTATTCCGATATGAAGCTCTCAGCAAAGAATATCAAAGACACCGACACTCTCACAGTTTCCTTCACAGTTAAGAACACAGGCTCTGTTGCAGGTGCAGAAATTGCTCAGGTTTATGTAAAGGATACAGACTCAACAATCTTCCGTCCCGAAAAGGAACTTAAGGGCTTTAAGAAGGTTTATCTTGAAGCAGGTGAAGAAAAGGAAGTTGAAATCACACTTGATAAGCGTTCATTTGCTTATTATAATGTTGAGCTTCACGACTGGCACGTTGAAAGCGGTGATTTTGAAATTCTTGTCGGTGCATCAAGCCGTGACATAAGACTTTCTGACACAATAACAGCAGAATCCACAGTTACAGCTGCAATACCCGACTACAGACAGGTTGCTCCCTGCTACTACGGTGCTGATGTTATGGATGTACCTGCAGAGCAGTTTGAAGCTCTTCTGGGCAGACCCATTCCCCTTACACACAGAGACCCCAATGTGCCTCTGGGAATCAACAACACTCTTGAGGACTCAATGAGCGGCAAGGCAGGCTCAAAAATCTGCAAGCTCGTCAAGAAGATTATGGCTATGATGCCCGATGACGGCAACAAGGATATGATGGAAGCAATGGCTCTGCAGATTCCTATAAGATGTATGATGTCTATGAGTATGGGCGTTCTTTCTGAGAAAATGGCAAACGGAATTCTCGACATTCTCAATGACAAAGGTGTATGCAAGGGTCTCGGCAAGATACTTTCAGGTATAGGCAATGCCCTCAAAAATATGAAAAACCTTTTCAACTCAATCTGATATAATTTCAGGGACTGTACAAATCAGTCCCTGTTTTTTTGAATATTTGCACACTTTTTGTCGTCAAAAAAGTGTAATTTTCCTTACATTTTATATTGCAATTTAAGAAACTCTGTAATATAATTTTTTATATCTTTTTCTGAAAGGATGAATTTTAATGATAAAAATTGCAATTGCAGGCTACGGCAATCTTGGCAGAGGCGTTGAAAGTGCCGTATCCAAATGTGACGATATGGAGCTTGTGGCTCTTTTCACAAGAAGAGACCCGCAGACAGTCAAGCCCGTTACCGATATTCCCGTTTATAATATTGACAAGGCCTGCGAAATGGCAGATAAAATAGATGTTATGATTCTTTGCGGCGGCTCAGCAAAAGACCTGCCTGAGCAGACTCCCGCAATGGCTGAGTATTTCAATGTTGTTGACTCATTTGACACTCACGCAAGAATACCTGAGCACTTTGCAAATGTAGATGCAGTATGCAAAAAAAGCGGTAAGGTAGGCATAATTTCAATCGGCTGGGACCCCGGTCTTTTTTCACTTAACCGTATGCTCGGTCAGGCAATTCTTCCCTGCGGCAGTGATTACACATTCTGGGGAAAAGGCGTCAGTCAGGGGCATTCAGATGCTATCCGTCGCATTGAGGGTGTAAAGGATGCCCGACAGTACACAATTCCCGTTGATGAAGCTCTTGCAAAGGTCAGAAACGGTGAAAATCCTGTGCTTTCAACACGTCAGAAGCACACAAGAGAGTGTTTTGTTGTGGCTGAAGACGGCGCAGACCTCAAGGCAATTGAAGAACAGATTGTCACAATGCCTAACTACTTTGCAGATTATGATACAACTGTTCATTTCATCAGCGAAGATGAGCTTATGAGAGACCACAAGGGTATTCCTCACGGAGGTATGGTTTTCAGAACAGGCACAACAGGTTTTGATAACGGCAATAAGCATATAATTGAATATAAGCTCACTCTTGATTCTAACCCCGAATTCACATCAAGCGTGCTCGTTGCTTATGCAAGAGCTGCATACAGACTTGCACAGGAGGGCAACTCAGGCTGTAAGACAATTTTTGATGTTGCCCCTGCGTATATCCACCCTGCATCATCAGAGGAATTAAGAAAGAATTTGCTGTAATAAAAGTATTGTGCAACAAGTTGAATTTCTGAGTTCGGAATAAAAACGAAATCCCCGCCGATCGGCGAGGATTTTTTGATATTATGAAAGTTTATGAATAAACAATCCGCTCAGAAGCTTAGGCTCAAACCAGGTTGATTTGGGCGGCATAACCTTACCTGCATCAGCTATATCCATCAGGTCATCAAGTGTTGTGGGAAACATTGAGAAAGCAATATTCATATCAAGAGCGCATCGTCTTTCAAGCTCCTCAAGACCTCTGATACCGCCGACAAAGTCAATTCTCTTATCTGTTCTGGGGTCTTCTATGCCGAAAACAGGTGTGATTACATTCTTCTGAAGAATAGAAACGTCAAGTCTGTCAACGGGGTCTGTTCCGTCAAATGTGCCGTCCTTTGCCGTAAGCTTATACCACTCGTTGTCAATATACATACCGAATGTGTGTTTCTTTTCGGGGTGGTAAATACCGTCATTTTTCTGAATATCAAATTTCTCTGAAATTTCTGCAAGAAGTCCGTCCTTAGTCTTGCCGTTGTAATCTGCAATAAGACGGTTATAATCCATAATTGCAAGGTCATCGCTTCTGAAATACACAGCAAGGAAGAAATTAAACTCCTCACTGCCGTTATAACCGGGATTTGCTTCACGGCGCTTCATACCGACCTTGACGGCAGAAGCAGCTCTGTGATGACCGTCTGCAATATAGAGATAAGGTATATTCTCAAACGCATCAGCAATGGTTTTTATATCCTCTTCACAGTCAACAACCCAGACTGTATTGCCTATGCCGTCGTCTGTCACAAAATCATACTCAGCCTCTTTTGCAACATACTTTGCAATTACGGCATCAACCGTTTCATTTCCTCTGTATGTCAGAAAAATGGGGCCTGTGTTTGCATCGCAGTAATCAACATGATTTATTCTGTCTGCCTCTTTATCGGCTCTTGTGAATTCGTGTTTTCTGATTACATTATTTATATAGTCATCAATGGATGCACAGCCTACAATGCCTGTCTGCGCTCTGCCGTTCATAATCTGACGGTAGATATAAAGGCAGGGCTTTTCATCCTGAATACATATTCCGTCCTCTGAAAGTCTGTCAAGATTTTCTCTTGCTTTCAGATAAACCTTTTCATCATATATATAAGTGCCCTCGGGCAGGTCGATTTCTGCCTTGTCAACGTGAAGGAATGACAAGGGGTTGCCCTTTACCATTTCCTTTGCCTCTGCACTGTTCATAACATCGTATGGAAGCGCTGCTACCTTTGCTGCATTTTCTTTTGTAGGGCGTACTGCCCTGAACGGTCTTAAAACTGACATATTTTTACTCCTTATACCAAAGTTCCGTTTCTGAAATAAACTTCACTCTCTGAGAATGAATATATTCCCGAAACTCCTTTTCCCGTGACAAAATATGATGCCTCGGTGAAAGCAGGTATCACAACAGCGTGTGATATGAGCGACTGCTCACAGCTTTTGTACACATCAATTTTCTGCTCTTCGGTCATCTGACCTGACAGAGAATTGATAAGTGCATCATAATTTGAATTTTTATATCCCGAAACATTATAGTCAGAGGCTGACATATATGTTCTGAAATACTCTGCAGTGTTTGTGGCTGTGACAGTCACAGGCAGAAACGCAATCTGATAATTGCCTGAATTCAGCATACTGACAGCCTTTTCTCTTGACTGAACATCGATTTTTATGTCAAGACCGAATACCCTCTGCCAGAGCTGAATCTGTTTTGTGACGCCCTGCGCAAAATCCTCTGTTGTGAGTACCGTAACTGTGGATTCAGTCAGTATATTCTCATTGTTGACAGTGGCACCTGAAAAATACTCCGCAGCTTTTTTTTCATCGTATGCTACAGGGTGAGGCGTGTACTCATAATGAGGAGCAAGCGAACTCAGAAGCACCCTGTCGGTCTTGCTTTCAATATAATCAGGCGGAGTGAGAAGTGACATATCAACTGCCGACGCAAATGCCACTCTCAGGTCCGTAACTGCGAAATCAGCAGTGTTACCGTTAAACCAATACCCCCAGAGAACATCATTTCTTGCAGACAATGCAAAGCCCTTGTTCTCAGTAAACATTACGGAATCATATGCAGAAACATAGCCTGCATCATAGGTACCTGCTTCAATTTTACCGGCTACAGAAGAAGCGTCCTCAACATAATAAACCCAAACTCTGTCATTGAGTGCCTTGCTTTCTCCCGTATAGAGAGGATTCTTCTCAAGTCTTATTACAGAGCCGTCACTCCAGCGGTAAACAATATATACACCGTTACACAGCATATATTCCATTGCAAGACCGTATCTGCCACGGCAGGCATTGAAAAACTGCTCATTACAAGGCATTGCCGCAAGTCTTGTCAGATAATACAGAAAATTCGGATCAGGCTGTTCAAGAGTTATTCTGAGAGTGTAATCGTCAACAGCCTCAACAGCAAGCTCACTTACCTGCTTTTTGCCTGCAAGAATCAGTGCTGCGTTCTTTATTGAAGCAAGATATTTTCCGTCTGCAGCATTTGTGGCAGGGTCAACTGCACGCTTAAGACCGAAAACATAGTCCTTGGCAGTGACACGCTCGTCAAAATCTGCCGGTATACGTGATTTTTCGGCATCTGTGTCGCTCAGCTCCTCCTTTGAGGTGTTGGTAAGATACCATTTTGCATCACGTCTGAGTGAAAATGTATACACAAGGTCATCTGAAGAAACACTCCAGGTGTCTGCACCTGCAGGCACAATTCTGCCGTTTTCATCAACACGCACGAGTCCCTCAAAACAGTTGTATGCTATCATTTTTGATGATGCGTCTGCCGCTATCTGAGGGTCAATTGAAACAAAATCCTCAGTAACAGGATAATACAGCTGCATATCGGTCTCTTCTTTTTTGCAAGATGAGAAAAGAGAACATATTAAAATCAGAATTAGTAAAAGTGAAATAAATTTTCGCATATAAACACCTGAATGATTATTTGTCGGGTTTATCCTCAAGAAATCTTTGTTTTATCTTATCACAAAAAAATCTGTCTTGCAATATTAAATTGACAAAGCAGGTGTTTTTTGATACTATAATATAAAAGGAGAGATAAAGATGAAAAAGATGCTTTCAGTTCTGCTCGCTGTTGCCATATTGTTTTCTTTCGGTGCAATTGCTTCGGCAACAAGCTACAGAGACCCTATTGACGGGATAAAAATGCACCCCGGTCTTAATCCCGTTGTGAAATTCATTGATAATAACAGATATGAATATACACTTTACGCCGTTGAGATGGACGGCATAACAAACGCAGATATCAGCCTGATTTATCCCTCAAATATAATGGTTGAGGAGTTCAAAGAAAAAGGCGATTTCGATATGTGTATCCACCACGACACAGGTGACAGACTGAACATTTCATTTATGTATGAAACAGAAAACACAAGCGAAGCCTTCAAGCTTTTCACAGTCACTTTTTCATATATAGGTGAGCCTGAGTATCCGCAGGTCAATCTGACAAACCTTGCGGGCACATTCATAAAAACTGTCGCAGAGATTGTATTTATCAATGAAAAAGGTGATGAAATAACACTGACTGCAGGCGATATTGATATGAACGGCAAAATAACAGCTGCCGATGCACGCCTTGTTCTCAGACATTCTTCAAAGCTTGAGACTCTTACAGCTGCTCAGCAGAAAAATGCAGATGTCAACGGTGACGGCAGAATCACATCATCCGATGCACGTCTCATTCTCCGTGTGGCATCGGGAATTGACAAGGGCTTCTGATTATGAATAATAAAGGAATCATAAAGCGGTCATTTCTGGCCGCTTTTCCCTATACAGTGCCTATTCTTGCAGGCTTTCTGTTTCTGGGAATCACATACGGAATATATATGAATGTATCGGGTTTCAGCTTTCTGTACCCGATGCTTATGAGTATGACTGTTTTTGCAGGCTCTGCCGAGTTCGTGACAGTCAGTATACTTCTGGGCGGATTCGAGCCACTGCAGGCTTTTCTTATGATACTTATGATAAATGCAAGACATCTTTTTTACGGCATTTCTCTGCTTGAAAAGTACCGTGGTACGGGCTGGAAGAAGTTTTATCTGATTTTCGGTATGTGCGATGAAAGCTTTTCGGTGAACTGCTCTGCAGAAATACCCGAGAATGCGGACAAAGGCTGGTTTATGTTTTTTGTCACACTTCTCAATCAGACCTATTGGGTGACGGGTGCAACCCTCGGCGGAATTTTCGGTTCATTTATCAGCTTTAACACCGAGGGCCTTGATTTCTGTATGACTGCAATGTTTGTGGTAATTTTTCTTGAAAACTGGCTCAAGGAGAAAAACCATACAAGCTCTGTCATCGGCATTATTCTGCCCGTAATCTGTCTTATAATTTTCGGACCCGATAAATTCATCATTCCTTCAATGCTTATGATAATTGCGGCACTGACATTTCTCAGACGGCCCCTTGAGAAAGGCGGTGCGGCAGTATGACTGTAACTGAGCAGATAATCACTGTTGCGATGGTGATTCTTGCAACGCTCATAACAAGATTTCTTCCATTTCTGATTTTCCCTGCAGGGAAAGAAACACCGAAATTTATAAAATACCTCGGCAAGGTACTCCCTGCCGCCGTTTTCGGTCTTCTTGCGGTATATTGCCTTAAAAATGTTAACTTTTCTGAATGCAGCCACGGCTTGCCTGAGCTGATTGCAGTGGCTGCTGTTGTCGGACTTCATCTGTGGAAAAGACAGATGCTTCTCTCAATTGCAGGCGGTACGGTAATCTATATGCTTCTGGTTCAGCTTGTTTTTTAGAAAAGTTTACCTTTTTGTAATTGAAAAACTGTTATCAATGTGTTATATTATTAAAAAAAAGTGATAGGAGAATTTTTTATGAACAAGGTTTTCAGATCATCAATCAGCATTCTTCTTACTGTTCTTCTTGCGTTCTCTGTCGTTATCTTTCCGTCTGCAGAGGAGTCTGCAGTCACTCCCGACAAGTGCATATGCGGTGAAGAGCCTGAGATTTATGTTGCTGCTCTCGGCAGTGCAACACTTTATCAGAATGCAGACACAGAAAATGAAAAAGTTATCTTCCGTCCCGAAACAAGCACCTATGTGAAGCTTATAGCAAAGCTTCTCGGTCCTCTTGTTTCAGTTATCATCACAAAGGATTATGACGCATTTACAGATGCGCTCATCCCTGCCGTAAATGATGTCTTCGGTGCTCTCGCAAACGATGAAGAAGGCAACTCAACACCTGATGTCACAACAAAAGAGGAGCTTCCCACAGACCCCACTCACGGGCTCACAGGAAACTACTACTTCGGCTATGACTTCCGTGCTGACCCCCTTGTTGTTGCAGATGAACTCAACACATATATAAACCACGTCCTTGAGCTGACAGGTCACGACAAGGTAAGACTTCGTGCATCATCAATGGGCGGCGTTATGACAATGTCATATTTCTATGAATACGGATATGAGAAAGTCAAGTCTGTTATTTTCCAGTGCTGTCCTCTTCAGGGCACTGCTGTCGCAGGTGACCTTTTCAACGGCAGAATTGAAATAACAGAGGATTCCGTCTACCGTTATGCACAGACAGCACTCCCCTCACTTCTTGACGGCTTCACAGAAAAGCTTGTTCTCGGTCTTGTGGGTATTGTTTATAAGAGTGGCTTCCTCGGAAGTGTACTCGATAAGGTACAGCCGGTTCTTGACAACTGCGCTCCCAGAGTATTTGATGAGCTTCTGATTCCCGTTTTCAGATCAAACTGCGGTATATGGTCATTCGTTCCGGACGAATACTACGAAAGTGCAAAGGTATTTATGCTCGGTGACAATCCCAATGCAGTCCTTGAAGCAAGAATTGATGAATACCATTACAACGTTCAGCAGAGGGCAGGAGAAATTCTCAACGATGTTCTCGACAACGGTGTGCCTGTAATGATTCTCGCAGGTACAGCAATACAGAGAACTCCTCTTGTTCCCACATGGCACAATGACTCTGACGGAACCGTTGACACAAAGTACGCATCAGTTGGCGGCACAATCGCAGAGCTTGGTACAACACTCGGTGACGGTTATGTTCAGGCTGTTGACTGCGGACACAAGCATATTTCACCCGACAACAGAATTGATGCTTCCACATGTCTTCTTCCCGAAAACACTTGGTTTGTCACACCTATGCTCCACAGCACAACACACGACGGACACGGTGAGCTTTACCGTTGGTTCTTCTCAAATGACGATGAGGGTGTGAACATCTGGTCAAACCCCGATTATCCTCAGTTCCTCGTAAATGATGTGGATGCACAGACACTCACACCTCAGAAATAATAAACCAATATCAGGGGCTGTAAAAACGATAGTTTTTTTGCAGCCTCTTTTTCTTTCCTTGTTTTGCATAAAAAAGTGCTTGTATTTACAAAAATTATAATGTATAATATATTTTAACTATTTATCAGGAGTTGAGAAAATGAGCGATCCTATTAAAGTTGATTTCTCTGACAAGGGTAAGGGCAGAGGCTCTTCATCCACTAAAGAGGTTTATATTCCTCCCGAAAAGGCAGGGCTCAAAATTGCACTGAGCATTCTGCTTACAGCTATCGGCGGTGCCGTTGCATACTACTTTATGCTGCCCGCAATGAATTTCGGCGCACTTGAGTTCTATATTTTCTGGGCTGTTGTGGTTGCAATATTCATCGGTGCAAATGTTCTTTTATCAAAGGCGTTTATGCGTCCCGAGTACATTCCCTATGTAAAAAGGGTTTCAATTGCACCCGTAATCATTGCTGTGATACTCGGTCTTGTGCTGCTTGTGGGCTATCTTACATCAAGCGTATTCTTCAGAGCTGCATCTTACAGCGAGCTTCTTTCTTTCAGTGAAAGCGGTGAGCTCAATTCAAGTGTTACAAAAATCGACAGCACAGTTGATTTCAAAAACGTTGCAATGATAGACAAGGCTGCAGCAGAAAAGCTTGCAGACAAGGTGCTCGGTGACCTTGCGACAATCGGTCTTGAGTCTCAGTTTGAGCTTGCTACAGACTATTCAACACAGATTAACTATAAGGGTGCTCCCTGCAGAGTCTATCCTCTCAGATACGGAAACTTCTTCAAGTGGCTCAACAATACAAAAGACGGTTTCCCCGGCTATGTTATCGTCAATATGAACACTCAGGAGACTGAATTTGTTCTTCTCGGCGAAGGTACATCTGAAGGATATATCAAGTATTCTCCCACAGAATATCTTCAGAAAAGACTTGACCGTATAATCCGTTTTGAATACCCCACAGCGATTTTCGGCAACATTTCATTTGAAATTGATGATAACGGAACTCCCTTCTGGATCTGTGAGGTTATAGAAAAGAAAATCGGTCTTATCGGCGGTGACGATGTCAAGGCAATAGTTATGGTCGATGCTGTCACAGGCGAATCTGTATACTATACAATAGAAGAGGTTATTGCAGGTGAAACATCTGCCGATGCATCAGGTGAAGTAAAAAATCTCTCCTGGATTGACCAGGCTTACAATGCAGACCTTCTTGTTCAGCAGTATAACTACTACGGCACATATCTTAACGGCTTCTGGAACTCAATTTTCGGTCAGTCAGGCGTTAAGAAGGCAACTGTAGGCTCAAGCTACATCGCAATGGACGACGACGTTTACATCTATACAGGTGTTACAAGCGTTACTGCAGACGAATCTATTCTCGGTTTCATCCTTATCAACCAGAGAACAAAGGAAGCTATGTTCTACACAACAACAGGTGCAACTGAAGCTGCTGCTCAGAATTCAGCTCAGGGCGCACTTTCAGATAAGGGCTGGAGCGCAACATTCCCCCTGCTTATAAACCTTGACGGCGAAGCAACATACTTTATGTCAATGAAGGACGCAAGCAATGTAGTTAAAGGTTATGCAATGGTAAACGTAAGCAACTACAACATCGTTGCAACTGATGCCGCAGACGGTAATCCTGACCTTGTAAAGTGTATTCAGAACTATGCCGGAGTCCTCAAGGACAACAAAAATGTTGTAATAGATGTTGACACATCTGTTGCTCCCGAAATAATCGTTGACAGCAACACTCCCGACAGCAAGCCCGCAGAACTGAGCATAACAGGCACTGTCACAGATATCAGAAGCCAGATAGAAAACGGCTCCACCTGCTATTACATTGCACTTTCAGGTGCTGATAAGTATATCAGAGTTTCAGCAGATGATGTTCCCGAAGCAATCTTCTTTGCAAAGGGTGATTCACTTACAGTGACATATAAAGAATCAGATGTAAGCGAAAACTGGATAGAAACAGCAAATATCGCTCTTGCAGAAACAGAAACAGCTGCTTAACAGCAGTAAAAAGAACAACGGACACGTTTTGTGTCCGTTGTTTTGCATTATTATTTACAATATATTTATCAATCCTACTGCGCCGCCTGTAATCATTTCAGCGGCAATGAGAGCGAGCTCATCCATTGTGATGCCCGTATCACCCTTAAGCCATCTGAGATACATAGAAATTGTGCCGGAGGCAATAAACTCTGCAGTCAGCTTCAGCCTTTCATTTGCAGAGGTATTTTTTTTACCGTACATTTCAATAAGCTCATCACTGAGAATATCTTTTATCATAAACATAAAATCAGTGAAATCATTGTTTTTTGCTATGCTTTTAAACAGATCTATTTTTTCGCTTATGATTTCATTTATTCCGGTAAAGAATTCATATGCACTGCCGTTGCCGGTAGAAAACTCAATTATTTCGTCTTTGATAATTGACACAACCATATTTCCCAGGTCATTATACAGGTCAGAAATGCTTTCATAGTGCAGATAAAAGGTTTTTCTGTCTATATTTGCAATCTTTGAAAGCTCCGTAATGGTTATTTTTGAAATATCCTTTTCCTGAAGCAGATGTATAAATGCACCGATTATTGCCTTCTTTGTTTTTATCTGACGCCTGTCAAGATTCTGTCTGTAATACAGTGCGTGCTCGATTTTGCTCATAAAAATTCACCGGATTTCTGTTGATTTCTCAGTTATTATACACCCAAAAACAGGAATAGTCAACAGATTGCGTATTATTTCTCCTTTTGCTGACTTATACTCACCGTATTCTGTGACTTTCTCTCAAACAGAAGTTTATAATTATGTTAAAATATTATAAATTTTTTTATGATACTTAAAAAATATTGACAAAAAAATATTTTTAACTATAATTGAATTGTTAAAATTAAACGGAGGTTTTTTATATGAAAAAATGTATTTCTGTACTTCTTGCAGTTGTAATGCTTATGTGTGCAAGCATTTCTGTTTTTGCAGCAACACCTGCAGAAGAAGCAAAGCTTCAGTTCAACGAAGACGGAAGCTTTAAAATTATGAACATTTCAGATATTCAGGACCAGGAAAATCTGCTCAAGGTAACAGCAGACTTTATGGCTGCTGCGATCGAAGCTGAACAGCCCGACCTTATCATCCTTACCGGTGATAACATTTCAGGCAATTCAATCGTTGCCAACAAGACAGAGCAGGCTATCAGAGCAGTTATGAATGTTCTTGATCCGTTCGGCATTCCCGTTGCTATCGTTTTCGGTAATCATGACGAAGAATCCGGCGTAAGCAAAGAAGAACAGATGGCTATCTACAACTCATATGACTGCGATATTTCATATGATGACGGTGAAGCTCTCTGGGGCTGCGGCACATACAACGTTCCCATCTACTCATCAACAGATGATACAGATGTAGTTTTCAACTGCTGGATGTTCGACACAGGCAACCGTGACGAAGACGGTGAATACGACCACGTAAAACAGGACCAGCTTGATTGGTATAAGGCAAAATCAGCTGAACTCAAGGCTGCAAACGGCGGCGAAGCAGTGCCCTCAATCGCATTCCAGCACATTATCGTCCCCGAAATCTTTGAAGCACTTGATGTTGTTGATGCTTCAACTCCCGGTGCAGTAGCAAAGCTCGGCAATTACTATGCTCTTCCCGAAACTGCAGCAGAAGGCAGCTTTATGGGTGAAGCACCCTGTCCTTCAGGCACAAACGGCGGTGAATTTGATGCATTCCTTGAGTGTGGAGATGTTCTTGCAGTTGTTTCAGGTCACGACCACACAAACTCATTCATAGTTCCTCACAAGGGTATCGATATCATCAACACTCCCACATGCGGCTTCAGGTCATACGGCAGCAGCGAGTCAAGAGGTATCAGAATCTTTGAGCTCAACGAGTCAACTCCTGCTGAATATACAACAAGAATTATTACTTTTGAAGAATTCTTTGCTGATGACGCAGGAATGATGTTTACAGCTAAATTCTATAGTTTTATCGGCGACCTTATGACATTCTTCTACGGTCTCTGGGCTAAGCTGGCAAGCTTTCTTGGCATTAACGGCTAATCAGGAAAATTCGGGGTGCACTATAATGTGCACCTCTTTTTTATTTATATGTTGAAAAAAATACCTGACAGTGATATAATCAGTCTGAAAGGAGGAACTGTAATGAACAAAGCAAAAGCATTGTTTGCGGCAGGTATAATCGTTGTAGTTGCTGCTGCATCGGGTGCATTATGGTACCTTAACGAAAACGGAAGAATCGGCACGGAAACCACAACATCAGTACAGACGACCATAGCTGATTACGACAATGAAAACAAAACAGAAAAAACAACAACAGCCGAAACAACCGTAAAAGCTGAGCCTGCATCAGCTTACACAAAGGATGAAATAAACAATTTTCTCTCTGTTTTTTCAAATGTATACTTTGCCGAGCAGTCAGGCTTCAATTCAAAGAATTATTCCGATTATGACCTGCTTCTTTTCGCATTTCTTCATATAAAGCACACGGACAAATCAGCCATTGTCACTGAAATACGTGATGATGATATAATTTACTACTCAGGTGTCTCCATAGAAAAAGTAAACACCGTACTTGATGAATATTTCGGACTGGTTGTTGATGCTCAGAGTGTTTACACAGAGCAGGATCATCTTTTTTTCTTATATGATAACGGAATGTTCTACACCCCTGCGGGCGACGGACTGTCATACAACAACCGATGTGAAGCAACATCCGTGGCATACAGCGGCGATAATATCATAGTTCAGTTCACGATATACGCAGGCAATGAAAAATACGCAACAGGTGAAGCCAGAATAAAAGTCTCAGAAAGCGGTCTGAAGCTTGATTTATATAAGGTTTATTTCTGATAAATAAAAATAAGAAATGCCTTAAATGCCCAAGTCTCAATAGGAAAGATTTGTGTTTTTTTGTTAATATTAACGGATAAAAAAAATCAAAAACACTTGATTTAATCCGTGTAATATGTTATTATATTGCTGTTCTTGTAATTTCAGTTTCACAAGGCAAGAAGAATATTACACGGTTAATTGTTTGGTAAAACGGTATGATCGTAAAAAATCAAGGAGGAATTTTTATCATGAGTAAAAACCTTAAGTCACTTATCTGCTGCATTCTTGCTCTCCTCTTCGTTTCTGCTACAGTAATCGCTGTTTTCGCAGACAGCAACTCTCTTGTTGCTAACGATGAAGCAGTTTCAGCTACAGATGTTGAGGAAACTTCAGCTGCAGACGAAACAACAACAGCTGCAGACGAAACAACAACAGTTGCAGACGAAACAACAACAGTTGCAGACGAAACATCAGAAGTAGTTTCAGAAGTAGAATCAGAAACAGATCCTGCTCCCGTATACAGACTCGGTGATGTAAACTTCGACGGCAGAATCACAGCTGCAGACGCTCGTCTTGCTCTTCGTTTCTCAGCTAAGCTTCAGCAGCCCACAGCTGACGAATTTGTTGTTGCTAACGTTGTTCTTGATGACGTAATCAAGGCTAACGATGCAAGACTTATTCTCAGAGTTTCAGCTCAGCTTTCAACAGAAGCAGATTTCGGCGTTGCTGCATAATTAAAAAACTGAATTTTTTGACAGAGCGGTTGTTAAACTGCTCTGTTTTTTTCTTTTAAGAATATAATAAAAAGTTAACAAAAATTTTATTACTAATGCCAAAATATTGTTGCATTTTAAAACAAGTTATGATAAAATAACTGTATTATTTATATTTATGTAATGGAGGTTTTTCTTTTGGCGGACTCCAACAATGCTGTTCAGACACAGACCGAAGAGCTTAATACCAATTATGTCTATGAAAACAGACGATATGTCGGTACTAAGGAAACCGTCGGTTTTGTTCTGTGGGACGCAGCACAAAGCTTCAATATCAACAAGTATTCAGACCGTTTCATCACAAACATCGTTCAGGTTGACCTTTCACTTCAGATGATTGAGCAGGCAATCAACGGTGTGTGGGATATTGTGAATGATATTTTTATGGGTGCTATAGTTGATAAAACCCGTACAAGATGGGGTAAATTCAGACCTTATCTTCTTGCACTTGCAGTGCCCGGTCTTATCGGTACTTGTCTTTACTGGCTTATGCCCCTTATGTTTGCAGGCAGAACATCAATGGATATGACAAAGTTTGTGTTCTATGTTCTTCTTGCTTTCATTCGTGAAGGCATCGGTACATTCCAGAACATTGCACGAAACGGCTTGCTTTCAACAATAACACCACACCCTGTGGACCGAACCCGACTGATTACTCTGGCTAACTTCGCATCGGGTACATTCGGTGAAAAGCTCCCTGAGCAGATTATGACTGTTATCCTCGACCTTATAGATAACAGCGTCTTCAAGGGCAGCAGCAAAAAAACTTATTACCTTGCATCCTTCGTCGGAATGGGTATGTTCACAAACTTTGTTGCCAGCGGTATGTCAATGTGGTTCTTTATGAACAGTAAGGAAAGAATCATGCAGTCCGTTGAAACTCCCAGTATTGTGCAGGGTATGAAGTCGATTATTAATAATAAACCTATGTTGTTGCTGACGCTCAGCGGCTTCTTGTCAAGCTTTGGTATCGGTGGCAGTAAGAGTGACTATTACATAGACGTTCTTCATCTTGCATCAATGACTATGATTACAGGTATTGCAGCTGCACCTGTAAGCCCCGCTTCTTATGCTTATGTTCCCTGGCTGCGCAGACACTTCTCAAGTAAATTCCTGTATATTTCAACAAACTACATTTCAAATTTCCTTAACATTTTCGTATTCGGCATTGGTTGTGTCGGTATGAACTGGAAGTCCAAGAAGGGCGGTATCTACCAGAGCACAATCGGTATGCTTATTGTTATGAGCATTTATGAGCTTATATGGACACTGTTCTACGGTGCACGTTCAGTTATCGGTACAGAAATGTTCAATGAAGCTATGGACTACTGTGAATGGAAGAACGGCTACAGAACAGAGGCTATGACCTCAGTTGCAAAAGATATTGTGCAGAAGGTTTCAGCGAAGTTCTCATCACTTATCAGCACAGGACTTAAAAAGCTTGTCAAGTATGACCAGACTGCTTACGTTTCAGGAAGAGAACAGACAGACAGTGTCAAGTTCTATATGTTTGCAATGTTTACAATTGTTCCTGCAATCACAGGCTCGCTCGGTATTTTCCCGATGCTCTTCTATGACCTTGAAGGTAAGAAGAAAGAAGTTATGTATGCAGAACTTCTCGCAAGAAGAGCAGAGCTTCAGAAGGCTGCTGACTCCGGTGACACAGAGGCGCTTGCAAAGGCTGCAAAAGAACAGAGAGAAAAGGTTTAATATTTACAAGAATTAAGGCGTTGTGTTCGTAATGAACACAACGCCGTTTTTTATGCTCTATATTATCTCATTCATAAAAGTTGATGCGCCTTTTCGTCTGCCGTACCATACGGTAATCTTTGCAAAGTCGTGCCAGGAATCAAATACATTGTCCTGACGGAAGGAATATGAAATCGCTTTCCTCTCAGGGCTTACTTTTTTACCCTGCATAAGAAGTGAAAAATATGTATGCAGGTCATATTTCAGCGTGAAGTCATAATTCTGTCTGAAGGGTGTTTTCAAGATGTTATCCTGATATTTTTCAATTTCACTGAAAATATCATCATCAATATCAAAGCTCTTCACAAAGGGCAGAATACTCTTTTTATATTCCTCATAATTCTTTATACACTCAATAAATGCACCCTCTTCAAAGAACCATATAATATTACCAAGCTCTTCGTTATAATAATTCCATTCGCCGTCTTCGGAATTTTCATATTTATCTCGGAAGGACACAAAAAGAGAATGAAGAAAACCCGTGTCTGTATTCATAATATATTCAAGCAGTGATGAATAGAAGTCATAATATGACACATTTTTTTCATAACGGAGATACAGAGCAAAGCACCTCAGAAGCCCCAGTGAATGAAAAGCCTGCAGACAGACAGAGAACATATTTGTGTCTACCCAGTCATTACGACTCATAGTGGATGTTGAACGGATTATGTATGAATACTCCTCAACCTCTTCTTTCAGGTCGTTTGCACTGTGAATATGATTGAATTTGACCTTCTCAACCTCAATATTATATTTATTAAGCATATCTTTTCTGCCGAGAGGTGAATTTGGCAGCACTTCGCAATAATAAACACTCACTGAATTATGCTGACCGTGGTCGAGAAGAGTACACAGCCCCTTGCAGAATGAATCCTTTGTTTCACCCGGAAGACCGAGAATCAGCTCTGAATAAGAGGGAATGCCTGCCTCATTATATTTTTTCAGAAGGTCAGAGAAATACTCCATTGAAAGATTCTTTCTGCCGATATTTTCAAGCACTTCCTCCGAAAGAGACTGATATGCAAGGGTTGCACCCTTATCCATACCGAACTCATTGAGCTTTTTACACATTCTGAAAACTCTGTCATTGCTGTTTTTGGTGTAGCAGCAACGGAAAACATCAGGATAGCCTGTTTCTTTTTTATAAGTAATCAGCGTGTCGATGATATCCTCATCACGCTCAAGAAGACCGAAATTTGCATCGGCACAGAAGATATATTCAATTTTATGGTCTGAAAGCCATTTTATCTCGGCATTGACTTTTTCGATGGGGAATTGTCTTACACTCTTTTTTGCGCACCAGTCACAGTATGCACAGCTGAAAGGACAGCCTCTGTTTGTTTCAATGACCGAAAGAAAATCCGTGTCAGGGTCATCATCGATTACTTCGTCGAGAGTGCCGTCAAGAAAAGGCGAGGGATAATGTGAAATATCGTCATAGAACTTTTCCTGAGTCTTTATGATTTCACCGTTTTTTCTGTAATAAATATTCGGGCAGTCAGCGATATCATCTTCGGTGAGAAGTGAAGCAAAGGTCTCCTCCCCCTCACCTGTAATAATAATGTCAATATACTCTTCCTTAAGAAGCATTGAACCGTCTTCGGGTGCATTGTGACCGCCGAAAACAATGATACACTCGGGATACTTTTCTTTAACGGCTTTTGCAAGCGCCTTGTTGAATTCCGTATTCCACAGATAACAGGAAAATCCCATCATATACGGTGAGTCAAGAGATGAAACAATATCTGAGATTTTATCTCTTTTATAAATGGGTTTAGGGAAAGTGTATTTCTCCCGGATTTCGGTAATGCTTTTGCAGTAAGAAATTATACAGCCGACACTGTAAGGCAGATAGACAGACTTGTCAAAAGAAAAGCCCACCTGCACCATATAAATATTCTGCATCTCATTCACCTCGATTCTCAGTATATTATATATTATAATTAAATTTTTTTCAACAGCTGTTTGACATAAAGGATGTAGTGTGATATAATTTTCTGTTGAAAAGAGTGATTATATGAAGAACATTTATCTTGTTCAGGTTTCCACCGTTTACGGTGAGGGCGAAAAGAAAAATGCCTATCTTCCCTACGCTGCAGGCTGTATTGCCGCTTATTCATGGGCAGATGAGAGAATCAAGGCTGAGTACAACCTCGGCAAGTTTATCTATACCCGTGAAAACATTGAAAATGCTGTTGAAAAGCTCGACAATCCTTATCTTGTAGGCTTTTCCTGCTATATATGGAATATCGAATATAATATTGCATTCTCAAAGGTGCTCAAAGAAAGATATCCCGACTGTATCACCGTTTTCGGCGGTCATCATATAGCGCCTGACAGTCATCAGCTATCTGATATACCCACTGCCGACATTCTCATTCACGGCGGCGGAGAAGAGGCTTTCAAGCAAATTCTTCTGGCTCTCAAAGACAACACTCCCCTTGAAAACATAGATAATATTTCTTTCAGAGGTAATGACGGCTTTGCCACCACTCAGAAGAAAAATCCTGAAACAACTGACTATCCGTCACCTTATCTTGAGGGGATTTTTGATAACATTCTCGATGACGGAATTTCATTCTCAGCCCTGCTTGAAACAAACAGAGGCTGTCCCAATCAATGTGCTTTCTGTGACTGGGGCTTCCTTAAATGCAAGGTAAGACTTTTTCCTATGGAAAGAGTGAAAGCCGAGCTTGACTGGATTGCAGAAAATAAAATCGAATATGTTTACGGCTGTGATGCAAACTTCGGTCTTTTCAACCGTGACCTTGAAATTGCTGAATATATGGCAGAACTCAAGCAGAAAACAGGTTATCCTCAGAAATTCAAAGTCAATTTCACAAAGAACAAGTTTGACGTTGTGGGTAAAATCAGTAAGCTCCTTGTTGAAAACAATATGAGCAAGGCGCAGACAATTTCTCTGCAGAGTGTTTCTCCCGAGGTGCTTGAAATCATCGGCAGAAAGAATCTTGATATGGAATATTACTCAGACCTTGTGAATTTCTATGCAAAAGAGAATATTCCCACTTATACAGAGCTGATTCTCGGTCTTCCCGGCGAAACATATGAAAGCTTTGCAAAGGGTATGTGCAAGGTGCTTGAAAGCGGTCAGCACAGTGCGATAAATGTTTACCCCTGCGAGCTTATCCCCAACTCACTTCTCGGAAGCCGTGAATACATCGAAAAATATAAAATAAAGACTGTTCACAACAGATTTATACAGTATCACATCAATCCCGACACGGTGAAGGAGGACATAGACGAATTTTCGTCCCTTATCGTTTCCACCGACACAATGAGTGTGTCAGACTGGGAAAAGACCTATCTTTTCGCAGTCACCGTGCAGGCACTTCACGCTCTCGGACTGACAAGATACATCGCAGTTGCACTGAAAAAATGCAGAAATATTTCATATTATGATTTCTATAACGGATTTATTGAAAAGGCACTGAATGACAGTTCGTCAGAATTCATTCACAAGCTCTGGATCTCATTCCGTGAGCATTTCTCTGCGGTTGCGAATAAAAACGGAGCAATCGGTATGATTGACGAGCGTTTCGGACACATTATATATGAGCCAGATGAAATGCTTTTCTCAAAGTGTCTTATAGATGAAAATAAATTCTTCCCCGAGCTGCTGAAATATGTTCAAGAGCTTACTGAGGATGAAGAATTCACAAAGGAAATCGTTGCTTTTCAGAGGTTTATTATGAACAAGCCCGAAAAGCAGAATGAAACAATGGATTTCAGCTATAATTTTGCATCATTTTTCAACACATTTTTCAGTGGGAATGAAGATATTACACTTGAAAAGAAAACCACAGCAATCAGCACAAAATGCTGTCTTGAAGCTGAAAACTGGGCAGACTACGTCCGTGTGGCAGTATGGTATTCAAGAAGAATGGCAAATTCAACTGTCTGTGAATTCAGAGCAGACAATAAATAATTATAAACTCGGAGGCAAATTAAAATGAGCGAATGTACACATGATTGCAGTTCCTGTTCAGCGAACTGTTCAAGCCGTGAAGGCGGTATACCCAAGGAGAAGCTTAACGATGCCAGCTCTGTAAAGAAGGTCATCGGCGTTGTCAGCGGTAAGGGCGGTGTCGGCAAATCACTTGTCACATCAATGATGGCTGTCACAATGCAAAGAAGAGGTCTGAAGTCTGCAATTCTTGATGCAGATATCACAGGTCCCTCAATTCCTCAGTCATTCGGTATTCACGAAAGAGCAACAGGCACAGAAACAGAGCTTTTCCCTGCCACATCAAAAACAGGCATTGACATTATGTCAATAAATCTTCTTATGGAAAACGAAACAGACCCTGTTGTATGGCGTGGTCCCGTTATTGCAGGTGTAGTAAAGCAGTTCTGGTCAGATGTTATCTGGAAGGATGTTGACTTTATGTTTGTCGATATGCCTCCCGGAACAGGCGACGTGCCCCTGACTGTGTTCCAGTCACTTCCCGTTGACGGCATCATCATCGTCACATCACCTCAGGACCTTGTTTCAATGATTGTCACAAAGGCTGTGAATATGGCTAAGATGATGAATATTCCCGTTCTCGGCATCGTTGAGAATATGTCATATTTTGAATGCACAGAGTGCGGTAAAAAGCACTTTATTTTCGGTGAAAGCAACCTTGAAAGAATTGCTGCTGCACACGGTATTCCTCAGATTGCAAGAATCCCCATTGACCCTGATTTTGCTTCTCAGGTTGACAAGGGACTTATAGAGCTCTTTGAAGGCGACTGGCTCGAAAAGATTGCAGACGCTGTGGAGGGTGCATAAATGAGCAAGAGAGAGACTGCGATTGCACTTTTTGAAGAAGGCTTCAACTGTGCACAGGCTGTTTCTGCTGCTTTCTGCGATGAAACAGGTGTTTCAAAAGAAGCTATGGTTAAAATGGCATCAGGCTTCGGCGGCGGCTTCGGCAGACTGCGTGAGGTCTGCGGTGCCGTCAGCGGAATGGTGCTTGTTGCAAATATGCTCTACGGCTATGAGTCACCCACAGACAGCGATGCAAAAATGAATTGGTACAAGGATATTCAGTCAATTATTCTTGAATTCAAAGAGAGAAACGGCTCATATGTATGTCACGAGCTTCTGAATCTTCCCGAAAATGATGACAAGAGTCCCGTGCCCGAAAAAAGAACGGCTGAATACTATAAAAAGCGTCCCTGCAAAGAAATTGTGGGCGAGGCAGCAGACATTCTTGAAAAATTCATTGCGGAGCATAAATAATGAGTAATATCATACTTATCGGTATGCCCGGTGCAGGGAAAAGCACTCTCGGTGTGCTTCTTGCAAAGGCAATGGGCAAGTTTTTTATTGACACAGACATTATCATTCAGCAGAAAACAAAAAGACTTCTGCAGGATATAATCGATAATGACGGTACAGATGCTTTTCTGAGTCTTGAAGAAGAAATTCTGCTCTCTGTTGACGAAAGAAACACAGTTATCGCAACGGGCGGCAGTGCAGTTTATTCTGAAAAGGCAATGGAGCATTTCAAGAAAAACGGAAAAATCGTTTATCTGCACGTTGACTTTTCTGAGATTGAAAAGAGAGTGACAAACATCACAACAAGAGGCATTGTGCTCAAAAACGGAAAAAATCTTGCAGACGCATTTGCCGAGCGCAAACCTCTTTATGACAGATATGCAGACATCGTTATTGATTGCACAGGCTGTACAATCGAGGAATCCGTGTATAAATTAACCGAAATTCCATACATATATTGACTTTTGAACGAAAATATTGTAATATAAAATTGCAACATTGCAAAAGGAGGATATTTTATGAATTGTAACAATTGCGGCGGTCAGTATCAGGATGATATGAATTTCTGCCCCTATTGCGGCACACCAAAGGCGACAGAACAATATACTCAGCCTGAATATCAGCAGCCACCCTACAACGCAAACCAGTACGGCTATCAGCAGCCTTATACACAACCCTATGCCACATCATATCCCTATGAAAACCCGAAAGATAAGCCCTCAGCAGGTCTGAATTTCGTTGCGTTTTTATTCCCTATCGTGGGACTCATTCTTTACCTTATATGGAAAGATGAATACCCCAAGAAGGCAAAGAAAATCGGTAAATGGGCACTTGCATCGGTAATCATCGGCGTTATTTTCTACGCAATAGCTATGGTGCTGTGGTTTACACTTTTCTTTACAGCAGGCATGTCAACATTTTCTTATATGACAAGTATATAAACCGGTTAAAATAAAAATATATATTAACAAAGAGGAGCTGCACTTTGCAACTCCTCTTATATATTGCGTTCTTTCTTATCTGTAAGACCTAACAGATAATCAGTTGACACTTCGTAAAAGTTCGCAAGCTTAATAAGAATATCCGTTGGTATATCACGCTGACCTAACTCATAATTACTGTAAACCTGTTGCGAACAGTTAAGCACTCTTGCAATTGTGCTTTGAGTAATATCGTTATCTTCCCTTAAATCACGAATATGTTTATACATATACCATCACCGATATCAAGTATATTATACTGCAAAATGCAGTATTGACTTTTACTGCATTTTGCAGTAAAATGTAAATTACAATCAGTTCCGACAAAAAGGGAACAATAAAACGGAGGTATATTTATGTTATGTCCAAATTGTAAGAAAGAAATTCAGAATAATGTTCAGTTCTGTCCGGAATGCGGTACTGCTGTCACAATGCAGGCTCCCCCTGTTGCAAACATCAAAAAGCAGAAAAAGCCCATAACAAAAAAATGGTGGTTCTGGGTGATTATTATTGTTGTGTTAATCACTTTAATAGGCTCATTTGCAGGAGATAAAAATGAAACTCCAAACTCTGTTGAGCAAATAAGCAAAACTGATACAATAGAGACAACAAACAAATCTGACAAAATTCAAATCACTGAAGGAACAAAAATTACAACAGATAATATGCAAGTTATAATTAACAATGTTGAATTAACATATGATGTTCTTCCTGATGATACAAGTGGTTATTATTCACACTATGAAGCTGATGCAGGCAAAGTTTACATCTGTGTTGATATAGATGTAACAAACACAGCAAAACAAAATCTTGACTGTGACAACATTGGCAGAGTAAAAGCAGATTATAATAACGGATTTACATATTCAGGCTTTGCTATAGTTGATGATCCCTCTCTTGGCTTTACATATGCGAACATTTCAAGCATTACTCCTCTTGAAACAAAGGGAATGAAATGGTTGATTGAATGCCCACAGGAAGTAGATGAAACTCAGAATCCTCTGTTTTTAGAATTTACTATTGATAGTGAAAAATATATTTATACAATCAGATAAAGCAAAATAAAAAAGGTCACGTTATGACCTTTTTTGTTTTTTAAGAAAAACATCAGATTATAATTAAAAATTAAAGAAAACAGAAGAAAACGAGAGCTAAATTAAAACAGATAGTCATTTTTGACCTTTTTTGACCTTTGACAGAAAAGTCAGAAATGATTATACTTTAGTCAGAAAGGTCAAAGAAAGTCAAAGTCAAAATAATATAATCTATGACAGGAGATGCAGATATGAGTCTGAGCAATGATATAGCCGGTATGCTTCTTGCTATGCTTGAAGAAACCGGCAGAGCTGAAATCCAACGTAACGAGCTTGCCGAAAGGCTCGGTTGTGTGCCCAGCCAGATAAACTATGTAATTTCTTCACGCTTCACTCCTGAAAACGGCTACACCGTTGAAAGCAGAAGAGGCGGCGGCGGATACATTAAAATAACAAGAATAAATTATTCGGCAAAAGAGCAGATGCTTATGCATATAATTAACTCTGTGGGCGACTCCATAGGTGAACAGTCTGCAAGAGCAATTATAATAAATCTTAATCACGGTGATTTTATTTCTGCAGACAAGGCAAAAATTATGATAGCTGCTATAAACGAAAACTGTTATAAATCAGTACCGACAGAATACAGAAACAAAATCAGAGCATCAGTTCTGAAACAGATGCTGATTGCGGGAAGATAAACAATAATTCAACAAAAAAAGGAGACGATATTATGTTATGTCAGAATTGCGGAAAAAATGAAGCAACAACACATCTCAAAAGAATAATCAACGGCGAAAAAGCAGAGACTCATCTTTGCTCACAGTGTGCAAATGCACTGGGCTACGGCTCTATTTTCTCAGGCTTCGGTCTTAATTTCGGGGACCTCTTCGGCGGATTTTTCGGCGATATGCCCGTCAGCAGACTTTCAAACAGAGTCATCCGTTGCGAAAAGTGCGGTTGCTCGTTTGACGATATTGTAAAAAGCGGCAAAATCGGCTGTGCTGATTGCTACAAGACCTTCTATGATAAGCTTCTGCCGTCAATTCAGAGAATCCACGGCAAAACCGAGCATCAGGGAAAATTCCCTATGGGCGCAGGTGAAGAGGTCAGACACGCACACAGACTCTCTGAACTGAAAGCCGAACTCAATAAAGCAATCGATGAACAGAACTTTGAGCGTGCAGCTCAGCTTCGTGATGAAATAAGAGCAATGGAGGGGTAAAAAATGAACAAATGGTATAACGCAAAAGGTGAACACAACGATGTTATTCTGAGCACAAGAGTCCGTTTCGCAAGAAATCTTGCCGACTTCCCTTTCCCCTGCCGTCTTGACGAAGCAGGCAGAATCAAGGTTTGCGAAACAGTCCGTGATGCACTCAGCGACGTATCGGGCATAAAGCTTCACTACATTGATATGAATGACCTTTCAGACAAGCAGGCAGTAGCACTTGCCGAAAGACACCTCATAAGCCCCGAATTCACTTCAGGCGGTAAGGGCAGAGCACTTCTTATATCAGAGGATGAGTCAGTGAGCATTATGCTCTGCGAGGAAGACCATATCAGAATTCAGGTCATCAAAGGCGGTCTCGACCTTGAGGGAGCTTTTGAGCTTGCAAACAGAATTGACGACCTGCTTGACTCAAAACTCAGCTTTGCTTTTGATGAAAGAATCGGCTACCTGACACAGTGCCCCACAAATATCGGCACAGGTATGAGAGCATCGGTAATGATGCACCTGCCGGCACTCTCAAAATGCAATCAGATGTCAAAGCTCAGCTCCACAGTCAGCAAATTAGGTCTTACGGTCAGAGGCTCATACGGTGAGGGCTCTGTTGCAAAGGGTGATATCTATCAGCTGAGCAATCAGGTGACACTCGGAATCTCAGAAAAAACAGCACTCGATAATCTTAAGTCAATCACAATGCAGATAGCTACTCAGGAGCGCTCTGCAGGTGAAGAATACGTTAAAAATGTAAACATCCTCGACAGAATCACAAGAGCATACGGAATTCTTTCCTCTGCAAGACTTCTGAGCACAGATGAAATGCTCGACCTGTTCTCATGGGTGAGACTCGGTGCAGTTTACGGCGTTCTCAATGTTGATATCACAAAGATAAATGAGCTTACAGAAACAATGCAGGCAGCAACTCTCGCAAGCAAAAACGGAGAATTCCTCTCAAGTGACGAGCGTGATGAAATAAGAGCAAAAACAGTGAGAGAAGCACTGTTTGGCAAACAATAATTTATCGGAACGATAAATTATTGTTTACAGAAAGGATTGACAAGCCGTGTACAAATTCACAGGTTTCAATGAAAAAGCAAATGTGGCGTTGAACAATGCTGTCAATGCTGCAGAAGACTTAGGTCACACTTATATAGGAAGCGAGCATCTTCTTCTGGGTTTACTCAGGGATTCAAGCTCCACAGCGGCAGTTATACTCACATCCCGCGGAATCACTGCACAGAAGGTTGAAGATGCAATAAGAAACTCAGTGGGTGTCGGGGTTCCCACAGAGCTTTCTTCAGAAGACTTTACCCCACGCTGTAAAAATGTAATTGAACTGTCTATGCTTATTGCAAAATCATCAGGTATGCCTCTTGTGGGCACAGAGCATCTTCTTCTCGCAATTGTGCGTGAATCACAGAGCTTTGCCGCAAGAATTATTGCAAAAGCAGGTGTTTCCGTTTATGATATTTCAAATGATATTTCAAGGGCAGTCTCAGGCAACACAGGCAAACCGTCACAGTCTCAGAAGCACGCAACAAACGGTAAAACTGACACCCTTGATAAATTCGGCAAAGACCTGACTGCTCTTGCAAAAGAAGGCAAGATTGATCCTGTAATCGGCAGGCATCAGGAGATTGAGCGTGTGACACAGATTCTCTCACGCCGTACAAAAAATAATCCTTGTCTTATCGGTGAGCCCGGTGTCGGTAAAACTGCAATTGCAGAGGGCCTTGCACTGAAAATTGCGCAGAATGAAGTTCCCGAGCTTCTGAGAAACAAAAGAATTATTTCTCTCGACCTTACAAGTATGGTTGCCGGCACAAAATACCGTGGTGATTTTGAAGACAGAATCAAAAATGCAATTGAAGAAGTGACAAACGCAGATGATGTTATTCTCTTTATTGATGAAATACACACCCTTGTGGGCACAGGTGCCGCTGAGGGAGCAACAGATGCGGCAAACATTCTCAAGCCGTCTCTCGCAAGAGGAGAATTACAGGTTATCGGTGCAACCACAATTGATGAATACCGTAAAAATATAGAAAAAGATGCAGCACTTGAAAGGCGTTTTCAGCCTGTTACAGTCGGAGAGCCCACAGAGGCTGAAGCCGAAGAAATACTCAAGGGACTGCGAGACAGATATGAAGCTCACCACAAGGTGAAAATAACAGATGAAGCAATAAAAGCTGCGGTAAAGCTCTCTGCAAGATATATCGGTGACAGATTTTTACCCGACAAGGCTATTGACCTTATTGACGAATCTGCATCAAGAGTCCGTCTGAAGGCTTTTACCCCTCCTGACGAGCTGCGACAGCTTGAAATTAAGCTCAGTGAAATATCGGCTGAAAAGACGTCTGCAGTAAATTCGCAGGAATTTGAGCGTGCGGCATCACTGCGTGATGAAGAAAAAGAGCTTCAGAAGAAACTCAGCGAAGAGAAAGCAAACTGGGAAGAGAAACAAAGCCATATATCAGGTGAAATCGGTGAAAATGATATTGCCGAAATCATCGCTTCGTGGACGGGTATACCCGTAAACCAGCTGACAATGGAAGAAAGTCAGCGTCTTCTGAATCTTGAAAAAGAGCTTCACGCAAGAATTATCGGACAGGATGAAGCCGTAACAAGCGTTGCGAAAGCAATCAGAAGAGGAAGAGTCGGTCTTAAAGACCCAAAAAGGCCTATCGGCTCATTCATTTTCTCAGGCCCGACAGGTGTGGGCAAAACCGAGCTTTGCAAAGCACTTGCCGAGGCAATGTTTGGTGATGAAAATGCAATAATCAGGCTTGATATGTCTGAGTATATGGAAAAACACACCGTTTCAAGACTTGTGGGCTCTCCTCCCGGCTATGTCGGCTTTGAAGAGGGAGGTCAGCTGACAGAAAAAATACGCAGAAAACCGTATTCGGTTGTTCTTTTTGATGAAATCGAGAAAGCACATCCGGATGTATTCAATATGATGCTTCAGATTCTCGATGACGGTATTCTCACCGACTCACAAGGCAGAAAAGTGAGTTTCAAAAATGCAGTCATAATAATGACCTCAAATGTCGGTGCAAAGCTCATTACAGAAAAGCAGTCATCACTTGGCTTCTCAACCTCAGGAGGCTCTATGTCCTTCGAAAAAATCCGTGAATCTGTTATGGGTGAGCTTAAGAAAACATTCCGTCCCGAATTCATCAACAGAATAGATGATATTATCGTTTTCACAAGACTTTCAAAAGATAATATCAGAGAAATTGCAGTAAAGCTTCTGAATGAAGTAAACAGACGCACATCTGAGCTGGGCATCACTGTTGAATTCACGGATGCCGTTGCCGATAAGATTGCTGATGTGGGCTTCGATGAGATTTACGGTGCAAGACCTCTTAAGCGTGCCGTCAGGTCAAACATTGAAGATAAGCTGTCAGAAATGATGCTTGAAGGCAGCATAAAAGCAGGCAGAATATATGTATGCGATATAAATGACGGTGAAATAGTATTCAACGAAAAAGAATAACATTAAAATCGGGGTATTTTAACATACCCCGATTATTTTTTTGCCCGATGCTGAAGCATAGAGTCTTGCATATTCACTTTTCTCTGCACAGATAACAACATCACTCAGGTCAATTATTGCCTGAGTGAAATCTGCCTGAAAATAATCCTGTTCATCTCTTGCAAAGGTCAGACTTGCATCGCACTTTTCAAGCACATCAAAATATTCATCACGGAACGCCTCACTTTTTTCGCAGATGTGCTCCTCATAAGGAATCACTGCAATAAGTCTTATAAATTCACTGCGGTTGCCGTTTTGTCTGTGTCTGCGCAAAATCACCTGCCTTGCACACATCAATCCGAATTCAGTGTCTGCCGTAAAAATAAATCCGCAGGCTCCTGAAGACAGAAAAAAATCAACCTGCGAATATATATGACGGCACAATTCCTCTCCCCTGTTTTCCGTTTCACCCAGAAAACAAACTGCACCTGTATTTTTCATCAGCTCATCATAAGCCCAAAACTGACTGAGAGGGCCTGATTTATCTTTGACATTTCCTTGTCGTCAAGACTGCCCATCCGCTCCTTTAATCTTTGTTTATCCAGAGTTCTTACCTGTTCAAGAAGAACTATGGAATCCTTGGCAAGTCCGCATTCATCAGCATGAACACTTATGTGTGTGGGAAGCTGAGTCTTGAATCTCTTGCTTGTTATTGCCGCCGCAATAACTGTGGGACTGTATCGGTTGCCCACATCATTCTGAACTATAAGTACAGGTCTTATACCACCCTGCTCAGACCCTATAACAGGACTCAGATCAGCATAGTAAATGTCTCCTCTTCTGACATCCATTTTTATCACGCTCCTCAATTTTTTGCCGGCAAGAATATTATTGCCGACAGAAGAAAGGGTTATGCAGGGAAACAATAATTTATCGCTCCGATAAATTATTGTTTACTTATTGACAAATTATCTGACGGATATTAAAATATTATTACAATATTTTCCGGAGGTGCGATATGAAAAAATTCATCAGTATCATTCTTTCAATCACTATTCTTTTTTCTGTGTGCATTATACCTGCCGGAGCTCAGGAAGCCGATGCAGCAGACAGCAATTACGACATTGACGGAAGCTATCCTTATGTTTTTGTTCACGGTATGGGTGCGTGGGGCTCATACAACAAGTTCAATGAAACGTGGCCCAACTGGGGCGGTGCCAGCGGTGACGGCACTGACCTTATAAAGATTTTCAACGAAGCAGGAATCGAATCCTACGCCGCTTCGGTCGGTCCCTTCAGCAGTGCATGGGACAGAGCCTGTGAGCTTTATGCACAGCTTACCGGTACTGTTGTTGACTACGGTGAAGCTCATTCAAAGGCTCACGGTCACGACAGATACGGCTATTCATACGAAGGTATTCAGCTTATGGACGATGTATGGGATGTTGAAAGCAAAATCAATGTTGTCGGTCACAGCTTCGGCGGACCCACGGTAAGACTTTTTGTCTCCCTTCTTGCATACGGTGACGAAGCTGAAATTGAGGCAACAGGTGAAGACACTTCTCCTCTTTTCACAGGCGGTCATGATGAATGTATCAATTCCTGCATTCTTCTTTCAAGTGTCAACAACGGTTCTCCCATCGCAAACCTTATTGCTGATTCAGAGCTTCTTATGACCTTGATTTTCACTTTTGCAAACATTGCAGGCTGTCTTATAGGTGATGAGGTTATGATGTGGCGTCTTCAGTTCGGTCATTTCGGACTTACACCCAGACAGAACGAAAAAAAAGCAAAATTCAGTATGGAAAACATAAAAAATGCAGTTGCTTCAAATGACAACTGCGGTTACGATATGACTCTCAGAGGAGCAGCTGAGCTCAACAAAAGAATTGAGCTTGTACCTTCTGTATACTATTATTCATACACCGGCAGAGCTTCAAAGACAACTGCAGTCGGCACAGAGGTACCCATTCCTACGATTTTTGCTCTGTTTATCCCAACATCAATTTACCTTGGCACAACAGAAGGCAAGACAATTGACGGTATAGAGCTCGACAAAAGCTGGGCAATCAATGACGGTATTGTTCCCCTTGCAAGCGCTCTTTATCCTTCAGACGATGCAGAAAAATCCTTCTCATACTCTCAGGTGATTGCAGACGGCGGAGAAATAGCAAGAGGCAACTGGTACTATATGGATACAATGGACGGCTTTGACCACTTCGACTTCAGCGGAACAAAGGACTATCCCACAAGCTTTGAGGATTTCTATTTCACAATGGCAGAAACAGTAAATAAACACAAATAAACAAAAAAATAAGAACAAGGAGCCGGTTTCGGGTCCTTGTTCTTATTTTATATCAACTAATGTAATTTCGCCCTCTTTATCTACGTGATATGTGTAAACATATCTTGAAGCAACATTTTTGCTTGCTACATGAGTGTACTCAAATGTGATGTTGACCGTGCCCTCACCGATTTCACGGAATGTGAATTTCTGTGAGCCTCCGCCACCTGAGAAGATTGCCGAGGTATCAGGCTGATAACGGCTGCCTGAAAGCATCAGCACACCGGTTTCATCATAAGAATACTCCCAATAATAACCTGATGCAGGGTTTGCATAAAGCTCAACCTGAACCGTATCTGCACCAAAGCCCAGCAAACGTAGTATCGCAAACAAAAATGTCAGCAGCATTTTAAGATATGCAAATATCGTAGCCATATGCAAACTCCTTTCCATTTTATTAGTTAATTATAGCAATAAAAAAGTCTTTTGTCAATTTAATTATTAAAAATTCATTCAAATATTCTTAATCATTCAGAATTATTTTTGCAATAAAAATCAGGAAAACACAAATATATCTTTACATTTTGGCTATAAATGTTTATAATGTATTATGAATATATATGTATCATTCCGGGAGGAAGAAAAAATGAAAAAGAATCACGGCACTTTCAAAAGATTGATATCTCTTGTGCTGAGCGCTGCAATGCTTTTTTCGGTTGCGGCAACTGATGCTTTTGCCCAGGTCAGAAGCGGTGAAAAGCTGTCATTTGCAGTAATTTCAGGCATTTCATATGTTTCCGTTGAGAACAGAGGCAGCTACAACAGTGCATTTCTGCTTGATGCGGCAGCAAACGGATATCAGTATGAACAGATAGACTCAATTCTTGCAAGCACTTTTGATTCTCTGAAAACAAGAGTTGAAAAAGAGAAGCTTGAATATCTTTTTATCAACGGACCTCTTACATACAGCGGTGAATACAGCAATCACGCTGCAGTTGCCGAAATGCTCAATAAGCTTGAGGCTGACACGGGAGTTAAAATTGCAGTCAGCTTTGCTGCAACAGATGTCAACAGCACCACAGCATCATCATTTGCAACAGGCAAAAGAACATATGTGACACCTGCAACATCAGCTCAGATAAGAACACTCTATGCAAACCTCGGCTTTGACCTTGCAGACAGTGTATACAGCAAATACGACCAGTCAACTGCAGGTCTTTCATATGCTTTTGACATCGGCAACGGCTACAGAGTGATTATGCTTGATGCCTCTTACTATGAATACACAAACGGCCACACAAAGGTCAGCGGAAAAATAGGCACAGAGCTCAGAAAATGGCTCAGCACAGAGCTGACATATACAGAAGTTTCAGACAGAACTGCAATTGCCTTCTGCCCCTGGAGTCTTTCAGGCAGCAGTATTCTCGGCAATGACGGTTATATGACTGACGCTGACTATGTTGCAAATACCTTTGCTGATGCAGGTCTCAACTACATTTTCACCTCAGGTGCTGACAAAAATGACATTTCAGCTATAATTTCAGACAACGGCAACATCATCTATGATGTCCAGTCTGCTTCTTTGGTTTCTTTCCCCAACACATACAGAGTCTGCACATTTGTTGACGAAAAAGCTCAGTTCGGAATTGTTGATGCAGACGAAACAATGCCTATCGTATCCCGTGACGGCACAGAATATGCACAGCCCTACAGAGAGACTGCTTCTCTGAAAATACAGTATGCGGATTACGACCTTGCAAGATACTGTGCAGATGCTATCAAGAACTATATTTCAAGCATTCTTATCCCCGGTGTGAAGCTTAACGGAACTCTTGAGGCATTTGCAAAGGCTCAGTACGGAATTTCACTCAAGGATTACATAAATGAGCTTATCGGCGGCGGTCTTAACATAATGGACACTATTGTAATCTTTGACGCAACAAATATTATGAATATGCTTGAGGATATGTTCCAGCAGGCACAGTCAGTTTTCCTGCAGGATGATGATACTCTCGCAGACCTGTGCTACAACAGATTCAAAACAGCATTCTCAGCTCAGATTTCATCTGAAAAATGCACAGCATTCCTTGACAGTTACGGTTTCGGCAGCAATGAAAGTGCAGGCACAGTCAACGACCTTCTCCTTTCAATGATTGTCTATTCAAAATGCGGCAATGAAGACGCATCTGAAGACAAGTTTATGCTTGAAGTCACAGACAGCTTCAGAAGCGGTGATCTTTTCACATTTGTTGCAAATATGCTCGGTGAAATAATCATAAGAGACCTTATTTTCAACGATATTCTTTCTCAGATAGAAATGAAGCCTCAGTATCTGCTCTTCTTTGACGACACAGAGGATTCACTGGGCTACTATCTCCAGATTGCATTCAAAGCATACATTGCAATTCACGGCGAAAATCCCAGCGTAACGGGTGCAGTCAACAGCGTGCTCAAGGACGGATTTTTCAGAGAGTACGGCAAATCAATAGATGAAGTTATTGACTATTTCCTCAGAACCTACTACACGGAAGAAGACTGCGTGCTCATAGGCGGTCAGATAGCAGATATTATTGAGACGTTCTTCACCGATGAGGACCCCGTTGCAAAGGGTGACTATGATATAGAATATGACGGTGATAAGGGTGCTGTATCTTTCGCAACAAAAGAGAATTTCAGACTCCCCACAATGATTACAATCACCCCCGGCAACGATACCACATCAGAAGCCTATATCACCTGGTACACCAAAGCCACCGTGACAGGCTCAGATATTGAAATCTACAGTGACAAAAACAGCACATTCTACGGCAAGCACTTTATCGGTGTTGACGGTGTCAAGACAGCCGTTGCAACAAAGGATACCGAAAGAACATCAGTTGCACTCGACCTCGGTTTTGCCGTGTTCGGTGAGAAAACGGAAGCATACAAGCAACACACAGTAAAAATCACAGGTCTTGATGCAGGCTGCACATACTTCTTCAGAGTCGGTGACAGCGCAAAGGGCTGGTGGAGTGAAACTGCAAGCATCACAACTGCTTCTGACAGCGAAACTGTGACATTCATTCACGTTTCGGATTCTCAGGGCAACACAACAGAGGATTTTGACCTTTTCGGCAATGTGCTCGGTTGTGCAGAATACATTTATCCTGATTCGGATTTCATTCTTCATACGGGAAATTACGTGGACAACAACTCTGACATAAATCAGTGGCAGAGAATGCTTGACGGCATCTCAGATCACCTGCTTTCATCATACATCGTGCCCGTTGCAGGCAGCAACGACTCTCTTGATTCAATAAAGCAGAATTTTGCTGTCGGCTCATTCCTCGGTGATTCCTCAAAAACAGGTGCTTACTACTCATTCGACTACAATTTCATTCACGTGGCAGTGCTTGACTCAAACTGTGTCAATGAAGACGGCACACTTAAGGCAGAGCAGGTGGAATGGTTCAGAAAGGATATGTCTGAAACTGCAGCAAGATGGAAGTTTGTTGCAATCCACAACCCTGTTTACACAAACGGTGCTTTCATCCGTGAAGAAAACTATGAGAACTATATGAACAATGTCACAGACCTTATGGAACAGTATGATGTGGACATTCTCTTCAGCGGCAGTGACGGTGTATATTACAGAACTGACGGAATGAAAAACAATGAAGTCTCTGACACTCCCAAGATTGCATTCCCCCACCAGATCAATTCATCCGTTTATTACAAGACAATTCCCAACCCCACGGGAACAATGTACACATCAGTCGGCTCAGCAGGTGTACTTGGTGAAAGCAAGCATCAGATTTATAACACATCAGGACTTTTCCCTGAAACAGGCTTCAACTCAAATCCCAAGAATACTATGTTCACTGCTGTTGAAATTCTCGGCGACACAATTTATCTTACAACATACACTGTTGACGGTAACAGAGCATCAAAAATCGACAGTGTTTCAATCAAGAAAAGCGCAACCGATATCGGCGACCTGAACTTTGACGGCAAGGTCACAGCAGCAGATGCAAGACTTATTCTTCGTTCATCTGCTCAGCTTCAGATACTCACAAAGGCACAGATGAGCGTTGCCGATATAAACGGTGACGGCAAGGTCAATGCACTCGATGCCCGTCTTGCTCTTCGTAAGGCTGCAGGTCTTGATTGATATTTGTTATTGACAAAGACATATTTTGATAATATAATATATATACCAATTTAAGGAAGGTGTTTCCGATGAAAAAAACTTTTAAGAAAGTTCTTTCAGTTATTCTTTGCATAATGCTCGTAACAGGCATTACTGCACCTGCTGCATATGCAGCTTATGACCCCACAGTTTCAGTCAATGAAGAAGTAAGCGGCTTCAACAAGGTGCTTTACAACGTTCTTGACGTTGTCATTGACAAGCTCGTCGGCGCTATCAACAGAATGATCCCCAATCCCCCCTCCTGGGTTAACAAGGCTGACTATGTATCTGACGGCGTTATGAAGGGTACAGAAGAATTCCTTGACGCTCCCGCATTCGGTGCATACTGGTCAATGGGTTATGCAAACGCATCAATCCTCACAGGCAACGAAATGGACGGTAAGCACTTTGTAGGCGGCTCTCTTTCACTTTCAGACAAGGTTGTTACAGAAATCTACGATGACCTTCTTGTCAGAACTGTTGTTATGAGTGACAACTCCGGCAGAGGCAAGGTTGCTTTCGTTGTAGTTGACGCATACGGCCTCTCAGCAACAAGCGTCAGAGAAATCCGTGCAGCAATGGCTGATTTCTGCGAGGCAAATGATATTGTAAGCCTTAATGTAGCAGTTCTTCATCAGCACAGTGCAGTTGATACACTCGGTATGAACGGCAGTATCCTCAAGGCTCTCGGCAACGCAGGCAAGGCTGACCCCGTCAACGGTATCAATGATGCTTATATGGCAAACCTTTATGCAAAAATCGAACAGACACTCACACAGGCTGTTGATTCAATGACAGCAGGTGTTCTTCTTCACGGCAGTGCTGATTTCTCAGAGTTTGTTACAGACAAGAGAGATCCTCAGGTGCTTGATGCTGAATATGACCGTTTCCGTTTTGTTCCCCTTGACGGCGGCAGAGAAATCTGGTTCACAACAAGTGCTGCTCACTGTGTAGGTAACGGCGCAGGCGGCACAGAGATTACAGGTGACTACCCCTATTATATGGAGCAGTACATCAACGAAAAATACAACGCAGATTTCATTATGATTCTCACTGCAGAGCAGGGCACATCACAGGATAGAGATACTCTCGATATTCCTGATGATGCTACAACTTCAGAATCACTTACAATTTACGGTGAGGCTCTTGCAGAAAGATTTGCATCAATCGACAACGAAGAGCTTGTTGCTCCCGTTCTCAACATTGCCCACAAAGAAACATTCTACACAATTTCAAACCAGATTCTTGTTTTCGCAGGCAAGATGGGACTTATCACAAACAGTGTTGTTATTGACGACGGCAACTATCAGGTTATTTCAGAAATCGGCTATATGGAGCTTGGCACAGACATTGCTGTTCTCCTCGTTCCCGGTGAAATCGCAGCAGAGCTTGTTTACGGCGGTTGCCTTGCAGCTGATAAGGCATGGACAGGTACAGACTGGACATATGCTCCTATTGCTGAAACAGTCGGTGATAAGGAAGTTATCGTATTCGGTATCATAAACGACCAGATCGGTTATATCATCCCCGATAACGATTATATGGCACTTCTTGAGCCCTCAAACAAGAGCCTTGAGCTTGTTGCAACAGGCAGCAAGACAGCTTCAACAATGGTAAAAGACTTTGAAGCTCTCATCAGCTCAGTAGAGTAATACATAATTAAATCAGGATCTGACATCTCAGGATGTCAGATCTTTTTTATTTTATAAACAATAATTTATAAAGGTGTTTTGGACAAATTATTGTTTGACATTTATTCCATATAGTTGTATTATTATATATTGAGATATTGTTTTAACGGAGATTTCAGATGCTTAATAAACTTATAAATGTTGAAAAAAGATTTGAAGAAGTGAACGCATTACTCTGCTCAGGTGATGTAGCTTCTGATATAGAAAAATACACTGCTCTTATGAAAGAATTGAAGCAGCTTACACCAACTGTTGAAAAATTCAGAGAATACAAGGCTGCCGAAAGTGCTTTCAACGAAGCAAAGGAAATGCTCTCTGAAGGCGGTCTTGACAAGGACTTCAAAGAAATGGTTGAAGAAGAATACAAGCAAGCAAAAGCCGATATGGAGATATTTACGGAAGAACTGAAAATTCTGCTTCTGCCCAAAGACCCAAATGATGACAGAAATGTTATCGTTGAAATCCGTGGAGGTGCAGGCGGAGAAGAAAGCGCTCTTTTTGCCTATGACCTCTACAGAATGTACACAATGTATGCCGAATCCAAGGGATTTAAAATTGAAGTTCTCAATATTAACGAAACTGAGCTGGGCGGCATCAAAGAAATCAGCTTTATGATAAACGGTGAGGGTGCATATTCCCGTTTTAAATTTGAAAGCGGCGTTCACCGTGTTCAGCGTGTGCCCGAAACAGAGTCAGGCGGCAGAATTCACACATCAACCGTTACCGTTGCAGTGCTTCCCGAAGCTGAAGCTGTTGAATTTGAGCTTAATGAAGCAGACCTTATCTATGAAACATACCGTGCAAGCGGTGCAGGAGGTCAGAAAGTCAACAAGACATCTTCTGCCGTGCGTGTCATCCACGTCCCCACAGGTACTGTTGTTGAGTGTCAGGTTGAACGAAGCCAGTATCAGAATAAAGACAGAGCAACAGAGCTTCTGCGTGCGAGACTTTATGATGCAGAATGCCGTAAGCAGCAGGAATCAATAGACGGCGCAAGGCGTTCACAGGTCGGCACAGGTGACAGAAGTGAAAAAATCAGAACTTATAACTTCCCCCAGAGCCGTGTTTCTGACCATAGAATAAATCTGACTCTCTACCGGCTTGATGCAATTCTCAACGGCGACCTCGATGAAATTATCGACGCACTCATCACAGCAGACACTGCAGAAAAGATGAAAAACAACACATAAACCGGTGATATAATGAAATCAACAATAAAATTAAAAACCTGCGATATAAATAATGATATACAGGATATAACAACTGCCGCAGAAATTCTCAGAAACGGCGGTATAGTTGCCATACCCACCGAAACTGTCTACGGCCTTGCGGCAGATGCTTTCAACTCTGAGGCAGTATGCAGAATTTTTGAAGCCAAGGGCAGACCGCAGGATAATCCTCTTATTGTCCATATTTCTGACTTTGAACAGATTTATTCCATAGCAAGAGAGGTACCTGATACAGCAAAAAAGCTCGCAGAAAAATTCTGGCCCGGTCCTCTGACTATCATTCTGCCAAAAAAGCCTGAAGTTCCCGATGTGACAAGCGGCGGGCTTGATACGGTTGCTGTCAGAATGCCGTCACATCCCGTAGCAAACAAGATCATTGCGCTTTCCTGCCCTCTTGCAGCTCCGTCAGCAAATATTTCGGGATTCCCCAGTCCCACAAGCTTTGACCACGTTGAATCAGATATGACAGGCAGAGCAGATGCAATCTGTGACGGCGGTAATTGCGATTTCGGTGTTGAATCAACAGTAATAACACTCGCAACAGAAACTCCCGTGCTTCTCAGGCCCGGCGGAGTCACCCTTGATGAGCTTCGCAGCGTTCTCGGCAAGGTGGATGTCTCAGACGCCGTACTCAACCCTATGAAAAATGATGAAACTGCTGAATCACCGGGGATGAAATACAAACACTATTCACCAAAGGCTCACATTGAAATTGTCAGAGGCAATCTCTTTGAATTCATTTCTTACATCAACGAGGCAGACTGTGATGCAGTTCTTTGCTTTGAGGGTGAAGAGCCTCTTTTTAAAAACAAAATCACTGTCACCTTCGGCAAAAGCAACGATTCACTCTCTCAGGCACACAGACTTTTTGATGCTCTGCGTGAGCTTGATGAAAAAGGAGCAAAGAAGGTCCTTTCCCGTTCGCCTTCGGGAAGAGACATCGGTCTTGCAGTGTGCAACCGTCTTTACAGAGCTGCTGCTTTCAGGTTTATAAATGCAATCACTCGGCCCATAGTCGGTCTTACAGGCCCCACAGGAGCCGGAAAAGGCTATGTTTCGAAATATCTTAAAGATATGGGCTGTTTCATCTGCGATACAGATAAAATTGCAAGAGAACTGACTGCAGAGGGCTCACAGTTTCTCAAAACGCTTGCTGAAAACTTCGGCGATGACATTATCACAAGCAACACCCTTGACAGAAAGCTTCTTGCGGAAAGAGCATTTTCATCCAAAGAAAATCAGAAGCTTCTCAATTCACTTATGCACCCTGAAATCATAAGAATTGCCTATGAAAGATGTATGGAAGCCCTTGAAGAAGATGACGCTTTGGCTGCAGTTATTGATGCACCTCTCCTTTTTGAGGCAAACGGTGACAGACTGTGTGACACCGTAATAAGTGTGATTGCGCCGAAGGATATCCGTCTGCGCCGTATTATGGAGCGTGACGGAATAACCCGTGAGATGGCAGAAAAAAGAATGAGTGTTCAGAATGACGATGAATTCTACACTTCAAAATCAGAATTCGTTATTGTAAATGACGGTGAAACAAGCATCAGAAGGTCACTCAGACGCTTCAAAGAAAAATATCTCATACAGGTGATTTAATGGCGAAAAAAAAGAAAAAACACGGCTGCACTTCACTTATAATATTTATTCTTGCGGGAATTATCGTTCTTCTTGGCGGTAAAATAACATATGAAGCAGCTCAGGAATTTCTCTATCCCAGAAAATACACTGAGTATGTTGAGAAATACAGTGAGGAATACGGCATCAGTGAAATTCTTGTTTATGCTGTCATTCATACCGAAAGCGGATTTGACCCCGATGCAGTATCAAATGCAGGTGCCATTGGTCTTATGCAGATGACAGAAGACACCTTTGACTGGCTTTTAACAAAAACAGGTGAGGAATATGTATTTGAAGACCTGTTCACACCTGAAATCTCAATAAAATACGGCGCTTATTTTCTCTCACTGCTTCAGGATGAATACGAAATCACCGCAACCGTTGCCGCCGCATACCACGCAGGAATGGGTAACGTGTCATCGTGGCTGGCAAATCCTGAGCACTCAGATGATGGTCAGCGGCTTAAAAATATTCCCATTTCAGACACGGCACATTATGTGGATAAAATAATGAATGCAATTGAAAAATATAACAGTATTTACTATACGGAGGAATAAAATATGGATAAAACTTATTTTGACGAAATGAAAGAAAAGCTCTTTTATGACCCTAAGCACGCTTCAACCGTCATAAACCGAAGCGAAACCGAAAATGCAGACAGCTTCTGTGAAGGCTATAAGGATTTTCTTGATAAGGCAAAAACAGAGCGTGAAGCCGTATCAGAAATAATTGCCCTTGCAAAAAATGCAGGCTATGAGGAATTTATCCCCGGTGAAAAATACACAGCAGGTGAAAAAATCTATTACAACAACAGAAACAAGTCTGTCATCCTCTGTGTTATCGGTAGGAGAAGCATTATTGACGGTGTAAAAATTGCCGCAGCACACATTGATTCACCCCGTCTTGACTTAAAGCCCAATCCACTTTATGAAGACAGCTCAATGGCTCTTTTCAAGACACACTATTACGGCGGTGTGAAGAAATATCAGTGGACTGCAATCCCTCTTGCTCTTCACGGTGCGGTTGTTCTCAAGGACGGCACAACAATCAATGTATGTGTGGGTGAAGCTGACGATGACCCGAAGTTTGTCATCACAGACCTTCTTCCCCACCTCGGCGGTGAACAGAACAAGAGAACTCTCAGAGACGGTATAAGAGGCGAAGAGCTCAACGTTCTTGTGGGCAGCAGACCGTTTATGAATGATGAAGGTTCAGAGGCTGTTAAGCTCAATATCCTCAGCATTCTTTATGACAAGTACGGCTTTACCGAAACTGATTTCCTTTCAGCTGAGCTTGAAGCAGTGCCCGCATTCAAGGCTTGCGACATAGGCTTTGACAGAAGTATGATAGGCTCATACGGCCACGACGACAGAGTCTGTGCATACCCTGCAGTTATGGCTGCAATCGACACCGAAAACCCCGAATACACAGTTATGTCCGTTCTCACAGACAAGGAAGAAACAGGCAGTGACGGCAATACAGGTCTCAACTCAGCATATATGACATATTTCATCAACTATCTTGCCGCTATGGAAGGCTATGACGGCTACGAGGTGCTCCGTAAGTCAGAATGTCTCTCAGCTGATGTTACAGCGGCATTTGACCCCACATTCCCCGATGTGATGGAGAGAAGAAATGCAGCTTTTATCAATAAGGGCGTTGCTGTTATGAAATATACAGGCTCAGGCGGCAAGGGCGGCACATCTGACGCTTCAGCAGAATTTATGGGCAAGGTGCGTGCAATGCTTGACAACGCAGAAATCGTATGGCAGGTCGGTGAGCTGGGCAAGGTTGACGCAGGCGGCGGCGGAACAGTTGCAAAATATGTTGCAAACCTTGATATTGATGTTGTTGATATCGGCGTTCCCGTGCTCTCAATGCACTCACCCTTTGAAACAGTCTCAAAGCTCGATGTCTATATGGCATATAAGGCTTTCTCAGAATTCTTCAGACAGTAAAAAGAAATTCCCGTATCGTATTTGATACGGGAAATTTTTTGTCATTTACTGTGAAAGTGCTCTTTCAAGCCATATTGAAGCTATATCCATTGCCTGATAAAGCCCCTGCTTTTCACTCTTTTTAACTATTCTTTCTCTGGGTCTTACGTCGGGGTCTGTATTCAGAAGCTGAACAGTAACTCTGCCTGAAATATCAAGCTCGCCGACTTTTTTTGTGGAGTTGACCGTAAGCATAATTACGAATGGGTCACTCATATTGCCGTAATAGAGTGTCTCACCGCAACGAACCAACGGCTTACCCTTATAGGTAAGGAACTTAGGTCCCTTTTTTGCTGCCATTCAATTCATTCCTTTCTTATTTTTCACCGAGGTAATCCTTAATAAGTGCCTGCAAAAGCTCATAACGGTCAATTTTCATAATTGTGTTTCTTGCGTTATTATAAGTGGTAATATAAGCAGGATCCTCTGATAAAATATAACCTACTATCTGATTTACGGGATTATAGCCCTTCTCCCTGAGTGCATCATAAACCTGAGTGAGCATTGTTTTTATCTGTTCATCCTTCTCGTTATTCAGTTTGAACTTTAATGTGTCTGACATAAAGGTCACCTCTTCCTTCGTCACTTCATATGAAGTACGGATTATTATACTAATACATTATACAATAAAGATTTTGAAAACACAACACTTTTTTTAATAATTTTATTCCGTTTTTGACTGTTTTATGCTACAATCAGTAACAGGGTGATTTTTATGTATGTACTTACTGCAGAAAATATGAAAAAAGCAGAAGCAAAAGCCGTAGAAAACGGCAAAACCTGGCACGGCCTTATGGAAGCGGCAGGTGCAGGCTGTGCAAAGCACATCTCAAAGGAAGACAAGAACAAAAAAATTGTCATTCTCTGCGGTAAGGGCAGAAACGGCGGTGACGGCTTCGTTATCGCAAGAAAACTGTGGCAACACGGCTTCAGAAGCATTTTTGCAATTACAGTTTATCCTCTTTCAACAGACGAGCTGTGCCTTGAAATGTACGATGAAATGAAGAAATATCCCGTCAACGTCTGCGACTTCTCACAGGAGGCAGAAACCTGTCTTCACCATATTTCAACAGCCGATGTGCTTGTTGATGCAGTTTTCGGAATAGGCTTCTCCGGTGAGCTGCAGGGCAGTGCTCTCAGCTGCATAAAATGCGCAAACAGCAACGCAAGCGCAAAGAAATATGCCATTGATATACCGTCGGGACTTACGGCTGAAGGAAATGAACCGTCTGTTTATTTTAAAGCAGATGAAACACTCACAATGATAGCATTCAAGCCCGTTCAGGTATTAAAGCCCTTTGCCGAATTGTGCGCAGCCACAACCGTTATTGATATAGGTATTGAAAAATCTTGCCTTGAGCCGTTCTGTGAGCCCTTTTCGGTATACACAAAAGAAGAAGCGTTAAGCAACATAAGGAAAAGGCACTACGACGCTCATAAGGGTAATTTCGGCAATATACTGACAATCTGCGGCAGCAGAAATATGACAGGATGCGTATATCTGTGCAATCAGGCTTGTGTTGAAATCGGCGCAGGACTTGTGACAGCCTGCTTCCCCGACTGCATTTATGACACTGTCACACCAAAGCTCACAGAACCTCTTATGCTGCCCGTAAGCTCCAATGAAAACGGAAGAATAAAGACCGATGCAAAAATTCTGACAGAAAAGCTGAAAAAGGCTGATGTGATCGCAATCGGTCCGGGACTCGGAACAGATAACGACACGAAGGACCTTGTAAAATTTGTGATAAACAATTACAACGGAGTACTTATTCTCGATGCCGATGCAATTAACTGCATTACTTCAGATCCCGATATACTCACAGATGCCCGATGTAACATCGTTCTGACTCCGCATCCGGGTGAAATGTCACGACTGACGAAAATTTCCGTCACCGAAATACAAAAGGACAGAACAGCAACAGCAAAAATCTTTGCAGAAAAGTACGGCGTGACCGTTCTGCTGAAGGGTGCCGGCACCGTCGTCGCAGATAAAAACGGAAACATATATATCAACACCACGGGCAACCCATCAATGGCAAGAGGCGGCAGCGGTGACGTACTGACAGGTCTTATTGCAGGGCTTATACAACAGACTTCAGACACATTCACGGCAGTCTGCACGGCAGCTTACATTCACGGCGGTACGGCTGATTTTGTAACAAAAAAATACGGCAGCCTTTCGGCTACCCCGTCAAGAGTTATCGATAACATTCATAGCTACCTGAATATATAACCAATTCCCCCGCAAGAAACGGGGGAATAATTTTATTTCCATATAATGGTCATTGTCAGACCAAGCCGCTGATAGTTTATACCTTCAATAAATCCGAGCTCCTGAATTGACTTCTCAAGTTCATCTGCCATACCCGCATCATCCATAAAGTATGTTGCATGCATTGTAAGCTCCTTGGGCCCCGCCATTTCAAAAATCTTGAAGCCTGTGAGCCACCAATGAGGCTCGGGACCTCTTGTCATAAACAGCTCATCATTTCTGTAAAGCGCAAATGACATTGTTACAAGCTGGTCATCCTTTGCACAGGCGTAGAATGTGTCAGGATGCTCAGGACGTTTATAATAAACACCCATCTCACCGCCCGTGGTGATACCGTATCTGCCCTTCCATATCTGGAACAGCCAGTCACGGTTATTATAATGGAACTTCAGTCGCATTGTGTCATAGTACATACCTGTAAAGGCTGCACCTGCGTCGTAAATTGCAGAGAAACCGAAATTACGCTGCCACGATTCTGTTTCAGAATAGAAAATTCCCTGCTCCTTGTCATATCTGAAGCCTGCTCCGAGAATTATCTCACCTATTGTCTTTGTAACACCGGTGAGCCCTTCAAGAGAATTGTCATCTGTAACGGTACCTGATGTTACAACGTGAAAAAACGGCTTTTCATACTGAGGCGTTGTGGGAGTCTCAACAGTCTGTGAGTATGTGCTCATTTCAGCAAGGAAATTCTCCACATAGCTTTCGGCCTCTGAAGTTGGCTTTTCTGTTGTTGTTTCGGGTTCCGGAGCTTTTGTAGTTGCCTCAGTAACAGGATTTGTTAAAACATTTGTGACAGGGGGCTGATATGTAACCTCATCAATTCCGCCCTGATTGCCGACAGGAAGTGTATCGGGGTCGCCGGCAATAAGCCAGATCGCCGCTGCAACTGCTATAACCAGTATAAGTGCAGACAAACTGCCGAATATAATTTTTCTGCTGCCTGAGCTCATCACCGAACCTCCTTTTTATAAAGTCTGAATAAGCTTTTATGAATTAAAATCAAGACTCATACCTGAATCTTTTATGAAGCCGACAAGGTCGGAGAAATTCTCATAGGGGAACTGCTCAGCAGCAAAGCCGAGAGAATATGCAACTCTTGTGGGAATGTCAATATTCTTTACTGTTTCACCGTCAGCAATGAATGTATCTGAACCGTAAACAAATACCGGAACATCAGCTGCTGAGTGTGAGCCCTGTGTAAATGAATATGTACCGTCGTCATTGAGAACAATACCGCCTGTTTCGTGGTCAGCTGTAACAACAACGAGAGTTTCGCCGTCCTGCTTTGCGTATGCAAGAGCAGCGGCAACAGTTTCGTCAAACTCCTCAAGAGCCTCTGCCATACCTTCATCGTAGTTATTGTGTGAGTGCTTGTCTATGTGTGCACCCTCAATCATAAGGAAGAAGCCCTCATCTGTGTCGTCAAGAATATCGATAGCCTTGACTGCCATCTGAGAAAGTGTGGGAGTTTCAGCGTCAACCTGCTCATCAGTCCATGTGCTGTTGTCAAACTGAGCAAAGCTTCTGCCGCCTTCGGGAAGAGCCATCATTTCAGAATAAGTCTTGACAAATGTGAAGCCGTTTTCTTCACAGGTTTCCTTCGAAATATATTCTGATGTGCCGCCCCAGATAAGGTCGATATCAGAATTCATCTGCTGAGTATCGATATCCTTTGTATTGCCTCTTTCATATGTATGAACGGAAAATCCACTCGGAGTTGCACCTGATGTAAGATCTGTTGTGACAATACCTGTCATCATACCCTGCTCAATACAAAGCTCCGTAAGGTTTTTTGGCTGACTTTCAACGTGAAGGGGGTCATACATATAAACACCGAGAGCGCCGTTATATGTTCTCACACCGCATGCGAGTGCAGTTGCACCTGCGGCACTGTCTGTGACAGCACTGCTCTTTGAACGGGTCTGTGATCTGCCTTCATACTCAAAAGTATCCATTGCAAGTGTTATTGAACGCTCCTGCTTTGCTTTTTCGAGATGAAGCACGCCCATACCGTCACCGATAAGATAAATAACGTTCTTTACATTCTCAAATTCATCGGGAGTTCTGACAACAGTCTCTTCCGTAACTCCGAATGCAACTGAAAGCGACATAATCATTGACATAACAGCAGCAACAAACGGCTGTATTGCTTGTCTGATAAGGAAAATCATACAAAAAAACCTCCTAAAAACTTATAAAAATATAATATCACTTTACACATAACAAATCAAGTATATTTATTTTTCTTAAAGAATTATTAAAATTTTTTCTTTGCCGGAATACATCCTTCTTCAAATTCGAGTGCATCAGCAATTCTTACGGGAATCTGAATATTGTTTATAACATCTCCGTCTTCAATAAAATCATAGGGACCGTATGCTCTGACGGGAACATCTCTTGCTGTGTGACTGCCCGTTGTCATCTCATACTCATTATTCTCATTAAGAATAACGCCGCCTGTTTCGTGGTCAGCTGTCACGATAACAAGTGTATGCTCGTCCTCTTTTGCAAACTCAAGAGCAACCTCAACGGCATTATCAAACTCCTCAAGCGCTTCTGCAGAGCCTGCCTCATCCTTATTATGAGCCTTCTTGTCAATGTGTGCGCCCTCAACCATAAGGAAGAAACCGTCTTCACTTGTGGAATCAAGAAGAGCTATTGCCTTAGCTGTCATCTGAGAAAGTGTAGGGGTATAATCGTTTTTATTCTCAGGACGGTACATACTTGAAGTGAAAAGTCCGTAGCTTTTTTCATTGCCTGTAAGAGCATTCATTTCATCAATGGTGCTGATATAGGTGTAGCCTGCTGAAGTCACCTGCTCCTTTGTGACGGTTTCGTCATCCTTTCCCCAGATAATATCAATTCCTGATGCAAGCTGGTCAAAAGCTATGTCCTCATCGTTATTTCTGCTGTCTGAGTGAGCAGAAAATCCGCCGGGAGTGGCACCTGTAAGATTATCGGTTGTGACGACACCTGTTTTCAGTCCGTTTGCCATACACACTTCGGTTATACTCATAGGGTAATAGCCGTCATACTGTGCATAATCGGCCATTTCGGGCCAGTATGTTGCAATTCTGCCGTTTTCAGTCTTCACGCCGCAAGCAAGAGCAGTTGCACCTGCGGCACTGTCTGTGATGTCATCACTTGCAGAGTATGTCATTGCATAGCCCTTCTGAGGTAATGTATCCATAGTCAGTGAAATCTCTCTCATATCCTTTGTCATCTCAAGGTGCATTTCTCCCATACCGTCACCGATAAGAAGAATTACATTCTGCACTTTCTTTTCATAGGAAATGCCGAAAAGAGAAGCAATGAACAGAAATATTGACATAAAAAACGCCGTTACTCTTTCGATAACACCAATCATTCTTTACACCTCATTTACTGAAAGCTGACAGATCAAGTTTTTCATAATTTTTTATAAACTCATAAAATCCGCCGATAATTTTTGCAACACCACCCACGCTGTCACTTTCGGCATTGAAAGGAAGAATCGGGTCGTGAACACTGAGTCTGAGAAGCATCCAGCCGTCACCGTGCTCTTTATCAAGAGAAATTCTGATGCCCTCCCTGTTATCATCGGCAACCGTCCAGCCCTCACGGCTGTACGCATAGCTCTCAAGGTCAGAAATAACCTTATTGCCGTATGCCCTGAAATCATCAGTGAGAATTGCAAAACGCATTTCTTTTTCTTCGGCAGGCTGTCTGAGATCTTTTATGATATCAGCAATATTTCTGCCCTGCGCTCTTAATTTTGCAAGCAGAATTATAATTTTTGTTATAAGATAAGCTCCGTCATCAAGGAAATAATTTTCACGAAGAGCGGCGTGTCCTGAGGTTTCAATCGCCAGAGGGCAGTTGACGCCTTCATTGTTAAGCCTTATTGCCTCGTTGATAACATTTTTGTAGCCTCGTCTGAAACGGTGATGTTTGCCTGAAAGATTTTTTTCAATAAAAATTTTCAGTCCGTCACTTGTAACGGAGTCTGTCACTATTGTGCCGCCCTCATTACCCTCAAGAGCAATAACAGAAGCAAGTGCCACAAGTGAATTTCTGTTAATTTCCATCCCGTTTTCATCAACACAGGCAGCCCTGTCTACATCTGTGTCAAATATAACACCGAAATCGGCACCTGAAGAAATGACAGCATCTGAAATTGATTTCATTGCCTCTTTGTTCTCAGGATTGGGAGCGTGATTGGGGAATTTGCCGTCAGGCTCAAGAAATCTGCTTCCCGTAATATCTGCGCCGAGCTTTTCAAGCACGTTGTAAGCATAAAAACCGCCCACGCCGTTGCCGGCATCCGTCACGATATGAAAGCCCTCAAGAGGTTTATCATAGTTTTCTGCCTTGACGCCTTCGCAAATCATTGAGCATAAAATATCTGAATATCTGCTCATAAAATCAATTTTTTCACTCTTGTCTGCATCATCTGAAAATGACACATCGGCATTTGCGGCAAAATCGAGCACCTTCTGTATATCGACACTCTCAAAGCCACCGTCTTTTGTGAAAAATTTCAGTCCGTTTTTATCCCAAGGATGATGGCTTGCCGTAATCTGCACCGATGCAGTGCAACCGAGCTCAACAGTCGTCATAAACATTGCGGGAGTTGATGCAAGCGAGCAGTCAAGCACTCTGACACCGTAATGAGACAGAACGGATATAACATTTTTCTTTATACGCTCGGCAGAGAGTCTTGAATCGTGACCCACAGCAACGGTCATATTTTCTGCATCCACGCCTGTCTTTTCACGCACAGCTTCAATAAAACCGACAGTTATTCTTCTGATTGCATCGTCTGTAAGATTTGTTTTCTCACCAATTGCAGTGCCTCTGATATCGGTACCGCTTTTAAGCTCCTGTAAAGACATATCAATCACCCCACTGCATAGTTATCTTCAGGCTCTTCTCCGCCTGCAGGCTCATTTTCAGCCACGGTTGTGGTTTCTTCGGTCGTTGTTTCTTCAGTAGCTGTTGTGGTTTCTTCTGCAGTAGTGAATTCCTGAGTAGTGGTCTCCTCCTGAGTGGTTATTTCTTCAGTTGTGGTCTCAGGAACGGTTGTTGTTTCTTTCAGTGTGAATTCAATGGTTGTCTGCACTGCTTCATTTTCCATATGCCCGACAGTGCCCTCTTCCTGAGGTTTTTTACTGTTCTGAACAGCAAGCACAACTGCAACTGTTGCACCTATAATAATCAGCAATGCAACAATAGCCATAAGCACTCTTACGGCAGGCGAAATATCTTCGCCCGGTCTTTTTTTCGGCTGAGGCTGAACTGCATACTCAGTGGGAGCGTAATTTGAGCTTTTCACGGGTGACGCAGTGCTGACAGAAGTGACCGTTTCTTTTCCTGAGGATTCACAGTTTATGCCTGTTCTTGATGAAACAGCAGTCGCAATGCCTGACGGAATTACGATAGTCTGCGACATAGTTGCAAGTATGTCGGGAAGAAATACCACAAGCCCTGCACAATCGTAGCCGAGCTCAGTATACTTATGCTCCTGTGTTTTCATATTTATTCTCGCTTTTAAGAGTCTGTTTTTCACTGCAGCACCTGAAATCTGCTCTATTGCCGCAAGCTCAGTCATATCAAAACCGCACAGATAATAACCGAGAACTGCAGTGCGGAGCTTCACGGGAAGATCTGTAAGCACAGTGTCAACAGTTTTCATCATATCAACCGAGATATCAATCCCCTCGGGATATGACATCATTTCATCAGAATCCTGACCGAGAAGCTCGTCAACCTCATCACCATCGGGTGAATCTGTGTCTGTATATTCACCGAGCAGTTCGGGATTTTTCTCAAGATTATGGCGTCTTGCTCTTGCAAAAAGAGTTGTGTACAGCCACTTTTCAAACTCCATAACGTCAGGGAAATTGGCAATCTGAAGATAAATGTGAGCGAACAGCTCAGCAGTCATATCAGCAGCTTCTGCCTTATTTCCCAGAAGCTTGCAAAAGAGAAAATACACTTTCTTTTCATACATTTTATACACAGAGGAAAAAGCATTTCTTGCCCCGCCCTTTATCTGGGTGAGCAGTACGGAAAGCTTTCTGTAATCCTGACTTGTCATAGCATCATCCTCCAGGTCAATTATATTCTTATTTACCAAAAATTTCAATATTTACAATTACTGCCCTGAACAACACTCTTTTCTTCAAGCATTCTGTTCAGAGAAGCAAGAACCTGCTTTTTGTTCCCACTCCACAAAGGGGCTATAAGCTTCTTTTTATCGCCGTCACCTGTCAGTCTGTGAATAACCACATCAGGGGGTATAATTTTAAGCATTTCGCAGACAGTTTCAATATAAGTATTCTCATCAAAGCACAAAAATCTGCCGTCTTCATACTCTTTTTCAAGCCTTGAGCCCTTCAGCACGTGCAGAAGATGAAGCTTTATGCCCCATACACCGCAATCACACACAAACCTGACACTGTCTTTCATAATATCCGTTGTTTCATCAGGCAGACCGAGGATTATATGTGCAACTGTTTTAATGCCCGCATTATTCAGTCTGTGTACAGCATCACTGAAAACCTCATTGCCGTAGCCTCTGCCGATATATTCTGCAGACTTCTCACAGGATGTCTGAAAGCCCAGCTCAACCCACACGGGCTTGATTCTGTTCAGCCGTGAAAGAAGAGAGACCACCTCATCACCCACGCAATCAGGACGTGTTGCAACTGAAAGCACCTCAATATCGGGATGGTATATCGCCTGTGTAAAAATCTTTTCAAGATAGATGACAGGTGCATATGTGTTTGTAAAGCTCTGAAAATACGCTATATATCCGCCGCCCTTATTCTTGTGTGCGACACGTATTTTTGCATTCTCTATCTGCTCGGATATTTCATCACACTGCTTTTCGGCAAACTCACCTGAGCCGTCTTCCGAGCAGAAAATACAGCCGCCTGTGCCGATTTTGCCGTCACGGTTCGGACAGGTCATACCTGCATCAAGAGACAGCTTATATAATTTATGCCCGAATTCATCACGGCAGTAATCATTGAGTGAATAAAAATGCTTCATAACAGTTCACGGTAATAAAGTCCACCTGTTTTTCTCATTTCGGGTGACTTTTTATTTATAAAGTATTCAAAAATCTTACGGCACTTATCCTGCTTCTCAAACGTGAAATAAAGTGTCACAAAATCACCTTCAAGAGGCTTATCGCCCACATAAAGAGGTACACTGTTAAGAAGAGTCGAATATTTTCTCGCAGAGCAGATTACATAAAAATCAATATCACGCCTGTCTTTTATCACGGTAAGTCCTCTGCAGTCTGCACAACCGTTTCTGCCCTGAACGGGGCAAGCCCTGAAACGCATCAGGGGAAGATAACCGTAGCCGAGAATCCCCTTTTTCACCTTACCTCTGATTCTGCCTGCCTGAGTCATAGAAATCTCAGGAGACAGCGTTATATCAACGGCACCGAGCTTTTCATACTCACTAAAAGATACTGAGTTGAGTATATTCATTCCGTGCCCCGCACTTACTGCAAATCCCATATCTGAAGCAATTTTCATTGTACCGATATTATCTGCAAGCACACTTCTCACACCAAGCTCCCTGACTCTTTCAAGAGTCTTGGTGAAGCTATCTTCATTCTCTGCAAAAACAAGAAACGGAAGCTCACAGACAAGCTTTTTACCGTACAATTCAACGCATTCAGGGTGTCTGAGTATTTCACCCATAGGAAGAATTATTTTTTCTGCTCTTTCATCGTCAAAGCTCTGAGCAAAATGCTCAAAACGCAGACGGTATGTTCTTTCTCTGCTGCTGAATGCAGAAACTGTCTTTTTTGCTTCATTCTCAACGATTTCATAGGGAGTAACCCGTGCACGAAGCCCGTAGAGCTTTTCTGTAGCCTCCCTGCGCATTGCGTTCATTGACGAGGCAGACACAGCCAGTCCTTCAGCAATTGAAAAGCTGAATTTATCGGCAACAAATATTGTGCCTCCGAGCTTTGACAGACACTTCTCTGCAAACTCATTGTCAAGAGGTTTATTCTGTGCCTTCTGAGGCTTTTCACCATTCACGGTAACGGAATTTGTACCGTCGGTAACAGTCAGAACAGTTTCATTCTCATTCGCCGTAAAGCTTATATCAACGGGGATTTTTCTTATTTCATCCTTATAAAGCTGAGCAAGATTTTTAAGCACACCTGATGCGGCAGTCACATCCTCTTTTCTGCGATAACCGAACATTTCAAGATTGCGCTGAGACAGAAAATATCCCTTTGTGAAGCCGCTTCTTGAGAAAACAGCTCTGAGAGCTTCCTCATCATAAGGCTCGTTATTCATTGATTTACGCACAGCAGTAACAGCAGCAGCAACATATTCTGCACGCTTCATTCTGCCCTCAATTTTAAATGAATCAACGCCTGCCTCCGAAAGCTCACGGACCTTATCCACAAGAGACAGGTCCTTCAGCGACAGAGCATATTCTCTGCCGTTTGCCTTAAAATCAAGTCTGCAGGGCTGAGCGCATCTGCCTCTGTTGCCGCTTCTTGAGCCTATCATTGAAGACAGCAGACAGGTCCCCGACACACTCATACACAACGCTCCGTGCACAAAAACCTCAATCTCTGCCTGCGTTGACTGCGAAATTTTTCTTATTTCTTCAAGTGACAGCTCACGGGCAAGAACAATTCTTTTAAAGCCCAGCTCCTGAGCCTGAAGAGCGCCTGCCGCATTATGAATTGTCATCTGAGTTGATGCGTGAAGAGGCATTGAGGGACAATATTCCTTCCACAGCCGTGCCACGGCAAGGTCCTGAATAATCACTGCATCTGCACCGCAGCGTGCAATCATTTTTATCTCACTGACAACATCGTTAACCTCATCATCTGTAATCAGAGTGTTCATCGTGACATAAACTCTGACATTTCTTGCGTGACAATACTGCACCGCCTGCATAAGCGATGCTTCATCAAAGTTATCTGCACTGTTCCGTGCGTTGAAATTCTTTGTACCGAGATATACGGCATCAGCTCCCGTGCGCACTGCAGCCTCAAGCTGTTCAGTTCCGCCTGCAGGAGCAAGGATTTCAGTTTTCTTCATAGTATTTCCCTTTATTCAATAACTCTCTTGATATTTTTCTCAATTTTTAACCGTGGTACCATTACCTCACGGCTGCAGTTACAGCATTTAATCTTATAATCAAGTCCCACACGAAGAACTTCAAATTCCTTACAACCGCAGGGATGCTGTTTTTTCATTTCTACCCTGTCGCCGACTTTAATATCCATTTTTCATCCTCCATGGTCATATATACTATATGATAGCACATTTTTCAGTAATATGGAATATTTTTATTCTAAAAAATCTTATTCAGCATATCTATTTAGAGTGACGAAAATCTCATCCGAAAGGACGGTTACATATGTTAAGCTATAAGCCTGAAGGCAAAATAATATACGGCAAGGCAACAGCAGACTCTGTTTTTTCTGAGTCTGCACTGCAGGAAGCAATGCTCAGAGGTACAATTCTTGAAGCGAGAGCAGTGCTTTGCGACAACGACCACAATATTCACGTGAATCTCGGCTGTATGAGAGGCATCATTCCACGTGACGAATGTGCAATGGGTATAAAAGAAGGCTATGTGCGTGATATTGCAATCATTTCAAGAGTTAACAAGTCCGTATGCTTCAAGGTGCTTGAAATAGAAAAAGGGACAAACGGAATCCCCTTTGCTGTGCTCAGCAGACGCCTTGCGCAGGAGGAATGCCTTGAAAGCAGTATAAAAAAACTCTCTGCAGGCGATGTGACTGAGGCCGTTGTCACTCATCTTGAACCTTTCGGTGCATTCTGCGATGTTGGTTGCGGCATCAGTGCACTGCTGCCCATTGACGGCATTTCAGTTTCAAGAATACCTCACCCGTCAGCAAGACTGTCTGTAGGGCAAAGCATAAAAGCCGTTGTCAGAAATGTTGACAGCCTCGGCAGACTGACACTCTCTATGAAAGAGCTTCTCGGCAGCTGGGAGCAGAATACAGCTCTGTTTTCTGTGGGTGAAACTGTGCCCGGAATAGTCAGAAGCATAGAGAACTACGGCATTTTCGTCGAACTGACACCGAATCTTGCAGGTCTTGCAGAATTGCAGGACGGCATTGAAGAAGGGCAGTACTGCAGTGTTTTCATCAAGAATATTATTCCCGAAAAAATGAAACTCAAGCTCATTATCGTAGACAGCTTCAAGGCATCATATCCGTTACAGGATATAAAATATTTCACAGATGCCACACACATTGACTGTTTTGTCTACTCTCCCTCAGGCTGTGACAAACGCATTGAAAGTGTCTTTTCTCAATAATATCACATCTTACACAAACAAAGAGAGGCAGGAAAAATCCTGCCTCTCTTTGATATGGGATAATGTCTTGCAAAGAACGAATAATCTTAGGGTGACGGGAATAAAACGAACCCGTTTTTTACAGGCTGATTTCCGTCA
>CALEII010000005.1 GCA_937876205.1 uncultured Clostridia bacterium
AAGAATTTGGCGGAATTATTGATTGGCCGTATGAGGTGGAGAAATGAAAACTATAAAAATTACCGTTATGAAAATGGCACGGTATGATGATTTGATAGAAAAATATGAAAACCCAATTGAGCACACCTGCGATATGAGGCTCGGTCAGGAGTTTATTTCCGTTGGTGGAGAAAAGCCTGAAAATATGTGTGATTCTGCTTGGGAAAGTATGGAATACTTTGTGAAAGAGCTTTCAAATGGTGGCGGAAATTTCTATGATGGCTGGATGAAAAACAAAAAATCAGCTATGATTTCCTGTAATGACGGATTCAGACCGGTCAGTTTTTACATAGAAGTTATAAATGAAGGAGAATATGTAAATGAAAAATAAAGGTAACATAATATTATCTGTTATCGGAGTAGTTTTAAGCATCGCTTTGCTTGTTGTAAGCACAATTCTTGCGGAAGAAAAAATTATAAATACTGCGACTGCAGTTGTTCTTATAGCGGTTTCGGTGGTTTTGGTTTGGATTGCGATTTCCTACGCCGCAAAGGTTGATTACGAAACAGGCGTTTATAAATGCAGAAAGTGCGGACACACATTCAAACCGACCTTTAGGGCATATGTTTGGGGTGCGCATACACTAACTACAAGACATCTTAAATGCCCCGAATGTAACGAAAAATCCTGGTGTACAAGAAAGAAGATGAAGTAATATGAGCAAAATTGTTTTCTTTTGTATTCCTGCACACGGACACACGAACCCCACCTTGGGCGTTGTTAAGGAATTAGTTTCTCGCGGACATCAGGTGTGGTACTACTCATATAACATTATGCGTGAAAAAATCGAGTCGGCAGGGGCAACATTTATATCCTGTGATGATTATGATACGGAGCGGAACCTCAGTGCCAAAGACTCTACCCGTGTGGGAAAAGACTTGGCATTCTCGACAAAGATATTGGTAGATACCACACTCGCTCTTGATGACAAGGTTTGCAAAGAGATGGCAGAGCTTAAGCCAGATTGTATTGTGGCAGATTCTATGGCACTATGGGGAAAAGCGGTTGCACTGAAACTTGGCATTCCTTTTGTTTCTTCAACAACAACTTTTGCCTTTAATCAACACTCGGCTAAAATTATGAAACAAGGTATCGGAGATTTGTTTAAGATGCTCTTTGCAATGCCAAAAACATCTAAACAAGTCAAACGGCTAAAGGATAAGGGGTATCCTGTTAATAATATTCTTGATATTATTGGCAATGATGATAACACCCACACGATTGTCTATACTTCTCCCGAATTTCAACCATGTTCAGAAACTTTTTCGGAAAAGTACGCATTTGTCGGGCCCTCGATTCGTCCTACAACTGAGGAAATAGAGAAAAAGAGGGATAAATTGATTTATATATCTATGGGAACTGTCAATAATGACATGATGCCTTTTTACAAATCTTGTATATCTGCCTTGACAAAAACAGATTATCAAGTGATAATGTCTGTTGGCAATTTGGTGTCTATCGAGGACTTTGGAGAATTGCCTGAAAATATATCGGTTTATTCACATGTTGACCAGATTGCAGTTCTGAAAAAAGCGGATGTCTTTGTATCACACTGCGGAATGAACAGCGTCAGCGAAAGTTTGTATTTTGAAGTTCCGCTTGTTATGTTACCACAGACCTCAGAGCAAAAAGGTGTTGCCGAGAGAGTATCTCAGCTTGGTGCCGGTATAAAAGTTGATAAATTGGACGGGGTTTCCGTTATGACTGCGATAAATAAAATTTTAAGTATTGACACCTATAAGCAAAATGCCAAGAAAATTGCTGAGGGCTTTAAGAACAGTTCAGGTGCAAAAGGTGCAGCAGACAAAATTATAAAGGTTTGCAATGATATTAAACTTTAATTTGGAGTGGAGAATTAAGCAATGAAAATTTACGATATTTCACAAGAAGTTTTCGGTTGTCAGGTGTATCCCGACGATCCACTACCTGAGAAAAAGATACTTAAATCAATGAACAAAGGTGAAGTGTATAATTTGACAGCATTTAATATGTGTGCACACAACGGCACGCATATAGATGCACCATTCCATTTTGTTAAAGACGGCAAAACTGTAGATGAGATATGTATAGAGACATTTGTGGGAATGGCTTATGTGGCAGAACATCATGGTATTGTCACCGGTGATGGTGCTATAGAAATAATTGAAAAAGCAAAAAAACAGAACATTGAAGCTGCAAAGAGAATTCTGATTAAGGGTGATGCCGAAGTATCACTTGAGGCAGCAAAGGTATTTGCATCTTCAGATGTTTTGCTTTTAGGAAATGAATCCCAGACAATCGGTCCGCAAAATGCCCCAATGGCAGTACATCTTGTGCTTTTGAGTGCTAATGTTATATTGCTTGAGGGAATTCGTTTATCAGAAGTGCCTGAAGGTGTTTATTTTTTAAATGCTGCACCGCTGAATTTATCAGGTGCGGACGGTTCGCCATGCAGAGCTGTATTGATAGCTGATGCTGAGAGATAACTTTCAGGCTTCTGTTGTATCTGAAAGTAACAGAAGATTTGACGTTGTAAG
>CALEII010000006.1 GCA_937876205.1 uncultured Clostridia bacterium
CTTTCGAATACGGGGAGTTGATTGCACATTTAATAGCTGTTATACAGCTACAACTGATGTAGGAGAAGTCGCAAAACCCTTGATATTACTGGGTCTTAAACTTATTTCATCTCAGCGATTGCTGCCTGAGCTGCTGCAAGTCTTGCGATGGGTACTCTGAAGGGTGAGCATGAAACGTAGTTGAGGCCGATCTTGTGGCAGAACTCAACTGAAACGGGGTCACCGCCGTGTTCACCGCAGATACCGTAGTGAAGGTTCTTGCCGCTTGCCTTACCCTTAGCAACTGCCATTTCCATAAGAGCGCCAACGCCGTTCTGGTCGAGCTTTGCGAAGGGATCGTTTTCGAAGATCTTGCTGTCATAGTAAGCTGTGAGGAACTTACCTGCGTCATCACGGCTGAAGCCGTATGTCATCTGAGTAAGGTCGTTTGTGCCGAAGCAGAAGAAGTCAGCTTCCTTAGCAACTTCATCAGCTGTGATACAAGCTCTGGGAATTTCGATCATTGTACCAACTTCGTACTTAAGGTCTGAACCTGCTGCTGCGATTTCTGCATCAGCTGTTTCAACAACAACCTTCTTTACGAATTTGAGTTCCTTAACGTCGCCGATAAGGGGAATCATAATTTCGGGAACAACATTCCAGTCAGCGTGTGCCTTCTGAACGTTGATAGCTGCACGGATAACAGCCTTTGTCTGCATTGCAGCGATTTCGGGATATGTTACTGCAAGACGGCATCCACGATGACCCATCATGGGGTTGAATTCGTGAAGTGAAGCGATGATAGCTTTGATGTCTTCAACTGTCTTGCCCTGTGAATCTGCAAGGAGCTTGATGTCTGCTTCTTCAGTGGGAACGAACTCATGAAGAGGAGGATCAAGGAAACGGATTGTAACGGGGTTACCTTCGAGTGCTTCGTAGAGCTTTTCGAAGTCGCCCTGCTGATAGGGAAGAATCTTGTCAAGAGCTGCTTCTCTTTCTTCAACTGTGTCAGCACAGATCATTTCACGGAATGCAGCGATTCTTTCAGCCTCGAAGAACATATGCTCTGTACGGCAGAGACCGATACCTTCTGCACCGAGTTCACGAGCCTTCTTAGCATCAGCGGGAGTATCAGCATTTGTACGGACCTTAAGAGTTCTGTACTTGTCAGCCCAAGCCATAATTCTGCCGAATTCGCCTGCGATTTCAGCATCAACTGTGGGGATGATACCGTCGTAGATGTTACCTGTTGAACCGTCGATTGAAATATAGTCACCCTCGTGGTAAACCTTACCAGCGAGTTCAAACTTCTTGTTTTCTTCATCCATCTTGATATCTCCGCAACCTGATACACAGCAAGTACCCATACCACGAGCAACAACAGCTGCGTGTGATGTCATACCGCCACGAACAGTGAGGATACCCTGAGAAGCCTTCATACCTGTGATGTCTTCGGGTGATGTTTCAAGACGAACAAGAACAACCTTTTCGCCTCTTGCGTTCCATGCTTCTGCGTCTTCAGCTGTGAAAACAACCTTACCGCAAGCAGCACCGGGAGATGCGCCGAGACCCTTACCTGCGGGAACAGCTTCCTTGAGTGCCTTAGTATCGAACTGAGGATGAAGGAGTGTGTCGAGGTTTCTGGGATCGATCATTGCAACAGCCTTCTTTTCATCGATCATACCTTCGTCAACGAGGTCACAAGCGATCTTAAGAGCAGCCTTTGCAGTTCTCTTACCGTTTCTTGTCTGGAGCATATAGAGCTTACCGTCTTCAACAGTAAATTCCATATCCTGCATATCTCTGTAGTGATCTTCAAGGATTGCACATACCTTGTTGAATTCTTCGAATGCTGCGGGGAACTTTTCAGCCATTTCAGCAATCGGCATGGGAGTACGAACACCTGCAACAACGTCTTCACCCTGTGCATTTGTAAGGAATTCACCCATAAGGCCCTTTTCGCCTGTAGCGGGGTCACGAGTGAAAGCAACACCTGTACCGCAGTTGTCACCCATGTTACCGAAAGCCATCATCTGTACGTTAACAGCAGTACCCCATGAATAGGGAATATCATTGTCACGTCTGTAAACGTTTGCACGGGGGTTGTCCCATGAACGGAAAACAGCTTCAACAGCGCCCATAAGCTGAACCTTGGGATCTGAGGGGAAGTCTGCACCGATCTTTGCTTTGTATTCTGCCTTGAACTGAGCAGCGAGTTCCTTGAGGTCGTCAGCTGTAAGATCAACGTCCTGAGTAACGCCCTTTTCTTCCTTCATCTTGTCGATGAGTTCTTCAAAGTACTTCTTACCGACTTCCATAACAACGTCTGAGTACATCTGAATGAATCTTCTGTAGCAGTCCCAAGCCCAACGGGGATTGCCTGACTTTTCAGCCATAACATTAACAACTTCTTCGTTAAGACCGAGGTTGAGGATTGTGTCCATCATACCGGGCATTGATGCACGTGCACCTGAACGAACGGAAACGAGAAGGGGATTCTCGAGGTCGCCGAACTTCTTGCCTGTGATTTCTTCCATCTTAACGATGTATTCCATAATTTCAGCCTGGATTTCATCGTTGATCTTTCTGCCGTCTTCATAGTACTGAGTACAAGCTTCAGTTGAAATTGTGAAGCCCTGAGGAACAGGAAGACCGATTTTTGTCATTTCAGCAAGGTTAGCACCCTTACCGCCGAGAAGCTCACGCATTGAAGCGTCGCCTTCTCTGAACAAATAAACAAACTTTTTGCTCATTAAATTTTCCTCCATATTTGAAATAATTTTTAACATTCTCAAAAAACTGTACATCAAGACAGTTTTTATCACAGATAATTATAACAGACAATAAATCAAAAATCAATAAAATTTACAAAATACATTGCTAAAAAATGACTTTAAAAGTTCATCTTTTCGGCTAAAATGCTTAAAGAGATATTCTGACAGTCTTGATTTCCCACGGACGGAAGGTGAGTGTGCTGTCGCTGACGGATTTCACGGTGTTGCCCAGAAGGTCTGTTTCTGCTGTGACAGAGCCTTTGACGGGAGTGAGAACAGCAGTGTGCTCATTGTCAGAATAGTTGCAGAAACGGGCAAGAATGCTGCCGTTTTCGTGATAGAAGGATGTGAGAACCACATCATCTGAATCACAGGCGAAATCTGCAAAGCTGATTGTTTTTTTATTGTCTGATTCAGCCTGAGAAATGACGGGCTGACAGTTATATACAAATGCTTTACGGAAGATATCGGAGTCGGAAGCTGCAGCATCAAAGGGCAGAAGAGCGAATTCATCGTCAAAAATGCCGTCGAGCATCTTTGTTCCGCACATATATTCATTTGCATACACAAGGGGGATTGAAAGCTGATTTCCACGGACAAAAGCACCCATACAGCCTCTGTTCATAACTGCGAAGCCCTGTGATTTATCACGCATTGCAACGTGATAAATGCCGCTGAACTGAGTGGATGAACCGAATGATTCTTCGTCGGAAACAGCCTTGTCAATAAGGATTTTGTCTATCTCATACCAGTAATCTTCCGTTATACGCACTGCACCGTTCCAGTCTGCGATTGAATAGGGCAGGTCACGGACCATTCTGCGGTTTTTGTCAAGGCAGAGATTAAGGTGCATATTCAGCTTATCCTCGTGCCTGTGTCCGCACACCGTAAGGGGCTTGCCGAGTCCCATTTTTTCATCTGTTCTGCCTATTTTCTGATTGCGGACTTCAAACTGTGTTCTGCAGTCAATACGGGGTGAATTGCCGTTGAACCGCATTTCAAAAGCAAATGGAACAGAGCCGATGTTACCTTCAAATACTGCCGTTGCACCGTTGCTCTCGGTTGTAATCTTCCATACACCCTCTGAAATGCAGTTTTCTTCGTCAATATATGCAGTGAAAAGAGGTGAATCTGAGTTGTCGAGAATACGTTTGCCTGCCGGCTTCACATCAATTGAAGCAATGCCTTTTTTAGTGAATCTTATTGTATAAAGGGGCGTTGAGATCTCTTTTGTATTTTCATTCCAGTTGTAAGAATAAGTGTTTTTGTCTTCACTTAATGTGCCTATGGAAAATGCGGGAAGTGTGACACGTATATACCTTCCGTCATCGGATTTTACCCATTCGTCAATGGCAAATGAGTGAGGATTTACCGCAATGTCAGCCATTTTTGTGCCGCTGAAAAGTGATTTTATGACAGCGATTGAATCTGCCTTTACATCTTCGGAATTCTCTAATGATGTGGGGATGAAACGGCGTGCAAGGTCAAGAAGACCGCAGATTGTAACATCGTGATGCTGTGCTGCAAGTGCATATTTCCATGCTTTTTCAATTTCTTCTGTTTTTGTTATGCCGTCGATTGCAAAGCGGAGTGCATCGAGCTGTTCAGCCTGTACGGCGGTAACTTCGGATTTTCTGACGCCGTTGAAAATCTCATTTCCGCAGTAGCCCCAGGGCATCTGTACGCTGAAATCATTGTCTTCTGTTTTCAGTATGTCGGTGGCTTCACCGTAAAGGTCGGGAATATCTTCAAGAAGTATGTATTCGTAGTTATCTTTTTTCTCAATATACTCCGTGACACCCTTTACCTCCTGTGTCAGGTCATCATAACGGGAAGCAAGGAGAGGAGAGTATTTCTCAAACATTTTTTCAAAGTCTTCAAGAGAAATGTCTGTATCCTGAGGCCAACGGGAGAGAATCCAGTTGTCAACGGTTGTGCAGTTGAAGCCTCTGCCCTGCTTATCGTAAGTGGGAACTGCAGGGATTGATGTGTTGTCCTTGCCGACCCAGTTGCCCCAGGCAGAGTCGAAAGTTCTGACATAGCCGTAACCCATAACGTGTGAACGGAGAATTGCAGCCTTGTAACCGCACTGCTTTATGAGCTGAGGTGTCTGATTGTTGAGGGCAAACTCTGAAATTGCATAGACCTCGGGAGTTTTGCCGAAATATTTCATATTTGTTCTGATTGCATAAATCAGCTGACGGGCGTTTGATTCGTCTGAAATTGTCAGCGAAAGGGGCTGACCGTATGTTGTTGCACCCAGTCCGACTCTGTCGGGGTAATCATTTACGAGCTTCTGAATAAGGTTCACAACCTCCGGGTCACATTCTGAAAATTCATCAAATGTGAATGATTCGTAGTCGAGCCCGATTCTCAGCTTCGGGTATTTCTTCATCCATTCAAAAAGCTCTGTAATACGGGGCTTGACGGCATCTTTCCAGAGAACATATCCGCCGTGGTCATATGTGAGAATATATAATTTTTTCTTTTCCAACGCAGGTCACTCCTTTTTACTATATTAACACAAATAAAAATGAATGTATATACAAAATTTTATATTCCGTCATAACTTTTTTCTGTAAGAAATATAATAAAACAAAAAGTCTAAGAGGTGGTTTTATGAAAAAAACAGTTGCTGTGGTTTTATGCGTGGCTGTTCTTATATGTCTGTGCGGCTGTGCAGGTGAAACAAGACCTGATATGACTGCACTGTCTGAAAAAATGGCTGAATACAATGAAAACTATGCGTTTGATTACTTTGATACCTTTGAGTATGAAAACGCAACAAGAGTGTTTTTCTCTCTGTGCTCTGAAGATGATGTTATGCTCACTCTCACAACAGAGGATGACGGAAAAATATCGCAGGTAAATATAACAGCCGTCAGTGACAAAATGAAAACTGACGGCGAAAGAAATGCGTATATGAATTTTTCAACAGCTGTGGCAGAGTCGTTTGCCTCGCTGAGTGAGAGTGAGAAAAAGGAATGTGATAATGCGCTGAGTTATAAAAAAACAGGTATGTATTTTTCAGATTTGTATGAAACATATTCCTCTCAACGGCACCATTTTATATTCTCGTCAAACAGTGAATACATAAGCCTCAATATTGAGTATTATGAAGTGATTGAGATGACGGGAGAACAATAATTTATCGCATAGCGATAAATTATTGTAATTGAAAATTTAAAATTGAAAGTTGAAAATGAAGGTGGTTTTCCTTCGGAAAACATTATATAGAGCGTAGCGGAAAAGTGCGAAGCACTTCCGACACTTTCCATTTTCCATTTTCAATTTTCCATTCGAGCTCTGCTCGACAAATTCTTGTTTATATCTCAATCTCTACACTTACACACTTATTACCTGTGAGCTCTGCGCTTCTTGCATCCGGCTGGCTGAAGCCTGCAAATACTGTGAAATTCTTTGCAAAAATATCTCTGTTGCCCTCTTCGTCAACTGAAGTGAATTCTCTCTTTTCAATTTTAAGAGTGACGGCCTTTTCTTCACCGGCTGAAAGGCTTACTCTGCCGAATGCACAAAGACTGTGATTTCTGACAGCAAAAGAAGAATCCTCATCCTTTATGTAAAGCTGAAGAACATCTTCCGTTGCTACATCGCCGACATTCTTGACTTTTACAGTAACTTCTGCTCCGTCAAAGCCGTTGCTGTCAATTACATTCACATTGATATCTGTTGCAACGCAGTTACCGTATGTAAGACCGTAACCGAAGGGATAAAGAGGTGTACCCTCAAAATAACGGTATGTTCTGTTCTTCATTGAATAATCGTGAATGTCGGGAAGTTCGTCAATTGAATTGTAGAATGTAACGGGGAGCTTGCCTGACGGGGAAGCCTCACCGAAGATGATTTCTGCAATATCCTTACCGCCTCTTGCACCGGGATACCAGCACTGAAGAATTGCAGCAGCCTTGTCCTGAGCAGCACGAAGGTCAATTGAGCTGCCTGCCATATTGAGAACAATTACGGGCTTATCCTGAGCAAGAATGTGGTCCATAAGCATTCTCTGAGGCTTGGGAAGCTCGAGTGTAACCTTATCGCCGGGGCCTGCATCGCCCTCTTCACCCTCAAGGATTTCATCAAGACCCACAACAAGCAGAACTACATCACTGCGTTCACACACGGCTGAACACTCTGCAAGAAGGTCAGGCTTGTCGTGCTTTGAAAGGAATTCAACTGTATCCATCCACATATGTGAGCCCTCTGAATAGAGCACTCTTGCATCCTCACCCATATAGTCCTGAATTGCTTCAAGAACGGTGATATATCTTGAGGATGTGCCGTGATAGTTACCGATAAGAGATGTTCTGTTATTTGCATTGGGGCCTATTACGCCGATTGTCTTTATATCACTCTTTTTAAGAGGAAGAATACCGTCATTCTTGAGCATTACGATACTTTCTTTTGCAGCCTTGTGTGAAAGATTGATGTGCTCCTTGCACTCAACAACATCATAAGGAATTTCATCAAGGTCAGATTTATCGAAAAGACCTAAGAGGAATCTTGTTGTGAAAAGTCTTATGCAGGAACGGTCAATGTACTTTTCTTCAAGAATACCTGCTTCATAAGCTTCAAGAATTCTTTCATATGTACAGCCGCAGTTGACGTCGCAGCCTTTTTCGAGAGCGAGTTTTACGGAGTATTTAGGCTCGCTTGTAATCTTGTGATTTTCGTGGAAATCCTTGATTGCCCAACAGTCTGAAACATAATGCCCCTTGAAGCCCCATTTGCCACGGAGGTATTCGTTCATAAGCACCTCGTGAGCACAGCAGGGCTCGTCATTTGTTCTGTTGTATGCACCCATAACTGCTTCAACATCTGCTTCCTTAACGCAAGCCTCAAATGCGGGAAGATATGTTTCTTCCATATCTTTTCTTGATGCAATTGCGTTGAAGGTGTGTCTTTCGGGCTCGGGGCCTGAATGGACTGCAAAGTGCTTTGCGCAGGCTGCAGCCTTGAGGTATTCACCGTCACCCTGAATACCTTTGACGAAGCTTACACCCATTCTTGATGTAAGATATGGGTCTTCACCGTAGGTTTCGTGGCCTCTGCCCCAACGGGGGTCACGGAATATGTTTACATTCGGTGACCAGAATGTGAGACCCTTGTAAATGTCTCTGTCACCTCTTGTGCTCTGCATATTGTATTTTGCTCTGCCTTCGGTTGAAATTACATCACCGATTTCTTTGAGCATAGGTGCATCAAATGTAGCTGCAAGACCGATTGCCTGAGGGAACATTGTTGCAACACCTGCTCTTGCTACGCCGTGGAGTGCTTCATTCCACCAGTTGTATTCGGGAACTCCGAGTCTTTCGATTGCGGGTGAATCGAAACGGAGCTGAGATGCCTTTTCTTCTATTGTCATTTTACTGACGAGCTCTTCAGCCCGTCTTCTTGCTTCTTCTCTGGTCATAGAACAAATTCTCCTTAATTATTTTTATTTGTTTTTAATAAATGAACGCATAATCAGCTCTGCGTATACTTTCACATTCTGCACTTGCCTCTTCATTTGAAATATCGCCCTTTAATTCATCAACACATATTTCAAGAAGTTTTTGAAGTTTTAATATATGTTTACCTCTGTTTTCGTTGTATGCAATAATTACTTCTTTTGTTGATGTTAATTTTATTCTTTCATCGGTATTTTTTGCCCACTGTAAATATCTCATCAAATCTCCATAAGTGCTCATGTTCACATTTTGTAGAATAGCTTCACATGAGAGGATATTATCATAATAATCAAAGTTTATGACATTACTAATTTTTAATTCTTCTAATGATATCTCTCCGTTTTGATATGATTTTGTGTACGAATAATGTGAACTTAGTTGTGTTTCAGTATAGTTGATTGTCTGTTCAAGCATTTGAATTGCTTGCTCTTTTTCTATATTGCGTTCATTTGCATTAGTAACATTCAAAGTTATACCAAAACCAATTACTGCGACGATTATTTCAATGATAAAAACTACAAGGTGTTCACTTGTTATAAATCTTTTGTTTTTTGTGTCTTTTTTTTCTTGTCTGTAAAGAAGAAAGTTTAAAAAAACACCTGACATTGTTATAATAATCAATGATATCACTATAAAATATTTCATAAACAAACCTCATTTTTATCTCTTCGGCATTGGTCTGTGTTTTGCCGTGTATTCGCTGACATCAATCCTGATTACGCTTACTACCTTGGTGATTTTATCATCAAATGTAAAATCATCCTTGCCTGTCTGAGTCTTCATAAGCACCACAAGACCGTGCTTTTTTTCCTCGGTGTCTTCAACTATAGTTGCGGTGCCTCTTCCCATAATTGATGAATAGGTGATTCCGTAACGGCAGGCAACATCACCGTCAAAGGGCGTGATATCGCAGTCCATTTCAAAAAAGACTTTGGGGTTTGTCTGCATAAGGTCTATTTTTCTGCCATGTGGTGCACCGTGAAGCCATATTGTAAGCTTGTCGCCGTTCATTTCGTAGCCGTAGTTCATCGGCACAACATAAGGTTCGTCACCGTCAACAAGACCTAAGTGAAGCACCTTTGCTCTGTCGAGTATTTTTATAATTTCGTTTATATCCGTGACTTGTCGTTCACGTCTTGTCATTCCGTTCATAATTTAATTCTCCTTTTATAATCCAAAATAATCGAGAGTTGCCGAATCTTTTCTGCCTTCAAAAAACTTGTTGAGAACATCCTCAAATACGCTGTCTCCGTCACTTGCTATGCTGAAAAGAGTCATTGATGACTGAAGCTTGAGATTGTCAGGGAAGTCAAACACATCTTCAATATCATTTGTTTCTATATCAAGAAGTGCATTTGAAATTTCACGGATATTACCACCAAGATACGGGTCACGTAAAAAAGCCTGCGCCTCTTCAAGACTGTATATGGAGTACATTTCGCTCATTGAAGTTCTGCCCAGCCCTGCAACCTGAGGAAAAATATACCACATCCAATGCGTTTCTTTTCTTCCGTTCTGGATTTCTTCAAGAGCAGTGCTGTAATCTCTCTTGTGCATTTCAGTAAACCTTGCAAGGTCAATGTAACTCATAATTTCCTCCTTGTAATTTCGGATACTGCCGGTAAAAATGAAGTCATATTTTATTGTGTCATTATCCTGCGATTTTTTAACTTTTTATGGGCATTTGCAGAAGCTGATTTGTAAATGCAGAGCGATTTTTTATTTTATCGCAAATTCCGTCAGGGATTTATATCGAAGAACGTTATGTGCGACTCAGCACGCATACGCACTCGTCTGTAATGCCTTTAGGTGGGATATCCACCTAAAGGAAATATGCCATATTTGGATTTATAGTTGTCTAAATTTGAAAATTGTTTCTTGCATTTTTTGGAATAAATCTTCCTTGTTAGCAACTGTAATTTCCTGAATTGGGTTCTTCCATCCGAGTGCATCATTGGATGAAACAACAGTGATGCAGTACTGGTTTGTTGCCATGGGTTTTCCAACATCAATAAGCATACCATCCGCATAGTTAATTTCAATCATATCTTCATCGTCTTCCAATATGAATGAAATTGTTCCACCACATAAATCCAAACTCCGGTAATCATCCCACCATCTCCGTTTGCCCATTATAACTCCTCCTGTAAGCTGAAGTATATCGGCTAGAATTATTTGAAAAAGTCCTCCACAGTCACATCAAACTTGATTCGCTCGTGGACATCTTTCCGACTTAATAATGCTACCGTTTCTATATGGCTCGTTTTCGGGAACATATCCACGGGAGTGACCTTCTGAATCTCAAACCCTTTTTCTTTAAGGATTGCACAATCTCTTGCAAGGGTTGCAGGGTCGCAGGAGATGTAAACAAGCCTTTTCGGGTTCATTCCATCAATTGTGTCAAGCAGGTCTGCCGCACAGCCTTTTCTCGGAGGGTCAACGATGATTACATCGGGTTTTATGCCTCTTTCTGCAAGGATTTTTGCCGCTTCGGGAGCATCACCACAGATGAATTCGGCATTGTCAATACCGTTTAATTCTGCATTTATTTTTGCATCCTCAATGGCTTCGGGGATTATTTCAACACCGATGAGTTTTTTGACCTTTTTCGCCATTGAAAGACCTATTGTGCCTGCACCGCAGTAAAGGTCAAGAAGAGTGTCATTTTCAGAAAGCTGTGCATATTCACAAGCCTTGTTGTAAAGGTTTTCAGCCTGGTCACGGTTGACCTGATAGAATGAAAGTGGAGAAATACGCACCTTTACACCGCAAAGTATATCTTCAATGAAATCACTGCCCCAGATTGTGTAACACTTCTTGCCGAGGATAACATTGCTGTCGTTTGTGTTTTCGTTAACAGTTATTGATGCTATGTTATCGGCACATTTCAGCAGTGAAACAATAAGGTCGTCTTTTTTCGGCAGGTTGTGACCGTTTATGACGGCACAGACCATAACCTGATTTGTTACAAAGGCTTTTCTGATGTAGATATGTCTGAGCAGTCCTTTGTGTGTTTCTTCGTTATAGACGGAAATGTTGTTTTTCTCAATCCAATTACGGAAAACAGCAACGATTTTACCGAATTCCTTCGGCTGGAGCATACAGTCATCACAGTCAATGACTCTGTGAGAATTCTGCGCAAAAAAGCCGATGTTGATTTTTCCGTTTTCGAGCCTTACGGGGTATTGAGCCTTGTTACGGTAACGGTTTTCTCTGCCTGATTTTATGATTTCTTCGGGTGAAATCTCTATATGGCCGAGTCTTGCAAAAGCATCAACAACTCTCTGTTTTTTCATTTCACATTCGGCAGTGTAGTTTATATGTCTGAATGCACATCCTCCGCAACGGGAGAAAACCTCACAGTCGGGAATTATTCTTGATTTTGATGCCTTTATTATGCTCTTGATTTTGCCGACAGCATAATTCTTCTTGGTTTTTATGATATGACAGTCAATGACATCACCTGTTGCCGTATTGGGCACAAAGACAGCAATTCCATCATAGTGACCGACGCCGCTGCCTTCAGTTGTGATGCCTGTTATTTCAATTTCGATATCCTGATTTTTTCTCAGAGGGTATGTGTTCATAGATTGCTCCGTAAACAATAATTTATTTTTCCGATAAATTATTGTTAAATATATGTTGTCATCATTGTGAAAAACATATAGCACATCACGGGCAGGAGCAGATTCAACGGTGATACATTGCCTCTCTGCTTAAGATAAATGTGATATACCATATTGTCAGAAGAGATTCTTCTTATTGTTCTTATATCCTTGATCATTTTTTTCTTATAGAAATAATTGCCGAAAAAGCCCAGTATTACGCTCATTATCAGTAATGTTGCAATCTGGATTATGCGTGATGCGATATTGATTGGTGACACAACAATCTCACCGACAAGCTGATAATACCTTGTCATATCAGTTGTCTCCGAATAGCCTTCCTCGAGCATTTCGGTCATCACTTCATTGAGTTCTTCAAGAGTGGCATTGTACGATGCGTAGATATCAGGACGTACCTGCTGACAGACAAGAACAGGTATCACGCTTGAAAGAAGACTCACCGAGAAGAAAATTGCAATGAGTGAAATGCCAAGCCCTATCATTTTGCGATAGAAACACCAGAAAACACTGCCGAGAGCCGCAGACCAGTTCCAGCTGAACTTTGACTTCGTATCCTGTATGGTAAGAAATTTACCGATGTATTTGTTGGCATCCTTCTGAATATATTCAGCACATTCAGTGACAGGGATTTCTTCAATTTTGGCGTTTTCGCCGTAAACAGTCTTTGCATCCTGAGCGAAAACATTGTGATAGGGGTTGTATTGCATTGCAGGGGGAGCCTGCCACTGTGTATTGTCATTGCCGTTTGGGGCAGTCTGAGGCTGAACGGGAGGCGCAGACCACAGCTTGAGTCTTTCGCCGCAGCGTGTGCAGACAGGCTCTGTGATGTCATTACCTGCTCCGCAAGCAGGGCAGATTTTTATGTTTTTGTTATCATCAGTCTGTGGCTGAGAGCCGGTGCTCACTGCATCGGGCATTTGCCATATAAAACCTTCAGCGTGCTTTGAGTTGTTGATGCACTTTCCGTTTGCATTCCAGCAATCTCTGTGGTGAGGTGTACCGCAGATAGGGCACACAACAATATCGTCAGTCTGTTCAAATTCTTTGCCGCATACGGGGCAGTCAATTCCATTGTAATTCATATACTTCACTTCCAAAAAAATTTATTATAATAGTATACACCATTTTTTCTTTATTTGCAACAGCTGTGTAATATAAAAATCAGCCACCAACGGTGACTGATTTTAGGGTGACGGGAATAAAACGAACCCGTTTTTTACAGGCTGATTTCCGTCAATACTTCGTTAAAATACTCGCAAATCCGTCAAGGATTTGCTGCGTTTTTGCCTTGTCTTGCCAAAAATCCGCACTGTAAAAAATCTTCGACCTTAAAACGAGAGATTTTTATTGGATTTTTGGTATTGAGGATGAAGGAAGGCTATCGCCTTTCAAATCCGAAATGCCGAAAAGACTTAAAAATAGCCGTTTTTAGGCTGGTTCGGATTATTTCCGTCACCCTAAGGGCAAACAATAATTTATCGTTCAATTATAACAGCAGAGTTTGCGTCGATAATTACGGAGCAATATGTCATTCTCTGCCCTGTGATACATCTTGAATTGTGCCAGTCCTCGGGCAGATAATAGGTTATTTCGTGGGGATTATTATTTGCAATTATGAGCAGACTGTCTTTTTCACTTGCCCTGACATATGCCACACAGCCGAGAGCAGCGGACACGGGATAGAATTTGCCTTTTTTCAGACAGTCATACTTCTTTCTGACTTTTCCGAGGAATTCAAGGTCATACCAGAGCTGACTTTTTTCTTTATCCCACGGGAAAAATGTTCTGTTGAAGGGATCTTTGAGGCCCTCTGTGAGCATTTCATCACCGTAATAGATTGACGGTACACCGGGGAGTGTATACTGAAGCACAACAGCCTGTCTGAGAAGTTTTTCTGCAGTTTTTTTCTGATTTGCACTGAGACTGAGCTGTCTCTGCTTTGCTCTGCCTATGTTTTCACCGTCAAGTCCGCCCAGAACGCTGAAAATTCTTTCTGTGTCGTGCGTGCCCAGATGATTCATAAGACAGCAGAGCACCTGCGGCGGATAATTCTCGCAGATTGTCAGCACACTGTCCATAAATCTTTCGGCATCGGCAGTTTTCATAAAGTTGATTATAGCCGTTCTGAACGGATAGTTCATAACAGAGTCAAGCTCATTGCCTGAAAAATACTTTCTTCTGCCGCCGTGGCTTATTTTGTTGCTTGCATCCTCCCACACTTCGCCCAGAAGAAGACCTTCGGGGTTTGTGCGTTTGACGGCATCCCTGAGCTTTACAATAAAGCTGTCGGGTAGCTCATCTGCGACATCAAGACGGAAGCCGTAGGCACCGGCATTCATCCATTTTTCAATAACACCGTTTTTGCCTGCAATATAATTACAGAAGCTTTCATTTTCTTCATTTGTTTCGGGCAGAGTATTTATGCCCCACCAGGAATCATAGTCGGTGTTCCAATTCTTGAATTTATACCAGCTGTAATATTCTGAGCTCTGAGAGTTGTATGCACCCTTATTATTATACCGTTTGTATATGTTGAAATATATGCTGTCTGCTCCCGTGTGGCTGAAAACACCGTCGAGGAGTATTTTTATGCCATATTTTCCTGCCTCTTTGCAAAGTGAAACGAAATCGTCGTAATCACCGAGCAAAGGGTCAATTTTCATATAGTCGGCAGTATCATAACGGTGATTTGAATGAGCCTCAAAAATCGGGTTCAGATAAATACAGGTAACGCCGAGTTCTCTTAGATACGGAAGCTTCATTTCAATACCCTTGAGGTCACCGCCGTAGAAATCAACATTCCAGCGTCTGAATTCCTTATTTTCCTGCCACTCGGGTTCTTCATTGAAACTTTTGTGAATAACTCTGTCTGCAGGAACATTATTTTTTTGTTTTCCCGATGCAAAGAATCTGTCAGGAAAAATCTGATACATCACTCCGCCGGGGAAGTCTGCAGGTGTGGTGAAATCGGGTGACCAGACTGTCTGCTGCCATTCTTTGCCGTTGTCGCAGAACTGTCCTTTACCGTTTGAGTGAAGAAAAATTCTGCCTCTTCCGAATGATGTGTCATACTCGAAATGATAAAAATACAGCCCTGCATCACTGAATGTGTGCTCAATTGCCCACCATTCGGTAATGTTATCGGTTGATTTCCAGTCAAGCTTTATGTATTGTTTTTCTGCGCCGTCTGCTCCCACAACAAGATACACTGCAGAGCACATCATTTCTCTGGGCATACAGACACAAAGCCACAGGGAATCCCCTGCGGCTGTGCTACCGAATATTGATTTGTGTCTTGTATCTCTTGAGTCAAAGGGAACAAAAAACATAAATTACTTCTTGCCTTTAGCTGAATTTGTATGCCAGATATCTCTTGCGTAGTCGTTGATTGAACGGTCTGCGGCAAAGATGCCTGCGCCTGCAGTGTTCATAAGTGACATTTGATTCCATTTTTTTCTGTCAAGGAAGAGAGCTTCTGCTTTCTTCTGAGCATTTCTGTAGTCAGCAAAGTCTGCCAGTACCATATACGGGTCGTGGTGGATAATTGTTGCGCCAACCTCGGGGAAGTGCTGACCGTTGATACCGTGATTGTTGATGAAATCAATAACCTTATGAAGCTCCTGATTGTTGTGATAATAGCTTGTGGGGTTGTAGCCTGCCTTCTTGAGCTGCTCAACCTCGGGAGTGCTCATACCGAAGATGATGATGTTGTCATTGCCGACTGACTCATAAATTTCGACATTTGCACCGTCCATTGTTCCGAGAGTTACGGCACCGTTTATCATAAGCTTCATATTACCTGTACCTGAAGCTTCTGTACCTGCAAGAGAAATCTGCTCAGAGATATCTGCTGCGGGCATAAGTCTTTCTGCAGCTGTGACGTTGTAATCCTCAACATAAACAACCTTCATAAACTTATTTACTTCAGGGTCGTTGTTTATCATATCTGCAAGAGCTATGATGAAGCTGATGATTTTCTTTGCAACAAAGTAGCCGGGGGCTGCCTTAGCACCGAAAATATATGTGTGAGGCACATAACTGCCGTTGGGATTCTCTTTTATTTCAAGATACTTTGCAAGAATATTGAGTGCATTGAGGTGCTGTCTCTTGTACTCGTGAAGTCTCTTTACCTGAACATCAAAAATTGAGTTGGGGTCAATTTCGATACCCTGAACCTTCTTTATGTGCTCAGCAAAACGCTTTTTGTTTGCGAACTTGATTTTTTCTATATCAGCGAGAACTGTTTCATCCTCAGCATATGCTCTGAGCTTTTCAAGGGCAGAGCCTTCAAGGATAAAGTCTTTGCCGATAAGCTTTGTGAGATATTCTGTAAGCTCGGGGTTTGCCTGACAGAGCCAGCGTCTGTGAGCAATACCGTTTGTGACATTCTTGAACTTGTCGGGAGTAAGTCTGTAGAAATCGTTGAAAACGGTGTCCTTGAGAATCTGTGAATGAAGTGCAGAAACGCCGTTTACGCTGTGACAGCCTGCAACACAAAGGTTTGCCATTCTCACAACGCCGTTTGAGATGATTGCTGTTCTTTCAACATAATCTGCATCGTATGTTGCATTCCATACATAGCTTCTGAAACGGTTGTCTATTTCTCTGATAATTTCGAAAACTCTGGGGATAAGGCGCTGCATAAGGTCAACACCCCAGCATTCGAGAGCTTCTTTCATAACTGTGTGGTTTGTGTAAGCAACGGTCTTGGTGACAATATTCCATGCGTCGTCCCAGCCGTAGCCGCATTCGTCAAGCATAATTCTCATAAGCTCGGGAATTGCAAGTGTGGGGTGTGTGTCATTGACGTGGATTGCAACCTTGTCTGCAAGGTTGTCAAGAGTGTCGTACTGACGCAGATGATGGTGAATGATATCCTGAATTGAAGCAGAAACAAAGAAATACTGCTGACGCAGACGAAGACTCTTGCCTTCGGGGTGGTTGTCGGCAGGGTAGAGTACCTTGCTGATGACCTCAGCCATTGCATTCTTTTCCATTGCACGCATATAGTCGCCCTGATTGAACAGAGCCATATCAAGTCCGGGAGCCTTTGCTGACCACAGACGCAGAACGCTGATGCCCTTGCCGTCTTTACCTGCGACAAACATATCGTAGGGTACAGCCTGAATTGCAGTGTAGTCCTTGAGCTCAACGTGATGATACTGCTGGTCCCAGATTTCTTCCACATGGCCTTCAAAGCAGATTTCAACTGTGCTTTCCTCACGGGGCATAAGCCATACATCGCCGCCGGGGAGCCAGTTGTCGGGAAGCTCTGTCTGCCAGCCGTCAATAAGCTTCTGCTTGAAAATGCCGTATTCATAAAGGATTGAGTAACCTCTTGCAGGGTATTCCTGAGTTGCAAGACCGTCAAGATAGCAGGCTGCAAGTCTGCCCAGACCGCCGTTGCCCAGGCCCGCATCAGGTTCACAATCATAGAGCTTTTCAATATTTACGCCGAAATCCTTGAGCGCAGATGTGAAAGTCTTTTGCAGATTGAGGTTATAAAGGTTGTTGCGAAGAGATTTACCCATAAGGAATTCCATTGAAAGGTAATAAACTCTTTTTGCGCCTGCCTTTTCTGCTCTCTGAGTGAAATCGGCTCTGCCTTCGCCCATCATCTCACCGATTATCATTGCAACAGCACGGTAATACTGCTCATATGAAGCATTCTCTGTTGTTACGCCGAAAAAGTGTGAGAGCTTGTTTTCGATGAGCTCTTTTGCTTTTGCCTTTGTAAGTGTATAGTTCATATTTTCCTCCAAACAAACAGGATACAGTTATCCGATCATATTTTTAAATATAATGATATATTTTAGCTTATTTTTAATAATTTTGCAAGTAAAATATAGCTCCCAATAATGTATTATTATTCCTGAATTTCTGTTTATATTGCATAAAAATAATAATTTATCGGTCAAGACCGAATGGATAATTGAAAATGGAAAATGGAAAGTTTCGGAAGTGCTTCGCACTTACTTCCGCTGCGCTCTATATAATGTTTTCCGAAGGAAAACCACCGACATTTTCAATTTTCAACTTTCAATTTTCAATTACAATAATTTAGTGGCATCGAGCCACTAAATTATTGTTTGTTTCAATATTATTTTAAGCATTTATGTGTATATTACAATCACAGAGTGACGGAAGTGCTCTGTGATGCATCAGAAAGGTCAGCTGTCCTGACCTTTGCAAAACGGCAAGAAAAGGACAGACAAACAATTCCCCTTTATGGATAACATACAGTACACTACCTCTTAAAACGTATAAACGCAGTCATTTATTTGGCTGCGTTTATGCGTTTATTATTGTTTTTTCTGCAGATAATACACCTGAGGTGTATAAAATGAAAACAGTAATTATTACCGGTGCATCATCGGGAATAGGCAAGGAGTTTGCTGTATCAATTGATCAGAAATTCAGTCCCGATTGTATGTGGCTTATCGGCCGTCATACTGACAGACTGCGTGATACTGCAGCTCTTCTGAAATGCTCAGCGGAAATTGTCACTCTTGACCTTGCAGAAAGTGAAAGCTATGAAGCACTTGAAAATAAACTCAAAAAAGAAAAACCGCAGATACAGTTCCTTGTAAATGCGGCAGGCTTCGGCAAATTCGGCAGTGTATGGTCACTGCACAGTGAAGATGCGGAAAATATTATAAATGTCAATATAAAAGCACTTACGATGATAACAAAAATGTGCCTTCCCTTTATGGCTGAAAAAGGAAGTATAATCAATATGTCCTCGGCGTCTGCTTTTGTGCCGTTGCCGTACTTTAATATTTATTCGGCAAGCAAGGCATATGTGCTTAATTTTTCTCAGGCACTGTCTTTTGAGCTGAGAAAAACTGATATTTCTGTTATTGCAGTGTGTCCATACTGGGTTGCGTCTGATTTTATTGCCACGGCACAGGATTCCCCTGACGGCTATGCTGTAAATAATTTTTTGTTTATCACATACCCGTTTAAAGTTGTGAGAAAGGCGCTCAGTGATATAAAATTCAGCAGAACGGTATCCTTGACAGGCTGTATTCCCGTTATGATAAAATATCTGTCAAAAGTTCTGTCTGTCAGAACGCAGAATATCATATGGAATGTCACCAGAAAGATTACCCTGCCAGATAGTCAGATACCCCCTGTGCAATGGCTCGGGCAAGAATATCCTGACCGGTTGAATCAGTGAGAAATGCCGCATCGCTGAGATTTGTGAGATAACCGCACTCAACGAGAACAGACGGACATTCTTCCACTCTTGTGACCATATACGGGAAGAATTTTACTCCCATATCTACATTTTCATATTCAGGTGACGATGTGTCGGTGTAATAACTGCTTCTGTAGGCTGAGACAAGTCTGTTGTGGATAGCATCTGCAAGAGGCATTGAATAATTTCTGTAATAGAATGTGTGTGTGCCGAACCAGGATTTATTGTCGGCTCCGTCAGCGTGAATGCTGAGAAATACATCGGGGCTGTTTTCTCTTATCATTTCTACACGCTCACCGAGAAAAACAGCTTCGTCAGGCTGTCTTGTGACAATAACAGTTGCACCGTAGCCTTCAAGAATTTCTGCTACTCTCTGTGAAACGGCAAAGACTACATCCTCTTCATAAATGCCTGATTCGGAGCTTGTTCCGGGACTTCCGTAGCCGCCGTGCCCGGGGTCAATCATAATCACTGCTCCGTCAAGAGCTGATGGCTTCTTCTTCAGTGTAAGAATGACCTTGCCGTCGTCTGTTTTTGAGTATTCATAGCCTGCAAAATTGCCTTTTTCTCTCAGATACAGTCTCATAAGCATAAAATTATCTTCCTCATTGCCGTACCATTCAGCTTTTGATATAACATCGCTTGCTGAAAAATCAGGCTCGGCAATCTGCATACAGTAATCTGTATCCATAAACAGTATGTCGATGTATTCAGACTCAAAATCCTGAACATTGTAGATTCTGTCAAGATAGCCTTTGTAGTATGTCTGGGGAGCGAGCACCATTTTTATGAATGTGCTGTATGTCTGTGAAAATGTGATTGTTGTACCGTCAGTACAGTCTGTGGCTTCTGTTGTGACTGTGTTTTCGGGCATTCTGTAACCGTCAACGATAAATTTTGTGTCGGCACAGTGGAGCTTCATACCGCTTGTGAGATAAAGAAGAACATGATTGTCGCAGACTGTTACTTTATCCACATAACCGTATGAGCCTGTCAGCTGAGGTGTACATGTGGGGTCAGAAGTGTCATCAAGTGAAGCCGTTGATGTGGTTTCTGCGTAGTTTTTCTCCACACGGCACATATCTGCCCTGCCGAGACCGTGGTCATCGTATGGGGTGACGGGCTTTGTTTCACCGCACATAACAATGTCTTCAAGCCCGTTGAATTCTGCACCGAATGATACCTGCTGAGCTGTCAGCGACTGCAGCCAGTCTGTGAGTGTATACGACGCAGTGTATGTCATATATCCGTTCCCTGCAGCCTGAGCTGCTGTCAGTTTCACAGGCACGGTGTTTGCAAGTGATGCAAAAACCTGTGCACCTTCAATTGCTGTTGCGCTGAGAGTCACGACTCCGTTTTCAACTTTTGCCGTGCAGTCTGTCATAACATCAACTGCTCTGTCTATATTGTAAGTGTAAAGTGCATTTTTATGACTGACAGTGATTTTGTTTTCACCGTAAACAAGAGGAACGGAAACTGTGAAATTGCCTTCATCACCCTGTGTTTCTGTTGCTTGCTTACAGCCTGATGCCGTGCTGGATACAAAAACAGGGAAGTTCTTGTCTGAGGTACCTGAAAATGTTATTTCACCGTCTCCGAGCTTCACATCAGTGTATGTAAGCGCAGTGTAATCCACATTATTGAAATATTCATAATATGAATAGAGATTTGTTGCCGTGTCATTGTCATTTGAAGCAAGATTCCCGTGTGAATACATTACACAGCCTGAAAATCCGCCGTAATTGTATATGAGCTTCACAAGACTGTTGACTTCGTTTGACTTGGTCCAACCCACACCTGATTTCACAAGGTCATTTCTGATAATACCGTAGATTTTTGTGTCTGTTTTCAGCCCTGTTTCTGCCCACTGACGGATTACCGTGTCAGCACCGTTTTCTGTGGAATTGTTTATCTGTACAAAGCAGAAATCGCAGCAGGGAAGTATGTCGGCAACTGTTTTTTCGGGAGCGTTCTGCGTATAAATTCCGAAACGGATATCCTTGCTGTTCAGATATTTGCATATTTCAGCAGTTTTTTCTGCAGAAAGAATACTGCTGTCTGTCATTACTGCATCAGCACTGCAGCTTACGGCAGATTCAGCGAGCTTGTCTTTGTCTGCTTCGGCATCTGTGAAATACACAACAGTAAAGAAGCCCTCAGCTTTTGCCGTTTCAATGAAATATCTGAGAATATCCGATGCTCCTACGGTATAATTCACGTTCTGTGAGCATTTTATAACAACGGTATTCGGCTGTATTGCATCAACCTTTTCAAATATACGCTCAGCAGATGCTGTGACAGAGCTTTCATCAGCTGAAAAATCAATATCAGCAGAAAAATCAACAATATAGCCTCTCATATTGTCAGGGAGTATATTCTCTGACTCTGAGAAGAATGAAAACGCCGTGTCACGGTTTGTGCTTATCTGAGTTGCAATGTCAATCTGTTCACCTGTCGGCTTTTCATCCGGATTGAAGGCATCATATATCAGAAAAGCGCAAAATGCCCCTACTGCGAGCAGGAGCATTATAACTATTGGCAGGATAATCTTTTTTCTCATTTCTCTTCTTTCTTCTCTCCCGATTTATCTTCGTTGATAACTTTTGTCTTTTTAGTTTTGACCTCAATATGGTCAAAATGCTCTCTGAATCTGACTGTGAACATATTATGTATGTTGCAGTCCTTGCAATAAAAGAGCGCACGGAAAGCTTTGTTGACAAGCTTCCATTCTGAGACCTTGCTCATTCTTTTACCGCAGCTGTCACAGCAGCAGACCATCTGACTTCTGTCAATTCTTTCATCCTTAAGATTGGTTATATATTTTGATTTAAAAAGCAGCCGTCTGTAGAATTCATCATCACATCTGAGCACAAAATCAGAAATATTGTCTGCATTGTAAGATTTTTTGAGACAGCGCAGACTCAGAAGTGAGTCTTCAAGTGCTCTGTGGGTGGAGAATTTGCTCACATCTATGCCGAAAAGTGTGGCAGCGGCAGACAGACCTATCTGCTGAGCGTTTGAAAGACCGAGATGCTGCTGACAGTATTTCTGCAGGTCCATATATTTTCTGATGAAAGGAATTCCGTCTATATTGCAGAAAAATTTGAGATTGTCAATCATCACTCTCAGGTCGCCGTTACCCCAGGACATAAAGATGCAGTCTCTGTCATCAATCCACTTTGAAAAATCCGAAACAGCCTTGGTAAAGCTTATTCCCCCGTACATATCTTCATTCGAAATGTGTGTAAGATTCTTAACTCTGCCGCTGAGCTTGTTGCAAAGCTGTGAACGGATAAGCACTGAGAAAGTTGCGACAACATCAAGCTCGTCATCAACCATAACAGCACCGATTTCAATTATCTCATTGAAAAAGCTTTTGAGTTTTTTGTTATAGGAGTTGTTCCATTCAAGGTCCATTATAACATAATACATCTCTTGATTCCTTTTCACATTGTTAGTTTCATATTATGCTTATCATACAATAAATATAATTTTTTGTCAATTAAAAAACAATAAGCGAAGGCACCTTCCTTGCGGAGGGTGCCTGTGTCTTATTGTTTATTCTGTTGTGTAGTTATCGAAATAACCCTGAATGAATACTATGGGTGTGCCCTTGTCACCTGAGCCTGAAGTAAGGTCGCAGAGTGAACCGATAAGGTCTGTGAGCTGACGGGGCGTTGTGCCCTCGGAAGCCATCTGACCGAAAAGGTTACCGTCTTTTTCTGTAATCTTTTCTTTGATAGCAGCCTTGAGCTCCTCACCTGAAAGGTCTGCAAAATCGTTGTCCGCAAGATACTTGAGCTTCAGCTCATTGGGTGTGCCCTCAAGTCCCTTTGTGTATGCAGGTGAAACAACAGGGTCTGCAAGCTCCCAGATTTTACCTACGGGATCCTTGAATGCACCGTCGCCGTAGACCATAACCTCGATGTTTTTGCCTGTTGCTTTAAGGAGCTTGTCGTGAATTGCGTCAACAATAGGCTGGCAGTCTCTTGGGAAGAGTTTGACCTGATCTTCTGTAGCCTTGTTTGAACCGAGAAGACCGTAGTTCTCGTTGTAGCCGCTACCGTTTACGGGGGCGTTGAGGATTTCGTCAAGACCGAGAATGATCTCACCGCCTGCTTCCTTGAGAATTCTCTTTGTTCTCTGTCTTGTATGAATGTCACAGCAGAGAACATTCTTTGTATA
>CALEII010000007.1 GCA_937876205.1 uncultured Clostridia bacterium
CTTGTTTTTGTCAAAAATTGAAATCACTCAAAACAGCCCGATAAATTGGAATTTGTCAATCAGAAAACACCGTTATTATATTTTTTCTGCACGCAAAAAATGCAAATAAATCCGATTATTAATCCAACAATTAATACCACAACCGCAACCAATGTAATCTTTTCCGAATCTCCCAGCAGACTTACTATTCCGCTAAGCAAAAGTGCCGTTGAGATAACAAACATAGCTTTTCCGAAAGATTTTCCATATGCAGATTTGTCGGTAACGTTTGTTTGATGATAATCATGAATCAAATTGGTTTTTCCCCGATATATCGCAACACCAAGCACAGCAAAAAGTACCGCTGTCAAAAACATAATTATCGAATATGTAATCATAATATTACCTCTGTAAATTGGAATTTATCGAACTGATTATATCACACATACCAAAATATAAAAATGTTTTTATTTTTCTTTAATAAGCACCATACTGTAAAGCTCCAGTTCAAATGAAAGGTTATCTGTAACTGCTACAAGCTCCCCGTTATGCCCGTTATCAACCTTATAAATATCATATGACCCCTTTTTACCTAAATTCAATGAAATCTCTTTGTTAGGTAAACCATCATTATCGCTATAATAAGTAAGTATAATTGTTGCTTTCCCGTTTTTATCCAAACCGCAAAGAGAATAGATGTTTTCAATCTCATTTTGGGAGGTTATTTCCTTTTCGCAATCATAAAGGAAGCCGTACCAATAAAAAGCATAGTATCCTTTTAACTTTTCATAAGTGTAAAAATCAAAAACGCCATTAAAAGCCGAGGGACGAGTGTCATAATACATAAGCATATCAACGGGAGAATGCTGAGATGTGCACATACAGGCTAATGTGAACGATGCACCCTTAATTCCGTGGATTGCTTTAACAGAGTAAACAAACTCTTCCTCCCACCCTTTTACGTAGTTCCATTCATTGAGTATGCTTTCTGAATTTTCATAACCGTATTTGTTTAAAAGAGTTTTTATTCTTTCTGCCTTTTGAGCCATATGCGCAGGCTCTGTGCAATAAATATGCCAGGAAAAGAAATCAAGCGGGACTTTTCTGTTTTTCATTTCCTGAAGAAAATCCTCTGCCCATTCTTCATTATGTGCAAGTGCAGGGCCACCTATTTTCAAATCAGGAAAACATTCTTTAAGATGCATTGCGGTAATTTCATACAAATTAAAAAATTCGGCTTTTGTTCCGCCCCAAGTGCGCTTGTTGGATGAATCATCCGGGTCAAGGTCAGCCTCGTTCCAGATTTCCCAGTATTTAATATTAAGCTTATATCCATCTGCCCAACCCTCATTATAATGTCGGATGATATGCTCGCAGATAACAGCCCACTTTTTGAAATCCTTAGGTGGAACAGTGCCATGCTTTTTTATCTGATGCTCGATTGTCTGACCTAATCTAAAAAAGGTTTCGGTGCCTGCATCAAGGCACACTAAAATACTTTCATCCGTACATACGAAATCATAGGACTCTGCATCATACGGATCAGCATCGAAATCCGGGAAAATATATGTAATATCATGGCTGTACGGCCCCCCGTAAATACCGCAAACTGCAGAATCGTGATTTCTGCTGTATGGAATACGGGCAGACTTATAGTCCGCAAAATTACTGCGGAATTGGTCGTTTGCATACCGTCTTTGCCAGGGTCCGCCGTTAGTAGCATTAAGAATTTTAAAATTGTTGCCCGAGCTATTTAAATCAAATTTTAATATTTCCATTGCAACCTCCACAAATTCTTATTTACAAAACTGATTATAGCACACATCATCTGAAATTACAATCGGGGACGGGTGTCCCGCCCTAACTTATTCACTATTCCTTCTTACCTATTACTTCGCCAAAAATCGACCCGAATGTTAGTGAAGAGTGAATAATGAAGAGGTAAAAAGTAAAATCGACGAACTTCTGTCGAAATTCGTCGATTTTTGGCAGTACGTCTCATTTTAGAACCATTAGTTTTATCATAAAAAAATCAGTATTATAAAACACCAAACATTTTAAGAATCATAAACAATGCAGTAAAAAAAGTAAAAACTATCAACAACATAAACGGGGGCTTAAGCTTCTTTTCTTTAATCAGCACTATTGCCATAACTATACAAGAAATAAGAACTAAAAACGAACTAATCAAAATAATCATTCTCATAAATTTCTACTCCTTTATAAACATATAATTTATATTAAATCAAATAACAAAACTGTATAATTCTCCCTCAACCAATGTCACTTCACCGATTTGTCCTATTTCAAGACCATCATACATTTCCTGAGGAATATCAAGTTTAATTAACTCATCATCATTTTTAAATTCAACAGTATAAATTTCAACAGATTTTGGTGTTTTGATACCTACCATTTCCACTCGACAAGTCAAGTTAACTATCTCAGCCTGAAACTTAACCGTTTCAAATTCAGTTTTTATCTCCAAAGGTGATGAATCTGATTCAATTTTTTCTTTTTGTTTATATGGTTTTATAATTTTTCTGATATATAAAGCAAAAATTATTACTGCACAAATACATATACAAAAATAAATAATAAAATCCGTATAATCACCTCAAATTCATTCTACAACAAGAAAAACAAAAAGTCAATCCGTTTGCCCGAATGGTAACTTCATTGTGCCGAAGGCACACTTCATTGGCGTAGCCACTTCATTTGCCGTAAGGCAACTTCATTTTGTGTCCGCAAGCGGACAATGAAGTTGACAGCAAGCTGTCAAATGAAGTACTCGCTTCGCTCGTAACGAAGTTATGACCTACGGACATAAATGAAAAATCGACTTGTCGAAACAAGTCGATTTTTGGAGGCGCCACCCGGATTTGAACCGGGGGATCAGAGTTTTGCAGACTCGTGCCTTACCACTTGGCTATAGCGCCATATTCAGTTTAATAAAAAAAATGGAGCGGATGACGAGGCTCGAACTCGCTACCTCCACCTTGGCAAGGTGGCGCTC
>CALEII010000008.1 GCA_937876205.1 uncultured Clostridia bacterium
GGCTGCTTCATTGACTTCGATGCCGAAAATGTCATCATTCAGCATGATCTGGCCAGCTTCGCTGCCGTTTGTTTTATAAATTGTAACATTGGGCATTGCCGTTTCCTCCCTTAAGCTTTAACGCTTTTCTTCACGATGACCATGCTGCCGTTCTTGCCGGGGATGCTGCCCTTAACAAGAAGAAGGTTTCTTTCGAGCATGACGCCTGCAACTGTCAGGTTCTGGATCGTGACTTTTTCATTACCGAGGTGACCGGAGCGTTTTGTACCTTTTCTGGTCTTACCGGTTCTCGTACCCATAGAGCCGCCTTTTCTGTGAGATCTTGTGACACCGTGTGTCATGGGGCTTCTGTGGTGGTTCCAACGTTTGATAGCGCCAGCATAGCCTTTGCCCTTGGAAATACCTGTAACGTCTACGAGTTCGCCTTTTTCAAAAACATCTGCCAATATTTCCTGGCCAACTTCATAGTTGTTAACTTCGTTTGTCTTGAATTCACGCAGGTAGCGCTTTACTGTTAAGCCGGCTTTCTTGAATGTTCCGGCAACCGGTTTGTTTACGAGGCTTTCGCGGATCTCGCCATAGCCGAGCTGGATTGCTTCGTAACCGTCGCTGTCGACTGTTTTCTTCTGAACGACAACGCAGGGGCCGGCTTCAACGACTGTTACGGGAATCATTTCGCCATTCTCTTCGAAGATCTGCGTCATCCCGACTTTTTTTCCTAAAATCGCTTTAAGCATTTTTACCTCCTCTTACGCTGCCTTAGAGCTTGATTTCGATATCAACGCCAGCGGGGAGATCGAGTCTCATGAGAGCATCTGTTGTCTTAGCGTTTGCATCGAGGATATCGATAAGTCTCTTGTGTGTACGCTGCTCAAACTGTTCACGGCTATCCTTGTACTTGTGAACTGCACGAAGGATTGTAACAACTTCCTTTTCTGTGGGAAGGGGTACGGGACCTGATACCTGAGCACCTGTACGCTTTGCGGTTTCTACGATTCTCTCTGCTGCTTTGTCAACAAGGTTGTGATCGTAGCCCTTGAGTCTGATTCTGATTTTTCCCTTAACTGCCATTTTTGTGTCGCCTCCTGTGAATTTGGCGGGCTTTGCTTGATATTTTTCATCAACGCACCCGTGTGTTTCGCGCCTCTCCGTTTTAAAAACCGGAAACACGCAGTATTTCCGGGGCTCTGAGAAAAAATACCTCATCCCGACGGTAGCCTTTTTCGTGGTTAAGGCACAAAAACGCCCCAATTCGGGAAGATCTCGCCCGGTTTAAAATCGGACATACTCCGTGAGAGTTTCCTGCATCAAAGTGCAGCCACATCCCACATCATCGCATGGTACACTGTGAAAAAAGGGCATAATTATGCTCTATCCTTTTCCACATGCCTTCACATTATATTACATTTGTCAATAAAATTCAATAGTTTTTCAAAAAAAATCTGAGTTTTTCCTTGTTTTTCCGTTTTTCAGATATTTCTACAAATGAGACAAATCTGAAGCCCTCTGTTTGTGCAAAAATAACAATACAAAACAGAACAAAATTACCTATAATTCTGATTCATTGATATTTCATCTTTTCTCTGCAATAAAAAAAGATACCGATTAAGAAAAACGGTATCTTTTTACATACAATTGTAATATATATAGCAGAGCTTTTTTATCAGCCAACATAAGCACCGCAGGAATGACAGAACACATCGCCTGACTGAACAGGTGCACCGCACTCGGGGCAGGTCTTTGTTTCTGTTTCTTCAAGTATGCTTTCCAGGTCACCGTCAAGAAAATCTATTCCGCTTGTATCTGAGGCGTATTTTTCATTGCCTGTGATATCATCAAGCATTGAGTCTGTTGCTTCAAGAATCTGTGAAGCGGTGACGTCTCCGTTTTCATTGATACCTGCAAGAGGTGACATTCTGACAGGTTCATCTGTGTACTTTCTCATCAGAGGGTCTGAGTATGTATGAGTGAGCTGCCCCATAAGAAGAGCCTTTCTGAGAATGGCAGCCTCCTCCTCGGGAGTTCCCACTCTTCCGCCTGCTCTTGCAGAGCCGAGCAGCTCAGCAATTCTGGCCTCTGACATTATTTCCACGGGCACAGGACCCGACGGTGCATCATTATCTGATAAAGTGACGGAGCCACTGTCTTTTTCACGAGGATTCTTATTCTTCTGAATAAGAAGTGCAACCACAAGTGCAGCAAGTATAACGAAAAGCACAGCCGCTGCGATAAGAGCTATCTGCTGCCAGGACAAATCATCATCCTTCTCTCCGTTATTGACAACAAGACCGCTGCCTATTGTAAACTGCTCGGAGGGTGTCTGAACAATTATTGCGGCAGAATCCTGTTCAAGCCACTCAAGAAGAGAGCTGTCAAAGCTTGTGCCGGGCTCCTCTTCATCACCTGCAGGCTCTGTAACAACGGGAGTTACGGGGTAATATGTATTACCGCCGCCGTTGGGGGTATAATTGTTCTGATTATCCTGACGGGTAGGCTCCGTTGTGGTAATTGAACCGCTGCCTGAGCTGTTTACGGGATCCGTTGTGGTTTCATTAGGATCAGCCGTTGTTGTCTCATCAGGTGCCTGAGTTGTGTTGTCAATGTCAGGGGCTGTTGTCGTGGGATTGAGGAACTGATCAATCCATCCCTGAATATCATTCAGGTCTACATTGCCCAAAAGTCCGCCCATCTGAGCAAAAGCAGTGACATTCAGGCTCAGCGCCAGAACCACAGATACAGCAAATATCAGTGTTTTTTTGATTATCCTTTTCATCATTCATTCTCCTTCATTGTATACGATACAATATTAAGAATAGTTGTTTAAAATCCGTTTGTAAGCTTCGCCGAATATCTGAGAATACTTCTTGCATCATTTGCAGTAACTCTGCCGTCACCGTTTACATCTGCTGCATCAAACGGTGTAGCGTAAAGCGTTTCAAGCTTTGAACTTGCACGAAGAGCAAGTCTTGCATCCTTTGCAGTTATAACACTGTCACCGTCAACATCACCTGTTTTATATGCAGGCCGAGTTGTTGTTTCAGGAACAGTAGTATAATTTTTCTTGGTTGTTGTTTCTTTATCATTCTTATCGGGAACAAAAACATATCCCGGAGTTGTGGGCTCCTTTGTCGGAGTTGTGTCAGGATAAAGCACGGAGCTCATAAGATACATAACAAGGTCTGCTGTCGACATATTCTTTACGGAATCGGGGATTTCTATGCTTGTTCCGTAATTATCATAAATCCAGTCAGCAAATGAGCCGCCTCTGTTAAGATAAGAAATAAGATCTGTGATTTTCAGAATATCCGTACCGATGCCGATTTCATCAAGAATATTTCCCAGCTCCTCTTCAGCATCCTGAATATTGACGGGAGCTTTTGTTGTTTTCTCTTCAGTTGTCGGAATAAGTCCGCCGATAACGCCGCCCATATCAATAACGGCAGACGTGAGACTGTCAAGAATGTCAGAGCCTGCCTCAAGTGCCGAAACAGAAGCACTGACACACGAAGCAACCACAAGCATCAGAACGCATATAACAGCAAGTCTGAAATTGATTTTCTTCATTTTAATCATTCCAATATGTAATATTTCCGTAATCGTTTCCGTCATCGGAAATGTTATCGTTCATAAGATGTGACATTGCTTTGGGCTTTTCAACAGACGGTATTGTTGACTTGTCCATCACAGAGGAATTATACTCCGTTCTGCGTGTCATAAGAACAAGAATTATGGCAGCTGCAAGAATAAGAATAACAATCGCCGCAACAAAAACAAGCAGTGTGAGTGTACTGCCGCTGAGTCCGTCATCAGAATCCTTACCGTTATTGACTATAAGCACGGAAGGCAGTTCTTCATTCTGTTCTGACTTCTGCGTGGTACTCTCTGCCACCGAAGTTGTTGTGTCGGGAAGATTCTCCAGAAGCTGCTGAGCCTGACTTGACTGCGTGGGCTTGTCTGAATTATCTATGGCAGGCAGCTGAGAGCTTCCGCCCGCTGTGGTGCCCTCAGTACCGAAATTGAAATCAAAATCACCGAAGCTGTCACCGAGACCGCCCAACAGAGAATCAATTCCGCCGCCGAGAGTATCCTTGAGACCGCCGAGCATATCCTCAAAAGAACCCATATCACCAAAAAGCGAATCCCCCTGAAGCGCTGTTGTCGTCTCCGGCTGAGTGGTTGTGACCTGAATTTCAGGCACAAATTCAGCCTCTTCATCGTCAACTATGTATATGTTATCTGCAAGCACTGTTACAGAAAATGCAAAACACAACATTATAGCAATTATCAATGCTGTAATCCTTTTCATAATTACTCCTTTTTCTCTTCGAAAAATATACACTGTCGAGCAAACTAAAATTCTGCAAATTATATTATACTATATAATATTCAAGTTATAATTCTAAAACAGAAAATAAAATGTGTAATTTATGTTATTTTTCCACATTTTAATTGTAATTGATGACCAACACAATACTTTTCAGGGCACTTTATCAGCACAAATGCGGGATGTCTCAATAAAGACACCCCGCCTGAAATTATTCATCGTCTGTATTTTCCTGTGCTTCATCTTCCTGAGGCTTTTCTTCCTCATTATGATTGCTCTTGATTGCCACCATTGCAATTCCTGCAATTGCACCTATTGCAAGAACACCTGCAATCACATAAACATACCATTTTGAAGTAAGACTGCCGCTTATGCCGTCTGTACCCTTGTTGTCTGAATCCTTGTTATCAGACGCCTTTGTGGGAGGGCTTGTGACAAGCTCTGTTTTATCCTCCTGCAGAGAATCATTACCCTTACCCTCAACCTGAGCGAAAATATCTTTATCGTCTATCTGCAGACAGCTTGTCCAGAGATAGAATTCATTTATATCATAGTTTTCTCCCACAGGCTTGAATATAAATGTTGCAAGCTCAAGTCTGCCGTTTTCAGCAAGGTCACTTTCAACACACTGCTCAGTAAAAATTACGGAGCACGTTGCAAGACCGGGAATTCTCTCAATATATGCGGCAATTATCATACCGTCTGCAATTTCTTCTGTTTCATAATCCTCAAAAGAATACATTGCTTCATCAAAACCGAGGTTCAGATCAACTGCCTGAACTCCTATCGCATTCTCAACATAAACGGACACATAGACCATACCGTTATCTGCATTGTATGATGAATCATATCCGATTGCAACATCTTCAGCCGAAGCAATAACCGAAACGGAAAAGAGCATTATAACAGAAATGAGCATTACTGAAATCTTTTTCATTTTATCCTCCTATTATTTCTTTTTTCAATATATAAGTTACATTATTGAGATAAAAATGTCAACTGTCAATTTATACAAAAGGTCTGTCAATGTTGACTACGGCATTACAGTTCTCAAGCTGAGAAGACACAAGAGCACAGATATCATTCTTTATCTGTGAATCATTTTTCTTCACATCGTGAGGAATCACCACATCAAATATCAGATTTGTATGACTTGAGCCGGGCACCATTCTGAAATCGTGAACGGTTGCATTCCGGTTATACTCCGAAACAATCTCAAGCACTGCATTTTTCATTGAATTTGTCGCTTCATTGTCAGTTTCAATCGGGTCCATATGTATAACAGCAATACAGCCGAATTCTTCAGCGAGCTTCACCTCTATATTGTCAATCACATCGTGAATCACAAAAATATCTTCCTTGCCGTCAACCTCTGCGTGAAGCGAGACAACAATTCTGCCCGGTCCGTAATCGTGAACAATAAGGTCGTGAATACCGATAACCATATCATATGACATTACGGTCTTCTCAATTCCTTCAACAAACTCCTTATCGGGCGGCATACCAAGAAGAGGATTTACGGTGTCCTTGACTGAACGCACACCTGCAACAAAGATAAACACTGACACAAACACACCGCACCAGCCGTCTATCTGAAGCTCGGTAAAGTGAGAAATGACCGTTGACACAAGAACAACAAGCGTTGCCACGGCATCACCTATACTGTCAAGGGCAGTTGCCTTCATACCGGCTGAATTTATCTTTTTGCCGACGCTTCTGTTATAAATAAACATATATCCCTTCACAAGAACGGAGATACAAAGTATAACAATTGTCACAATTCCCGAATCAACAGGCTCGGGATTGATTATCTTCTCCACAGAGCCTTTGAACAGCTCAAATCCCACCAGAAGGATAATAACCGAAACTGCCAGCCCCGAAAGATACTCCATTCTGCCGTGACCGAACGGATGATCCTTATCGGGTTTTCTGTCTGCAAGCCTGATGCCCGCCAGAGCAATCACAGAAGACCCTGCGTCTGACAGATTATTAAAGGCATCTGCAGTTATGGCAATCGATCTGCTTAAAACACCTGCGAAATACTTGATTGCAAACAGAATAATATTAAGCACAATTCCAAGCACACAGCAGAGTGTGCCGTATGCGCTTCTGATACTGCTTTCTGAAGCAGCACCTTCTTTTTTTATAAAAATCTTACTGAGTATCGTTATCATCGTCAGTCACCGTTTTTCTGATTTTATGTTTCTTCGATTTCTGCATTCTGCGGCGCACCTCTTCATCAAAGGCTATTTTTCTGCCCTCGTCGTAGGTGTCCCTGAGAAGAAACAGGTTATATCTGAATTTATCGACATCGCCCTTGCTGAAATCTTTTGCCGACGATAAATCATATTCATTAAACAGTGAAATAAGAAGGTCTGCCGAGGTATATTTTCCGTTTCTGAAAAAATCATCTGAAATTTCTTCAGGCGCTGTAAATTCGTGACGCTTTGCAGAAAGCTTCAGCTCAAAGCACAGCGATACAAGACGTCTGCCGTCAGGCGTAAACAGCATCGACGGTGTGAGGAACGGAATTTTTTTATACATTTTCTCCGCAACGGCATAAAATCTTCGGGGTCTGAGGATAACCTTCTGCCATTTTTCTGTGCCGAAAAGCTCTATCACTTCCCTCTCAAACCTGTCGAGAGGTCTTTTTACACTGTCAGTGAAAGATGTGTAGGTTGATGAAAAACCGTTGCCGTCGGTTTCAATATACCCACGCTTTATAAGCTCGAGGACTGTCACAATAAATCTGTCAGCACCGCTGAGTGTTGAGTCAGAAACGAGAGTCATAATACGGGCAGGGCTTACAAAACGAAGAACATCTGCCTGCGCTTCATAAGAAGACTCTTTATAAACCTTTTTACGGCACTTTTTTTCCTGCCTTGCTCTGAAAATACGCCTGAAATTCCTGAAATAAAACCAGCCTGCAACAACAATTGCCGCCGTAAGAACGCAAGCAATAACTACAATGGCTGTTTCTGCCCTTGTGTCGTCAACAATCACAGGAAGTGACTGCACATCAAAAACACCTTGAGGAAGAGAAACTGCAACCTTTATAAGCCCTGCAGAGTTGTCAGCATTGAATACAATTTCACTGTCTGACTTTTTGCCTGCAAGTGAGCCTGATTCAACAACCGTAAAATCTTCGGGGAAGCATTTCTTCTGAGTTTTCAGCGTTACCGAAACATCACGGCATATACCGTATTCATCAGAGTCGTTAATGACAGTTGTGTAAAAATATGCTCTCTCGTCATAGAGCTTCACGCTTGCTGTTTTCAGATAACGAAGTGAAAAAACATGGGTCGCATTATCACCTGTCAGATGCCATCTGATTTTATAGCTGTTTTCTGATTTTTCAAGAGAATAAGTTCCGCTGAGAGCATCGTCAGCACTTGTCAGGCTGCAAAGATTTCCGTCTACAGAAACAGTTACATCACGAATTTCACCAAACAGCTCAAAATTATCTTCAGGAATGACTATTTCACGGCTGAAGCCGTCATATTCACTGTTAAAGCTGACTGTCCACACCTCGGTGACATATGCACAGCCGTCACTTCTGAGCTCAGCAGTGTAATCAAGGCGGTCAACCGTAAGAGCAGACGCACCTGAAGCCGTTGACGAGAACATAACAGCAGTCAGCAGCAGAATTACAATATACACAATACTCTTTTTTACGGTAACGATAAGAATTTCCCCTTCAGGGTTTTTTTGTATATTATATAAAAATCTCATCTGCTTGTCAACAAACAATAATTTATTGAGCTGATTTACTGATATCGTGTAGGGACCGATGCCC
>CALEII010000009.1 GCA_937876205.1 uncultured Clostridia bacterium
GAGGAACGGTGGTTGTTTCGTCTGTTGTGGGCACCTCAGTAGTTGTTACAGGAGGTACAGTCGTGGTCTCTGTTGTGGAAGGTACTGTTGTAGTCTCTGTTGTAGGAGGAGCGGTGGTTGTTACCTCTGTTGTGGGAGCTTGTGTTGTTGTTTCTTCATAAATATCGTCAGATGCGAAGAATTCAACTGTGTAAATAAGCGTCGTGGGAGTTCCGTTTACAGTTTTCAGATTATCAACCTCAACAGTATATACACCCTCATATTTGTTTATACCCGTGGGTCTGAAAATAATGGCATTTCTGTTACTTCCGTAGCCGTTGAGGTCTATGTTGAAGAAGCCGTCATCATTGCCGTTGCCCTCAAAACTCCAGTCTCTGCCTTTTTCGTCAGTGATTTTTACATCGGCAGCAGTAAGATTTCTTATATCGTATTTTTCGGGATTCAGTGAAATACTCCATGCGTAGTTTGTTGTAAAAAATTCAGTATCATTAACCATATAGCCTGATGGCGGCCAGCTGATAAAATCATAATCAGAGGCTCTGACCGAGTTGTCAAAAGCGAAAACTGCCGTGTGCACCCATCCTTCTGCAGATGTTGCACAACCGAAACCGGTTTCGCCCATAGTCGGATTGAGCATCCATCGTCTGTGACCGAGCTGAGCTATGTTGTGCCGGTCGCTGTCATCCATCCATAAATCAACAGAAAAACAAAGAGGACCAATGTCGGGATGATAACCTATATAATCGGCAATATTACAATGACAGTCACCGTATTCGCATATTTTGAAAAAGCTATCAGGCATATCGTCAGGTTTGGTGGGGTAATGGGTCATAACGTTATTTGCCGCATTAACAACTGCAGCACCCTGAGCATACTGTGTGTATTCTGAATTGAGCGTAACACTGCCCAGCCCTGCAAGTCTGCGGTAATTATTGAATCTGTTAAGTGCGTTCTGCTGAATAACAGCTTTGACCTCACCCATAGAATAGGGGTATATAACCGATGGCTGAGTGACGTAAAAATTGTCTGTATCATCAAGCGGAACATCTCTTGTCAGACTGACTATTTCAGCCTTTGAGGGCTTTTGCATATTCAGAAAACCTGAATGTGATGCTTTCTCTGCCGTTGAAGGCACGGCAAGTATTGACATTGAAAAAATAACTGTTGCAAGAATGATTGACAAAAGTTTTGAGTTTTTCATATCTGCACGACCTTTTTTCTGTTGTCGGGACAGGCAGAAACCTGTCTGTTTGAGTCCATTATAACATATTTTAATAAAAAAGCAAATGTTTTTTAACAAATTGTGAACGTTACAGAAATTTACATTCTGTCAGGTAAAGAAAAAAGACAACCGCGTTCTGCAGTTGCCTTTTCAGCAAAGTGATTATTTTATGGGGGCTGTTTTACAGATAAACATACAGCTTGTTGACATATAGTCGGGTGCTGTTGTGTATATGCTGTAATCAGACTGCATCCAGGGCTTCATTCTTGAGATGATTTCCTGTGCTTCGGCAGACATACCTGAAATGTCTGTGCTGCCAAGGTCAAAGCTGCCGTTTTCCAGCTTGTCAAGAACGTCGTTGAGCTCTTTCACATCTTCTGAAGCAAGAAGCTTTGTCATAATATCAAGCAGCTCTTTGTTTTCATTGAGATAAGTCATAAGCTCTGAGAGTGTTGCGAGTGTCTGGGGAAGCTTTTCCATTGATGCTGCAACCTCGGGGTCTTCAAGAGCCTGAGAGAATTTGTCAAGAATGGGCTTGACTTCTTCAAGTCCGTCAGAAAGATCCTTGAGAGAAGTGATGACGTTTGAAAGCGCAGGGAGATTTGACATAAGCCCCATCATAGATTCCATTTCTTCTGCATCGAGAGATGAAAGGAATTTTGAGAGTGTATCTATGTTCTCGGGTGTGAGCAGCTCAGTCATTGTGCTGAGCATTTTTTCATTCTCGTTATAGACTTTAAGACCTTTCTGCACAACATCAAGCATTTCTTTTACCTTGGCAGTGTCTGTCATAAAGTCCATAAGAACGTTCTGCGGGTCAACTTTTTCAAGAATTGCCTGAACATCCTTGAGCTCTGTGAGAATATCCTTCACATCTTCAAGAGATTTTGGCATTTCAAGGTCAATATTGAGTGATGAAAGAGGAATCATCGCAAAGTATGCGTCACTGAGAACAAAGTCTGTTACGGTTGCTGTGACTGAGAATGTGTCTGAGAATGAGATGCCTTCAATTGCAGAGGTGTCAATGCTGTCAAGACTGAGACTCTCATTGATTCCGGGTACTCCTGTGAGTACAACAACCTCATAATTTCCGCCGCCAACGGACATACCGTTTGTCACTTCGATATTTGTGAAATTTTCATACGGAAGCATTATTCCGCCAACAGTCACAAGGGGAGTATACATTGTTACCTTTCTGCCGTTGATGTCAACTTCCTTTTTCAGGTTGTTTGTGAATGATATATCCATTCTTACGTTACCGCTTTTTCCTGCAAGGTCTGCGGGTGCGATTTCTGTGCCGTCAAGGAAGTATTTTATACTGATATCTACGGGAAGAGGAGCTTCGGATGTGCCTTCATAATATACATCAGAGGTGTCTGTGTGCCAGACAAGATTTCCCTCTGCAGTAAATGAAGAATAGTTACCTCTTGTTGCGTGGATATCTTTAAGAGTTGTTATATCATTGATGTAAAGCCCGCTTCTGTCTGCGTGAAGCCAGTCTGAGACAGTTATCACATCAGGCTTGCCGTTTGCGTCAAGGTTTACATAAACGGTTTCCTTTTTCTCTACGGTCTGAGTGGTTTCTGTGTAAAGATTGAACACCTCGGGCACGTCTTCACCTGTTGAAGGCTCTTCTGTGACTTTATCTGCCGCACAGGAGGTGAGCAGAAGCATAACAAGTACTGTAAGAAGGGCAGTTATTCTTTTAAAAAGTGTTGGTTTTTTCACTGTGTGTCATCTCCTGTTCCGGAAGAGTTGAGAATTTTATCCAGAAGCTCCTGTGCCTCTTTTTCTGATATTTCATCAATCACCATATCTGTCGGCACCGGAATTGCTTTGCCGGGCACCTTGGCAATCTTTCGCTGAGTCTTATCAGTTACCGCTTTTTTCGGCTTGGATGTTATTACGTGAGGAACAGCAGGCTGTATGGGAGTTTTTATCTGCTTTATAACAGGAGCACTCTTGGGCTCTTCTTCCTCAGTGTCGTCTTCTGCGGGTGATGTTCTGACACGCCATTTGTATGTTGTCTTGTTGATAAAGCCTTCGCAGACAACAAGCACGGGAGTCAGGAACAACATAATAACTGCCGCACTGATAAATGCACCTCTTGCAAGCATCATACAGATTGAACGGACCATATCAATGTCACACACGATGTAAACGCCTATCGTTGCGGCAAAGAATACCAGCGCACTCTGGAAAATTGACTTGTGTGAGGAGTCGGCAGCAATTTTCATTGCTTCCTTCTTTTCTTTGCCGTTCATCAGTTCTTCACGGAATCGTGTTGTGAGAAGAATGGCATAGTCAACCGTTGCACCAAGCTGAACGCAGCTGATAATGGTGGGCGTGAAGAAACAGATTTCTTCCCCTGTAAGGAACGAGATTGCAATGTTAATCCATATTGCGAACTCAATTGCAAGCACTAGAATGAAAGGCACTGAAATTGATTTGAAGATAATTGCAATCAGTATGAATATTGCCGCAATGGAGATGATGTTTGTGATGATAAAGTCTCTGTCGGTGACCTCAACAAGGTCCTTATACATAGGAGCCTCACCCGTGAGGTAAGCCTCGGCATCATATTCCTTTATGATTTCTGTTATCGCTTCAACCTGAGCATTACATTCGTCTGATGCAGGGGAGTAGACAGAGTTTACAATCATAAGCTCTCTGCCGTTGGCAATAAGCATTGATTTTATAGCATCGGGAAGAACGCTTGCCTCAATTGACGTTCCCATCATTGCATTAAGACCGATAACTGCCGAAACGCCGTCAAGCTCACCAAGTCTCTCTGCAAGCTCGATTTTCTCTGTGTCGGGCAGGTCTTCGTCAACAAGCACCATATTCATACTTGCCATATTGAAGTCGTCCTTCAGAGAGTTCATAGCTGCAATTGAGCCCATTGATTCAGGCATATTCTCCATCATATTGTAATACATCTTTACGTTGTTCTGTGCGAGCCATACGGGAATTATCATAACAACAAAGATAATTGCTAAAACCTTTCGCAGCTTGATTGTGATTTTATTGAGACCGCCGAATGACGGGACAAGGCTTCTGTGGTGAGTTTTCTTAATAGCATTTTCAAACACAAGGAGCAATGCAGGAAGAACTGTTACAACAGTGAGAATGCCGAAAATAACACCCTTTGCCATAACAAGTCCCAGATCAAGACCGAGCGTGAAGCTCATAAAGCACAGCGCAAGGAAACCGAAAACGGTAGTCAGTGACGAGCCTGTGAGTGACACGAATGTGCCCTTAATTGCCTTTGCCATTGCCGCTTCACGGGTTCTGTAGCGAGGCTTTTCTTCCACATATCTGTCCATAAGGAAGATGGAATAGTCCATTGTGACACCCAGCTGAAGTATTGCAGCTATAGCCTGAGTGATAAATGAAATCTCACCGAACATAAAGTTAGTACCCATATTGTAGATTATGGAAATACCAAGTGCCATAAGCATTACAATGGGAAGCATAAACGATTCCATTGTAAGACCGAGTGCTATCAGTGCAAGAACTATTGCAATACCTGCGTACAAAGGTGTCTGCTCCATAAGCATAACCTTCATATCATATGTCATCGCTGCCGTGCCGCTTATAAGACAGCCTTCAGGCAGCATATCTGAAATCCGGTCAATCGCATCAAGCGTGGGTGCTGATGAGCCGGGGGTATTGAACTGCACCATCATCAGCGTGCTGCTGCCGTCTGCACTATAGAGCATTGATGACACGCCTTCGGGGAACATTGACAGAGGTATCGGTGAATCAGACAGTGCACCCATCCACAGAACAGTTTTGACAGCTTCTATTTCTGAAATGCTGTTTTCAAGGTTTTTTGCTTCATCCCAGTCAACATCCTTCAGCACAACGATACCCATTGACGCTTCATTGAAATCTTCGTCAAGAATGTTTATGCCCTTTACCGAGTCAAGGCTTTCGGGCAGATATGAGAGAATGTCGTAGTTTACGGGGGTGAAAATAAAACCTAATATGGAAGGGATAAGAAGCACGACGGCAATGAGTATTACCGTTTTCGGGTGCTTTGTTATCCACGATGCGAGTTTGTTTATCAATTATCTCAACTCCAGGATAAAAGAATTCATTATTATTATAAATACAAACATTAACTGAATGTTAATTATTTTTTATATTTTAAGAAATTTTATCCGACTGTATGCAGTCGCATACATCGGCTCAGCTTTGTGTCCCTGATAGGGGACATTAAAAACCAATTATCCCCTAACGGTTGACAATGTGAACAAATGTTTGTATAATTCAAAGTGGTAAGAACAATTGTTCGATAAAAATATCGTACCGTATAAGGAGATGAAAATGTGAAATACGAATCATACATTTCTTCTGAAGAAAAATTCAGAACTGAAGACACTTCAGCAAGAGAGGAGCTGCAACGCATAGACAGAGAGTGCGCATCCTGTCTTTACAAAGCAGGTCTTCTTGCCGAAAAGGATGTTCTTGCAGCAGTTATTGCAAACGAACTCAACGACACAGAGCGTTTTGTTTTGAAGCAGCAGTGGTTTGCCGACAGTACGCTAAACAGCATTTCTCAGGCTTTCGGAATGCCCAAGGAATCAGTCAGAAGGGCAGGCGAAAGAGCCAAATCAAAAATCTACAACAGTATGAAGTATGTTGTGCTTTATAATTACCTGCTTGACGGCAGAAATCCCATTCCCGAGAATTTCGGCTTCAAAATTATAAGGTGCATCGACGGAAAGGAGCTTGTGGCATGAAGAAATCACTTTATGAACTCGGTCTTGAATATGAAGAAAATATAAAACAGCTTCAGGATACGGCAAAAAAAGTAAGACTTGAGCTTAAAGATGCACAGAAAAGCTTTGACAAGGACAGAATATGGTTTCTCGGCAGAAAGCTCAATGTCATTTATCAGGAAATCACTGATATGAGGATTATTGCCGGAAAGCTCAAGAATTATTATGACGGAAAGGAGGCTGCTGCGTGATTGTAAACAGACTTATCGTTCCCGAATATAATGATATTAACTTTGTTATTGACCACACGGAAAACGGCGAAAAATATCTGCTTCCCGAGGGCTACAGATACTACATTATCATAGCTCAGTCTTCTGAACCGTTCACGCCGTTGTGCTATACGGTGTCTGACAGTGAATATATGAATTTCTCACCTGAGCTGGGTGAGGGTGAGTATATATTTGAGCTTGGACTGATAACGGCTGACGGCAGAAAAAGCGTCATTCTGCCTGCGCTCGATGAGCGTCTGAAGCCGATAAATCAGATTCTTGTTTTAAGGAGGCTGAATGATGAACTTATGCAATAATATCTGTGCTGAAAAAAACACTGACGGTGTATGTGTCAGAACGTATCCTACGGGTCCCCGTGGCAGAGGTATCAGCGAAATTCATCAGACAGAGAACAGACTCACGGTCACCTATGATGACGGCGTGACTCAGGATTTTCAGCTTCCTGACTGGTGGTTCGGCACCCGTGATGAGTATAATTCATTGCCTGCTGATGAGAAAACTTCAAAATCACTGTATTTCATCGAGGAGGGGACATAATGTTTCTGCACAAGGGCAAGGAGTATTATCCCCTTGACATAAAACAGATAGTTTCAAAAAACGCAAGTGTCATATATGACAGAGATAAGCGCAACAGACCCTATCTCTATGTTGCACTTGAAAACAATGAAAGCAAAGGAGAAAAAGTATAAATGGCAAGTTATATAAATCTGACTCTTGACAATACCGGCGTGACACCGCTGGCAATATCAATAAATAACGGCGAAGTCAGAACAGGCTCAACTGCAGTCACCGTAAGTATCACTCTTGCAGAAGAGGATAAAGCAAACGCCGACAGTTACTATATGGCGTTTTACGGTGATGTGGCAAATGAAGGTGAATGGGTGAAATTTGCCTACGACAAGACAGTTGTTCTCTCTGAGGGTGACGGAACAAAGGAAATTACGGTATTTATCAGAGATGACCTTTACAATGAGGGCGACGGTGTCAGTGACACAATCACGCTTTACACTGCAGTGCCTACAGTCACTGTTTCAGGTCCCTCTGTTTCAAGAATTTCAAATAATGAGGGCAAGAATGTCACCACATTCACATTCACTGCAGACAAGGATATTTCAGCCTTCAAGGTCGTGACGGCAGAGAGCATCAACGTGCTTCACGATGATGCAACAAGCCTTCTTATTCCCGATACCTTCGGCTCTGCAATCACCGTTGTTGATGAAAACGGTGAAACAATCCCCGTGAATATCAGCGGCGGACTTTCCGCAAACTTCGGCGGGCTTGGCAAATACGCTGCAGGCAGAGAGTTTACCGTTACTCTTTACGGAAATGACCTGAGTGAGGTTTCGCCAGATGACGGCGTGAAAATCATCAAGGTCTTTGCAAGAGAATACAACGGCAACTGGAGTGTCTGATATGGTCAGCATTTCAGTGGACAGAAACAGAATAAGTGAGCATTTCAAGGCAACCGTGACTGTGATATCAGACACGCCTTTCACGGCATATGAGGCAAGAGGCTATTATGCAGATGATATTTACGGCAGAGGCATCGGCTACTGTCTTCTCAGTGATGATATGACTGCTGCAGACGGAGTTGTCACACTGTCTTCAGCCGTTACCTCGGTCACATTTGACGTTGAAGCAAAGGAGCTCGGCTACGCAGACGGTGACTACAGAATATGTGTCTTTGTGAAAACACAGGACGGCAACTGGGATGATACCTGTCAGCTCTATACCTCATCAGGTGAAGCAGTTGTTGATTCCGAGGGCAGAACAGTGCTTGCAAAGCGTAACGGCTCAGGCTCTGATGAAGCATACACAAGCGTTTATTCGGGGGAAGCTATAGATAAATTCATAACGGAGGTGCTCGGATGAGTGAATACAATATGTCACATACGGGCGCACAGCTCGACAGTGCAATAAACAAGGTCAACAGCGGCTACATATTGCCCGAAGATGACATAACAATAAAAATTAACGGCACTCACGATGTAAGGGCGTTTGAGAATGCCGTTGTGAATGTCAGCGACAGTCAGCATTTTGCTTTCGGTTATAAGACAATGACAGCAAATGCAAGCTTTGAGATTACAGGACTTACAGACCGTAACGGCGATTCCTTCACGCCCAAAGGGTATGCGTTTACGCTTCTGCCGTCGGTTTCGTCAGCATTTTCCGGCAGTGAGTCAACACCGTCACTGATAGCCTGCGTCTTTGATTCTGAGAACAAACGAATGACACGAACAAGAACATCAAATGCAGTTCATCAGGCGTTTGCAAACATAGGTTACAGCTCTTACGGTGTCAGTGAGGGCGGTTTTAAGCAGACGGCATCGTCAGATAAGAAATACAACTGCTTCGGTGCAGAATATTTCTGGATAGCTTGGGGGTAAATTATGTTTTTTTACAAGATTGAAGAGAACGGTGCTGTTGTCTCTGTTGAGGCAAGAAGCTCCGTTTCAACAGATGAAAAAATGACAGAAATCAATACAGATGAGTATGAAAGACTCAGAGAAGCACTTTCACCGGTATATGCCGCAGAAAGTGTCACGGAAGGAGGAGAATGATGGCTGATATACTTTATAGGGGTATTGATGTTTCTTACGCCAACGGCAGAATTGATTGGGCTCTTATGAAGGGCAAGACAGATTTTGCAATAATCCGTCTGGGCTTCGGCGGTGATTATACAAGTCAGGATGATGTTCAGTTTATGAACAATGTCAGAGGCTGTATTGATAACAATATCCCTTTCGGTGTGTATCTTTACAGTTATGCTACAACGGTGGCGAAGGCAGAAAATGAGGCACAGCATGCTCTGAGACTGCTCAGAGGTATTGTACCTGACCTGCCGGTGTTCTATGACCTTGAGGAGTCAAGAATCTCGTCACTGGGCAGAGAAAAAATTCTTGCAATGGCTAAGGCTTTCTGTGAAAAAATTGAAAATGCCGGCTACGTTTACGGAACTTATGCAAACAAAAACTGGTTTACGGATTACCTTGTTGATGAATGGTACGATACCAAGGTGAAATGGATTGCCCAGTATTACAGCTCTGTGACCTATAACGGCAGATACGATATCTGGCAGTATACAAGCAGTGGTTCAATTGACGGCTTCAGCGGTAATTTTGACCTTAATTACTGCTATATTTCAATACTCAGAGGCGATGTGGACAATGACGGTAAAATCACCGCTGCAGATGCAAGAACGGTGCTTCGCACATCGGCAAAAATTGAAACATTGTCGGGACAGAATAAGCTGAATGCCGATATGAACAAAGACGGCATTATTACTGCTGCTGATGCAAGGGAGGTGCTCCGGAAGTCTGCAGGACTCGGATAATATGGAAGAAAAGGAAGTCTGGGAGAGGCTTACCCGTGCTGAAACAAGCATAAAATCGGCGCATCACCGCATAGATTCTATTGAAAAACTCACACAGTCGGTTTCTGATATGGTTGTTGAAGTAAAGCATATGCGTGAGGATATGAACAATATGCACACACAGCTTGAAGAAGTGAAAAACAGACCGTTTGCATTCAGAAACAAGCTCCTGTGGGCTTTTATCGGTGCATTTATGTCGGGCGCTGTTGCAACGGTATTTTCATACATTAACTGAAGGAGATGTTATTACGGAATTTTTTGAATATGTAACAGAAAACGCATTGATACTCATTCCCGTTCTGCTTGTTATAGGCAAGATAATCAAGAGCACAGAAAAAATCAGGGATAAATGGATTCCTCTCATCCTTTTGCCTTTGGGTATTGCAGGTGCTCTTGCGCTGGGAGGGTTGAATATTGACTCAGCCGTACAGGGAGTCCTTGTGACGGGAGCGGCAGTCTACGGCAATCAGCTTGTAAAACAGCTGGGTAAACAGTAAATAATATTGACAAAGCACCCCGGAGAATTATATAATCTCTCCGAGGTGTTTTTTTATGAATAAATTATACGAAAGTTTCAGAATAAACAGTGATAAGGCCTTGCTCGGTGTCAGCAGAGCATTATACGGTGCCACAGGCGGAGTTATCGGCAAAAACAGATTCACAAAGACAGTTGATGTGAGCAAGGTAGGCACAGATGTCAGAATTATTGCAGAAACGCAGGACAGTGTGACAATTGCAAAGACCGATAAAAACGGTAATATTGTTGATAAGGGCTTCAGAATCCTCAGCACAACAGACCTTCATCTGGGTGATGATCCCAATGAAAGAAAAAAGTGCATCGGTATGCTTATGAAGCATATAAAAGCCACAACACCTGACCTTGTTATTCTTACGGGGGATATAATTCTCGGTAAATATCAGCATCTTGATGCGATAGAATTCGGGCAGTTTATGGAAGAGGTAGGCGTCTACTGGGCATTTGTTTTCGGCAACCACGAAGCAAGAGAAGAAAAGGGGCGATTCAAGGAGCTTCTTATGAAGTGTCAGACTACATTCCCTCATTGCCTTGCCCGTCAGGGCAGAGAAGACCTGTTCGGCTACTGCAACTACTGTATCAACATTCTTAAAGGTGAAGATGAAATTCTCAAGACTCTGTTTATGTTTGACTCAGGCAGAGATATTCTTGATGAATACCGTGCAGAGCAGAATGTTCCTGCAGATGTCGGCTGTTATGATTACCTCAAAAAGAGCCAGATGGCGTGGTATGAAGAAAAGCTAGCAGAGCTCAGCTCACAGTACGGTGATGTGAAGTCATTTATGTATATGCACATTCCTCTCAAGGAGTATGAAAACGCAATTTACCAGGATGAAGACGGTGAATGGCAGTTTACCGACAAGTGTGAGATTCTTTACGGCTCAGCTTATGAAGGAGTCGGTTCATCAGCAATCAACAGCGGTATGTTTGCCCTTATAAAAAAGCACGGAAGTACAGAAGCTGTTTTTTCAGGTCATGACCATGTAAATGATTTCTGTGCAATATATGACGGTGTGTATCTTGTTTACAGTCAGCCCGGCGGATATGAAACATACACAATGTATGATAAAAAAGCCTGGGAAGAAAAAGACTGGATTCAGGGCGTTACTATCACAGATATATATTCTGACGGAAAATTTGAAATCAGTCCCAGATACAGCAGAATGTACCTGTAAACAGTAATTTGTCGAGGTGCCCTCGACAAATTATTGTAATTGAAAATTTAAAATTGAAAGTTGAAAATGAAGGTGGTTTTCCTTCGGAAAACATTATATAGAGCGTAGCGGAAAAGTGCGAAGCACTTCCGACACTTTCCATTTTCCATTTTCAATTTTCCATTCGAGCTCTGCTCGATAAATTCTGATTTTATCAATAAAGCACTGCCTCGAGGCAGTGCTTTTTCTGTGTCACTTTATATCAGTTACCGTATAGCCTTCGTTTTCGATGATGGCTTTCAGCTCGCTGTCTGCATAATCTTTTTCGAGAGTAACATATGCACATTTGTCTTCAAGGCTTACTTCTGCTTTTACGCCCTCAAGTGTGTTAAGCACCTTGTCAACTCTGCCTGTGCAGTGGTGGCACATCATTCCGTCAATGTAAATTGTTTTTTTCATTTCAATCGTCCTTTCTTCTGTATGAGCTTCCTTAATAGGCTCTTTTTTATATCTGAAAAATCTGAGTCTGAGCGCATTTGACACAACACAGACGGAGCTCATACTCATACATGCGGCGCCTATCATCGGGCTGAGTCTGATTCCCAGAGGGATAAACAGCACGCCGGCTGCAAGGGGGATTCCGAGAGTGTTATAGAAAAATGCCCAGAACAGATTCTGTTTTATATTCCTGATGACAGCCTTGCTGAGTCTGATTGCTCCTACAGCATCATTCAGGTCACTTTTCATCAGCACTATGTCTGCAGATTCAATAGCAATGTCCGTACCGGCACCTATTGCGATTCCCACATCTGCTCTTGTCAGGGCAGGGGCATCGTTTATTCCGTCACCTATCATTGCCACTGTTCTGCCTTCTGACTGCAGACGCCTTATCACTTCTTCTTTTCCGTCAGGCAGTACATCGGAAATGATATTGTCAATGCCTGCTTTTTCACCGATGTGTTTTGCAGTTTTTTCGTTGTCTCCCGTGAGCATTATCACATCTATTCCCATTTCTCTGAAGCTCTGTACTGCTTCACGGCTTGTTTCCTTGATTGTGTCAGCCACGGCAATTATTCCGAGAAGCTTCTTGCCTTTTGCAAAAAACAGGGGAGTTTTTCCCTCTCTGGCGAGTCTGTCGGATGTGTCTGTGTATTCAGAAATATCTGCATTTATCGTATTCATCAGAATAATGTTGCCTGCCGAAACGGTTTCACCGCCGACGGTTGCAGTGATACCCTGACCGGGCATATTGACAAAATCAGTTGCAGCTTCGGGCTTTGTCCCTGTTTTTTCGGCTTTTTCACAAACGGCAACAGACAACGGATGCTCAGACAGTTTTTCCAATGAATACGCTGCTGTCAGAAGCTCATTTTCTGTGCATCCTTCTGCAACAAAAATGTCTGTCACAGAGGGCTTGCCCTGTGTCACCGTACCTGTTTTATCAAGAACAACAGTGTTGATTTTATGTGCAGTTTCCAGACTCTCTGCGCTTCTGATAAGAATTCCGTTTGATGCACCTTTTCCTGTGCCCACCATAATCGCAGTAGGTGTTGCAAGCCCCAGTGCACAAGGACAGCTTATGACAAGCACCGAAACTGCCATATCAAGTGCAATACTGAAATCCTTTTTTAGAATAATCCATATTATAAATGTCACAGCGGCAATTACCATTACCGACGGCACAAAAATGCCGCTTACCTTGTCTGCAAGCTTTGCAATGGGAGCCTTTGATGAAGATGCCTCCTCAACAAGATGAAGAATTTTTGACAAAGCAGTGTCTTCACCGATTTTTTCGGCTGTGAACTTAAAATAACCGCTTTTATTGACAGTTCCGCCCGTGACGGTATCACCGACTATCTTTTCTGCCGGTATACTTTCACCTGTGATTGCCGATTCGTCAACAGCGCCACAGCCTGAAATGACTGTTCCGTCAACAGGTATTGAGGCACCGGATTTAACTATTACCGTGTCACCGATTCTGACATTTTCAACGGGTATTTCAATGGTTTTGCCGTCACGTTCTACCACTGCGCTGTCGGGAGTCAGGGCAATGAGCTTTGAGATTGCTTCTGATGTTTTATTTTTTGATTTTGCTTCAAAAAATTTGCCGAGAGTAATCAGTGTAAGTATCATTGCACCGGATTCGAAATAAAGATTGTGAATGAGAGCTGATGCAGCTGATGTATCACCCTTGCCTATTGAACCTGCAATTGCAAAGACCGAATATATGCCGTAGATGATTGCCGCAAGTGAGCCCGTTGCCACAAGTGAATCCATATTCGGTGATTTTTTTAAAAGAGCTCTGAAGCCGTTGATGTAGTATTTTCTGTTGACATACATAACGGGGAGAGTCAGAAGAAACTGACTGAATGCAAATGAAACTCCGTTGTTGACACCCTCAAGGAATGAGGGGAGGGGGAGTGATATCATATGCCCCATCGCGATATACATAAGAGGAATAAGACAGGCGAAAGAGACTATAAGTCGTGTCTTCATTTCTCTGAGTGCGCTGTCAGCAGGCTTCTTTTCTTTGTCTTTTTTTACTGTGTTTCCCTGCACATCTGCACCGTAGCCTGCCGATTCGACTGCTGAAATGATGGCAGATACATCTGTCACCGTTTCATCGAATTCGGCTGTCATACTGTTTGTCAGAAGACTTACTTCAACGCTTCTGATTCCGTCAAGCTTTTTTACGCTTCTTTCAACAGCTGCACTGCACGCACTGCAGGACATACCTGTAATGTCAAATTTCTGTTTCATTAAACCACCTATTTCAGCTTTCTGATAAGATCAAGCGTTTCACTTATTATTTCCGGGTTACCTTTGCGTATTTCTTCCGAAACACAGGTGTTCATATGATCTTCAAGAATAATATACCCCAGATTTTCAAGTGCACTCTGCACGGCAGATACCTGAATGAGTATTTCACCGCAGTATCTGTCTTCGTCTATCATTTTTTTTATTCCGTTGAGCTGACCTGTCAGTCTGTTGATTCTGTTCTCAAGCAGCTTTTTTGCTTCGTCGCTTCTCGGTGTGTTTTTATGACGGCAACAACAATCACTGTTCATTAGATTCTCTCCCGTAAATAAGTCTGATAAATCATTGTTTGTATTATATACCCTATGGGGGTATTTTGTCAATGCAAAAAAAACGGCACTTACTGCAGCGCCGAACAAATTTATAATAACATAAAATTATCTCTGTGTCAATATTTTTTAATAACATTATGTACAAAATCTCTGTAATAAACAAATAAATTTAGTTAACTTTGTACAAAATTCCGTCTTGCAATCTGAAAAACAGTATGCTATTATATAGACACAGAGAGGTGATACCAATGTACAGGTAAAACCCACAGGACTCATAAATACCATAAATGAGTCAGATGCCTTAAAAAAGAAATGAGTTTCGAAGAAAAGTAAATCTTACTTAAAGAATTGAAAAAAAGAGTCACAACGGAATGCATATCGGAGAAAACAAGGCATCAGAAAACTGCAGAAAGAGAGGTACACAAAAAGATGTTAGATATCAAGAGTGATCAGAAATGACCCTCGGCTGAAGTTCCGCAGAAGGACAGTCGGGGGTCATTTCTTTTTGCTTTGGTATCATTATATTTTTTTGAGTCTTTCGTATTCTTCCTGAGTGATTTCAATCACACCGCCGTGCTTGAAACCGTAGGGGAAAGAAAATTCTGCATCACTTCTTCTGAAATCTGCATTGCCGAAACTGTCAGATACAAACGGAATGTAGCCCATTTCTTCCTTTGCACAGCCGAAGAAGTCAAGCATCAGACACCATCTGCCGTCGGGCAGAACAAAGCTTGTTGGAGCTTCATATGAGCCGGGATGATAAATTTCTTTATCCATATACTCCTCAAAAGCTTTGTCGTGCTCATATGGTCCGTAAAGATTTTTTGATGCTGCGTGCATATTCATCGGGGGATTTGACGAGTTCTTATAGAACAGGTGATATGTGTCACCGGTCTTTACAATATGTGAGTCGAGAATTTCATTGTCCTTGGTGAAAAACAGCTTCGGCTCTGAAAATGTTTCGAAATCTTTAGTTGTGCAGCAGTAGATCGACATATGAGTAAAGTTATCTTCAGCAACTGTCGAGCCCCAGTGGATAAGATACTCCTCATTTTCTTCATCAAAGAAAATTTCAGGCGCCCACAGACAGCCGAAATCATCCCTGCCGAAGTACAGCAGCTTCTGTTCGGAGAAATTCACAAGATCATCCGTTTTCCACATACAGAGATTTTTGCTGCCCTGACTGTTCAGCTTTTTCCAGTTGACATTGTAGTTTTCATCAAAGTGATATGTTATACCAAGATCTGTTGTCAGAATGACAAAGCCGCCTGTGTGAAGACGGATAATTTCAATGTCACGGCAACCCTTTGTGCCTTTTGTGCTTGTGAGCACAGGCTCACCGCCGTTGACCTGCTCCCAGTGTAAGCCGTCAAGGCTGATACCGAAATATACTTGCTCACCGTCAGGTGTTATTTTTTCTTTGAAATGTGTAAAAAGATACGGCATAGCTGAAACCTTTCATAAATCAGAATTTGTCGAGCAGAGCTCGAATGGAAAATTGAAAATGGAAAATGGAAAGTGTCGGAAGTGCTTCGCACTTTTCCGCTACGCTCTATATAATGTTTTCCGAAGGAAAACCACCTTCATTTTCAACTTTCAATTTTAAATTTTCAATTACAATAATTTGTCGAGGGCACCTCGACAAATTATTGTTTTGCTGTCCAACCAAGAGTGAATACAACCGACACAACGCAGAGAATATGATTCAGTTGGTTCATACTCAGTATATTCATTTCGTTTTTTGTGCCGATAAAGATATATGTAAACAGAATATAGGTAATAAATACCGGGAACAACAGCTTCACAAGTCTTGCAGTTGTGACTTTTTCAGTGTTGAAGCCCCATTTTATGTTAAGCAGAACTACAAAGATAACGGCAATAATCACTGCAATAACAGTTGCAATTATCTGATATTCAGAGTCATCAAAACGCTCAAGCACGGGTCTTACAATGCTGACACCGAGCATAAATACGAAACCGAGAATGAATTTCAGTACACCGGCAGGCTTTTCGGGAATCCTTGCAAATGCAAGTTCGGGAACATCGTCAGTATTTTTAAGATGAAGCATATATGCTGTTATAATTCCGCCTGCAATAAAGCCCGTGAAGTATTCCCAGCAACCCCAGGCAGGGATAAAATCGGGCAGATAAGATGCGTTTTCCATATGATATCCGCCGTTGCCGAAATAGAAAAACAGGTCAGCAACCGTTATTGCAACCGAAAATGCACCCGACACAACTGCGCCGACGTTTGCACTGACCTTGTCTTTGATTATAAATCTTGTTGCGATAAGGGCTGCAGCAGAACGGAAGACTGATGAAATTGCCTGAATAGAGGAGAAATAGTTTCTGCCGCCGTCAAATTTTTTGCCCCAGGAGAGGTCATCAAAATGCTGAAGATACAGCTTGTAGATGTCTCCCTCCACATTAGCCGAGGCAAGACCTTTTTCAAATATCTCAACTGCTTCGGGCTGAATTGCACCGAGTATCAGGTGTGAAACAGTTGCCTTGGCAATAATATCTGTTATGTAGAAAACGGCAATGAGAATTATGAAGTCCGTCACCTTCCACTGCTTGTCACTGTAGCCTCTGCCGAGCATTATGCCGAAAATCGTGGCAAGTCCGAAGCCGAGACTGAGCATAAGAATAAGAGCCGTCCAGACGGGAACGTATACAAATGCATCGTCCTTTGACCATATTTCAGGCTCATAGAGAACTCCTGTTATCTGATTGAGCAGTGTGCCCCAGCTGGGAACCGTGAGCATAAATGACAGCGCAGTCAGTGAAAGCCAGCTCATATCAAGCTTTTTTCTTTCTCCCTTTGCGAGGATAATGAACATTGTGAACACAAAACCGGCATTCAGAAGTCCCCATGAAGAGCCCCAACCGGTTTCGCCTCTGACTCTCCACAGAAAGCCCATAAGCAGAGCTCCGATAAACACAGTGATTACGTTATTAAGTGGGTTGTTTTTTAATGCTTTTGTCATTTTGTACCACCTCAGAACAAATTATATATTTTTCAGTTACAGAAATCAATAAAAAGATGAAATAAAAAGAAAAAAGAGCCTGCACCTGCAAGCCCCAACACATTTATAATAACATAAAACAATCTCTGTGTCAATAATTTTTAATAACATTGTATACAAAATCTCTGTAATAAACAAATAAAAATAGTCAATTTTGTACAAAATTCTGGCTTGCAATCTGCAGAATAGTGTGTTATTATATAGACACAGAGAGGTGATACCAATGTACAGGTAAAACTCCTGAAGGCTCATAAAAAAATCAGACCGTGAGCCGAAAACAGATGCAAAAAGTATTTCGGAACGAAAAACTTCTGAGTAATTAAAAAAAGGGAACAAATTTACAAACAAAATCAGTAAAAGATGTGTTTCGGAGTATGAAAAAAGCATCAGAAAATCTATAGAAAGAGCAGGTACACAAAATGATGCTCGATACAAAGAATGATCAGAAGTAACCCTCAGCTGCAGGAAGAAAAGGCAGTTGAGGGTTACTTCTTTTTGTTCTGTTCCGACTGCGGAAAAATAAAAAACGGAGCCTGCATCTGTAAGCCCCAACACCTTTATGATATCACAAAAATACTCAAATGTCAACAATTTTATGTATTAAAATAGACAAAATCTCTGTAATAAACAAATAAATTTGGTTAACTTTGTACAAAATTACGTCTTGTAATGTCTGATATTATATGCTATTATATAGACACAAGGAGGGTTGATACCAATGTACAGTTAACCCAAGGCTCATAAAACAAAAAACAGAGCCATAAGATACTTTTCCCAAAGAACATCCGGTGAACCAAAAAAGTGTTTCTCACTCTACGGGAATTACATATATGAAAATTGCAAGTTTCAGGTCAGGAGTTCCGATAAGAAAGAGTATCACAGAATATATGAAAGGAATCGGTGTAAAAAATGAAACTTGATTTCAAAAGTGAACAGAAGTAACCCTCAGCTGCGGTAAAGAAAAGAGCAGTTGAGGGTTATTTCTTTTTGTTTTTTTGAATATCAGGGAGGTTGTTTTTATTCCGAAAATGACAAAAAATATTGCTTTATTCCGGTTTTGGATATTTATATTGCGTAATTCATCAATTATGCACTGAATTTAGTAGTTTAATTTGTGTTTGTTAACAAAAAATTAAAAAAATAACATTTGGTGTTGAAAATACTATTATAATAATGTATAATTATTATGTATAAAATAGCGTGGTATACCTTTTATGAGAATTTTATTTATGAGGTGTTAAAGATGAGAAATCGAAAAAACAGTTTCGGCATCAGACTTATTTCAGTTCTGATGAGCTTTTTAATGGTGTTCACATCAATCCCTGCACTTTCAATTCTTGCATTTGCGCAGGAAATAAGCTCTCTTGCAGCAGACGACAGCGCAAGACTTGAGCTTAATTTCAATAAGAACTGGAAGTTCAATTACGGTGATGTGTCCAATGCCCATTCAACGGCATACAGTGACAAATCATGGCGAAGCATCAGCCTTCCCCATGATTTCAGTATTGAACAGGAATTCACCTTGACTAATACAGAAGGTGAAAGCGGCAGCTTGCCCGGTGGTACGGGTTGGTACCGTAAGAGCTTTCTTATGCCTGAGGATTATGCTGACAGAACTGTCATTCTTAACTTTGACGGTTCATATCAGTATACAACCGTTTATGTCAACGGTGTCAATCTCGGCACAAACAGATACGGTTACAATTCATTCTCGTTTGATATTACCGAGCATCTTGTATGTGACGGTGCAACAGCTAACCTTGTTGCAGTCAAGGTTGAAAGCCCCATTCCTTCGAGCCGTTGGTATTCAGGTTCAGGTATTTACAGAGACGTTACAATGACAATCGTTAACCCCGTGCATGTTTCACTTAACGGCACATCTGTAAAGACTCCTAACCTTGCATCTTCAGGCGGTACGGACGGCGCAACAAAGGTTAAGGTAACATTGCAGAATGACGGCACATCTCAAGCACAGGTGTCTGTTCTTGCGAAAATAAAAGATCAGAACGGCAGTATAATTGCACAGGCTCAGTCGCCTGCAAGTATTGGTGCAGGTTCATCCAACACCGTAACTCTTAATATGTCTGTTCAGAATCCCTCTCTCTGGTCTTGTGACAATCCCGTTCTTTATACGGCAGAGGTATCTGTATCTAACTATTCCACAGGCGAGCTTATTGATGAATATTCAACAACCTACGGCTATTGCTGGTATGAATGGACAACTGACAAGGGCTTTTCAATGAACGGCGAGTTTATGAAGCTTCAGGGCGTATGTCTGCATCACGACCAGGGCGCACTCGGTGCTTCTCAGGAATATGATGCAATCTACCGTCAGCTTTACATTCTTAAAGAGCTTGGCGTCAATACCGTGAGAACATCACACGGTACACCTTCAAGAGTTTTCCTTCAGGTCTGTAATGAACTCGGCATCATCGTAATGGAAGAGTTCTTTGATAACTGGTATTCACAGAAAAACAGTAATACATATGACTTCAGTGTTTATTGCAACAGAACAATCGGTTCAACCCAGATAATCGGTGCCGATTCAAGTAAGAAATGGTATCAGTTTGTTGTTGAACAGTCAGTTATGCGTGACCATAACAATCCTTGTATTGCAGTATGGGATTTCGGTAATGAATTGTCTGAAAATGAATTCGATGACACAACAACCTATAATGATATGAAGTCAATTGTCAGACAGTATGACGACAGATCTATAACTATCGGTAGTAACCTTGGTGGTGTTACATCAGGTAACGGTCAGCTTGTAGATGTTTTCGGCGGTAACTATCATATTACAAGCTGGGTAGAAAAGGCCTCTTCCATAAGTCAGCCTTTTGTTTCAACGGAATCCACTTCTGCACTCAGCAGCCGTGGTGTTTACAGATATTTTTATTCTAACAATGCACACGATAATTCATCATTTGGTTATTGGGCTGACTATGCTTCAGTATCAGATTATCAGATTAATGCATACGATGCATCAAAGGTAAGCTGGGGTGCAACAGCAGCCGATGCATGGTATTATGTTATAACAAATGATTGGTTCTCTGGTGAATATGTATGGACAGGCTTTGACTATATAGGCGAGCCCACCCCTTGGAGTTCACCATATAGTTCTAATGAAAACGGTGTTGCATATCCCAACTCATCATACTTCGGCTTTGTTGACACAGCCGGCTTTAGTAAGGATTCTGCATATCTTTACAATTCTATGTGGGATAAGAATGATACAACACTTCACATTGTTCCCGGTACATGGAACAGCTCAAACCTTGCTGTTGATTCAAGCGGATATGTTGATGTAGCAATCTACTCAAATGCTCCTTATGTTGAGCTTCTTTATAACGGAAATGTAATAGGTACTGCAACTGCAACCACAAACACAACATCAGCAGGCTATCAGTACATTACATATTCAGAAAGTGTATCAGACAGTTCACTTTGTAAAACAGGAACCCTTGACGGTGCAAATGACCATAATTTCTATTCTTTGTTTGAGGTTAAATATGATGCTTCTGCTGAAATCACCGTAAAGGCTTATGAGTCACAGGGCGGTGCTGAGATCACAAATACAGTCGGCACAAAAAAGGTTTATGCAAACTCTGCAGCAGGCATCACCGTTTCTGCATGGAACAACGATACTACTCTCACTGCAGACGGCGACAGCTTTAATTACATTGAAATCACAGCTGTTGACTCAAACGGCAACTTTGTAAACGACTATAACGGCACTCTTAATATTACACTTACAAGCAATGACGGCGCAGCTGTTATTGCAGGTGTTGACAACGGTAATCCTGCCACAACTCAGAAATTCCAGAGTTCAACTGCTCTTCTTTCAGACACAACTGCTCAGATTCAGATGTTCAACGGCAAAGCACTTGTTATTGTTCAGTCAACTGAAGAAACAGGCAGCATCAATGTTACTGTTTCTCCCTCAGGTCTTGCAGCAAAGTCAATCGGTCTTACATCTATCGCAGAAACAGGCGATGAGCTTACAGACGAGTTTGAAGAAGTTATTGACCAGTCAGTCAATATGGACAATCTAGATGATAATGCAAGATATGAGCTTCTTAAAGACAGTGTAGATGCTCTTGATACACCTATTGAAGACGCATATTATGAGCTTTACACACTCGGCTCAGGAATTCCTTCAAATGTTCCCGACGGTACATATATTATTACAGGTGCCGATACCTCAGGTTCCGTATCAACAGGTGCTCTGAATGCGGAAGCAGGCACAACAGGCACGCTTACAACAAGCGGCAGTGATGCAGTAACATCATCTCAGAGATGGAGCTTCAGCAGACAGAGTGACGGAACATATATCATTTCATATCTTGATGAGGATATCACAACTTCATTCCTCAATGTTTCCGCATCAGGCGTTTCTGTCTCAAAGACATCACAGAAGCTCACAGTGTCATATTCAAACGGCACAGTAACAATCGGAGACGGCACAAATTACATCACATATTCAGCTTCAGCTTCTAATACAGCCGGTGTCAGCACATCAGGTACTGCACTCAAGCTCTATACAGTTGACGGAAATGACGTCAGCCGTTGGGGTGATGTCGGTCTTGTAGAAGACGGTCAGTATGTTATTTTTGGTAATTCAACAGAATCAGGAAATCCGGGTTATGTTATGACTCCTGAGTACTATGAAAATTCAGGTGCAACAAAAACCGGTTTTGAGCGTGTTTCAGTTACTCCTGACGGCACTGTATTGAAGACTGATGAAGCTAACGAGGTTACAATTGCTAAAGTAGAAGACTCTGAAAATATTTATACTATTCAGCTCTCAACAGGAAAGTATCTTTATATCAATGACTCAGCAAATTGTCTTGTTTCAGAATCAGACACTCCTGTAGAAACAAACATCTCAGAGTCTGCAGGTATGGAAAACAGGGTAGTCATTTATAGAGGTCTTAACGGCAATACTGCAAAATGTCTTGACCTTTTCTCTGACTCTGATGCAGCGATATTCAGTCAGTATACGCAAAATATTTCAAGTACAGCATATATCAATGAGTATTTTGAACTTTATCGACGAGTTGAGCCTGCTTCAGCAGCTGATGTTTCACTCTACAATGCTCTTACAAAAGCAATGGCTGAAAATCCCAATGCCTACACAGATGAATCATATTCTCTTCTTCTTGATGCAGTTCAGGACGGTTATGAAAAGTATACAAACGGCACAGCAACCGATGCAGAAAAAAATGCGGCAACAGCTGCTATTGATGCTGCAATTGCTTCACTTGAAGAAACTGAAATCAGCCCCACACTTAAAGAGGATATTGCAAATCTTGATGCTCCCGTAAGTCAGGAGGAAGGTTATTTCTATTATGACGCATCATCTGGTGAGGCTATTCCTGATGGCAAATATATTCTCTATGCAACAGACTTGTCAGGCAATGGACGTGTTATGACAGGTTCAGCAGTAACAAAGAATAATGGAAGAACAGGTTTTGACAGAGTGACACCAAGCAGTGTTACAACAGGTAAGATAGTTACTGATTCTGCCAATGAATGGACAATTACATATAACTCATCAACAGGAAAGTACACGATTCAGAATGATGACGGTGATTATCTCAATATCGGTACATCAAATGGTGCAACAACAGCGTCAACAACACTTGTTGAAACAAGCATCACAGGTCTTTCAAGTGGTAAGGTAAATATCCATAACGGCACATCTTATCTTCAGAACATGGATACAACATCAAATCAGGTGTTCTCAAACTGGACAAACAGTTCAGGTACCGGTACACACGAACAGTTCACACTTTACCGTTATCAGCCTGAAATCGACACAACAAACAAACAGGCTCTTTATGATGCTATGCAGACTGCAAGCAGTGCTGATGAAGAAATGTATACAGAAGCTACTTATGAAGCACTTCAGAGAGCACTTCAGGAAGGCTACAATGTTTATACAAATGATGCGGCTACTGATGATGAAATAACAGCAGCAACAGCTGCTATCAATCAGGCTTATGCTGCTCTTAAGTATAAGAATCTCAAGCCTCTGCTTGAAAGTCAGATTGCAGCTCTTACTCCTCCCTCCGGTTCCGAGGCTGAGTATAGCAGATACACTGCAAAGCAGACTTCAGTTACAATCATTCCCGACGGTGAATATGTCATTTCAGGACATTATAATACTGATGCCGCAACATCCGGTGCTTGGGGTGTTATGACAAACACTTATGTGCTTGATGACGGTACCTGGTGGGATGGTATGGGCTTCGCTGCTTCATATTCTGATCCTAATATAGACAGTGATACATGGCTTATTGAAAGAGATTCAAGCACCGGTTATTATCATATATCCCGACTTAATGCAAACGGTGTCCGTGAATATCTGTATGCTTATAAGGATAATAGTGACGATAATTGTCAGATGTCAGCCACAACAGATGGAACTCAGCAAAAAACCTGGTGGACCGCAGAAATTGATCCTTCTACTTATGAAGTCAGGTTCAGAAGCGTTTATAACTCAAATTATTGCATTGCCTTTTTGGGTAATTATGCATACAGTGACAGTAATGTATCTTCAGACGTTTCACTCTATGTTTCCATTTATTATGACAGCAACAATAAAGCAAACACTCCGATGACTCTGCAGCGTAAAGAAAACGGTGAGCTTGTAAGCTGGTACAGTGTTCCCGTTGAAGACGGAAGATATATAGTTACTCAGAAAAATGGTGACTCAGCACAGACTACAAACACTGACACCGAGGTAATGGATATTACCACAACATCAGGTTCCGGTGCATTTGCAGAAGTAGCTGAGACAATAACAAATGATGTTATAACAACATATGTTGATTATGAGCTGACCTTTACACGTGTAGCAGGTACTGCAGATCAGTATTATATTACAAATTCTGCAGGACAGTATCTGTCCGTCACATCAACCAATACTTCACTTTCATTCACAAGCACGCCAACAGCACTTACTGTTGAAGCTGATTCATATGGTAATGTATATATATCACGAACATTTTCTTCAGATGTTATGTATATAGACCATTACGATTCACCTCAGAATATTTTTGGTTGCTGGATAGGTGCGAAGAATACAAATAATAATCTTCGTCTGTTCCGTTATGAAAGAATGGTTTCAGAAACAGATGCTCAGCAGGCACTTTACAATAAGCTTCATGAAGCAATTGCGATAAATCAGGGTAGTTACTCTGATGAATCATATAATAATCTTCTTCTTGCAATAAAAGACGGTATTGATTCCTATAATAACGATACGACCAATGACGAGTGGCAGGCTGCGATTGATGCTATTGATGCGGCTATTGCAGCACTTGAAATCGCAAAAAGAGGCTTCGCCGCAACACTTTATAAGTACGGTTACACTCCCGATGCTAATCATTCTGCGGACGGTGCTGATTATTCTTCAGGTGGTAAAGATTTTAATGATATCGCTTATCTTGAGATGTATGATATCATTTATAATACTCCTGAGTTGCTTTCACAGGTTCAGGACCTTGTTGGTTTCTCAACGGCAACATGGTCAAGTTCTGATGAACAGCGTGCTGCTGTTGAAGCTGCAATTTATGAGTATGCAAAAATATACACGCTTGCATTTTCAGGTCCCGCTGTTAATTCTACAGGATTGAATCTTTCAGAAAGCGATAATGTACAATATAATACATTCTGGAATGTCTGGGAAAAGCCGGGTACAAAGGCTGATGGAGAAACAAATAACGAAGGTGCTTCAGTTCAGGGACTTTTCAGTACAACTCTTAATGCTGACGGCCTTCCCGGTTCGCATAATCCGTATGCTGTGCTTCCTTATATTAACACCACAGTAAGTCAGGATACAAATGGTACAGGTGAAGTTCAAGGTCTTCATTCAAATGTAACTATGAATATCACGCAGGGCGGTGCAACAAAGAGTATCACACTCAATCCGCTTGAGAATATCAGTGTTTATGTGCCTGATTATTTCTCTAAAAATGACATTACTTCTGCAGACAAGCTGGGCAATCCGACAGAAACATATGCAAAATATTACTGGGATGTTCAGTTCCCGTTTGTTGAGTATACAAATGAACACGGTGTAAATACTTATGTTTATGACTCGTCTGATACTGAGCGTGTTTTCCAGGCAAGCTATGACGATATAAAACATACGGCAACAGCAAAACTCACCGAAATTGATAATTCAACAACAGGCACTATTAGTGCTCCTTATATCAACGGTTCAATTAAAGGCTTTTTCCCGTTCAATAACAGACTTGATGGCTCAAATGCCAATATGTCTACTGTTGAAAACGGTATATACCACTTTGGTATGAGTTTCACAACAGAATTCTACATTCCTTCAAGCGGTACATACGGTGACGGAAATGATATCGTGTTTGAATTCTCAGGTGACGATGACGTTCTCGTTTACATTGATAATGTTCTTGTTCTTGATAACGGCGGTCTTCACGGTGCAAGAAGTGCTTCAATCAACTTCACTGATAAGTCTGTTTCATATCAGTATATTGCAGATGCAGAAACAGGTACTGTGACAAATGCCTATTCCGAAGGCATTACATACACTTACGGTGCGGAAAATACAGGCATCAATGCTCAGAATCAGGCTTCTGTCGAGTATCTTAACAAAGTTGCAACTGACGGTCAGCAGCATACTTTCACATTCTATTACCTTGAAAGAGGTTCGACTCAGTCCAACTGTAAGATTTCTTTCAACATTCAGAAGATTTCTGACTATGTTAAGCTTGTTGACCAGACTTATGTTGTTGACTTCGGTCTTCCCACACAGTTCAATGTTAAGGCAAACAATATTACATCTGCACCGGAAGGTTATTCTCTTCCCGATTATGAATACATCGGCATTACGAACAGAATTCCTTCATCTGCTAACTCAGGTGTTATGTTTGATGAACCGTCAGCAGACGAAGTTACAAAGTTCGGCAGTCTTTCAGAAATGGAATTTGAAGGTAGCTTCGGAACATATACCGTCAATAAGAACGGTACAGCTGAATATCAGCCTCACACAATGCAGTTTACAAATGCAGGCAGTATATATCTGTGTGCAAAGGTTGAAAACGACGCAACATATCAGGACGGAACTGTATACTATGCTTTTGAAAAGGTTACAATCGTCCCTGCAACATCAATCTACTATGAGGATGATTTTGAGGGCAATGCAATAACCTACACAGACGGTACAATCCCGTCAATCGAAACAAACACAAATAATTACGGTGTATGGCAGAATATCACAGAGACTCTGCCCACAGGCATTGTAAAGGGTGAGATTTATCAGGCTGCTGACGAAGCAGGTTCTTCTGATGCGAATGTATACGGCTACGATGATGCTTATGCAGATTGCGCAACATACAGCGGCTATTCTGCAAAGTATGTTTCAGTCAGTGCAAAGAATAATCCCCTTACAAAGTACAGTGGCGGCACAGGCTCATCATGGCCCAAGGCGGAATTCACATTCGCAGGTACAGGCTTTGACCTTATCAGTGTCACATCAAAGGACACAGGTGCAATCAACCTGACTGTTGCAGATGTGAACGGTGATATAATCAGAAATCACACAGTCAACACATATTACGGCTATACCTACGGTCAGCTTTATAAGGGTGCAGGCGGCAATCCCACTCTTACGGATACGGGAATTCCTCTTTACTTCACAGCAGACAGAAGCTATACCGTAACTCCCACTTACTATGCAGCTGACGGCACAATTGTAACAGAGAATACAGGCAACCTTGAGCCTGCATATGCAATGGGCTGGATAACTGAAAGTGCTGTTGAGGAAGATAATGCACTTTATCAGATTCCCGTTATAAAGGTTTCTGACCTTGATTACGGCACATATACAATCACAATTACACCCATGTATTCATCAAGAATGGATATCGCCAAGGACGGCGCATATGAATTCTATATTGATGCAGTCAGAATTTATAATCCCGCAGGTGTGGGTGATACACTTACAAATGCAACAATTTCTTATACTTATACTCAGGATAAGGAAGCAAATGCTGACTACCTTGAGCTGCGTGATATGCTTATCGGTTCAAATCAGCTCACAGACGGCACATCGGCAGAAGGCGTAGTATTTATTGACGGTATTGCTGAAAACAGTGATGTTTCAAAGTACACATCAGGCGGTCCCAACAATGAGCTTTATCTTCTTAAGGATCAGGCAGTCGCATTTGAAATCTGGGCTTCAGCAATTCCCGATGATGTTCAGATAAGTGCAAAGGCAGTCGGTGATACACAGCCTGAGATGTTCATTTCTTATGCAACAACAGCCGGCACATACACTGCAAAGACAACAGTTAAGTCATCTACTGACCTTTACTATTCAGTTGACGGACTTCTCCGTGCACAGAGCGCAGGTCAGCTCAACTGGACACCCGTAACAGGTGCAGACGGCAACACTTACTACACATCAGACACTGTTGTTATTCAGAATATTTCAGATGGCATCATATCAGTCACAAACCTCAAGTGGACATTCCCGTCAGCAGGCATCGGTTACTTTGAAAACCTTCAGAACGGCGGTGCAGAGGTTGTTTCAGAAGAGCCTGTAATGCTTATGTCGAGCTATTCAACATTCAGAATGGCACGCTCATCAGTCAGAGCAGTGAATGCTGACCTTGAAATAACTGAAGATGATGTTGCAGTTGAAAATGATACGGTAACAGCAGGCGAGTCAATAGTTATCGGAGTCACAACTTCAACTGATGTTGATTCTCTTGTTATCAGAGATGAAAACGGCAATGTTATCACTCCTGAGGCAATTGAAAGCTATGTTGAAACAATTGATGATGAAGAAGTCAAGCAGTGGACTGTCACACTCAGTGAGGATGAAGCAGGCACTTACACTTACACAATAACAGGTGCTTATGAAAACGGCTACGAGTCAGAAAATCCCGTTACTGTTACGGTAACAGTTGATGAAGTACCCGTTGAAGAAGATGAAGAAATTTCATTCCTTGAGCAGCTTATAGGCTTCTTCAAGAGACTTGTTGATTTCTTCAAGAGACTTGTTGAAATGTTCACAAGCGTACAGCTTTAATGAAAGGAGAGGATAAATTATATGAAAAAAGAATATATAAAACCACAGATAGTTTTTGACTGTTTTGAGCTCACAGACAGTATTGCAGCAGGTTGTGCATTCCTTTCCTCAAACATTGCACCTTATGAGTGTGCGGTGCTTGACCCTGAATTCGGTTATACAATTTTCTCAGATATGACCATATGCAATTCAACACCTCCCGGTGGTAATGATTCAATCTGTTATCATATTCCCACAGCGGACTACAGTGTTTATATCTCATAAACTTTAATCACTGAAAAAAAGGAGACAATTTCCAAATCGGAAGCTGTCTCCTTTAGTTTTTTTATACAGAATAAGTTTTCATTGATTTCGGCATTATTATCCTTTATAATATAATTAGTCATCAGATAACCGGTGTTTTGAAAAGGTGTCATCATTTCTTTTGAGAAGGTAAATGATTTTATGTACAAAGTGATTGTTAACGGAAAAACGCTATATGCGAAGGACGGAGCACTTCTTTCACAGGTGCTTGCTGAGTCCGGCAATGCTGTTGAGCACCCCTGCGGCGGCAGAGGTGTGTGTAAAAAATGTACCGTCGCTGTCAACGGAAAAACGCAGCTGAGCTGTCGGTATACTATTGAATCCGATATTGTTGTGTCACTTCCCGACAGAGGTGAAATCGTTTCTGAGACAGGTGTGAACGCAACCGGAGAAATGACAGAAAATCTTTGCTTTGCTCTTGATATCGGCACAACCACACTTGCGCTTGCTTTGGTTTCTCTTGATAACAAAGAAATAATAAAAGTCGCAACCCGCACAAATCCTCAGAGAACTTACGGCGCAGATGTTATTACAAGAATTGATTATTGCCGTAAAAACGGTGTTGAGTCACTTCACAGAATTCTTACGGAAGAAATCAATCAGATTATATCAGAATTCAATCTGCCCACAATCGAGTCGCTTTTTGTTTCGGGTAATACAACAATGCTTCATCTGTTCTTCGGTACAGACTGCTCATCAATGGGCGTTGCGCCTTATAAGCCCGTATTTCTTGCAGGTAAAACAGAAAATGCCGATAAGCTCGGAATAGAGGGGGTTGAAACAGTTTACAGTCTGCCGTCAATTGATGCCTTTGTGGGGGCAGATATCACAGCAGGGCTTAATTATATCGGTCTGCCGTCAAAGGGGAAATATAATCTGCTTGTTGACCTTGGAACTAATGCAGAAATTGTTCTTTTTTCTGAAAAATCTGTGGTGTGCACTTCTGCTGCGGCAGGTCCGTGCTTTGAGGGGGCTGCAATTTCCTGCGGGATGAGTGCAACAAACGGCGCAATTTATGCTTATTCCTTGTCAGAAATAAAAACTATAGGCAATGCTCCGGCAAAAGGTATCTGCGGTACGGGGCTTATTGACATAATAGCGGCTCATATTTCAGATGAGACAATAGATAAAACAGGCTATATGGAAGCTGAAAAAATAGAAATTGCAGATGGCGTAACGTTGAATCAGTCTGATGTGAGACAGTATCAGCTTGCGAAATCAGCCGTTTATTCTGCAATTCTGACATTGATGCGAATTAGCAATGTTTCTTCTGATGATATTGAAAAAATGTATATATCAGGCGGTTTTTCTGCAAAAATCAATGTAACAAATGCCGTTATAACAGGCTTGCTGCCGAAAGAGTTGGCAAAAAAATGTGTTGCAGTCAATAACAGCAGTCTGCTGGGCACTGTAAAATATGCTTCAGAAAAAAATGATATAACAGTTCTTACGGAAAATGCAAAATATGTTGACTTGTCGTCTGATGCCGTTTTTTCTGATTTGTTTATTGAAAATATGATGTTTTAAAGACGGAAAAACAATAAAAAAATTTAAGCACTTTTATTTATCGGAAATATATGATAATATAAAGAACAGAAATTTATTCAGGAGGTCATTTTATGAAAAAGATACTGTGTGTATTTCTTGTTTTCATATCTCTTTTGTTGATTCCTTGTCAGACTATGGCTGAAAACAATGTTCCCTCAGAAGCAGATTTTGAAACCTTATCATCTCTGACATTCAAGGAGACGCCTGCCAGAACAAGAAAGCAGGTTGATGGGCTTCGTATGTATGTTGATGAAGAAAACCCGTTGTTTATGATAAGAAACTGTCCCAACTGGGGCTGTCCCTCAACAGGTGAGGCTTATGCTGAGCTCGCAATCAAGACATATTACGGTCTGCCCGAGGATATGAGAAACTTCACAGTCATTTATATAGATGAGGGTACAACATATTTTACTCCTCAGGAGCAGATTGATTTCTGGGATGACCTTCTCACAATCACAGATGCATACAAGGTTCCTGTTGTGCTTCAGTCAGAGTGCTTCAGCACAAACAAGAAACGTGACCCGTTTACCATAGAGGAGCTTTCTGCTCTGTTTAAAGCACATGAAACACTTATCGGCTTTGTCCAGGTTGAGCTTTCAACAAACGGTGTCACGAATGAAAAGCTTGCTTATGATACTGTTACTGAGGATAACGGCGTAAATAAAAACATTCTCGCAAGAATGAAATCCTGTGTACAGGCTTGCGCTGAAAACGGCGGCCTCTTTATATGGCAGGATATGGAGTATATCTATTGGAAAAAGACCTGTTATGTAAATTTCCTTCTTCAGGATAAAGAGCTTTATGACCTGATGAAGGCAAATACAGAAAATATCATTATTATGGATAAGCACAACGGCCACGGCAGGCATTTCTCAAGTCAGTCAAACATTCTCGGCTGCTGGCTTGATGACGTCTGCGGCAACTGGGGTGTTAACCTTGAAAACTTTCTTTGGTATGAAGAAGGCCTTCTTGAATATGACGATGTCGGCGTTGCTCCCAATGAGCCCGATTTCGCATACACAGCAAAATATCCCCCCGCACTTTACGGCATAGATATGATTGCCGATATGGTTGCAGGTGCAACTGTTTATGCCATTGAAGGCACAATCGGCAGAGGCGGTGTTTATCAGTATATTGACGGTAATGTGTATTTTTCACCCACTATGGTTGAAGTGCTTTATCCTTTCTATCAGATGATTCTTAACGGCTCTGTGCCGAGTAAGGAGCAGGTCAAGGAAAAAATAAATGTGGCATTCAAGATGAATATCCCTGCAACATATGCACTCAGGGGCAACGAAGCACACATTCTTCAGGGACTTTATGCTGATTCATTCACACTTTATCAGGAGCTTATAGACTTCAGAAATCCTTATTTCGACTGCACAAAGGACTGGGTACCCTCAACAGGCAGATATTTTGTGATTCCCATTCTGCCAATTCATTCAGACGCAAAAGAAGTTCTGCCTGACAGCACAATAATCAACGATTTCACCTTCTGGACCAAGTGGTTGTTCCTGAATCCTGTCAAAAAAGCATTTTTCGATGAACAGTATGAAGAAACATATTCAGGTGACGGCGTTCTGTTTGACATAAATGATTATGTTTATGTTTTCAACAGCAATGAATACAAAATTACCGACAGTGAGCAGAGTGTGAGCTATACTCTTGACAGCGGACTCAGGCTTAATACAAACTTTGTTGCGCATACCTATGCAATTTTCAAAGAAGATTCAGATAAGCTCAATATTGAGCTGTGTAACCTCAGACTTGATTCTGACGATATCTGTGCAGGTCTTGAAAGTGAAGATGAATTCCTCAGAGAATACATTTTCGGCGGAAAGAGAAGTGACCCCAAGAATTTCAGAACATCGGTAATTGAGCTTACAGGCTATGAAACAGAGCCTGCTGTTAACGCAAAGGGCACTAACTCAGCCAAAATGAAAACCGAATGGAATGAAAGCACAAAGACGCTTACTCTCACAATCATTTCAAACGGTGAAGTAAATATTACTGTCGGATAAAAACGAAGAGTCTTTACACAATAGCCGGGTGTTTGTTCCGACACCCGGTGTTTTTATCAGATATTTAATACACTTTTTGATTTATAGCTTTATACAGGAGATAAAATGGCAATAACAATAAATATTTACTATTCCGGTGCACAGGGGAATGCGGAGAAATTTGCCCGTGAAATGATTTCAGAGGGGATTGTTGACGAAATCCGTGCTGAAAAGGGAAACCTGCAATATGACTACTTTCTGCCTTTAAATGACAATAATTCTCTGCTTTTGATTGACAGATGGGAGAATCAGGAGGCACTTGACAATCATCACGCATCACCAAGGATGCAGAGAATAATTACTTTGCGTGAGAAGTACGGTTTGAAAATGAAAGCTGAACGATATATTACCGAAAAGTCAGATATTCCTGATAGGGATAAAGCTTTTATAAAAGAATAATATAATTGCAAATTGTAAATTCATACAAGTGATACACATATTACTTTTGCTGACAGCAGAGACACAGAAAGAAAGCTTGGCTTTCTGCAGGAAGAACAAAGGATTGGGGCTTCTTCATTTTGATTTTGAAGGGAATATTAACGATGATATGTGTCAGCTTACAAAGGGTAAGGGAAATATGAATTGATTAAAATCTGAAGAGGTATAAAACAGTGAATATAGTAATACGGAAATACGAAGAAAAAGATCTTAGTGCTATGATTGAGCTCTGGAATGAAATTGTAGAAGCGGGAAATGCTTTTCCGCAGGAGGAATTGCTGAATTCTGACAGCGGTGCAGAATTTTTTGCATCCCAGACATATACCGGTGTGGCAGAAGACACCGGAACAGGAAAAATATACGGGCTTTATATTCTGCATCCGAACAATATCGGCAGATGCGGTCATATCTGCAATGCAAGCTATGCCGTCAGGGCAGACAGCAGGGGACAGCATATCGGCGAAAAGCTTGTACTTGATTGTATGGAGCAGGGGCGTGTGCATGATTTCACTGTTTTACAGTTCAATGCAGTCGTTGCAACAAACATACATGCAAGGCATCTTTATGAACGGCTCGGGTTTACTCAGCTGGGTACAATTCCCAAGGGCTTCCGTATGAAAGACGGCTCTTATGAGGACATCTGCCCTTATTATCATGCTTTGTAATGAAAAAGTGTTGATTATTGTACCTTTTATTTAATATAATTATTTTATCAATTAAATTTTACAGGAATACAGACTATGATAAATGCTAACGAATACGGATTTTTGCCGGGGAATGACGCCCTGAGCAATTCACAGGCTTTGCAGGAAGCTGTAAACCTCGGCGGAGAGATTGTTGTTGAAAAGCCGGGAACATATGACCTTTCGGAAACAATTGAAATCGGTGATGACACAGCATTAACCTTTTCTGAGGGTGTGCAGATTCGCCGTCAGGCAAGCTTTACGGGACGAAACGGTAATGTTTTTGTCAACAAGGGCTTTTCAAATGGAATTTACAACAGGAATATCAGTATTAACGGTCTGCATATTGATTGCAACGGGGTTGAAAGTGCTGACTGGGGCGTGGACAGCCGTCTTGTGGGCTTGCGTGCCCATGTGGGAATGATTTATGTCAGAAATCTCACTGTCAGCGATTTTGAATGTATCGGTCTTCTTAAAAAGGACTATGCCCTGCAGGTGAGTGCATTTGAGAACATCTGTCTTGAAAACCTCTTCATAACAGGGGACAAAGACGGTGTGCATCTTGGTTGGGGCAAGGGCTTTGTTGTAAGAAACGGAAAATTTTGCACCTTTGATGACCCCATAGCTCTCAATGCCTTTGATTATTCTGTTTCAAACACTCATGTCGGCTGGCTCGAGGACGGCATTATCGAAAACTGTTACGATTTGTCTGATGACACAACAACCGGCTTTTTCTGCCGTATTCTCGGCGGTGCCTGGTGTGATTGGTATGAGGGAATGAGAGTTCAGCATTCCGATACGGTCTGCTCATGCGGACGGGTGTACAGAGTTGTTATGCAACCCGACGGTGAGGTTTACACTTCATATACCAAGCCGAATCACACTTCGGGAGTCAGGGAATATGACGGCATCAACTGGGTATGTGTGCGAAATGAGCCTGTTTATGACTGCGGCTGCCGTAATATTGTTCTTCGTGATATTTATCTTGAGAAAAAGCGTTCTTCTGCCGTCGGTATTTCTCTGAATTATGACGATTACGCCAGAAGCTATTATAAGGGCTGTAAACCCGTTGCTCAGGGAGATATTACACTTGAACGGATTTCAGTTGCGAATGATGTCAGATATATGCTTCATTCAAACTATCCGACAGAGAATATAAAAATTATTGATACGGATTTAAAGGACTCAAAGGTTTGTTTTCAGGCTTCTGATATTGACGGTCTGACATATCCTGCTGTAGATATTACCCTGAAAAATGTCGTAAGAAAAAATGACAGTATCCTTTCTGATGAAAAGCATCCTGTCAATGTTATAGAAATTTAAGTTTATATAAGTGCAAAAAAGCCGTCGGAGAAATCTGACGGTTTTTTTTTTATAAATTACAAACTATATATTTTATGGATGTTATTGCATTGCTGTGGCTATTTTTTTTTCTGCATAAATAACACTTTCGGGTGTGCAAATATACGTGTGAACAAAAATAGTTTTTATAAAATTATTGCTTAATGCTTGACAATTGTAAAATGATGTGATATAGTGACAAAAATATAAAGAGAGGTAAATTGCTTTGAATACATATCTTGTTTTTAATTTTGATATGGATATGCAGTGGCTTGCACAGGATGATTATCATTCATCACTTGGCAGGCTTATACCTCTATATTCATATCGGGACAGATAGTATTGTATTTCCATATGTTTATAACGGTGTAAGTTGTTGCAGAAACTTACACCGTTAATTTTTTATATTTATTTATCCAAAGGAGAATTATCATGAAATTATTTGATTTAATCAAAAAGAAATTTTTTAAGAAGCAACCTGTGAAAACAGGTGACCATCTTGTCGATTTCTATAACCGTATTGATGAAGATTCACGTCTTTTATCCAAACACGGAAGAATTGAGTTTCTGACAACCGTAAAATATGTTGAAAAATATCTGAATGACGGTATGAGAATCATGGAAATCGGTGCGGCTACGGGCAGATACACGCATTATTTTGCTCAGAAAGGCTTCGAGGTTGATGCAGTTGACCTTGTTGAGCATAATATTGAGATTTTCAAAACAAAAACTCAACCGAATGAAAAAGTCAGCATCAGGCAAGGAAATGCAATTGATATGTCTGAATGCCCCGATAATAGTTATGATGTAACGCTTCTGTTAGGTCCGATGTATCATCTGTATACCGAAGAAGACCAGAAAAAAGCTCTTTCGGAAGCAATCCGTATAACAAAACCTAACGGATTTATTTTTGTTGCATACTGTATGGTTGACCCTTCTGTTTTAACGGGAATTTTTAAAAATAATAAGGTTCAGCAAAGCATTGAAGACGGTCTTATTGACACCGAAACTTTTGAAACGTTTTTTCCTCCGCACGGTATTTTTAAGCTTTACACAATGGATGAGATTTTTGAATTAACACAAGAATTCAATGCCGTAAGACTGCATTTTATTTCGACAGACGGTTACACCTTGCATATGAAAGATGTAATTGACAAAATGGACAACGAAACTTACGAACTGTATCTGAAATATCATTTCAGAATCTGCGAAAGACAGGATTTAATCGGAATGTCGCACCATACACTTGATGTGCTGAGAAAGGAGAATAAGCAATGATAATAAAAAATGAAATTCCAATCCTTGAGTTTGACACGGATAAAACAGCAATTATTGTTCCGACACACGAAAATCTGAATCTTAAGTTACCTCGTAAAGCCGTTTTTGCTTTTTTGGATAAGCATATTGAAGAATATGCAAAAGCACACAATGGTATTAGGGTTGGTGAATTCACATCTGAAACAAAAGACTATCCTGTATATGTTATCAATTACAACGGAGAAGATGTCTGCCTGTGTCAGGCACCTGTAGGAGCCGCGGCTGCTGTTCAGATACTTGAATGGTTAATCGGGTACGGTGTTCGGGAAATAATTACAGGCGGATGTTGCGGTACACTTGCGGATTTTGAAGAGAATGTGTTTATCGTCCCATATAAAGCATTACGAGATGAAGGAACATCGTATCACTATATGAAACCGTCACGATTTGTGGAAATTAACAAGAATGCTTTGAAAGCGATTGAGGAGACTGTTGCGGAGCACGGACTACCATACCGTGAAGTAATAACATGGACAACAGACGGATTTTATCGTGAAACCAAAGAAAAAGTAATATACAGAAAGCAGGAAGGTTGTGAAGTTGTGGAAATGGAATGTTCTGCTCTTGCAGCGTGTGCTTCTTTTCGTGAGGCAGTGTGGGGATGTATTTTATTTACTGCCGATACGCTTGCAGATGTTGAAAACTATGATGAACGTAATTGGGGCGGCGAATCCTTTGCTTATGCACTTGAATTGTGCCTTGATGCAGTTATAAAAATTTAAAAGGAGTAATTAAAATGACCAAAAAACAAATAGAATACATAAAAAATACTCCTGTTATTGAAACAGAGAGATTGATTCTTCGCCCTATTACACCTGAAGATGCCGAAGCGTCATTTGTGTGGCTCAGCGATGAAAGAGTCAACAAATTCATGCCGTACAATCTTTATAAAAACATTGATGAGGTTTTGCATTGGATAAATGTAATACTTCCTGAAGACGAGAATTATCATTGGGGTTTTGTTCTTAAAGAAAACAATCTGTTAATCGGTAGCGGTAGCATAGGACCGCACAAAGGCAACCCTGACGAGTGGGGATTCGGTTACAATATCCGTTCAGACTATTGGAATAAAGGTTTAACCACAGAAGCCACAAAAAGAATGATTGAATTTGCATATAAAGAACACGGCATAAAAGATTTTGTTTCCGACCATGCTGTTGATAACCCTGCTTCAGGCAGAGTTATGGAAAAGTGTGGGTTGGTATTTGACCGGTATGGGGAATACAGCACCTTTGACGGTACGCAGACCTTTAAAGCAAAATTTTATAAAATGCATTTGGAGTGAGGATTTGTGATGAAAAAAATCCCCGCTTCTTTCGAAACGGGGATTAAGGATATAATAATTATTTAATTACTTGCTTGCTTCTTCGATAGCAACTGCACAAGCAACTGTCATACCAACCATGGGGTTGTTACCTGCGCCGATAAGACCCATCATTTCAACGTGAGCGGGAACTGATGAAGAACCTGCGAACTGAGCGTCTGAGTGCATACGACCCATTGTATCTGTCATACCGTATGAAGCGGGACCTGCAGCCATATTATCGGGATGAAGTGTACGGCCTGTACCGCCGCCTGATGCAACTGAGAAGTAGCTTACGCCGTTTTCAACACACCATTTCTTGTATGTGCCTGCAACGGGATGCTGGAAACGAGTGGGGTTAGTTGAGTTACCTGTGATTGAAACACCAACGTTTTCAAGCTTCATAATAGCAACGCCTTCGGGTACATTGTCTGAACCGTAGCAACGAACCTTAGCTCTGTCACCTGTTGAGTAAGCTGTTTCGTTAACAATCTTAACTGTTTCTGAATAGGGATCAAATTCAGTCTGAACGTATGTGAAACCGTTGATTCTTGAAATGATCATAGCAGCGTCCTTGCCGAGGCCGTTAAGGATAACACGGAGGGGCTGAACTCTTACCTTGTTTGCGTTAAGAGCGATTTTGATAGCGCCTTCAGCAGCTGCGAAGCTTTCGTGACCTGCAAGGAAGCAGAAGCATTCTGTTTCTTCTGAAAGGAGCATTTTGCCGAGGTTACCGTGGCCGAGACCAACCTGACGGTTGTCAGCAACTGAACCGGGGATACAGAAAGCCTGAAGACCTTCACCGATTGCAGCAGCAGCGTCAGCAGCCTTTGTGCAGCCCTTCTTGAGAGCGATAGCACAACCTACTGTGTATGCCCATACAGCGTTTTCAAAGCAGATGGGCTGAGTTTCTCTTACGATTTTGTCGCAGTCGATACCCTTTGCAAGAGTGATTTCCTTACACTCTTCGATTGAGTTGATGCCGTATTCTTTAAGAACTGAGAGAATTTTAGCTTCTCTTCTTTCGTAGTTTTCAAATAATGCCATGTCCGTGTACCTCCTTATTCCTTACGGGGATCGATGTACTTAGCAGCATCAGCAAATCTGCCGTAAGTGCCCATAGCCTTGTTGTAAGCTGTTGTGGGATCATCGCCCTTCTTGATGAAGTCTGTCATCTTGCCGAGAGAAACGAACTCGTAACCGATAACCTGGTCATTTTCGTCAAGAGCCATTCTTGTAACATAGCCTTCAGCCATTTCAAGGTAACGAACACCCTTAGCGTTTGTGCCGTACATTGTACCAACCTGTGAACGGAGGCCCTTACCAAGGTCTTCAAGACCTGCGCCTACTGTAAGACCGTCTTCTGAGAAAGCAGACTGTGTTCTGCCGTAAACGATCTGAAGGAAAAGCTCACGCATAGCTGTGTTGATAGCATCACATACAAGGTCTGTGTTGAGAGCTTCGAGAATTGTCTTGCCGGGGAGAATTTCACTTGCCATAGCAGCTGAGTGAGTCATACCTGAGCAACCGATTGTTTCAACAAGTGCTTCTTCGATGATGCCTTCCTTAACATTGAGAGAGAGCTTGCAAGCACCCTGCTGAGGAGCACACCAGCCGATACCGTGTGTGAAACCTGAAATGTCCTTTACGTCATAAGCCTTAACCCATTTGCCTTCTTCGGGGATGGGTGCGGGACCATGGTGAGGTCCTTTGTTGACTTTGCACATTTCTAATACTTCGTGTGAATAAGTCATTTTGATTATCTCCTTTCGGTTTTATCCGAGTAATTATTACCACTTTGTTATTATACAAAAAAAAATTCAGAATATCAATAGTAAAAATATAAATATCGGTGTTTACAAATTGAAAATTTTGTGTTAATATGTATAAGTAATAGATTATAGACAGGAGATTTAATTTATGAAAAAGATTGTTTCTGTATTTTGTGCAGTAGTTCTTCTTGTGTCATCTTTTTCTGTCTGTGTCAGTGCACTCTCTGCAACTGATGCAAACTCGGCACTTGAGGCTCAGAACGCTGCATTCAAGCAGCTTGTTGTTGAAAGACTTGATGTAAACGCATCAGGTAAAATTGAGGCAGCCGACGCAAGACTTGTTCTTCTGGCTTCTGCCGGCCTTTCAGAGGATGCTCTCAAGAGTGAAGCTAATGCCGATATTGACGGTGACGGTAATGTGACTGCAATTGATGCGAGAGTTTTTCTCCGTCTTGCCGCAGGTCTTGAAACTCCCGAAAAATATGTCGCATTTTCAGACGCAGAGAAGTTTGACTACTTCAAGGCTATCATAAACAGCATCAAGCCCAATAGATATAATTTCTACATATACAATCTTGAAACTAATCCCTCTGTTTCTCATAATAATCCTGAGATGGTTAAGGATATCAATGAGCAGATGAATGATGTCGCAGGCAAATTCGGTATGGATGAAGAAATGGACTTCGGTAAAGAGCTCACAACTCCCGTAGCACCCGTCAGCCAGACCTTCAGTGCAAAAATTGCATCAAAAACATCAATTCCCGTAAAGGGTGATGATCTTGCCTGTATTGCAACACTCAGCAATGTCAAGAAAGTAGAGTACAAGACAGGTGAGACCTATAAAATTGAGACAAAGGTGCGTCAGGCATCAAAGAATATTGTTTACACAGACACAATGACAGGGCTTGATTCAATTACAGTCTATATCAAGGATGATGCTTCTGTAGCAATCAAAGACAGCGGTAATAATTTTGATTCTCTCAATGTTGCCACAATGCTTGAGGTGCTTGACGATGTTGATATTGCTCTTATGAAGAGACAGAATGCAGACTCAATTGCAAGTCTTGAAAACAGCTTCTCAGGTATGGGTGACTTTGACTTTGAAATGACTCCCAAGACAATAAGATACCACGATTCTTATGTAAAGGTTTATTTTGAGCCCGATACAGGCAAGCCTATAGCAGTTGACTATAACCTCAGATACAATATTGTAATGAATATGGATATCTTCATTGATATCAATGCTATGGACCTTATCACAGGCGGCTCAAGCGGCTCCAGCTTCGGTCAGATACTCTATGTTGATGACGATGTTGACCTTGACACAGAAATGAATGTCTTCAATTCATACTACTTCTTTGATAATAATCCCAATCACGCAGTTCTTTCTGCAGAATAAATTCTGAAATAAAAAATGACCCGTTACGGGTCGTACTCTAAAGGACAGTATAACTAAAAGGCAGAAACGAATCTTCGTTTCTGCCTTTTTCTATTTTTTGTTGCGTTTAATGATCCGTCGGGTCAATAACATCAGTGTTGCAAGAGCCACAGTGCATCCAAAAAGAATCAATAACCACCTTAAAACCCAGAATAAAACATTCAATCCAATGATTACTCCAATTAAGACAACTGCCAGATCACTCTTGCTATAATGATAATAATATCTCATATCATTCACTTGAACGAAACATAACCATAATGGAACTGACCAATGGAAATCACTTGTTTTAAATCATTACCAGTGCTAGTGACTTTCAGCATAGATGCGCGTACATTAGGTTCAATCCGAGTATTTTTTAATTTTAACCAAATTCTTGCCCGTTCACCTCGGAATGCAACTGGAACTGCATTGGGTTCCGGGCAATCAACCGGCTCCTTTTGAGAATAAACTTCTATTACTTCCGCAGCATATCCAATGTCGTTGATTCCTTCTTGTCCCAAAATTGTATTGCCGGCAAAAAAGATTGTTACGGGTTTTCCATTGCGAATTTTATCATTAAAATATTTTACCTTCGCGGCACTCATTCCAAAAAAGAGAGATTGAGTGGAAAACCAAGTATAATCCCGGCTGGAGCAGTCCAACAGATATTCCTGCATGGTTTGATCCTCGTCAAATTTCATACCTCCCCATTCTTTGGTACCTAATTTCATAAAAATAATATTTTCTTCATTACCCAAAGGCTCATTTTGAGAAACAATCATATCTTTAACCTCCTCGCTATAAAGATATTTCTTTTTCAACTCAAGATAAAGTGTTTCATCTCTGGCCAGCATATACATTTCCAAAACATCGGTTAATGCAGCAGTTTTTGGAATCTCTTTGATTCTGATAAATTCATTAAAGATTTCTTGAGTAGTATCGGGAACCGATACAGTCATATAATTTTGACGGGGCATTTTAACTTTCTCCTTACTTTATTTGTACCATATAGCCGTTCGACTATTCATAGTGTACCATACCACCGACCGACTGTCAAGCTTTTTACATAAAAATCTTAAAAATCAAGGCAGAAAGATTGTGCCGATAAGAATATTCTTATTGCTGTTTATATCGCACCATAGGATACAATGAGCCATGAGCAAGATAAAGGGTTTTAGGTTCTCCTAAAAAGTGGAAAATGTGCCGTACATTTTCCCTGCTTGTTACGGTATAAGACAAATATTAAACGGATGTGTAGAATTTCTGCACATCCGTTTTACTGTCTCAAAAAATATTTTAATAGTGATATTGTGAGACAGGTCTCACAGTGTTATTTTGCCTATCGGCAAAGTGATATTAAAACCTACGGTTTTAGTAATATTTTATTCGCTCTTAAACTGCCGAAGGCAATATCACTCGGCGGTAGCCGAATATAACTGCGAAGCAATATAACTCGCCGTAAGGCGAATAAAACTGGCGTTGTATCCTTACGGGTACAACGCCTATCTGACGGTCATTTTTTTGTGTGAATTGTTGTTTTATTTTAGCATCTTGCTTTTCATAAATACTATCATTGCAGTAATCGCTATAACAAGTGAGCCCACAACAACAATAAGGAAGCCCCAGGGATTTTCTGCAAAGGGAAGATTCAGATTCATTCCGAATGCACTGAATATCAATGTGGGGATTGAAAGCACGATTGTGATAACTGAAAGCACCTTCATTACGATGTTGAGGTTGTTTGAAATAACCGATGCAAAGGCATCCATTGTGCCGCTTAAAATACCTGAATAGATATTTGCCATTTCGATAGCCTGTTTGTTTTCAACGATAACATCCTCAAGCAGGTCAATATCCTCGGGGTATTTCTTGATAATCTCAAGACGGAGCATTTTTTCAAGTATAGCTTCGTTAGAGCGCAGTGCTGTTGTGAAGTAAACAAGGGATTTTTCAAGCTTCAGAAGCTCGATAAGCTCTTTGTTACGCTGAGACTTGTGAAGCTCATTTTCAACATTTTCACTCTTGCGGTCTATATGACGAAGATATGTCAGGAAAAGTGAAGATGTCTTATAAAGTATCTGCAGAATGAAACGGGATTTCATATTGCTGTAAAAATCCCTTACCTTGCCGTTTGAAAATTGCTTGAGAATGGGTGTATCCTCACTGCAGACTGTGATAACGGCATCCTCTACAACAATGATAGAAAGAGGAATTGTGCTGTAAAGCTCAGTCTCGGTTTCTGTTTCTCTTGTGGGAATATTAACAAGAATCATTGTGTAGTTGTCTTCAAGCTCAATACGGGAACGCTCGTCGGCGTCAAGTGCAGCCTTGAGAGCATCAATATCAAGATTGTATTTGTTGGAAATTCTGTTGATTTCCGATTCTGTGGGGGCAACAAGATTGACCCAGCAGCCGGGTTCCGGCCCTGTTAACTCCTCAAGGTAGTTGTTCCTTGTGATGTAACAGTTTGTCATTATTATCAAATCCTTTCACGGCCGAACAAAACAAAGCCGTGAAAAGAGAAAATCAAGGGTTTGTTTTATTCAGCGATTCTTCGTTTGGGGGGTATACCGGTTTCTTGACACGCGTCAGGAACCATTAAGAATCACATCCTTTTTTTGTGTGTAATTGCGAGCGAAAAACAAAAAACGCTCATCTATTATTCTATACCATTTCAGCAAGATTTGTCAAGACGATAAAAGACAAATCTTGCTGAAAATTTTATCGGGCTTAAGTCCTACATATTATTCTTTTTCTTTATATATTATCAGCTCTGACGACAATGCAGTCGGAATTGTGATTGCAATTCCGTGTGTTGTCATTTGCCTGCCGCTTATTTCAAAGCTGTCTGACGAATTATCAAGGGTGACAATGTATGTTTTTCCTGCATCAATACCTTTCGGGAAAACAGTGTAGGCGGTTTTTTCTGGCTTGGAAAGTGTAAATGCTGCTATTGCGCCCTTTGTTCGGTCATCGGCTGTGATTTCAATGCAGATATAACCGTGTTTGTGTGCCTCATCTGTGTCGGGAGTATGATGGTATATCCTTGATGTGGGCAGAAAATCCCTTATAAAGCTTTTATAAATATCAACGCTTCGTTTTACAAACTCAAGCTGTATAGGATTTGCATCTGTGCCGACAGGGGCTATGGTATTAAGGCTCATATGACCGAGCATTGTATTTCTCATATGAAGATCAAGTGCTCCCTGATCGTGACAGCCCATACCTGCAAACAGTCTGTCAATTTTTTCGGGAGGCAGAGCCATTGTCATACCGTTTGTTATCATAACCGAATATGGTGAACGCTGATTGTCGCTTACCCATGTGTGACTGAAGTATTTCATAAGTCCAAGATCAGTTCTGCCGCCTCCGCCTGCACAGTTTTCAAATATCACATCAGGGAAGCGCTTTCTGAGGTTGTCATACATCTTATATATTGCATTGAATCGGCGCAGTGAAAGACAATCGCCCTTTTTGCCGATACCGAAATAGCTTCTGTATGAGCCGTTATTGTCAACACGGAGCATATCCATATTGTATTCTTCAATCATTCTCGCAAGCTCATTTTCACACCATTGTGCCGCCTCGGGATTTGTCATATCAACAAGAGAATCTGCAGGATTGCCGTAAATATCGCTTGCAAACCATTCGGGGTGAGCATTTTTCATTTTTGAACGGCACCCGATATTTTCTATATCTGCCCACAGACAGAATTTCATACCAAGCTTGTGGCAATAGTCTGAAATTTCTTTTATACCGTTGGGATAACGGTCAGGGTGAGGGTAGTTGTCACCACAGTATTCACCCCATCTCATCTGCTCATCGGGAGGACAGTACCAGCCTGCATCCACAAGAAAAACCTCTGCACCCATTTCAGCAGCTTTTCGCATATAATCCTTTGTGCATTCAACTGACATATCGTGTTCAGCACCCATACCGCATCCCACAAGCAGATTTGTCTCGGGAAGGCATTTTCTTGCGTGGGAGTTCATTTCGTTCACTGCATCGTCAAGATTGCCCATAACGGCACCCATATGGATTTCGGGTGTTATGAAGTTCTCAAAGGGCTCGATAACTGCAAGAGGCTTGTAGGATGTTATCTCTGCACCAAGTGAAATATATGTGTCGTCAAGCTCTCTGTTTGCATTGTAATCAACCGAAAATCTGCAGCCGCCTGAGTAAGCAATCTGGCAGAAAAAAATGTTTCCCGTTACATTATTCTTGAGAAAAAGCAACGGATGACGGAATCTGTCTCTGCCGAAGCGTGTGTCAACACAAAGAGTGTCAGGCATCACCTTGTGCCATCTGAACATACCCTCTCTTGCCCAGTGTGTGTCTTCAAAATAGCCGACAGAATAGAAATCCTCTACATTGTTTTCATAAACAAAGCGATGCTTCTGCATATTTTCAAGACCGCCGGCAATAAGTGACAGACGGCTGAGATTCAATCTGTCCTGTGACAGATTTTCAATCTCAAAACGGCGTGTGAACATCTGCGTGCCGTCAATTATTGTGTGAATTCTGATTTTGACAGGTTTAATTCTGCTGATGAGTGTAAGGATACCTTCGGCACGGTCATCAGAGCTTATAATTTCAAAATTATCAAAATCAAGTCTGAAATCAATGCTCTGCCCGTCAAGCTCAATATTGAATGCAGACGGCTCCTGCCAATCGGTATGGTCAAGATATGTAGGAAGATTCTGCAGAGTGTCAAGAGGATACCCTGCCGTGTTGTAACCGCAGGGTACGAGCATTCCGTCCGTGAATCTTTCTTCATACACAAGAAGACCGCTTCTGTAGCTGAAAACCTGCTTGTCGGCGTTGTATTCTATTTTAAAATAAGGCTTTTTCATCTGTTGTCACCCGTGATTTCGTTGTACATTATTCTTATAATTTTTGTGCTGTTAAGGCATATGCCTGAATTGTTGCTGTGGTAGTAGGCAATAAGAAAGCCGTCTTTACAGCTGATTACGGCAGGATAGCAGTAGCCGTTGTTCATATCATCTTCTATATAAAATGTGTTTTCTTTTGTGAATGTTCTGCCCTTGTCGTAGCTTACACTGCAGACATACGGCGTTCTGCCCCATGTCAGCTCATCGTTTGAAAGAAGGTGATTTGCAATGGGATTGAATATTGCAACGGTAATTTCTCCTACATCCTTTACAAGCATAGGTGAAAGGGGAGAGGTAAAAAAGTGATTGGGTTCGGGAGAAGTCCAGCTTTCACCGTCATTGTCAGAAAAACATTCAAACTGACAGCCGAGAGCTGTTCTTATATAACACCATAGCCTTCCGTCAGTGAATTGATAAAGCCCCGGCTCCTGATAGCCGTCATCGTCTGTATCATAAGGCAGACTGAACTCGGTTTCAGTCTTTCTCCAGCTTTTTCCGTCATCGTCAGACACAAAAAAACAAAGAACTCCGGGAGCAAACTCGGGATTTATATATATACTGTGCCGTGCCATAGGCAGAATAATTCTTCCCGATGCAGTTCTGAGTGCTCTGTCGTTGTTCATAACATAATAGTCCTGTCTGTCAAGCGACTGCATACAGTCAACAGGCTCAGACCACGTTATGCCTTCATCGGCAGAACGGATAAGCATAATTTTATCTGTTCCGTCAGAATTCTTGTGAATATAGAACGCACCGATGTCATCATTATTCATACGCAGAAATGTAAGGCTCATTACATTCTTTGCGTTAACGGGTTTTTCTATGATTACTCTCTTGTCGGTCCAGCTTTCACCTTCATCGCAGGAGGTTATGCAGACAATTCTTGCGCTTGCGTCATCTTCCCGGTCATCACCGATATATTCCGTATAACCGAACAGTATTGAGCCGTTTCTGAGCCTTATGAAGGAGCCCTCGCCGTTTCTGGGGTTATTCTCTTTTGCTGCAATAAACAGCACTTCTCTACCGATTTTTTTCATTGTCAATCAACCCCCTTTCTGTATTATAACATAACAAATCGGATAATACAATAAACAAAAACGGCACCGAAGAGATGCCGTTTGTTTTGTCAGTAGTTAAAATATTTATAAATATTCGGATAAGCGTTCAGGAATTGCTGTAATGTGCGTCTTGATGCCGAGCCGGGGTCATTGATTGTAAAGCCCGATGCAGACAGCACATTGCCGCCTGTATAGCCTGTAATAACAACCCAGTGCTGACCGCCGTAAGAATTTTTTGCACCGAAGAGAACAGGCTTACCGTTTTTAAGCAGGTTATATATTTTTGAAAGATATGAAGCACTGCTTGTTGTGACAATATAATCTGAGGGCCAGTATACATTGCCTGACGGTGAGTAGGTCAGCTTCCTTGACATAGCATCGGGATAAATTGCTGTGCCTGTTCTGTATGACTGCATCATTGCGATGGCAGTTGTTGCACAGCCGATTTTACCGATTGTTTTGCCCGAGCTGCCGAGAGTTACATTTGCCCAGCGGGAATCTGTCTGTTTGTATGACGGAACGGCAAGAGACACTGCTGAGTAACCTGATGTCACTGCAGAGCCAAGATAGCTGCCGAGAACATAGCCGATTTTTGTGCCGTGATAAAGAATCCGTTTCCAATCACCCGAAGAGGAAAGAACAATGACCGTTTCACCTCTTGCAAGATTGCCTGTTTTTGCATATGAAGTTGACGGACCGCTTCTGACATTCAGACTGCCGGACGATATGTTCACGCTGTATGCCTTTGATGAAAGAGCAGTAATATAATTACTGTGACAGTAACCGTAGCTGCCCTTTGCATACTCAACATACCACCATTCGCCCGATTGGGAGATAAGTGTGACATAGGAATGTTTTTTCAGCGTTGCAACAACAGAAGATGAAGTATTGCTTCGGCTTCTGACATTCAGATATCCGCTTGCAGTGTTTACTGCACCTGCAATTGAAGATACATCGGCTGCACTGACTCTGACAGGTGTAAAAATTGCCGCTGTGAGCAGAACCGAAAGAATTAAAGATAATATTTTTTTCATTATTCACCTCGTTTTCACCATGGTGTTTTTTTGCATATATGCAAACATATTGTACCATAACGGCTTTGTGAAGTGAATACTCCAAATGATGTAAATTATTTTTTTCTGTCCAGTCTTATTATACCTGAAATAATGGAAACAAGGCTGAGTATTTCGCAGATAATTGCACCTACTGAGAAATTGGCTATATTGTATATCAGCCAGACAGGGGAGCTGATAAGTCCGAATTTTCTTATTGCTTTTGCGTCTGTCAGACGGTAGCTGTGTGTTGTGGCAATCATACCGATTATCGGCAGAAATTCAAGAATGAAATTGACTGCTGTAGGCTCCTTGTCAAGCACTGTGAATGTGAAAATATATGAAGCGATATAGATTGCCGTAAAGCCTGCAAACCAGCCTATGTGATCTGCTTTGAGTTTTTCCTTGTTGATGAAAATCACGGCTCTTACAGCACCTATAAAATTCATAATTGCTCCAACGGTTGCCCCGAGCATAAAAAAGTTTATTGTGAACAGTATGGTGCCGCATAGCTGACAGGTTATTGCACCTTTTCTTGTCTTCTGCTGATAAGAGAAAAGGTTGAAAAACATTGCAAAAAGCCCGATTATCTGGGCTATGATTTCTATCGGTGTCATTTAAGCTTCCTCATACATTGAAGCAAGTTTTTTTGCGCTTTCTGCCATATTCTTAAGCCCGTCGGTTATGTTATCTTTTGTAAAAGCAGAAAGATATCTGTCTGCTTCAAGAGTGAAATAACCGTTGTAGCCGATTTTTTTAAGTGCTCTGACAATTGCAGTGAAATCCACATTCATTGAGAACGGAATCTGATGTGAATCATGCCATTTGTCATTATCGTGAATGTGAAGTGCCTGCAGACGGTTGCCCAGTGCAAGAATCATTTCTTCTGCGCTTGTGCCGACGCCTCTCATTTCTGCGTGGCCGATATCAAGGCATGCAACAAAGAAATCATCATTCACAGCATCAAGATGAGCATTGAAGCTTTCGGGTGTGGCACAGGCAGCAAAGGAAGATTCATCCTTTTCATCGTTCCAGTTCCACATATTTTCGGTTGCTATCTTAACGCCGTGTTCCTTTGCAAATGGGAGCAGCTCAAGATACATTTCTGCATTTTTTTCAGGGCCGTCATCGTTGACGGGATGAATTATGCAGATTTTACCGCCTGCCTCAGCAGTGCACTCAATTGCTCTTTTCATAAAAGAACGTATTTCTTTGATTTTTGTGGGGAACGGAGCATGTGACTGATTGCAGACAATGCCGTTATCAAGACCGATTTGTCTGAGCCTGCGTGCAAATGCAAGGTAATCATTGCCTGCAAAGGGACTGCTGTTGGGAAAAAGACATTTGTTATCCCAATCGTATCTGCACATATCAAACATTGAAAGGTCCCAGGCATCAAAGCCTGCCTTTGCTATAAGCTCAACGGCTTTTTCTTCGCCGATATGCTTTGCTGCAGAATGTATTTCTGTTGAAATTTTCATTATGTACACCTGTTTCTGTTATTTTGTCTTTTCAAGCAGTATATGGGCAGCAATTGCTACTCTTGCACTGTCACCGCTGTAAAGGGGATAGTTGTGGTTGCCGAATTTTTCCTGAAATGATTTCATATATGTGACAACTCTGTCAGTGTCATTCATTTTTGCGCCTGCAATAACCACTGAGCCCCAGCAGAATTCACTGTTGAAATTAAGATGCTCCCAGTCAAAGCTTTCGCAGAATTTGCCGTAAAGAGTCTTTGCTCTCTCAGTCTCGGGGGCAAGTACACCGTGGTTTATTACAAACAGCTGTGCAGTTGCACCGGGGTAGAATGAGCTCCAGGAGAAGTTTTGCACATTGCGGCCTGTTGAATCAAGCGCTGTACGGTAGTAACCGTCAAAATGATTCCACATTTTGTTTTCAATGGCATTGCTTACATCCTTTGCAGTTTTTCTGCACAGCTCAAGAGTATTTGAATAAGAAGCGTCATTTTTGCAGATAACTGTTTCAAAGAGCTCAGTCGCATCAACAGCGCCTTCATAAACTTCGCTGTTATCCATAAGGAATTTGATTCTGTAATCGGGGCAGGCAAATGCAAGACCGTTGTGCATTGTGGCAGTCATCGCATTTACAACACGGGCAATTTCACTGCTTTTTGAGATAATGTATTCTGTGTCACCTGTTGCTTTGCTGTATTTGTTAAGCACCGTAAGGAACACTGCTGCGTAAGAGTCGCTTGAATCATACTTTCTCGGGTGCATTCTTTCGCCTGTGACAGCACCGTTTTCTACTGTGATGATGTGGTCATAAATTGTGCCGTCAATGCCTGCGTAATCGGTTTCTGCCGTGTTAAGGTGTGCAAAGTGCCACTCAAGGTAATCCTTTACCTGTGAAGCATATGTTTCTGCATTGTCAAGCAATGCAAGTGCAGCGTAGCACGAAAAATAGGGATTTACAGTAAGCTCAGCATTGTCGTTGTATGTCATAGGAATTGCGCCGTTATCAAGCTGAAGAGAAGCTATCCAGGCAGTCTCCGTTTCAAAAACAGCCTCAAGCACTTCAATATCCTCCTGCGTTGCCGAAACCTCAGGTAACGGTGATTCTGCGAGGTCGGGGCTTTCGTAGGGGATACCTAAAAAGCTGAATAGTGAATAAATAAGTGCCATAAAAAAGGATAACAGTTTCGTCATATGAACAACCTCCTTAAAAATATATAATCATTATATCATCCTAAGAATAAATGTCAATATTTTATCTGCCACGGTATTCCTGTTTTAGGATTTCGTGCATTTCTTCGGGCGTTTCCTTGCAGCCTTCTCTGAGCCATTTTTTTATCATTGCATTGAAGCCGTTGCGGAAAAACTCAATGTGATAATCAATATGCTTGTTATCAAAGTCCTTTTCGGCTCTTTCCGGGTCATAAATAGATATCTGATGTGTTTCATCATAGCCCAGCTTGAAATATGTCTTGTAAAGAATCTGATTTTCATAGATGTGAGTGAACATTTTCAGTGCGCCTTCAGTTGTCTGTCCCTTCGGCTCGTTGTGGAACAGCTCTCCGAAGTCCTTTTCAAGGCTTTCTTTCGTTTTGTCTGCAAGGTCATAAACATCAATGAAATTTGCGTAAAATGTGCTTCTGTTGAGTCCCGATATTTTGCAGATGTCAGAGACTGTTATATCTTTCAGTTCTCTTGACTGCAGAAGCTCAATAAAAGCTTTGCCTATTTTTCTTACAGACTCTTTTCTTCGTTTGTTGTTTTTTGTATTCATTTGTTGCACCTCATTATTCCAACACTTGTTGTGAAATTGATGATTGTTTTTTTGTTTCCGGATATATTATACTACAAGTGCATTAAGAAAACAAGTGTTGGAATAATGCAATTGTACAAACGGAGGAAAAAGAAAATGAAAAAAAGCAGTTTTGTAGCAATGATTTTAGGAACAGTCAGCGGAGTACTTTTTGCACTTGGTATGTGTATGGCACTTCTGCCTGAGTGGGACGCATTCAAAGAGGGCATTATATTCGGAGTTGTCGGTCTTGTTCTCGGTCTTATAACAGTTCTTGTGTGGCGTAAAATGGAACACAAGGCTCACATTAAATTCAGCGCAAAGGGTGTTCTTTTTGCTGTGGTTGCAGTGCTGGGTGCACTTATTCTCGGCGTAGGTATGTGTTTCTGCATCGTCTGGGAAAAGCTTGTTGCAGGCGTAATAATAGGTCTTGTGGGCATTGTTATGCTTCTGTCACTTATCCCCATTGCAAAAGGCGTAAAATGAAAAGGATAACTGTTGAGCAGACAGCATTGCTGAGTCTGTGTATAAACCTTGCATACGGAATATACAACTTTGTTACGGGTCTTATGACTCATACGTGGTGGTACATAACTCTGGGACTGTATTTTACAATTCTGGGTGTAATCCGTTTTGCAGTTCTGCAGATAAAACGTAAGGCAAATGATGCTTCCGATGAGCTTTTTGCAAAAAAATTCACGGGCATTATGCTTACGGTGCTTTCTGTCTGTCTCATAGGTACGGTTATTCTCTCATCAGTAACAGAAAGAGGAGTCAATCACGGCATAATTGCAATGATAACCATTGCAACATACTCATTTACAAAGGTAACAATGGCAATAATAAATCTTGTGAAGTCAAAAAAGAATGATTCCACTGCCGTAAAGACATTAAGAAGCATATCTTTCTGTGATGCCTTTGTTTCAATAGCATCATTGCAAAGGTCAATGCTTGTGACCTTTCCCGGTACTGATGAACAAACTATATTGATTCTTAATATTTTTACAGGCTCGGCTGTGTGTATTATTGTATTTATCACAGGACTTGAGCTTATTGAAGGTGGATTATATAAAATGGCAAAATCAAAATTAGTCAAAGCAAATGAAAAAATAGCAGAAGCTGTTGTAGGCGGCTATAAAAAAATCGAAAATGCTGTTGTTGACGGATACACAAAAATTGAAGACAGATTTGTTGATATGTATCTGACTCACGACGGCGAAACTGTTGAAGAAGCAAAAGAAAGACTAAAAAAACAGAATAATCATCATTAACTTCCTGCAAAAAATTTCCCATATAAAAAACAGTTGACAAACGGGAAAAAAAGGCTATAATATATGTGTAGAGACCCGGCTTTTGAGGAAAGTCTGTCAGGGAGGATGCGTCACCGACTGAAAGCGCATCTGAGATGAGTAGTAAGTCCGGCAACACTCTTCAGGCGTTATATCAATTCAATAAAAAGAGGATACATCTCTATATGTATCAATGCGGGTGGCACCGCGGGTTAAATTTTTGTTTACTCGTCCCGGGAATATTTTATATTCCCCGGGGCTATTTTTATTTTGTATCAGAAACAGGAGGAATGCTGTATGTACAGAACCTTGTATTGTAACGACATCTGTGACAAGCACATCGGTCAGACCGTCAGTCTTGCAGGCTGGGTTGACGTTGTCCGTGACCACGGCGGCGTTATTTTCGTTGACCTTCGTGACTACACAGGTGTAACACAGGTAGTTATCCACAATGAAGACCTGATTAAGAATGTAAACCGTGAAACGGTCATTTCTGTAACAGGTGTTGTTGAAAAAAGAGATGAAGAAACAGTAAATACAAAAATCGCAACAGGCTATGTTGAACTTGTTGCAGATTCACTTCAGGTACTCGGTAAGAGCCAGAATATGCTTCCCTTTGAAGTAAGGAATTCAAGACAGAGTAAAGATGAGCTGCGTCTTAAATACCGTTATCTTGACCTTCGTAATCCCAAGAATCACAACAACCTTGTTATGCGTTCAAGGATTATCAGACATCTTAGAAACAAGATGGAAGACAAGGGCTTCCTTGATATGCAGACACCTATACTTACTGCATCATCACCCGAGGGCGCACGTGACTTCCTTGTTCCCAGCCGTAAGCATCCGGGCAAGTTCTATGCTCTGCCTCAGGCTCCTCAGCAGTTCAAACAGCTTCTTATGGTATCAGGCTTCGACAGATATTTTCAGGTTGCTCCCTGTTTCCGTGATGAAGACGCAAGAGCAGACCGTTCACCCGGTGAATTCTATCAGCTCGACTTTGAAATGGCTTTCGCAACTCAGGAAGAAGTTCTTGATGTCTGTGAAGACGTTATCTATGATACATTCAAAACATTTTCAGATAAAAAGGTTACAGAAAAGCCTTTCCGCCGTATCACTTATGCAGATGCAATGATGACATACGGCTCAGATAAGCCTGACCTGCGTAACCCCCTTATCATCGTTGACCTTACAGATTTCTTTGCAAATGTCAGCTTTCCTGCATTCAGAGGCAGACCGGTAAGAGGTATTGTCGCTCCCTGTCAGGGCAAGTCAAAGAAATTCTTTGAGGATTCACTCAAGTATGCAACATCAGGTGAAGTAGGTCTCGGGGGCTTAGGTTATATCACTCTTAAAGAGGGAGAATTTGCAGGCCCTATCGCAAAGTTCCTCACAGAAGAACAGAAGGCTGAAATTACTTCAATCACAGGCGTAAAAGAGGGCGAAACACTCTTCTTCATCTGTGACGACAAGAAGAACGACACAGAGAAAAAAGCAGGTCTTATCAGAACATGGCTTGCAAGAAAAGAACAGCTTGACCTTATAAAGGATGATGCTTTTGAATTCTGCTTCGTTGTTGACTTCCCGATGTATGAAAATGACGAAGAAACAGGCGAAACAATCTTCACTCACAACCCCTTCTCAATGCCTCAGGGCGGTATGGAAGCTCTTATGACAAAGGATCCCACAGAGGTTCTGGCTTATCAGTACGACCTTGTATGTAACGGTATTGAGCTTGCATCAGGTGCAGTTCGTAACCATGATATTGATATAATGAAAAAAGCATTTGAAATTGCTGGTTATGATAATAGCGTTGTTGATAATAAATTTGGTGGAATGCCATATTGGGATTTATCAAAGGAATATCCTGTTGTTGTTTCTAGTTTTATGCAGAATGCAAAAGAAATCGGATTTCGGATCTTGCAGTTCAATGCTGTCGTAGAAACCAACCTTCATGCAAGACATCTTTATGAACGACTCGGATTCTGCCAGCTTGGTGTGATTCCGAATGGCTTTCGTATGAAGAACGGGCGTTTCGAAAATATCTGCCCTTATTATATCACACTCGATGATTGACAGACGAACCGTTCGCTCTGAAACATCCCCTTAATCCCAACATACGAATGAAGAAAAACGTGTGTTTGGACTAAGGGGATTTTACGTTCAGAAGGCAGATTTGGATGGTTTGGCGGTCTGGATTCAGGCTTCAATGAAAGAAATTCTCAGAGTGATATGTTACAATATTTTGGATAATACGTTATAACTCATTTCTGAACAAGGTATGATTTTTGTGTAAAAATGTCGAATTCGACGCTAAACGTGTGTTTATGTGTTGAGAATGAAGTTTATAAATTGAAATCGTGGTAAGGGGATTGCGGAATTGATCGGTTCCGCTCTCTTTTTTTCACAAAAAACGTACTTTTTTTCATTTCTGCCTTGACAAAATGTGATGAAAAGGTGTATAATTGATAATAATAATATGATAAAACTGATGAATATATCATGTGAAATGGTGGTTTTCATGAAACGGATTCTTTTGTCGTCTCCGACAATGCACGGAGAGGAACAGCAGTTTGTGAAAGAAGCCTTTGATACAAACTGGGTTGCACCTCTTGGAAAAAACGTTACAGAATTTGAAAATGAAATATCAAGGTACATAGGCTGCAAGGCTGCAGCGGCTATGACTGCAGGCACTCAT
>CALEII010000010.1 GCA_937876205.1 uncultured Clostridia bacterium
TCAAAAGGCGAAGCCTTTTCCTTAATTGCGCATTGATAATTGCTAATTGCCAATTCAATTTGTCGGATGTACCTTGACAAATTATTGTTTTTCCTTTTGTTCTTTTATAAGCCCATAAAGACATTCAAGAGCTTCACTGAGATTGCCCACAGAATCAATGAGACCTTCATTCACTGCAGTTTCTCCGCCGAGGACTGTTCCCACGTCTGTTACAAGCTCACCGCCCGTGGCGTGCATCAGCTCTCTGAATCTGTCGGGGGAAATGTCTGAATTGTCACACACGAAGCGCACAATACGCTCCTGCATATTTTTAAAATAGTTAAGTGTCTGGGGAACGCCCAGCACAAGTCCGTTCATTCTTACAGGGTGTACGGTCATTGTTGCCGACGGCACAATAAATGATTTATTTGCCGACACTGCAAGAGGTACACCTATTGAATGTCCGCCGCCGAGCACTATTGACACAACGGGCTTTTTCATTCCCGCAATAAGCTCTGCGAGGGCAAGCCCTGCCTCGATGTCACCGCCCACGGTGTTGAGAATGACAATAAGACCGTCAATTTCATCACTTTCTTCTATTGCCACAAGCTGAGGGATAACATGCTCGTATTTTGTGGCTTTTGTGCCGGAGGGGAGCAGATAATGCCCCTCAATCTGACCAATGATTGTCAGACAGTGGATAAGGTGTCCGTTTCTTGAAACAGTGACACATCCGTCGCAGGAAGAATCTTCTTTTTCCTGTTTTGTGTCGCCGTCCGTATTACCTGTATCCTCAGATGAAAATGGTGAAGGAAATGTGAAACCGTAAGAATTTATGTTATTCATATCAATTCTCCTTGAAATAATATATAGTCATTATTTCCGGAGAAGTGAATTTTATGCTTTTCTGATTTTGCCTGTAAGTGCGAAAAGTGCAAAAACTACAATATCAGCCGCAACAATTGTTGCACCGACGGGTGTGTCTGCAAACAGAGAAATTATTATACCCGAAACGCTGCAGCACACGGCAATTATTGCCGAGCAGATTGTCACACCTCTGAAGCTTCTGAAAACACGCATTGCCGAAAGGGCAGGGAAGATGATAAGTGCCGAAATCAGAAGTGCACCCACAAGATTCATTGCTATGACGATAACAATGCCCGTGATGATTGCGAGGGATAAATTGTATACTGCAGACGGCGTACCGGTTGCAGAGGCAAAATTCTCGTCAAACGTGACGGAAAAAAGCCTGTTGTAAAAAAGTGTATATGCCGTTATTACCACTGCCGCAAGGATAATGCAGGTGTAGACATCTGTTTCTGACAGAGTCAGAATTGATGTTGAGCCGAAAAGCGTGGTGCACACATCACCGCTGATGTTTGCATTGGTTGAAAAAACATTCAGCAGTATGTATCCCGTTGCAAGTGCTCCCACCGAGAGCATTGCTATTGCCGCATCACCCTTTATATGGGAATTCTGTCCCATTCTCAGAAGTATGATTGCCGCAATTACCGTTACGGGAAGCGTGAAATACACAGGTGCTATGTCAAGCACTGCCGCCACTGCTATGGCACCGAATGCCACGTGAGAAAGGCCGTCGCCTATCATTGAGTAGCGTTTGAGTACAAGTGTTACGCCCAGAAGTGCCGCACAAAGAGAGACAAGCACACCTGCCACAAGCGCATATTTTACAAAGTCAAATTCAAAGTAATACTGCAAGGAATCAAGAAGGTTCATTTTGTGCCTCCTTTACCTGACAGGCTGATATAAGCAGCCGATTCGGTGTAATCATCCTTTGTGCCGAAGAAAAGGGGCGTGTTGCCTATGTGAAGAATATGTGAAGCGTTGTTTACTGCGTGGGATATATCGTGGGAGACCATTATAACTGTCATACCGTCGTTCTTATTAAGAGAATCTATAATATCATACATCTCCTGAGTGACAACAGGGTCAAGACCTGCTGCAGGCTCATCAAGGATAAGCAGCCTGTCTGCGGCGCAAAGTGCCCTTGCAAGCAGAACTCTCTGCTGCTGACCGCCTGACAGCTCTCTGTAGCATCTGTCTGCGATATCTGTTATGCCGAGCTTTTCCATATTTGCTGCAGCATTTTTTTTGTCATTTTTTGTGTAGAACGGAGTGAATTTCCCCTTGGCGAGACAGCCTGAGAGCACGATTTCTTTTACCGTTGCGGGGAAGTCACGCTGCACCTCTGTCTGCTGAGGGAGATAGCCTATATTTTTTCTGTGCAGACCGTCACCGTAGCTGATAGAGCCGTCAGATACCTTTTTGAGCCCCAGCAGAGCCTTCATAAGGGTGCTTTTGCCTGAGCCGTTTTCACCGACTATGCACAGATAGTCACCTGAATTTACGGCAAAATCAAGCCCGTTGACTATAGTGTTGCCTTCGTATGCGAGTGCAACATTTCTGCAGGAAATAAGAGCCATTAGTTAAGTGCCTCCGAAATTGTGAGAAGATTTGCCTCCATTGCAGACAGATAGGTAAGGCCGTTTTCTATGTCCTTAGCCGTAACTGACTGACAGGAGTTGAGTGACAGGATTTTTGCTCCTGTTTTTGAGCTGATTGAGTTTGCCACATCTGCCGTGGAATTCTCTATTGTAAGAATACACGGAAGTGACAGCTCTTTTGTTTTGTCTATAAGCTTTGCAAGAGTTTCAAAGCTTGCGTCTGTTTCTGCCGAGCAGCCCGGGAAAGCGGCAAAATAGGTGATGCCGTAATCCTCTGTAAGATATCTGAACGGGAAACGGTCAGCAAAGAGGAGTGTTTTTCTTTCAGCTGAATTCACACACTGTGAATATCTGCCGTCAAGCTCACTGAGTCTGCCGTTATAGGCGTCAGCATTTACTTTATAGAAAGCAGCGTTTGCTTCGTCTGCCTGTGAAAGAATATCACAGATTGCATTTACGGCTATCTGTGCCTTTCTGAGTGAGAGCCAGATATGCTCGTCATATTCTGGCGTGCCGTGTTCGTGTTCATGGGTCTGCATACCATCTGCTGTCTCTTCTTCAAGCACACCTGTAACGCTCATAAGTGAAAGAGTTTTCAGACTGCTGTTTTTTGCAGATGCCACGGCATTTTCAACCCATTCGTCAGACACGCCTCCGATATGGATGAACACATCTGCCTGTGCCAGTGTGAGTATGTCATTTGCCGTTGGCTCATATGAGTGCATATCAGTTCCGCTTTCATCAAGGTAAATGATATTGCATCTGTCACCTGCCACATTGCGTACCCAGTCGTAAACCGGGAAAATAGTTGTCACGACAGTGATTTTTCCGTTATCGGTATCAACAACACTGTCAGCAGGCGTACAGGAAGTCAGAATTGCCGTAAGCATTACAGCAGACAGAATAAAAATCAGTACTTTTTTCATATCTTATCCGTTTGCGAGCTTTTCGTTGGCCTGCATTTTGAGATATGCGTTGATAAAGCCGTCAATATCGCCGTCCATAACAGCATTGATGTTGCCGTTTTCAAAGCCTGTTCTTGTGTCCTTTGCCAGAGTGTAGGGCATAAATACATATGAACGTATCTGGCTGCCCCATGCAATTTCTCTCTGCTCGCCCTTGATGTCTTCAATCTTTTCAAGGTTTTCTCTTTCTTTGATTTCAATGAGCTTTGATTTGAGCATACGCATTGCAACGTCTCTGTTCTGATACTGGCTTCGTTCAACCTGGCTGGCAACAACAATACCTGTGGGGATGTGAGTAAGACGGACAGCCGATGAAGTCTTGTTGACCTTCTGACCGCCGGCACCGCTGGCTCTGTAAACGTCCATTTTGATATCAGCAGGGTTGATGTCAACTTCAACAGTGTCGTCAATTTCGGGCATTACTTCAAGTGAAGCAAATGAAGTGTGTCTTCTGCCCGAAGCGTCAAAGGGCGATACACGGACAAGTCTGTGAACACCCATTTCACCTTTGAGGTAGCCGTAAGCGTTTTCACCTTCAACGAGTATTGTTGCGGACTTGATGCCTGCTTCGTCGCCGTCAAGATAGTCAACCGTAGTTGTCTTGAAGCCGTGACGCTCACCCCAACGGTGGTACATTCTGAACAGCATCATTGCCCAGTCCTGAGCTTCTGTTCCGCCTGAGCCTGCGTGGAATGTGAGAATAGCATTCTTATTGTCGTATTCACCTGTAAGAAGTGTTGAGAGTGTCTGTGAGTCAAGCTCGTTCTTAATTCTTTCAACTGCTTCTGTGCATTCGTCAATCATAGACTCATCGTCCTCATCGTCAGCAAGCTCGATGAGAGTCATTGTGTCTTCATAATCTTCGCAAAGCTTGTTGTATTTTTCAACCTTGCCCTTGAGCATTGCTGTTCTCTGAAGCACCTTCTGGCTGTTTTCTATGTCATTCCAGAATTCTTCCTGAGCAGCTTTGAGCTCAAGCTCTTCTATTTCTTTGCTGAGCGCTTTAAGACCGAGAGCATCTGCAAGCTCGCTGATGGGTTCTTCAAGTTTTCGCAATTTTAATCTGAGTTCTTCATACTGTAACATAAAAATCTCCTGAATATATTATATTTATATATTTATACATACACGTACAAAATACATTATAACAGTAGTGAGAAAGTTTGTCAATAATTTTAAAATACAAACAATAATTTGTCCTTTAATGCCTGACAAACTATTTTTTCAAAAAAATCTGAAAAAATTCAGAAAAAACTATTGACAACGGGAAAAACATCGGCTATAATAATGCTAACGATAATCATTAGCATTAGGGAGGCGATGAAATGTCAGAAAAAGTAAGACGCTTCAGCTATAAGCGTGAAGCAATCAGAGAAGCTCTTATGGGCACCACATCGCACCCCACTGCAGAATGGATATATACTCAGCTAAAGCCTCTTATTCCGGACCTGAGCCTTGCCACTGTTTACAGAAATCTCAATGATATGAAACAGAACGGGGAAGTTCAGTCAGTCGCATTCTGGGACGGTAAAGAGAGATTTGACGGCAATGTGAAAAAGCACTCACACTTTGTGTGTGAATGCTGCGGCAAAATAGATGATTTTCATTTTGTGCCTCACAATGTTCAGATAGATGAGCTTGCACAGTCTCATTATGACGGCGAGGTTGATTATCACTCGCTGGTGTTCCATGGCAGATGCAGAGAATGTATCAATAAAATCAGTCAGTAACGCACAATGCGTTCATATATTCACAAAAAAGATTTTATCGGAGGTAATTTTAAATGAAAAAATTTGTTTGTTCAGTATGCGGTTATGTTCACGAAGGTGACTCAGCTCCCGAAAAGTGCCCTGTTTGTAAGGTTCCTGCAGAAAAGTTTGTTGAGCAGGTAGGCGAAATGAAGCTCGCAGCAGAGCACGAGTACGGCATTTATGAGAAGACAGTTGCAAACAATGCAGATATAAGCGCAGAAGACAAGAAATATATCCTTGAGCAGCTTATGGCTAACTTCAACGGTGAATGCTCAGAAGTAGGTATGTATCTTTGCATGGCTCGTATTGCTCACCGTGAAGGCTATCCCGAAATCGGTCTCTACTGGGAAAAGGCAGCTTATGAAGAGGCAGAGCACGCAGCAAAGTTTGCAGAGCTCCTCGGTGAGACACTTGAGCCCAAGATGAAGGCAACAACAAAGGATAATCTTGCTTGGCGTGTGGATTGCGAATACGGTGCAACAAACGGCAAATTCGAGCTTGCAGCATGTGCAAAGAAGAACGGTCTCGATGCTATCCACGATACTGTACACGAAATGGCAAGAGACGAAGCAAGACACGGTAAGGCTCTCGAAGGTCTTCTCAAGAGATATTTCGGTTAATAAAAATCCCTATAAATCAAGTAATTCAGAGTGGCAGAGATGTCACTCTTTTTGTTTTTTCATAGAATATAATATGTATCGTTTGTATGAACAAATTGCCTCTCAGAAGCTGATGTTTTTCAGTCTCCGGAAAGACAGTAAAAATTGTGAAAAACAAACAAATTATTTCAATAAAATATGACATAATTGCTCTTGAAAAAAGGTTTCAAAGTGCTATAATAACCTTAAAAAGAGAGAAGGAGATTGTATGAATTACGATATAATCGGTGCTGTGGCAGCAGCGGCTGCAGGAGTGCTTATTGCCTTTGCAAATTATCTTTTTTCTAAGAAAATTCTTATTAAGGCACCTGAAAAATATTCACTTATTTCTGTTGTGAGACAGGTTGTGCAGATAGGCTTTCTTGCACTTGTTTATTTTATCGGCGCAAAAACAGAAATTGCAGACCCTTTGTATCTTCTCGTCGGAGCCGTTCTCGGTGTGACAGTGCCTATGCTTTTCTTCACAAAAAAGCTTCTCTCGGTAAATGACAGTCTTTCACGCAGGACAGAAAAAAAGGAGGATGACAATGGGTGAAAAATCAGAAGTAATCATTGAACTTTTCGGAATATTTGATGTTACGGGTGAAGTCGTTACAATGTGGATAATACTCGGAATTCTGACTGTGATTTCTCTTATTGTCAGATTCACTCTGAAGGAACGGCCGGGTAAATTCCAGAATGTTATTGAAACGGGTGTTGAGTATCTTGACAATTTCTTCACTGACATTCTCGGCAAAAAGAAAGCAAGAAAATATTTTACATTCCTTGCCACACTTTTTATTTTCATAATCTTTTCCAACTATTCGGGGCTTATCCCCGGCGTAGGGCTTACAGATTATGTAAAAGCACCAACTGCATCGCTTTCCGTAACGGCAGGACTCGGTATACTGACATTCCTTTTCCTTCAGATTTCGGGACTGCGTCACAATGTCAAGCATTATTTTAAACGGTTTGTTATGCCGATGTTCTTTATGCTGCCGCTTCTCATTCTTGATGAATTCATCAAGCCAGCATCACTTGCATTGAGACTTTACGGCAACATTTTCGGTGAAGAAATGGTAACAGAGGAGCTTTACCACATCTTCCCCATAGGCGCACCTGTTATTATGATGGTGCTGTCTCTTCTTTTCTGTGCTTTACAGGCAATGGTTTTCACTATGCTTGTATCGATATATCTTGAAGAAGTAACAGAAGACTGATAAAAAATCATTTCTTATTTTAAAGGAGCAGATTAAAATGACAAATTCAGCAATTATCGCAATCGCAGCAGCAGTTGCAATCGCACTCAGTACACTCGGTCCCTCAATCGGTCAGGGTATCACTGCAAAAGCAGCTATGGAAAGCATCGCCCGTCAGCCTGATGCTGCAAAGGACATCCGTTCAACACTTATCATTTCTCTTGCACTTATGGAAGCGCTCACAATTTACGGCCTTCTTATTGCATTTATGCTCATTTCAAAAATCTGAGGAGTAAGCTATGAACATACAGCCATCGGTTATAGTGTGGACTGTGATATGTTTTCTTCTTATGACGGTTGTTCTCAAAAACCTTCTTTTTACGCCTGTTCTCAGAATGATTGACAGCCGTAAGGAAAAGGTTGACAATGCTGAGAAAAAGCTCAGGGAAATAGAAAACATAACATCAGAAAATGAAAAACGCATTGCCGGGGAAAAGCTGCGTGCTGAAGCAGAAGCAATAGCTCAGGCTAAAGAAGATGTTCAGCAGATACAGCTCCGTGGCAAAAAAGAGATTGAAAACGCTCAGAGAAATACTCTTTCTGATATTGAAGAATACAGAAACGGTATAAAAGTGGAATGTGACAGAATTGTCAGCTCTGTAGCTCCCGAAATGGAGACGGCTGCTGCAATTTTTGTGAAAAACATTATTTCCAACAGGATATGATATTATGGAAATACAATATGTAATAATAAATTTTCTTATTCTTGCCGTGCTTCTTTTTCTCGTCGGCAGAAAAACCGTAAAAAGAATTTTCGGCGGCAGATATGAGAAGATAAACAAAGACCTTGACAGGGCAGAGGAGATAGAAAAAATGCCTGTGCCCGTTCTCAGGGAGCCTTCCGCTGAAGCCTTTGCTGTTGATTGCAGTGAAGATATACAAAAGGCGGAAAGCCTTGTTGCGGAAAAAATTGCCTCTGTTGAGGCTTTCCGTGAGAGGGAAAAAAGTGAAATTCACCGTGTTATGATTGAAGATGCCCGTAAGGAGCTTTTTTCAGTAATGAAGGAGAAGGCAATCACTCTTTTCTCAAACGAAAAATATCTTAATGAAATAAAAGAGCTTGACAGACAGGTTGTTGACGAAATTCTCAGAAGAATTACGCTCACGCCCGGCGATATGGCTTATCTTAAGCATCACGATGTACTTTATGTTACGCTCACTTCAGCTTATCCTTTACCCAAGGATATTGTTGGCGATGTTGACAAGGCAACAACACAGCTTCTCAACGCAGTGGGCGGGAAAACTTCACTCTGGGTGCTTGAAGACCCGTCACTTATCGGCGGTTTAAAGCTCAGAATAGGTGATACTGTCTATGACGGTACCATTGCAGAGGAGCTTTATCAGTTTGAAAAAAGCCTTAATCACGAGCCTATTATGCACGACGATACGGTAGGTCATCTTATCAATGAATTTACCGAAAAGGCTGAAGCTTTTAACCCTCACATCCATCAGTATCAGCTTGGCAGAGTTATGACTGTTTCTGACGGTATCTGCTGGATGGACGGTCTTGCCGACATTATGTACGGTGAGGTTGTCGAATTTGAATGCGGTGAAAGGGGTATGGTCCTTGATATTCAGAAGGACCGTATAGGCTGTGTCATTTTCGGAGAATTTGCTCACATTGAAAGCGGCAGCCGTGTAAGACGTGTGGGCAGAATTGCATCTGTTCCCGTAGGTGAATGTCTTCTCGGCAGAGTTGTCAATGCTCTGGGCAATCCCATAGATGCTATGGGTTATCTGCCTTATAAGGAAACACGCCCCATTGAATACAAGGCACCCGGTATACTTGACCGTGCACCCGTTAATTCACCTCTGCATACGGGTATCAAGGCTATTGATGCACTTGTGCCCATCGGTAAGGGACAGAGAGAGCTTATTATCGGTGACAGACAGACAGGTAAAACTGCCATTGCCGTTGATACCATTATAAATCAGAAGGGCAAGGACACTGTCTGTATTTATGTTGCAATAGGTCAGAAGGATACCCTTGTTGCTGAAATAAAGGAAAAGCTTGAAGCACACGGTGCAATGGAATACACAACCATTATTGCCGTGCCTGCCTCTGCTTCTGCGGCACTGCAGTATATTGCACCCTTCTCAGGCTCTGCAATGGCTGAATATTTTATGTATAAGGGTAAAGACGTGCTTATTGTTTACGATGACCTTTCAAAGCACGCCGTTGCTTACCGTGAGCTTTCACTTCTTCTTCACAGACCTTCGGGCCGTGAAGCTTATCCCGGTGATATTTTCTATCTTCATTCAAGACTTCTTGAAAGAGCAGCACATCTGTCAGACAAACTCGGCGGTGGTTCAATCACTGCGCTGCCCATTATCGAAACTCTGGCAGGGGATATCTCTGCTTATATTCCTACAAATGTTATTTCAATCACAGACGGTCAGATTTTCCTTGACGCTGAGCTTTTCAACGAAGGTCAGCGCCCTGCTGTCAATGTGGGACTGTCCGTATCCCGTGTAGGCGGTGCCGCACAGACTCCTGCAATGAAAAAGATTTCTTCATCACTGCGTACCCGTCTTGCTCAGTACAGAGAGCTTGCAGACTTTATGCAGTTCGGCTCTGATATTGATGAGGAAACAAAGAATACACTTGCGTCAGGCAGACTTCTTACCGAGGCTCTCCGTCAGCCGAGATATGCACCTGTTGAAGACAGTATGCAGGCTGTTCTTATCTTTGCCGTAAGTGAAGGCTATGCTGACAGCTTATTGCCTGAGGATATGGAAAAATTTGAAAAAGACCTTTACAGATTTTTTCGTGAAGAAAAACAGGAGCTGTCACTTAATATTAAAAATGCGAAGAAATTTGATGACGGGCTGAAGAATTCTCTCAGAGCTGCTCTGGATGAATTTGTTGCGGGGTTATAAGTTATGGCAACAGTTCAGAGTCTGAAAAAGAAACTGCATACTATACGCTCAACTGTCAAGGTTACCCGTGCTATGAAAACGGCATCCACGGTGAAGTATTCAAAGCTCAGCTCAATTTATTCTGAATACGGAAAGTATGCTGAGGAATATCTGCGCCTTTATGAGACATACCGCAGTGAATTCAATTCTGTTTTTCCCTGCAGAAATCCCGATGCGCCCTGTTGCAATGTTGTAATTACATCAAACAAGGGAATGTGCGGCGGTTTCAATACGGAGCTTCTTTCTTTTTTTTGTGAAACACAGACAAACGGATTGCTCATTTCCTGTGGCAGAAAGGGAACAGAATATTTTGAGAGAAAGAATATAAAAACAGAAAAAAACTTTGTTTTTGATGACATTCCTTCTTATGAGCAGGTAAAAGAGCTTTTCGGTTACATCTGCTCTCTGATTGAAGAGGGTAAAGTTTCATCGGTCAAAATGATTTACCCCGAATATGTCAATATGATGAAGCAGCGCCCTGTGTGTAAGGATTTGTTTACTTACGGTGAGCATTTTACGCAGGAGGAGGCGCCCATCTTTGTGCCTGACAGAGAAACCGTTATAAAATACACGGCAGAAAAAATATTTATGTGTGTACTTTATAAAAGAGTGCTTGAAACGGCTCTCGGTGCTCAGGCAGCAACACTTACTGCTATGCGCTCGGCTTATGATACAGCCTGCGGATACAGTGAACAATTAGAAACAGAAATGAACAGAAAGCGTCAGAGTCAGGTTACTGCTGATGTTATTGAAAGTTCATCAGAATTCTCAACGAAAGGGGATATATAAAAATGGCAAAAGGCTCTGTTGGAATGGTACAGAGAATAACAGGCCCCGTAGTGGATATTCTCTTTTCATTAAATGAAATTCCCGATATCTTCAATGCGGTAAACGTTGAAGTAAATGACGAAATATATACCCTTGAGGTTTCACAGCATCTCGGTAACGGTGAAGTCAGATGTATTTCTATGAATCCCACCGACGGTATGTCCAGAGGTATGAAAGCCACTGATACCGGTGAGCCTATAAAAACTGCAGTGGGTGAGGAAACCCTCGGCAGAATGGTCAACGTTACAGGTGCTCCCATAGATGGCGGCAGTGCGATAGAAACACAGCAGAAATGGCCGATTCATCACGCAGCGCCTCCCTTTGCCGAAATTGTCTCGTCAAACGACATTCTCGAAACAGGCATCAAAGTCATTGACCTGATGACGCCCTATATCAAGGGCGGTAAAATCGGTCTTTTCGGCGGTGCCGGTGTCGGCAAGACAGTTCTTATTATGGAGCTTATCCGTAATGTCGCTTTTGAACACGACGGATATTCTGTTTTTGCCGGTGTCGGCGAGCGTTCAAGAGAGGGTAACGACCTTTGGAATGAAATGAATCAGTCGGGCGTTATCAATAAGACTGCTCTTGTTTTCGGTCAGATGAACGAAACTGCAGGTGCGAGACTGCGTGTGCCTCTTGTCGGTCTTACAATGGCTGAATACTTCCGTGAAAAGTCCCATAAAGATGTCCTTTTATTTATTGATAATATATTCCGTTTCACTCAGGCCGGCAGTGAAGTTTCTGCGCTTCTCGGCAGAATGCCCTCAGCAGTCGGCTATCAGCCCACACTTGCCTCTGAAATGGGTAAATTGCAGGAGCGAATTGTGTCAACAGGTAACGGCTCAATCACTTCCGTTCAGGCAGTCTATGTTCCTGCTGATGACCTTACAGACCCTGCTCCCGCGACTACATTCTCACATCTTGATGCAACAACCGTTCTTTCAAGAAAGATAGTTGAGCTCGGTATTTATCCTGCAGTTGACCCTCTTGAGTCCTCTTCAAGAGCGCTCACACCCGATTTTGTAGGTGACAGGCATTATAAAACAGCTAAAGAAACACAAAGAGTTCTGCAGAAATATGCTGAGCTTCAGGATATTATTGCGATTCTCGGTATGGATGAGCTTTCTGCTGAGGATAAGGAGCTTGTAAAAAGAGCAAGGCGTGTTCAGAGGTTTATGAGTCAGCCCTTCCACGTGGCAGAGAGCTTTACAGGTCAGCAGGGTGTTTATGTCCCTCTTGAAAAGACTGTAGACAGTGTGGAGCGGATTCTTTCGGGCGAGTGCGACAATATCCCTGAGCAGTATTTCCTTATGTCGGGCACCATTGACGAAGTGTTTGACAGATACAAAAAGGAACACAGGTGAGAAAGGATGAAATTTACTCTTTTTACCCCTCACCGCAGCTTCCCGTCTGTGGAGTGTGACAGCGTAAAGCTGAATATTGCCGAGAGTGTAAACGGCAAATTTTCAGGCTCATACGGAATCAGAAAAGGTCACGCCAAGTCAATATTTTCACTTGCAGAGGGCAGAATTTCCGTAAACCTTGACGGAAATGAAGTTTTCTCGGCAGAGTGTCAGGGTGGTTTTGCCACGGTGGAAAATGATGATATCAGAGTCACCGTTGACGGGATAAAGACTGATTGCGATTGATTTTTATTGTGTATAATAAAATATCGGATGTCCTGTGAGGGCATCCGTATTTTTTGCATTAAATAAAAAAGAGGCTGGTTTTCAGCCCCGTTAAATATAATATTCGTGTATTTCAATAACCTCAAATTTATATATTCTGAATTTCCCCTTCGGGAAAGCATCGTTAAAGCTGCCTTTGACAGACAGTTTTTTTGTCGTGAGGTATATTTCCATATCAACCTCAGAAAAATGCAGCTCGGGTAATTCTTCCATTGCTGCAAGTTCAACAAAACGCTTCTGCTCTTCCTTTGATGTGAAAAGGTAGAAGTTGAGTACGGGCAGAGTCTTGCCTGCAACAACTATTTTCTCAAACTGACCTCTTGAAGATTTGTTTTTTTTCTTTTTTGCTTCTCTTTTTTCTTTGAATTTCTTGAATAAATCCACTTATATCACCTTGTAATATTGTACTTGCAAATTACTTTCAAGTCAATATAAAATTTATCAAAGGTATTTATTTTATTAAAATAATGTGTTATAATAATTTTTAAGGATGTGATATGATGAAAAAAATGTCGGTTATCGTACCCTGTTATAACGAAGAGGCTGTTCTTCCCGCCTTTTATGATGAAATCACAAAGGTTGCAGAAGTCTGCAGTAATTATGAATTTGAATTTCTTTTTGTCAATGACGGCAGTAAGGATGAAACTCAGAATATAGTGGAGTCTTTCGCAAAAAAAGACGAAAGAGTAAAATACATTTCTTTCTCAAGAAACTTCGGCAAAGAGGCAGGTATGCTTGCAGGTCTTGAGCACTGCACAGGTGATTTTGCATGCTTTATTGATGCTGATTTGCAGCATTCCCCTGAGCTTATTCCCGAAATGCTGAAGGCTGTTGATGAAGAAGGTTATGATGTTGCCGCCTGCCGACGTGTTGACAGAAAGGGCGAACAGAAGCTCAAAAGTATGCTCTCAGGCGCATTCTATAAAATAGTCAATAAGATATCAGAAACATATATTGATGACGGTGCTCAGGATTACCGTGTTATGAACAGAAAAGTCATTGACTCGATTCTTGCGATGAAAGAGAATATCCGTTTCACAAAGGGTATTTTCAGCTGGGTGGGCTTCAATGTAAAATGGTTCCCTCACGAAAACAGAGAGAGGGCGGCAGGTGACACAAAATGGTCTGTCACAAAGCTTTTTAAATATGCAATGGACGGTATAATCGGTTACACCTCATCACCCCTGAGAATACCTCTCTATCTCGGAATTCTTATGATAATTTTCAGCGGTGTTTATGCAATCGGTGTGCTTATTCATCTTATTACGGTAGGTTATGTGTTCTCACTCACACTCAGGGCTATTATGTTCGGTATTCTCTTTGTGGGCGGTCTGATACTTATCAGCATCGGCATAGCCGGTGAATACCTGGCAAGAATATATACAGAGGTCAAAGACAGACCCAAATATCTTATAGCAAAAACAAATTGTGATAAATAAAAGGAGATAATAATAATGGAAATTACAAGAAAATCAGTTATCGGTGAAATTCTCGACAATTACCCTACACTTGCACCCTACTTCCTTGAAATGGGTATGCACTGTCTCGGCTGTCCCTCAGCAAGAAGCGAAACAGTTGAACAGGCTTGTATGGTTCACGGTGTAAACGCTGACGAGCTTGTTGCAAAGCTCAACGCAAACAAGTAATGAATATTGTTCTGACTCAGAGGCTCAGAACTGCGGCAGAGCTTGTAAGGCAAAACCGAAAAACAGTAGATGTCGGCACAGATCACGGTTATCTGCCGGCATTTCTTGTTATGGGAGGAATTACCGACAATGTGACAGCCGCAGATATCGGCACGGGGCCTCTTGAAAATGCAAAAAAGACTATAGAAAAATATGATCTTCACGGCAGAATCGGTACTGTTCAGTCAGACGGACTTGAAAAGATTGACCGTGATACCGGGGAAATCATAATCTGCGGAATGGGCGGCACGCTCATTGCTGAAATACTCTCAAAGGCTGAGTGGATAAAAAATGAAGAAATTCATCTTGTTCTGCAGCCTATGACACATTCTTACGATGTGCGTAAATTCCTTTGCGAAAACGGTTTTTACATAGATACAGAGAGATTCTGCACCGATACGGGCAGGGATTATGTTGTAATCAGTTCTTATTATGACGGCAAGGACCACAGCCGTGACGATTTTTATTATTATTTCGGCGATGTTGCAACGGGAGAAGCTCCGAGTGAAAAGGGCTATATTAAAAAGCAGATTTTCTATGTAAAATCCCGTTATGACGGGCTTATGCTCTCAGGCAATGAAGATGAAGCCCGTGTTTTCGGCAGAGTGCTTGACGGTATAAAAGAAAAATGGAGAGAATTATTATGAAAATAAAAGAAGTCTATGATTTTCTTGACAGCATTGCACCCTATGAAACTCAATGTGAGTGGGACAACAGCGGCTTTATGTGCGGAGATATTGAAAAGGAAACAGAATCCGTTATGCTCTGTCTTGACTGCACAAATGATGTGATTGAGCAGGCTGTCGCAAATAATTGTAAGCTGATTGTCTGTCATCATCCTCTGATTTTTTCACCCGTGAAGAGAATTTATGACGGCACACCCCTTTATAATGCAATAAAAAATGATATAACTGTCATCTCTGCTCATACAAATCTTGATATGGCTGATGACGGTGTCAATGATGTTCTTTCTGAAAAGCTCTGTCTTTCAGACTGCGAAAAGCTCTTTGCAGAGGGGGCTCCTTTTATGAGAATGGGCAATGCAAGTGAGCAGTCGGCAGAGGACTTTGCAGCTTTCGTGGCTCAGAAGCTCAGCAATGGTGCCGAGGTTTATGATTCGGGCAGAAAAGTTCATAAAGTGGCTGTCTGCGGCGGTGCAGGCGGTGAATATATTCCCGCGGCTTTTTGCGCAGGCTGCGACACATTCGTTACCGGTGAAGCAAAGCACCACGAAAGACTTGAAGCCCAAAGGCTCGGCATAAACCTTATTGTTGCAGGTCATTTCAGCACGGAAGTGCCTGTTCTCGAGAAATTATGCGATAAATTATTAAGGGCATTCCCGAAGCACACTATTTGTATTGCTGCGGAAGAAAGTCCCTGCAAAACGGTGGTATAAATGGCATTAGACGGAATTTTTCTCCATCTTTTGAGTGAGGAGCTCAAAGAAGTTCTCATAGGCTCAAAGGTGGATAAAATACATCAGACACAAAAGGTGGAGCTTGTTTTCACTATGAGAACAAGAAGCGGAGCATACAGACTGCTTTTATCGGCATCAGGCAATGCCCCCAGACTTCATCTTACAACTCATCAGATTGAAAATCCCCCCAAACCCCCTATGCTCTGTATGCTTCTTCGCAAGCATCTGGGCAGTGCGACACTTGTTGATATACGGCAAGAGGGGCTTGACAGAATTCTGAAGCTCGTTTTCAGCTGTGTAAACGAACTCGGTGACAGAGTAACAAGAACTCTTGTGATTGAGATTATGGCGCAGTACAGTAACATCATTCTCCTTGATGAAAATGATGTCATAATTGATGCCGTGAAGCGTGTTGACAGCACAAAGTCGTCGGTGCGTGAGGTTCTGCCCGGACTTTCTTATGAGCTTCCCCCCGGGCAGAATAAGCTGAGTATCATTGACGACACTCCCGAAGACATTCTCTCTGCAATCACAAGCAAAAACACAAAGCTTAATAATGCAATTCTCTCTTCAATGGAGGGTATGTCACCCGTTCTCTGCCGTGAAATTGCATTCAGAACAGCAGGTATTGATGCTGTTGCAGATGAGCTTTCAGACAATCAGAAGATAAAGCTTGCATTCGAACTCGAAATGCTTAAAAATACAGTGCTTCACAGAACGGTTTCTCCCAATGCCGTGGCAGATACACAGGGAAAGCTTCTTGATTTTTCCTTTGTTCCCATTACACAGTACGGCTCGGCAGCGCAGTATCTGTCTTATGAATCACTTTCAGAAACACTCGAAAGATTTTATTTTGAGCGTGAACGCCTTGCAAGAACAAAGTCAAAAGCAGAAGACCTTTTCAAGAATATAAACAATCTCATTGAACGCCTTTCAAAGAAAATCAGCAATCAGATGGCAGAGCTTGAGGAATGTAAGGAGCGGGAAGAGAAAAAGATTTATGCAGAGCTTATCAATGCAAATCTTTACAGACTCGGTAAGGGCTGTGATTTCTATGAGCTTGAAAATTATTACGATGACTATAAAACCGTGAGAATTCCCGTAAAGCCCGAGCTCAATCCCACGGAGAATGCACAGAGATATTATAAGGAATACAGAAAACTCAGAACTGCCGAAGAAATGCTGACAAGGCTCATTGCAGAGGGCAGGGAAGAGCTTGTTTACCTGAGAACAGTTTTAGATGAGCTCAGCCGTGCAGAAACTGAAAGAGAAATCAGTGAAATCCGTCAGGAGCTTTCCGAAGGAGGTTTCGTCAGACAGAAGAATCAGGGCAGAGTCAAGAAAAGTTCACCTATGCCTCCACTTGAATTCGATGCACCTGACGGCTTCAAGGTTTATGTGGGCAGAAACAATATCCAGAACGACAAGCTGTCCTTGAAAACTGCGATGAAAGCTGACCTGTGGTTTCATATTCAGAAAGCCCCCGGCTCACATGTCATTCTCTCTCTTGAGGGCAGAGAGCCCACAGAAAAGGCAATGGAATTTGCCGCAAAAACAGCTGCTTATTACAGCTCAGGCAGGGAAGCGGGAGCCGTTGAGGTTGATTATACCGAGGTCCGTAATCTCAAAAAGCCTGTTGGCTCAAAACCGGGCTTTGTTATATATCATATTTATAATTCAGTGTTGGTTAAACCCGAAAACCCCGAAAAATAAATTGAGGTGGAAGAAATGTCAAAATGCAGAAAGGTAATCACAGTTATCTCTGTTATTCTTGCTGTTATCATCGCATTGCCGTTATATATGGGTATATCGGCAGGTCTGCTTATGCCGACAGTGAGGTTCGATGCCGAAAACCTTACAGGTGAGGTCACAAACGGTGCCTCGGGCTATCTTTACGGCATTGCAGAAGACGGCGTGCCGTCATACAATATGGTTGAAAGCCTTGATGTTTCTTCAGTTTCGGCAAAAACTCAGGGCGGTCTTCAGCATCCTATAGGAGAAGTGGGCGATGTTGCACCGTCACTTCTGAGAACGGGGAATTGCGATTATATTGTCGTTTATCTTCAGGATATGTTCTCCACCTGGTATTATGAGGATGCGAACATAACCGAAATGAAGAAAAACGGCACCTATGACTGGAAAGAATTTCTTACAGAAACATATTTCCCTCTTGTTGAAAAGTCGGTCAACGAAATGAAGACTGCCGTATACGCCGACAAACTCGTTTATTGCATTTTCAATGAATGTGACAACGGTGTGTGGTTCGGTGAGTGGGTCAAAGACGGTGAAAACGGCTGGAATGACTGGAATGAGCAGGGCAGAAAGAATTTCTATGAAGCCTGGAAAATGACTTATGATTATGTCAGAAAACTTGACCCTGATGCGGTTATCGGCGGTCCCGGTTACTATGAATACAGCTCTTGGAAAACAGATGAATTTCTGAAATTTACATCAGAAAACAGCTGTAATCCCGATGTGATTATCTATCACGAGCTTGGTGACCGTTCAATCTATGACTGGGAATCGAATGTAGAGGACCTTTATTCAATCGAGGAAAAATACGGTGTTGACACAAAAACGCCGATAATCGTAACCGAATACGGCAGAATGCAGGACAACGGCAACCCCTGCACAATGCTCAAATACATAGTCCGTACGGAAAACACAAAGGTTTATTCAAATCAGGCATACTGGCTCTTTGCAGACAACCTCTGCAGCACCTGTGCCGATTACAACACTCCCAACTCTGCCTGGTGGGTATACAGATGGTACACAAGTATGCAGGGGCAGACAATGGCGAGTGAAATTGATGATATTCTCCATTCTGATCTGGGTAAAGCCTTGAAAGAGAAGAGAGAACTGCGTTATCAGCAGTTTATGGGGCTTGGCACAATCACAGAAGAAAAGGATAAGCTCAGTATCCTTGTTTCAGGCGCAGATTATAAGGGCAGAGTGGTTGTTGAAAACCTTAAAGACACTGCACTTTACGGCAAAAATGTAAAAGTACAGGTTGAGGCTGTTACTTATCAGGGTATCTTAGGCAAGGTTTATGAGCCTGAAATCGTGAAAATATACTCCGAAAAATGCGGTAATAATCTGTCCGTTTCTCTTGATATGGATGACGATACTGCATACCGCATAACCGTTACATCTACCGAAAATGTTGAGCAACTTGAAAATGACAATCTCTGGGTAAGATTTGAGGCAGAGCACGGCACTCTTACGGGTGATGCGTACACATACGACAGTGCTTATGCCACAACGGGTGAGCAAAGCGGTATGGTCGGCGGTATGGAAAAAGACGGCGACGGCGTTGAAATGAAAATTACCGTACCCGAAGATTGCACATATCAGCTGAGAATTATTTACGGCAAGGCAAATGACGGCTCTGCAAGTGCAGACAGAGTCAATGCCGAAGTGAAATTCACTCTTGACGGTGAAGAAAGTGTGCTTTCATACCCAAATACAATCAGAAGTGAAATCACAAGCACATATGACCTTGAAAGAGAGCTTACAAAGGGTGAGCATACTCTGAAATTCTCCCATAAAAACGGTACAAGTGTCCTTGACAGCATTCTTGTGAGAAAAGCTGAGAAGAGAGCTTCCGTTTACCTTGAAGAGGATGACGACAGGGAAAACTCATATCTTGCAGTTGCTCCCTGCGACGGATATTATAAGCTCACAACATCATCTGACGGACTTTTCAATATTGACGGTGCCAATGTCAGTATCTTAAACGGTCAGGCTTTTGTTTATCTCAGGCGTGGGCTCAATTATATTGAAGGACCCGAAAAAGCAATGATAAATATTTTCACATCAGATGAAAAGGGCAAGCCGATTACCCTTGAAACAGATGCTGCAGTTCTTTCTGACGGTGCAGTAATCAAGAAAAATGACACACTCGGAATAAACTACATTTCAGGTATTTCATCTGAGGGCGGAAAGTCTGAGTATAAAATAAATGCACCCGAAAAGGGTACATATAAGCTCACAATAAACTATTCAAACAACCGTGAAAACGGTGTGCATTCCTACAATGTTGACCTTGTCGAGGATTTTATAACAATCTCAGTAAACGGTGAAAAGAGTGAGAATCTTTATTGCAGAAATACATATTCTCACGATACATACACAACCGTTACTACAAATATAAGCCTTGAAAAAGGGGAGAATGTACTCACATTCTCAAATGACGGCGCAAATAAATTCAATAACGGCACAACCTTTGCACCCGACATTTCATCAATAGAAGTCAATCCGGCAAAACAATAGTATATATTTATAATAAATGCAAAAAATACCTCCGTGAAGATACGGAGGTGTTTTTATGCTTATTGTGAAAAATCTGTGTGTGGCAACAAAAGCCGTTAAGGTGATAAAGCTGCTCACTGCGGCAAAATATATTGTTGCCGTGTTTGCTTTTATTCTCGTTGTGAAAAATACTGTCTGCGCCGTCAGTGAATAGCAAGGTGCTTTACGTTTGCTATTGCGGCGTTCACAAGCTCATCATCCCATGCTGCTTCTTCTGCTTCAACAGCCATCTGCAGCGTGGGCTTTGTTCTGGGGTGCTTTGGTGTGAAGACAGTGCAGCAGTCCTCATAAGGCTCAATTGAAATATCAAATGTGTCAATCTTTCTTGATATTTCAATGATTTCGTTTTTATCCATACCGATGCAGGGTCTGAAAACGGGAAGCTGTGCAGCATCGTCTGTACAGCGCAGTGCCCACATTGTCTGAGATGCAACCTGTCCCACGCTTTCACCTGTTATGAGAGCTCCGCAGTCCTTGTCCTCTGCTATTCTTGATGCGATTTTCATCATAATTCTGCGCATTGTAATTGTGAACATATCTTCAGGTGAATTGTCTCTGATTGACTCCTGAATCTCGGTGAAAGGCACAGTATAAAGATCAATTCTTCCGCAGTAGCGTGCAACCTTTTTAAGAAGCTCGTGAACCTTCATTTCTGCACGTTCAGATGTGTAAGGCGGTGAAGCAAAATGAACGGCTGTAAGCTGCAGCCCTCGTTTTGCCATCATCCACGCTGCAACGGGACTGTCTATGCCGCCTGAAATCAGAACGCAGGCCTTGCCGCCTGTGCCTGTGGGCATACCGCCTGCCCCCTTGAGCTGATTGCCGTGAATAAATGCGTGATTGTCCCTGACTTCGACAGTGACCTTTACATCAGGATTGTGAACGTCAACCTTAAGGTGATGCAGATGTGAAAGAATGAATCCGCCCACCTCTCTGCATATTTCGGGAGAGTTGTAGGGGAAGTTCTTATCTGAACGCTTGGCTTCAACCTTGAATGTTTTTGCGAATGAAAGCTCATCTCTCAGGTAATCGAGGGCTGTTTTCTTAATGACCTCAATATCCTTCTCACACTGAGCTGCACGGGAAATTCCCACAACGCCGAAAATGTGCTGAATAATATCAACAGCCTTGTCAAAATCAATGTTTTCGTCAACGGGTGATATCACGCAGGTTGACTGGGAGCGTGTGAATTTGAATTCACCCACAGAGTGGCGCAGTCTTTGTCTGATGTTTTTCATAAGTATGTCCTCAAAGGTGCGTCTGTTCAGTCCCTTGAGAGCAAGCTCGCCGTCTTTTAAAAGTATAATTTCCTTCATTTTGTCAAAACTCCGTTTATCTTCTTATTCTCATAACGATTCTGTTTATTGCGTCAACAACCTCATCCATATCTTTTTTTGTCGTATAGCGTGAAAGGCTTATTCTTATTGCCGAATCAATTCTTTTGCCGTCAAGACCTGTTGCTGTGAGCACTTCACTTCTGTGTCCCTTTTTACAGGCTGAGCCGGCTGAAACATAAATTCCGTACTCTGAGAGTGAGTTCACAATTGTCTGTGACGGTACACCCAGAACGGAGAGATTTATAATGTAGGGTAGTGCATCTGCAGGTGAATTTATGTGAACACCGCCGATTTTTGTGACCTCACTTACAAAATGGTCTCTTACGCTTCTTACATTTTCAAGCTCTTTCGTCAGCGAAGGCAAAGCGTCAACTGCTGCACCGAAGCCGATTATGGCAGGCATTGCTTCAGTTCCCGAGATTATGCCTCTCTCCTGACCGCCGCCGACTAAGTATGGCTTTATGCTGAGTCCTTTTCTTATATACAGTGCGCCTGCACCCTTGGGACCGTGAATTTTATGTGAGCTCACGGACATAAGGTCAATGCCTGATTTGGCAGGGTTGAGAGGTATTTTACCGAAAGCCTGAACTGCATCAACATGAATGAGTGCCGATGAATCTGCACGCCTGAGTGCAGTTTTTATCTGACTTACGGGGTTAACGGTGCCTATTTCATTATTAACCGCCATAATGCTTATAAGAATGGTTTTCTGATTGATTGCATTCATAAACTCTGACGGTGAGAATGAGCCGTTTATATCAGGCTTCAGTCTTATGATTTCAAAGCCCTGTTCCTCAAGCCGTTTCATACATTCACTGACGCTGGGGTGCTCAAGTGCCGTTGTTATGATTCTGTTGCCTTTTCTCTTGTTTGCGTTGACTGCACCGAAAATTGCCGTGTTGTTGGCTGCAGTTCCGCTTGGTGTGAAATAAATTTCTTCCTTTGAGCAGGAAAGTGCAGATGCAACCTGAGAGCGTGCAGTTTCCAGTGCCTTTGATGCCTCAACACCCTTTTTGTGAAGAGAAGAGGGATTGCCGTAGTTTTCCGTCAGCATATGAAGCATAGCGTCTGTGGCTTCACGGCAGGGCTTTGTGGTGGCACTGTTGTCAAGATATATTTCCAAATTATCAACTCCTTGTAATGATATAGCAATCATTACATCCTATGTGTCGGTTTTGTTTTTGTTAAAAATAGCAGGGCTCAAGTCCGTATTCGGGATAGTCTGCATAAAGGTGCGACAGATCATTCTGATAAACAAGCTGAACATCAATACCGTATCTGCCGGTACCTTTTCTGAAAAATACAATTTTTGTAACACCGGTGTTGAGAAAATGAGGGTCAAAGACTACATTTTCAGGGTCAAGCCCCAGTGCAGAATGAAAAAGAAACGTGTTGAATGCTGCGTGAGCAACAACGGCGACTTTAGATGCGTTATTATACCTTGAACGGATATGGCGGAGCACTTTTTCGGCTCTTGCAAGCTGTTCACTGTCACTCCAGTTTTTTGTGAAGCTTATTATTCTGCCGTTTTCGTCAAATTCATCTGCAAGCGTTACAAGAGGAAACATTTCTTTTGCCTTAGCAAAGGTCAGACCTGAATACTCTTCCTCAACGCCTCCGTTTTCTGACAAAAGAGGGTGAACTGTCACATTGTGACTGCCGTTTTCGGGTTGCCTTTTTACAATCTCACTTGCTGTGTTCATAGCACGTCTGAGACCGCTTGAGTAGACAGCATCAAACGGGTAATTGCTGAATCTCTCACCCAGAAGCTCAGCCTGATGCTGTCCCTTTGGTGTCAGGGGAACATCAAATCTGTCAAGCTCACTGAGATCTTCAATGCTTTTACCCAGATTGCCGAAGGTCTGCCCGTGACGGATAATATATAACTCAAGCTCGATTTCATTTGTAGCCGTTGGCATAAATTCACCCCTTGATTATCAATACTAAATAATTATTATATCACATAAAACACTGATAAGCAATAATGAACAACTGATTTTTTTGTTCATAAAATGTATGGGTGGTACTATGTTCAGACGGAAACGGCGTGGAAAATTTGTGTCATTTTTAATTCTGACTCTTTTGTCTGCATTGTTTGTTTTTGTTGTTTTTGAAATTCGCATAACGCCTGTAATAACGGCAATGGCAGAGTCAAGGGCAAGAAATATTGCAACGGAAACTGTCAATGATGCAGTGAGAAAGGTCCTGTGCGAAAAAAATCTCAGCTACGACAGTCTTGTCAGGCTTACCCGTGACGGAGAGGGACATATCACATCAGTCACAATAGACAGCATAAAGACCAATAAGCTGTGCGCCGAGATAAGGGGTGAAATTGTAGATACTCTTGCCGTGTTGGGTGAACGTAATGTGGCAATTCCCATAGGTAATCTTACAGGAATTGACATTCTGACGGGGCGTGGTCCGAGACTCAATATTTCAATTTCTCTCTCGGGCTCTGCGACAACAGATATCACAAATGAATTTCAGACTGCGGGCATAAATCAGACAAGACATCTTATGATACTGAATGTAAAAACAAAGATATACATAATAATGCAAAGCGGAAATATCACGACTGAGACCGAAAACAGCATTGTTGTGGCTGAAACCGTTATCGTGGGTAAGGTGCCTGAAATATATTCTGACGGCTCTGACGGACTGTGGGAAAATCTCATTGACCCCGAATAAAAGAGATTGAAAATAATATTTCAGTGTGATATAATTTTTACAGAAAAAAACGGAGGAATTATAATGGATTTCAGAACTGCCGCAGAGCGTGCAAAGGAATTGCGTGATACACTCAATTATCACATTTATAAATACTATGTCGAGAACACAAACGAGATTTCAGACTATGACTACGATATGCTTATGCGTGAGCTTCAGGGCATTGAGACTGAATATCCCGAGCTTGTCACGGCAGACAGTCCCACTCACAGAGTCGGAGGCAGTGCAGAGGGGCAGTTTGAAGAAGTGCGCCACGAGGTGCGTATGGAAAGTCTTCAGGATGCTTTTTCTGAGGATGAGCTGCGTGATTTTGACAGGCGTGTGAAGGAAGTGTGCCCAGATGCGACATATGTCGTTGAACCCAAAATTGACGGCTTGTCTGTTTCACTTGAATACCGTGACGGTGTGCTTACGGTCGGCTCCACAAGAGGTGACGGTGATGTGGGTGAAAATGTGACTGCCAATCTGCGTACTGTCCGTTCAATTCCTCTCAGAATAATGAAAGAACTTCCTCTCATTGAAGTCAGAGGAGAGGTGTATATGCCCCGTGAAACATTCGCACGCCTTGCGGAAAAGCAGGATATGAACGGTGAAAAGCCCTTTAAGAATCCCCGTAATGCAGCGGCGGGAAGTCTCAGACAGAAGAATCCTAAAATAACGGCAGAGCGTCAGCTTGATATTTTCTGTTTCAATATCCAGCGGCTTGAGGGTGAAGAGATGACCTCTCACAGGCAGTCTCTTGATTATATAAAGGAGCTCGGTTTCAGGACAGTTCCGTTCTATACCGAGGTTTCGTCCATTGATGACGCCATAGCTGAAATCCGTAGGATAGGCAGTGTCAGAAATACCCTGCCCTTTGATATTGACGGTGCCGTTATAAAAGTTAACGATTTTTCTCATCGCAGAATGCTCGGCAGCACAGCCAAGTTCCCGAAATGGGCAGCTGCGTTCAAATATCCTCCCGAAGAGAAGGAAACAACACTCATTGATGTTGAGGTCAATGTGGGCAGAACAGGTGTGCTGACTCCGACAGGTGTTTTTGAGCCTGTTACTCTGGCAGGCACCACAGTCAGCCGTGCAACTCTTCACAATGAAGATTTTATCAACGAAAAGCAGCTTGGCATAGGTGACAGATGCGTAATCAGCAAGGCAGGCGATATCATTCCCGAGGTCGTGCGTGTTGTGAGTCATTCAGGCAACGGAATCTACAGACTGCCGGATGTTTGTCCCTCCTGCGGCAGCAGAACGGTCCGTGAAGAGGGAGAGTCGGCTGTCAGATGTATCAATCCCGAATGTCCTGCACAGCTTCTGAGAAATCTTATTCATTTCTGCACCCGTGATGCAATGGATATTGAGGGTATGGGTGAAGCCGTGCTTGAAACCTTTGTTGAAAAAGGTCTTGTTTCATCAACTCCCGATATATTCAATCTCAATCCTGATGAAATTGCAGACATTGAGAGAATGGGCAAAAAGTCTGCAGAGAATCTTATTTCTGCCGCTGAGAAGGCAAAGCAGAATGACCTTTACAGACTTGTTTATGCACTGGGAATCCGTCATATCGGTCAGAAGGCTGCAAAGCTTCTGTGTGACAAATTCGGTGATATGGAATCAATAATGAATGCATCTGTTGAAGAAATTGCTTCAATTGACGGCTTCGGTCTTATTATGGCACAGAGCGTTTATGACTTTATGCAGCGTGAGGGGACTCACGATATAATCGGCAGACTGCGTGATGCAGGAGTTAATATGAAGTCTCTCAGGGAAGTGACAGATAAACGCTTTGAGGGAATGACCTTCGTTCTCACAGGTGCACTTTCACGCTTCACAAGAAATGAAGCGAGTGCTATTATTGAAGAATTCGGCGGCAAGACCTCATCATCAGTTTCAAAAAAGACTTCAGTTGTGCTTGCAGGTGAAGATGCAGGCAGTAAGCTTCGCAAGGCTACGGAGCTTGGTGTGAGGATTATCAGTGAGGATGAATTTGCTGCTATGATAGAATAGTTTTTTCTGAAATGTAATAATTGTTAATTGACAGTTAATAATGTTCATATATAATTTTCCCGAGGTGATAATATGTCTTCAGAAAGATTAAGGAAGATAATTTGTATAATTACTGCAGGCGTGCTTGTTTGTCTTATGAGTGGCTGCTCAGCTTCTCAGGGGGAAGAGGAAACCACAACAGCACCGCAGAATGATGATGTTACAATTTCAGCCGATGTTGCACCACAGACAACAGCGGCGCCCACAACCGAAGCCCCCACAACTCAGGCACCGACCACTGTCCCCGAAACCACCACTGCCGTGCCGGGTGCTTCAATTCAGCATATTGTTGACACACTGGAGGGTAAGAAGTTTTATCTTGCAGGCAAAATGGATATGCACAGCGGTGAGTCGATTGATGCAAAAATGACCTGTGACGGTGATGATTACAGAATGGAAATGGATTCAAATCAGATGAAGATAAGTATGCTTTATCTTGGCGGAAATCCATATGTCGTGAACAGGTCAACAAACAGCTATATTCTTTTTACCGAAGATTCTATTGACAGCCTTGATAAGGTCTTTAACAGCTTTTCTTCTTACGGTATATCCTTCAGCAGTGCAGATATAAGTGAAATGAAGGGTATGATGTCTGACTTTGATCAGAATATGGACTTTTCCGGCTATATAAAAGATGGTGAAGTCAGTGAATTCAAGACAAAAATAGATGATGTAGAGCACACATGCACAAGCTATAAGACAGAATACGGCTCTGTATATATCTACACATTAGGTGAAACGCTGAAGTATATTGATGTTTATGATGCTCAGGGACTCAGACAGATGCGTATGTCAGTTTCGGCATTCATTCCTCAGGTACTCACTCCCATATCACTTAACGGTCTTACACAGTCACCCTCAATACTTCATCTGTTCGGTTTGGCACAGTAAACAGCATATAAAAAGAAGCAGTCAGCCAACTGCTTCTTTTTTCATTCCCTTTTATATTGTTTCATTCAGCTTTTCAACAAGTGACGGATTTCTTGTCATAGAAATATTGTTCTGAACAAGAATATCTGTTGCTTCTTTTTCTTTTGCGAAGTCTGTTATATCACCGTCAAAATGTCTGTAGTCTATAACATAAACCGTTTTGTAGCTTGCAGCAAGGAACGGTGCAAAAGCGTTGCCGAAGGATTCTTTTACAAATACACAAACATCACCGTCAGGCAGACTGTTGTTTTCGATTACCGAAACGGGATTGTCACCGCCGATAAAGCACAGATATTTATATGATGGTGAGTACTCAGTAACATCGCACACAAGAGGCCAGTCAATGAAGTCCGAGGCACCTGACTGAAGCATTGTGAAGCTGATATCATCATCCGGTACGTATGCGTAGACTGTATCCGGGGCTGCTTCAAGTGCTGAATTTTTGTCTGTGTCAGAATAGAAAGAGCCCAGAAAACCGTTGAATTCATATTCTGTGAAGTCAGACAGTGCTTTGTAGCTGTCACCCTTTACCGTCATATACTGTGCGTATGCGTAGTATGCGCCGAGAGTCGTCCAGTGATGGTCGGTACGGAAGTAGATATACTCTTTGCTGTGCTCTTTGAGAAGGTCAAAAATATGCACCTTTTTAACATTTTCATTCATCAGACTGTTCATATAGTTTATTGCACTTTTCTGGTCTGAAGAATTGAGCTTTTGTCTTGCCGTGTCATCAAGGGTTATGTCGATTCCCGTGGGGATGAGCATATTATAGTAATTTATTCCGTAAGACTTTGCCTCATTTGCACCCTTGTTGACTGCTGCCACATAGCTGTCTGCGGTTGAACGCACAAAATTGTAGTATTCATAGGCTGTGTTGCCGTAAATGTAAATTGAGCTGAAATTCTGTTCAATTATATTTCCGTTTGCGTCACCGTTTGCAGGGTTAGTGAATTTGTCTGCAACGGGGAGAGTCGGCTTTTCCTTGGCAGTTGTTTTTTCGGGAATTGCAGGCACAATATCAACTGAAGACTGAGATTCAGCCTCAACCTCGGGAATTATATCGGCAGTGTTCTCTGAGAAATTGTGAATTGTCTGTCCGATACCAAGGCATTTCTTTACCGTTGACGACGCTTTTATAAGCGTATCCCTGAACGGGAATGTGTCAGAAAACCAAAGGTTTATATCATCAAAATAGTCACCGCTTGCGAGAGCTTCCACTGAAAAATCAGGGAATTTTGCAAGCTCTCTTTTTTCGCTCTCTGAGAATGTTTCTCTGTGGACAAAATCAAATGAAAAAGTGAAAAGTCCTGCAAGGGTGAGCATAAAAATGACTGATGCCGCAGTGTATGCAATACGCCGTGTTCTTATTACCTTTTTTTTGTCGGGATGTGATTTATTTTTCATACGGCACCTCCCTTAAAAACGGAAATACAGAAACGGGTTGTATGAGTCACCCACAAGGCAGAGTGCAGAAGTGAGCACAAGCACTGCAGGGATAACAGCTCTGAAAACAGAGTATACAACATTGATTTTCTGATTCTGCTTTGATTTTATGTCTATATATTTTCTTGTTGTTTTAACTATCGGCGTGCAGGCAAAGGCTGCAATCACAATAAAGAAGAAATTGTCTTTAAGATACATAAGTATCTCCTGAGTGAGCACACTGTTTCCGTTTGCGCAGAACATACCTCTGAGAACGGTGAACATAATTTCTGTGTTCTCAAAACGGAAAAGCACCCATCCGAAATAGACTATCACAATAAGATAAATATGGCCTATAAACGAGGGGAGTTTTTTAAGGAGCTTGCCCAGAAACAGCTTTTCTGCCACAAGAAAAACAAAGAAATAGAGTCCCCAGAGAACAAAGTTCCACGACGCACCGTGCCACAGACCTGTAAGCCCCCATACGACAAAAAGATTGAATATTGTGCGCACGTTTCCTTTTCTGTTGCCGCCCAGAGGGATGTAAACATAATCTCTGAAAAATGTCCCCAGTGAAATGTGCCATCTTCTCCAGAATTCGGTAACGGAAGCTGAAATATACGGGTAATCAAAATTCTCTTTGTAGTGGAAGCCTGTCATAAGTCCCATTCCGATTGCCATATCCGAATAGGCTGAAAAATCAAGATAAATCTGAAGCATATAGAACAGCATACCTGCCCAGAGTGTGAGTGCTGAGGCAGAGGAAAGGGCAGTAATGTTCTCTGCAAGAAGTGAAGCGTCTGAAAGAGCACGGTCACTGAGCACAAGAGTGTCTGCAAAGGCTCCGCAACGGTTAGAAAGCAGTACCTTTTTTGCAAGACCTGAAGAAAAACGCATAACACCCTTGTTGAAGTCTGCCATAGTGTGTCTTCTGTGAAGGATTTCTTTTTCAATATCTGAGTATCTTACAATGGGACCTGCCACACACTGATGGAAAAGGCTTGCATAGAGAAGAAGATTTGCGTAATTCTTCTGTGCACAGGCGTCGCCTCTGTAAACATCAACTACATATGTCAGAAGCTGGAATGTGTAAAATGATATTCCTATGGGCAGTGCGATGTTAAGCTGAGGTGTTTCAATGCCTGTAATAAGAGAAAAATTATTCAGCACAAAAGAGCTGTATTTGAAAATACCTATAAGAAGAAGAGAAATTACTGTTGCACAAATAAGGTGGGCTTTTGCTTTTTCAGGTGAAGCTGTTTTTTGTTTTTCTATATTCAGTGCTGCTATCCAGCACACAAGAGTCATAAACAGAAGAAGGCTTACATATACGGGCTCTCCCCAGGCATAGAAAATAATTGAGAAAACAAGCATAACTGCGTTTCTTACAGTGTTTTTAGGTGCCATATAATACGCCGTCAGATTTAGAGGAAGAAATATGCAAAGAAAAAGAAGAGAAGAAAAAACCAAAATCGCACCACCTTTCATAATTTTTACAATGATGTTATAATTATGCACAAATTCAGTATGAAAATCAATAAATAAAAAAATGTTGTTATAATTTGTAATAATTAGATGAAAAAAAGGGGGACAACGTGGTCCTCCCCTTTTTTTGCTTTAAAATGTTTACAGAACAACCGTAAAGCTTATCCATTTGTTTTCTTCGCCGTCAACGGTAATAGTACCGCCGTGTGCTTCTGTTATTGATTTTGCAATTGAAAGCCCCAGACCGTAGCCGCCTGTTTCCTTTGAACGGGATTCGTCGCTTCTGTAAAAACGGTTGAATATTTTATCTTTTTCACTGTTTTTTATACCGTTGCCGGTATTGTAAACCTGAAAAATCTTTTTGTTGTTTGATGTGGTGAGTGTTACTCTTATTATGCCTTTTTCATCAGAATGCTTTATGGCATTGTCAATAAGAATTGTAACAAGATGCTTTATTGAGTCCTCGTTGCCACGGTAGATGATGCCGTCTGTTATGTTCTGCTCAAAGGTCTTTCCGCATTCAAACGCCGTGCATTCAAATTCAAGTGTTTTGCTCAGCACGACACTGCTCAGGTCAAAGGTGCTGAAAACCATTTCTTCACGGGTTTCGTCCATTTTTGCAAGGTCGAGCAGGTCAAAAACAAGGTCTGACATAATTTCTGACTGACTTTTTATGTTGCCCAGCCACTTGTTGTCACCTATTTCAGCCTCAAGAACATCAGCATTTGCAGAAATGACCGTCAGGGGAGTTTTCAGCTCGTGACTGGCATCTGAAATAAATCTTCTCTGTTTTTCAAGAGCATCCTTGACGGGCTTTATTGCCCATCTTGACAGGTAATAAGAGAAAATGAACACAAAAACAAGACTCGATATGACGATTACGACTGAAATCCTGAACAGGCTGTTCATAAGACTCATATCATTCTGCAGGTCTATGACTGTGACAACAGTGTTGAGATCTCCTCTTGTGACCTCATACATCATATCCATATAAAAGCCCTTGTCGATATCGCTTTCAATAAGCCTCATCGCAAGTGAGTAGATTTCGTCAGCAGTATATATGTTGTTCATATTGGTTGTGATAAACGGCTGTGTCAGATTGTTTGTGTTGCTTATTCTTACATACATATATGACGCCATACCCGGGTCGCTTATACCCTCAAGCATAAACGCATCAGGCTCTTTTGCGTAAACATCCCCGATTGACTGGTCATTGAAAATGAAGCCACGGCGCTGCTGAATGTGTTCGATATTGTTGTTTGCGTTGACAATTATTGCAACATAGACACAGAAGTTGAGCACTCCGAGTATGAGCACAAGAACAAGAGATATCGCCCCCAGAGTGATGGCAATGAACTTTTGCTGTGTCTTTTTTATCATATTCATTCTTTGTTTTCCTCAATATAATAGCCAATGCCTCGTGATGCCTTTATCTGCACTGTTGATTTTATGGCACCGAGCTTTTTTCTCAGGAATGAGATATAAACCTCAATGCTGTTATATTCGGCTTCACTGTCATAGCCCCATATTTTTTCAATGAATTCATCCTTAGATATGATGCTTTTCGGCGCAAACATCAGCATCTGCATAATTTTGAACTCCTTTGCGCCGAGCTTTACATTGAGATTGCCGCAGATAAGCTCATATGTGCTCTGATTGAGAGTAATATCACCGAAAACAAGCTCATTTGAAGGGATTTCACCCTTTCTTCTTGTGAGTGCTCTGACACGGGCAAGCAGCTCACCCTTGTTGAAGGGCTTTGTGAGGTAGTCATCGGCACCGCAGTCAAGACCTTTTATTTTATCATTGACCTCAGACCTTGCTGTCAGAAGCATTACGGGAGTTGATATGTTGTTGTTTCTGATTTCACGAAGCACATCAAGACCGTTCATTTTAGGGAGCATAATATCAAGCAGTATCAGGTCATAAATGCCGCTGAGTGCGTAATCAAGACCGTCTCTTCCGTCATAGACGGCGTCAACAAAATACTGTTCTTTTTTAAGTATTGCAGTAACTGCATCTGCAAGAGAAATTTCATCTTCGACAATAAGTATACGCATAAAAAATCCTCCTTTATGTTATTATATTACAAAAAAATGTTTTAATCAATATTGAAAAAAGGGCAGAGATTGTAAATTCTCCGCCCCGTATTTAATAAAATATCGAATACTGCTTCTGCGACACATCAGTCAGCTGACCGTTGTGCTCTGCCAGCAGGCTGTCTTCAATCGCAGCTTTCCTTATAAGGTTTTTTACCGTTATGTCAAAGCTTGTGTTTTCTGTGTAATCTGCCTGGAATATAAAGTCAACCCTGCCCTGATTGAGAAGCTCCTCAACGGGGACTCTGTTTGACTCGTCTTTGTAGACAGCTATTGATGAGCCGCCGTAGGCTTTAACCATTTTCATACACGGAACGTCAGAAAGTCCGTCACCTATGTAAAGCATATTCTGAAAACGGACACGTCTGTCATTGTCAGGTGTGGATTTGTTCAGGTCACGGTCATTTGCAACTTCAAGCACGCCTTTGTTTATTCTGTAAATAAACTGCGTTTTTGATGTGTAGTTTACGGCAGATTTGGGGAACACGGCAATATCGTCATCATTATAGAGAAATTCACTTGCATATATTTTTTTGAAATATCTGCCCACAGCAGAGCCCTCAATGATTTCTACAAGTCCGGATGACAGCACATAATGCTCAACTATTACGCCGTTTTCAATGCCGAAGCGGTTCATTCTCTCAAACCAGTCTATAACACCGGGAAAGAATTCAATGCTTTTGCCGCAGTCTACGACTCTTTTTCTTGTCAGCGGAATATTCAGCTCGTCAGACTTTTTTATCATTGTGTACATATATGAAAGGATTTTATCCATATCATTCTTGTCGCCGAAAGTGTTGGCTTCGCTCCAGAATTCAGACGCAGTCATACCAAGGCTGGGAATAAACTGATACTCCTGCATATCACGGGGACTGAGAGTTCTGTCAAAGTCATACATTATTGCAAAAATAGGCATATCGGACATAGAAACACCTCGACAAATTACTGTTTCCTTTATTTTAACAAAAATTATTTTATATATCAAGTATTTCATTGACTTTAATGTCTCAATGCTGTAAAATGTTTCTATATTATTAAAACGGAGGAAAAGTAAAATGGCAAAATCAAAAGCTGTGGCTCCTCATGCTGCAAAGCATCCGAATGCTATTTCCGTAGGTGAAGCAATCGGCTATCTTTTCGGTGATATGGGTAACCTTTTTGTGCTTACATTCGTTTCAACCTATCTTAAAGTTTTCTACACTGACTGTCTTCTTCCCGGTCACGGAGTAGATGCAACCAGAATCAGTACAGATCTTACGGTGCTGTTCCTTGTAATCAGACTCTGGGATGCAATCAATGATCCGTTGTGGGGTATAATTGTTGACACAAGAAGACCGACAAAAAACGGTAAATTCCGTCCCTATCTCAAGACTGTTTCAGTACCTCTCGGTATTTCAACTGCACTGTGCTTCCTTAATGTACAGAATTACATTTCATCCTATGCAATGCTCCTTGCCTTTGCATACATCACATACTGTGTCTACGGTATGCTTTACACAGGTATAAACATTCCTTACGGTTCACTTGCTTCTGCAATCACAGATGACCCTAACGGCAGAACCCTTCTTTCAACAATGCGCTCAATCGGTGCAGGTGTGGGCGGTGCTGCAGTTACTCTTGTTGCACAGTCAATTATTTATGATGACGGCACAAAGCTCAACCCTGAAAAGACCTTTGTTGCAGTTTGTGTGCTTTCTGCTCTTTCAATAGCAGCTTATATGACCTGTTACAAAACAACAAAAGAGAGAGTTCTTTATTCTCCCGAAAAGAAAAAGGTCAACCTCAAGCTTACATACGGTACACTTTTTAAGAGCCGTCCCTTCCTTACCGTTACAATTGCAGGTCTTGTTATCAGCGGACTTCTGCAGTTCGGTTCATTCAATCAGTACCTTACCAAGAACTATTTCGGCAACTCTAACCTTTCAATCTGGCTCACAATTTCAAACTATGCACCGATGGTTCTTCTTATCCTTTTCTGCCCCAAACTGGCGGCAAAATTCGGTAAGAAGGAACTTTGCACTGCAGGTCTTGTACTCTCGACTCTTTCAAGCCTTGCAATGTGCTTCATCGGTCCCAACGAATATCTGCAGGCTAATCCCTGGCCGTTCCTTCTTCTTAACTTCGGTGTCGGTGCAGGCTATTCATTCGTTTCAATTCTCAACTGGGCTGTTGTTACGGATGTTATCGACTATCAGGAGAATGTCACGGGAATCAAAAACGAAAGTGCAATCTATGCAGTTTATACATTTGCCAGAAAAGTCGGTCAGACAATTGCAGACTCAGGCGGACTTCAGCTTCTTTACAGATATGCAAAGTATGACCCCGAAAGCTCAGGCGTTGTAGGTTATATCCCCGGTGTCGGTGACCGTATGTACAAGATGGTCACAAGAGTTATGGCAGGCGGATATTTCGTTATTTTCATTCTGTTCCTGCTCTATCCTCTTAACAAGAAGAATCTTGCAAAGCTTCAGCAGGAGCTTACGGAAAAGAGAACTGCAAATCTTGAAAAAATGAAAGCTTCTCAGACAGAAGTGATGTAAAATAAGGGGATGTAAAAAAAGTGCAGACCGCATAAAACACGCAAAATAAAGGTTTTCTTTATGCTGATACCACTCAAAAACCTGTAAATACAATCATAATTGATAAATTTAGTATTATTTATTGTTTTATGCTATAAACAAACTTCGCCACTCGGCGTACCTTTGTACGCCTTCGGGTAACCCCAAACAACGCATCTGCGTTGTTTGGGCTCAGTTTGTTCATTCTGCGCATTTTTCCCTATCCCCTGAAAAGGAGCTGTAAAAAAACAAAAGTTTTTTTACAGCTCCTTTTATGTTTTTATAAAGTCTCAAGATGACCGTCTTTTTCGACAATCTGAGTCAGAACCGGTCTTTCATCGGGATTGCTGTTCGGTCTGTGAAGTACAAGATATGTTTTCTTGTCAAAGCCTGTGAAAATCATACCGTGACCGCCGTCTTTTTCGGCAAGAAGAGGCAGGTCGTGATTAAAATTGCCGTCAATATCGCCGTTGTCTGAATAACACACAGCCTGTACATATCCGCTGTCCGTAAAGCTTGACCATATCATATACAGTCTCCCGCTTTCGCCACGGTACATAAAGGGTCCGTCAGTTACCCAGTGTGAATGTTCTTTTCTTGCCCACCAAGGGTCGGAGCCACTGAAAAGAAGTCTCGGCTCTGATATTGCAGATGAGAGGTCGTCAGAAAGCATCATTTCACAGACCGTTCCGTTTTTTATCTGACTGTGTTCGTGACAGAACACTATGTGAGGTTTGTTGTTTTTGTCAACATAAAGTGTTCCGTCAAGAGCCATCCATTCCTCAGGAGTAACGGGATACTCTGTTATTGGTGTGAATTTTCCGTCAGGTGTGTCAGAAACGAGAATCTGCGTACCCCTGTTTCTGTCTTCACTTTTAAAGGATGCAAACATATAGAATTTGCCGTTATATATATGCACTTCAGGTGCCCAGAAATTATGAGTGCCCCAGAAGTCATTACTCTGTTCAAAAACAGAAACCGGTTCGCTCCAGTTTTCGAGGTCATCACTTATGTAAACATCAAAGCCCATTCCTTGTGTTTTGCAGCTTTCCCAGCAGCCCTTTCCTCGGGTGCCGTACATATAATATCTGTTATCATAAGGAACAATGAACGGGTCTCTTATATTTATATCACTGAATTTCATTGTGCTTAACCTCTTTTTCTGATTTTATAATCATTATAGCAACAAACTGAATAATCATCAAGAGGGAAATCAAATATGAAACCAGGTTGAAGCATTTTCCGCCGAACATTATAAGAGGAAGAACAGATGTGAAAACGGAAAGCCCTGAAACAACAGCTGCTGCAGCTGTTAATTTTTTTGATTTTGAAGTGAGAAGAACTATTGCAAAAATAAGTGTAACACAGCTGAGAATTGCCGTTATGAACGGACCGAAGTTTGCATAGCCATAGGGTACGAGTGAAAAATAAGAGAATGTTGTTGTGATGGTTTCTTCGGGTGTTGCAAAGTTGCACACTGCACCCTTGCCGAAAATTTCAAGGATAATCGCAATTACGGTTGAAGCAAGCAGAATAATACGGTATTTTTTCATTTGTTATCTCTCCTTTCTCAGTTTTATATTAACAAAAAACAATCCTGTACGCAAGTTACACTGTTGTAACATACGATGACAGGATTGTAATTATATCTGTTATTTATCGTAAGGATTTATAAAGTCATCTGCTGAAGGGGGAGTCTGACCGTTTTTGCCCATTTCAAAACGGTATATTTCCTTGTCTGAAATATCGATAAACGGTATCAGAATCGGGGGAATACCTGCTGTTGCAGTCAGGGATGAAATAAATGCCCTTATGTGCGGAAACAGCTCGTTGTATGTTTCAATATGGAGTAATTCTTTTGCCGTCCCTTCCGTGAATCTGAAAATTCCCGTTGCAGTGACCTCTATGCTGAATTCCTCAGGTGCCGATTTATCCTTGATTTTCGCCGTAAATTCTCCGATACAGGTGTTTTTGTTTGAGTATTTCACATTGTATGAGTAGCCGAAGCCCAGCTCAATTTTTTTATTTTCTCTGATATTGTTGTTGAAGTCAATTTTTGTGGTTTTGAATGCCGCGAGTGATGAATTTTTCATTTTTTATTTCTCCTTATGCTGCAGAATATTCTGTTTTTTACGGTAATCGGGCATATACTTTTCCACCAGAGCGTAGAATGCTGCAGAGTGGTCAAGATGCTTTATGTGTGCCAGCTCGTGAATTATCACATAGTCAATCACATCTGCGGGGTAAGCCATCAGACGGTATGAAAAGCAGATGCCCTTCTTTGCGTTGCAGCTGCCGTAACGCTTTTCTGCCCTTGTTACGTGTATATATGACGGCTGAAGATTCATAATCTCAGCCCAGTAGGCAGTTCTCACGGGCAGATAATCCTTAGCCTTCTGTATATATGCAGGAATATCGTTTTCATTTATTGTGTATTTTTCTGCATTTTTTTTTCGTTGTGCCGTTTTCGCAAGGGCAGCTTCAATCCACTTTCTGTTGCATTCCACAAAAGCATCGGCATTCTGCTGTGTTGTCTTTTTCGGCACACAGACAACTATTCTGCCGTCAGGAGTGATTTTGATTGCCATTGATTTTCGGTCTGAACGCTTTAATTCATAATCCATTTTATACTCCTTGTTGCCAAAAGAAAAGAACTGTGGTAAAATGTTTGCGGTGATAAATTTATGATAAATAAAAAGAAAACGGTATCAAACTGTGAAACCTGTGAAAACTATATTTATGATGAGCAGTATGACAGCTATTACTGTGATATGAATCTTGATGAGGATGAAATGATGCACTTTCTGACGGGTAATTTCGGCAACTGCCCTTATTACAGGGATAATGACGAGTACCGTATTGTCAGAAAACAGAATTAAAGACTGAAATCCTCTGCCGAAAAGCCTGACTGAAGCTTTACTGTTTCAGGAGTACGCTTCAAAGGGTCATATCTGAACTTTTTGCAGAAAGAATCGGCTTGCATCACGCCTTTTTTTGCGCACAGAACAGTCTGACCGTCTGATGCAGTGTTGCCGTTTTCGCAGTATATACATCTGGGGGAAATATCACCCGAAAAAACTGATTTTTTCATTTTTGTGTAACACCTTCTTATTGCTCATTTTACAATAATAAAATAAATGTGTCAAGTCGGAGAGTGTTGAATCTTGATAATATATTCAGTGGGGGAGACTCTGAAGAAAACAGACGAAATACCGGCAGAACACGGTGAAAAACGGCTGTACCTTGTTTCGGAAAGTGAGTTTGAAAAGGACTTTACAAATATTGCTCACAAAAAAACAGTTATGCACTGCCTGTGTGTGCCTGAGTACACAAAGGTACAGTTCTTCGGATCCTGTGTGGTGGGTGCGGTTTTTGTGCCTGATAAAGAAAACGCAGGCAGCGTAAAGGCTCATATCGGCTTTTACATTGCCGAAAATGAAATGTATCTTGTTGGGGATGAAAGTTACACGGTAAATCTCGCAGGCAGAATCAGGGAGGCAAAACTGCCTGCGGAACTGACACTGTGCGGACTTTTCTGTATGATGCTCAACATTCTCATTGATGATGATTTCCGTTTTCTGCAGAAGACAGAAAAGACCCTCATTCAGCTTGAGGATTCACTGAATAAGGGCGCAGATGACGGTTTTGATATTAAAATTCTGCCTTACAGAAGGCTGATGATGTGTTTTCAGGCTCATTACTATCAGCTTATGAATATGGGTATGGCTTTCCGTTCTAATATAAACCATATGCTCACAGAAGATGATGTGATGAGTTTTACCTACTACACAAGACGCTCTGAAATGCTTCATATGCAGGTGCAGACTCTACGGGATTATATATTTCATATAAGGGAGACATACCGTACCGATATCGCAGTCAGGCAGTCACGCAGTATGAATATGCTCACTGTTGTGACATCGCTGTTTATGCCGTTATCGTTGATTGCAGGGTGGTACGGTATGAATTTTGAGTTTATGCCGGAGCTTGACAGCCCTGCAGGTTATCCGTCTGTTATTGCAGTAAGTCTTGCCGTCGTTGTTGCAGGGTTGATATTTTTCAGAAGAAAGAGGTTGCTGTGAAATTTTTGCGGCTATCTCTTCTTTTTTTGTCTTCTTCAGCGTATCAGCTCATCCTCAATGAAGTACATAAACTGGCTTTCTTCAAGCTGTTGACTGTTCATCCTGCTGACCATTTCCTCAACCTTTGCCCTGTCTGTTGATACATCGTCAAAGCTGCAGTTTCTGCCGTTGATTCCGTATGTGGTAAACCGTTGACCGTACAGTGTTTTTGAGCATTCGGTGACTGTGTAAAGAGTTTCTTTTTTCATTTCATTCTCCCTTTTTTGTGATGTTCTCATTGGCATAAATTATACCAATTATTGTACTTTTTTCTCAATACTTTATTTAGATAATTATTTATTATATTCAAAACTTTTGCAAATTTTGGCAAAGTTTGTCAAAAATGAAATTTAAAACAAAAAAATAATTGTATTCGATAAAAACAAAATTTAATTGTAAAAATAGGCTGATTTCTGTCTGTTTTTAATTTTTTGTAATAAAAACGGAAATCGTTTGTCACCGACAAAGGCAGGCTTCGGACAGCAGAAACGGGTGTTGATTTGACAAAAAAACAATAATACTGTATAATCAACGCAGAAAGGGGCGGTAACAATGCCTATTCTGAAAAGAACTTTTTGCATACTTCTTGTTGCTTTTGTGCTGGCATCTTCGGTAATATGTACTTCAGCATATACAACTGATGATGTGGCAAACGCCGCACTTGATATGATTTTTAATCACGAGGGTGTCTACACAACCGTAGTCGTTAATGACAACGGTGCTGTGAGTCTCGGTAAGGTCGGCTGGCACGGCTTCAGGGCATTACAGCTTCTGAGAACAATTGTCAACGCCGATAAGGATCAGGCAAAAGAAATTCTCGGTGATGAGCTTTACAATGAAATACTCACTGCTACAAATGCTCAGTGGGATTACAGAATTCTCAATCAGAGTGAAAAAACCGTAGTTACGGAGCTTCTCGCAACGGAAGAGAGCAAAAAAGCTCAGGATGCTCTTGCCTTTGAAGATGTCAAAAAATATATCGTTCACGGTCAGAGTCTGGGTATAACTGACGGTCAGGCTCTTGTGTATTTTGCAGATATTGAAAATCAGATGGGCTCATACGGTGCACAGCGTGTTGCAAAGGCTGCAATAGCTCTTGCCGGCAGCGGTGCAAAGGTCACTCTTGACGATATGTATAAGGCAGCAATGGCAGACAGAACTGCCGCAAGCAGCCCCACAAGACGAAAATCGGCTTATAATTACTGTCTGAAGCTTAAATTCGGCGCAGGCGGTATCGAAAACGGCTACAAAACCGGAAAATATAAAATTAAAGCCGACCCGTCTCTGAGAATCAGAAGCGGACCGGGAACAAGTTATGCGACAGTGACCGACCCCGTACCCAACGGAACTGTTGTTACAGTTACTGAGGTTTCGGGAATGTGGGGAAAGATTGTTTATAAAGGTAAAACAGGCTGGATAAGCCTTGTGTATACAGAATATGCAGAGGTTATTGTCACTCCCTCTGCGACTCCCGACCTTAACGGAAACGGAGTTGTTGATGCTGCTGATGCAAGAACTGCGCTCAGAGCTGCAGCCGGAATGGAAAAGCTGTCTGATGCAAAATTCAGGCTTGCCGACTGTGACAGTGACGGTAAGGTTACGGCTGCCGATGCAAGAGTTATTCTTCGTATTGCCGCAAAACTTCAGTAAAAAAGGTCTTGTTTATGGATATTTTTGATATGTTTCCTTGTTTCACATTAAGTGCTGACACCGTTGACTGCAACTGCGGTGACGGCACTTTTATGCGTATTTTCAGAAATTGCAGTGAAAATACATTTTTTGAATATGAAAAACTGCTTGAGAATTCCGGCTTTGTTGTGCTTGACAGGTATGACATTGCCGGAAATGTTCATTTCACAATGAAAAAAGACGGCATAACCGTACAGTATTATTTCAACCCCTGCTCAGGTGATGTAAGAGTTATCGCAGACCCATACACAGCACCCGTTCAGACACAATATATTCCCGTAAAAAGTGTATGTAATACAGAGCTTTATCAGTTTGAAACAGATCACAGTCTTATTGACTGCGGAATGTGTTACATAATAAGGTGTGCAGACAACAGCTTTTTTGTCATAGACAGTGCACATTTTTATTCAATCAATGATAATGACAGAATCCACGCATTTCTGCGTTCTATGACACCCGAGGGTGAAAAAATCCGTATAGCGGGCTGGTTTATCACGCACGGTCACGATGACCATGTCTGCAAGGCAAAGGATTACCTTAAGTATAATATGGCAGACACTGTTGTTGATTGCTTCTATATGAATATTATTCCCACTGACCACAGAGATAACGGCTTCTGGGGTGAAGCGAACAAGGCTTTTTCAGACAGCTTCTGTGAGACTGTGAAGGAACTCGGTATCCCTGTCGTCAAGCTTCACACAGGTCAGCACTTTTTTGTGCGAAATCTTGAATTTGAGGTGCTTTGCACACACGAAGACGTATATCCTCAGGTCTTTTCTGATTACAACAATTCATCTACAGTGCTTATGATGAAGACTATGGGACAGAAAATATTGTTCCCCGGTGATGCAAGCGACAAGTCGAGCGTAGTTCTTGAGCAGAGATATGCTCATTATCTGAAATGTGATATAATTCAGCTTGCCCATCACGGTCATCACGGCACATCTGCAAGGTTTTATGAATACGCTGCGGCTCCCGTCGTGCTGTGTCCGAATACAGAGATAAAAATAAATGAAGAAATGCACATTCCTGCAAATCAGGTTGCAAAAGCAATTGCAAAAGAATTCTATATTTCAGCCAACGGCACCGTAAAGCTGACGTTACCGTACAAAATGGGTACTGCAGAAGTTTTTCCCGATGAAACGACAGAGGATTTTGACGGTATAAAACAGCTGTGGAATTATGAATATACAGAAGAATTCAAAAAACAGCATAATGAGGAATTTGCGGCGAGAGGCGGTAAACTGTAATGATTGTATTTTTTGTTCTGTATGTTGTTCTTTGCTTTATAGGTTGCAGATTACCGAAAAAAGGCGAAAGATTTATCAGTGATTATATGTCTGTTGAAAAGACAATGTCAATCAAAGGCATTTTTATAATTATGGTATTCTTTCAGCATTTTAACAGTTATGTTAAATATGTGTCACCCTGGGATAAGCTGTATTCTGAATCATTCAACGAAATAGGGCAGTGTATGGTGACATTGTTCCTGCTTTATTCGGGCTACGGTGTTATGGAGTCGATAAAGAAAAAGGGACTTCATTACATTCACAGAATTCCTCTTCAGAGATTTCTCGGCACTTATTTCAGATTTGACATAGCGATTGTGATTTTTGCACTTGTTCAGCTTGCAATCGGCAAGACATATCCTGTGAAGCAGTATCTGCTTTCACTGACGGCGTGGGATGCTATCGGTAACAGCAATTGGTACATTTTTGCTGTTGGTTTTCTGTACCTTCTTACTTTTGTCATATTTGAGATCGCCGGACGTAAAGGCAGGTATTATATCCCCACTGCAATATTTACGGCAGTATTGATTGCAGTTGTTTTTGTGTGTTATCAGACAAAGGTAAGACCTGTTTACTGGTATGACACCGTAATCTGTTATGCCTGGGGTATGTGGTATTCACTGCTGAGAGAAAAAATTGAAAAGATTGTCACAAAGAATCTGATTATATATCATATTGTGCTTGCAGTTTCAATGCTTGCAACATATTATTTTATGAATAACCGCAACAAGAATCTGTACACACTGCTTCTGTGTATGTCATTCTTTGCAGTTACGGTTGTGCTCGTGTCAATGAGAATTTCATTGCATAATAAAGTTCTTATGTGGTGCGGAAAGAATCTTTTCGGGCTCTATATTCTTCAGCGTATTCCGATGATAGTGCTTGCACATTTGGGGCTTACAAAGCCGAATGTTTATATGTATCTTCTTCTGAAGCTGCCTGATTTCAATACATATGTCTATTTTATTCTCAGTGCAGTGATAACAGTGCTGACAGCGTGGCTGTTTGAAAAATATGTGGGCAGATTGTGGAAATTTATTATTACCCCACGTAAGAAAACTGCTTGAATTTATTGACATTTATATAAAAATATTTTATTATAAAGTATATAGCATTTATAGGAGGCAGTTGAATATGAAAAAAGGATTTTTTAGAATAGTCGCTGTTGTTATGGTTGTTCTTATGACTGCGGTTTATATGCCTGTTGCAGATATCACAGATATGTTTGCAGTTGAGGCATCGGCTGCAAGCTATGACGGCGGTCTCGGCGGCAATGTCAGGTGGTCTTATAATTCATCAAATAAGACTGTTGTTGTTTCCGGCTCGGGAAATATGTCAAACTACAGCTCAACACCCGGTGATTTCACAAAATACCGTGCTGCTCTTGTTGCAAAAATTTACAAGCATGCAACAAAGATTGAAATAAAAGACGGTGTAACAAGCATCGGTAATAATGTTTTCAGAGATTTTGAAAAGGTTTCTCAGGTTATTATCCCTGCATCTGTTACAAGCATAGGTCAGTCGGCATTTGAAGGCTGTTCAAGTCTTTCATCTGTATCATTGCCTTCAAATCTTAAAACAATCGGTGCGTATGCTTTCAAAAACACAAAGTTTGCAACAGTGAAAATGCCCGATTCTCTCACAAGCATCGGCTCAAATGCTTTTGCAGGTGTTTCAGGCTTCAATGTGGTATGTAACTACGGTACATATGCTTTCAATTATTGTGTAAATAATTCCATACCCTGTAAATTCCCTGAAAACAAGTTTATTGTTGATGCAAAGCTTGATGCTGCAAACAAGCAGGTAAATGTAAATGTAAAGATGGTTTACAACAAGGCTGATTTTAATGCAGGTAACTTCACTCTTTCTTATAACAGTGCTGTTTCTCCTGTTTCAACCGATACGGTTTATAAGTCTGAAAACGGTGTTACAACTGCAGTGGTACACAACAGCGGTAAGGCATCTATAGCTGTTATGGCGCAGACATTTGTACCCTATTCAACAAAAATCGGCGTATGTGCTTATGATTTCGGCACATATACATTCAATATAAACGGTCAGGCAGATAAGGCTGAGTTCAGCTTCACTTGTGACGCTCTTATGATGAACGAATCAAAGACTACACTTTCAGGTGCAGCAGCTTCTGCAGACCTTCATATTTTCACTGAAAGTGTTGAAAAGGAAGCAAACTGTAAGCAGACAGGTACGAAGGTTACCGTGTGCTCAGTCTGCGGACTCAGAACAGAGACTGACATTCCCGTAAACCCTGCAAATCATATAAACGGTACAAAGACAATCAATGCTTCACCTGCAGACTGCGGTAATGCCGGCTACACAGGCGACGTCGTCTGTAACGATTGCGGTGCTGTTCTCACAAAGGGTACCGATGTGCCTGCAACAGGAGCACACGATTATGACTCTGTTGTGACAGGTGCAACCTGCACAAAGGAAGGCTACACAACATACACCTGTAAGGTATGCGGTCATACATATGATGGTGACAAGACACCTGTCAAGGCTCACGATTACAAAACTGTTGTGACAGAAGCAACATGCACAAAGGAAGGCTACACAACATACACCTGTAAGGTATGCGGTCACTCATATGAAGGTGACAAGACACCCGTAAAGGCTCACGATTATGAAAAGGTTGTGACAGAGGCAACCTGCACAAAGGAAGGCCACACAACATACACCTGTAAGGTATGCGGTCACTCATATGAAGGTGACAAGACGCCCGTAAAGGCTCACGATTATGAAAAGGTTGTGACAGAAGCTACCTGTAAGGACAAGGGCTTCACAACATATACCTGTAAGGTATGTAAATATTCATATGTTGACGATGAAACTCCCGTAGGCGACCATAAGTATGACACAGTTGTCACAGAGCCCACATGTACAGCAGGCGGCTATACAACATATACCTGCTCTGCTTGCGGTGACTCATATAAGGGTGATTTTACATCTCAGCTCGGCCACGATTTTGATGCAAACGGTGAATGCACACGCTGTGATGAAACAACAGTTATCTCAATCACATTCAAAGATAATACCGGTATTTCAGTTGATAATGAAAACAAGGTAATTATCATTGCGAAGACTCTTAATGTAAGTGATGTCAAGGCAAATATCGCATCAGGCGAATGGATTGTCAACGATAGCAAGGGCAATGTCGCAGAGGACACAAAGGCTGTTACAACAGGCTCTGTTATCAAGGCTGCAAAGGCTGATATAGCATATTCAGTTGTAATTCTCGGTGATGTCAACGGTGACGGCAGAGTCAACGCTTCTGATGCCCGTACAGCTCTTCGTGCAGCATCAAAGCTTGAGACACTTGCAGGGCTTGCTGAAATTGCAGCAAACTGTGACGGCAAGGCAAGAATAACAGCTGCTGATGCACGTCTCATCCTCAGAGTCGGTGCAAAGCTTCAGACATTTATCTGAGGAAACTGAAAATATAAATAAAGACCGTCGGTTGATTCCGGCGGTTTGAATATTTAAAAATCACGGAAGGTGTAAAAATGAAAATTTCTTTAGCACAAGCAATTCAGATGCTTCTGAACGGTCTTGAGAAGGTTATGTCAGCACTTCTTGCTCTTCTTATGAGTATGGGCAACTTTGCTGCACCCCCTACAGACACTCCTCTCACAGCTCTCAGACCCGATGAAGTTCAGCTCACATTCAATGTTATCGGTGACTCACAGGTCAATGTTATGAATTATAACAGAATTTATATGGACCTTGTTCTGCAGGATATCAATAATGCAGTCACAAAACAGGACGCATTTATGATTGTCGGTGATATCACAGAAAACAGCTTCGATCAGGAATGGCAGATGATAAGAGAATATCTCAACAAATATAATTACGGTGAGAATCTTCTGCTTGCAACAGGCAACCACGATATCAGACTTCTTTCTCCTGAACAGGCAACAGCAAAATTCACTTCATTTGCCAATGAGTTCAATGATTTTGAAATTGATGCTCAGAATTATACATATGAGCTTAACGGATACAACTTCATCGTTATGGGCTCAGACGGATATGCTTTTGAAGAAGCAAGCATCAGTGATGAACAGATTGACTGGCTTGACAAAGAGCTCGATGAAGCAACAGAAGACGGAATGCCCGCTTTCGTTATTCTTCATCAGCCCCTTAAAAACACTCACGGTCTTCCTCTCACATGGGGTGACGGCAGCAATCCCAATGCAGGCCACGTAGGCAAGCAGAGCGATGCTATTCAGGATGTGCTCAATGATTATGAAAATGTAATTCTTATTACAGGCCATCTCCATACAGGCTTCGGTCAGTATACATATGAACTCATTGACGGAAGCGTTCACGGCGTGAATGTCCCCGGTGCCGGCAAGAATAATAAAGACGGTGAATACAACGAATTCTCAACAGGCTACTCAGTTGAAGTTTATGAAGATGAAATCATTTTCAGAGCCAGAGATTATGCAAAGGGCAAATACCTCCCCGAATACGACATAACAATTCCCGTAAAATAATAATTACATATGAAAAAAGGAGCTGTGAGAACAGCTCCTTAAATTTTTGTCTTATTTTACTTTACTGCTTCAAGCAGGGCATCAATCTTATCTGTATGCTCCCAGGGGAGGTCGATGTCTGTTCTGCCCATATGACCGTAAGCAGCCGTCTGGCTGTAGATAGGTCTTCTCAGGTCGAGTGTATCAATAATTGCAGCGGGACGAAGGTCGAACACCTTGTTTACAGCTTCAGCAAGCTTTTCGTTTGAAACCTTGCCTGTGCCGTATGTATTGACCATTACAGAAACGGGGCGTGCAACACCGATTGCATATGCAAGCTCGATTTCGCACTTCTTTGCAAGACCTGCTGCAACAATATTCTTTGCAACATATCTTGCAGCGTAAGCAGCACTTCTGTCAACCTTTGTGGGGTCCTTACCTGAGAAAGCACCGCCGCCGTGTGCAGCATAACCGCCGTATGTGTCAACGATAATCTTTCTGCCTGTAAGACCGCTGTCACCAACGGGGCCGCCGATAACAAATCTGCCTGTGGGGTTGACGTAAATCTTTGTGTTTTTGTCAATAAGCTCAGCGGGAATAACGGGAGTGATGACTTTTTCAATCATATCCTTTCTTATCTGCTCCTGAGTGGCTTCTTCCTTGTGCTGAGTTGAAATAACAACAGCTTCAACTCTTACAACCTTGTCGTCGTCATATTCAACAGTAACCTGAGTCTTACCGTCGGGACGGAGATAAGTGAGAGTACCGTCTTTTCTTACTTCAGTGAGCTTGAGAGCAAGCTTGTGAGCAAGTGAAATGGGCATGGGCATAAGCTCTTCTGTTTCATCGCAAGCGAAGCCGAACATCATACCCTGGTCGCCTGCACCGTGAAGATTGTACTTGTCGTCGTCGCCCTCTTTCATTTCAAGTGACTTGCTGACACCCATACTGATATCGGGTGACTGCTTGTCAAGTGTTGTGAAAACAGCACATGCGTTGCCGTCAAAACCTGCTTCGGGTGAATCGAAACCGATGTCGCAGATTGTCTTTCTGATGATTGCAGGGATGTCAACAACAGCTTCTGAAGTGATTTCACCCATAACCATTGCCATACCTGTTGTGCAGCAGCTTTCACAAGCGACTCTTGAATACTTGTCCTGAGCAAGGAGAGCGTCAAGGACAGCGTCTGAAATCTTGTCACAGACTTTATCGGGATGTCCTTCAGTAACTGATTCTGAAGTAAAAAGTCTTTTTGCCATTTTGTTTTCCTCCGTATATAAATAGAATTATTTACATTAAAAAAGCTCACAGCCTGAGCCGTGAGCGTTAAGCCTTATCTCTCGGTCAGACCGTCGGATTTAGCACCTTGCTTCTGCAGGTTGCCGGACATCACAGGGCCGTTCCCTCCGTCACTCTTTATAAGGAATATTTAATTCTTTGTTATTCTACAATAAAACAATAGTTTTGTCAAGTGGTAATTACTGCTTTTTGAGAACAGGGGAGATTCTTTTATAAATTACAAAGCACATAAGGGATACTATCATCATCTTCACGAAGTTGAAAGGAAGATTGAAAATTGCAATTGCTTCAAAAAGATTATCAACAGAGGGCAGAATTGCCTGATACATTCCCAGTATCATTTCTTCTGTCATACCCAGCACCTTTATGTAGAGAGGGTATACAACGAAATAATTTGAGAAGACGCTGAAAACTGCCATCACTGCCGAGGATATCACACAGCAGAGAAGTGCCCATTTTTTGTTTTTCTTCTTTTTGTAAATGATTGCGGCAATACCTACAAAAACTGCGCCGAGAACAAAATTTGAGATTTCACCTATTGCGCCTGTTGATGAAACAAAAACGTGAATAAAATTCTTTATAAAGCAGACTGCAATACCCCAGAGCGGGCCGTATGCAAAGCCTGTTATAAGTGCGGGAAGCTCGGAAAAGTCGAGTTTTATAAATGCAGGCATAATGGGAATTGAGAATTCAATCATCATAAGCACGGTGCTCAGAGCTCCCATTACAGCAGTAACTGTCAATGCTCTTACATTGATTTTTTTGTTTTTCATGATAAGTCACACCTTAAAATAAAAAATACGCACTGAAAATAATCAGAGCGTAAAAACAAAAGCATATGTTTTCTTCTCTCATCCGGACTTGAGCTGACAGAATCAGCTTTTACCGTCGGTAACGGAATTTCACCGTTTCGGCACCTTTCGGTGTTCGCAGACTTTACTGCCGGTGGGGAATCACACCCCGCCCTGAAGATATTTTCTTTACACTGACATTATATTGTAAAAAAATCTTTATGTCAATAGCAAAATAAGTAGACAAAACAGAAAATTTATAGTAAAATACAATTATAACAATAAAGAGGTGTAAGCATATGTCACATATCAAGTCAATATTTTTTGATAAGGTGGATAAAAACTGTCCCCTTAATGAATATCCCCGTCCGCAGTTTCAGCGTGATTTCTGGGTGAATCTAAACGGTGAATTCGATTATGCAATCACAGACGCAAATACAACATTCCCCACCGAATATGACGGTAAGATTATTGTGCCCTTTGCAATCGAATGTGCTTTGTCAGGTGTTGAAAAGCATATTACAAAAAATGACAGACTCTGGTACAGAAAGAATTTCACTCTTTCAGATGAATTCAGCGGTAAGAGAGTTATTCTTAACTTCGGCGCTGTTGACTGGGAATGTAAGGTCTATGTGAACAAAAGAATCGTCGGCACACATCAGGGAGGATATAACTCATTCTCATTTGATATCACAGACTATGTGGCAGACGGCGAAAATGAGCTCGTTGTCTATGTTTATGACCCCACAGATGAAGGCTGGCAGCAGAGAGGTAAGCAGGCAACAACATCACACGGCTTCTGGTATACTGCAACATCAGGTATCTGGCAGACAGTGTGGCTTGAGGCAGTTTCTGCAGCACATATTGAATCGGTAAGACTTCTTCCCGATATTGATAAAGGTGTTATAAATGTAAAATCAAATATCGTTTCTGATTGCGATTATATTCTTAAGGCAACAGTATATGACGGTGAAACTGTTGTCACCTCAGCTGAAATCGATAAGGACAGTGATATTTCAGTGCCTGATTTTAAGCTTTGGAGCCCCGAAGATCCTAATCTTTATGATATGGTGCTTGAGCTTTCAGTGGGTGGCAATGTTGTTGACACTGTCAAGACATATTTCGGTATGAGAAAGTTCAGTATGGGTAAGGATGACAAGGGTTATCTTCGTCTTTGCCTTAACAATAAGCCCTATTTCCACAACGGTCTTCTCGACCAGGGTTATTGGTGTGACGGCGGTCTCACTCCTCCCACAGATGAGGCTATGATTTATGATATTCAGAAGATGAAGGACCTCGGCTTCAATATGCTGCGTAAGCATATCAAGACAGAGCCTGCAAGATGGTATTATCACTGTGACAGACTTGGTATGCTTGTCTGGCAGGATATGATAAGCGGTGGTAAGGCTCTCAGTCAGTTCTATGCAGGTGTTATTCCCAATATTCAGGGGGCTTTCATTCCCGTTGCTGCTTTTTCTCTTAAAGATAATAAATACGAAGCTTTTAACAGAGGTAAGAAGGAATGGCGTGATTTCTTCAAGGCTGAGCTTTTTGAAATGATAGACGAGCTTTATAACTGTGTTTCAATTGCAACCTGGGTGCCCTTCAATGAAGGCTGGGGACAGTTTGATGCTGCAGAAATCGGCAATGCTGTCAAGGCAGCTGACCCCTCAAGACATTGTGATCACGCAAGCGGCTGGTATGATCAGAAGGCAGGCGATTTCAGAAGTATTCACAGATACATTGTGCCTGTTCAGGTGCCCAAGAAAGAGAAAGACAGAGCCTTTGTTCTCAGTGAATTCGGCGGTTATTCTCAGATTCTTGACGGCCACGTATGGAACAAGGCAAAAAGCTTCGGCTATATGATGTTCGGCTCAAAGGAGAGTCTCACAAAGGCATACAGAAGACTTTTTGAAAAGCAGATTATTCCTAATATTGCAAAGGGACTTTCGGCAACAGTGTATACTCAGGTCAGTGACGTTGAGTTTGAGGTTAACGGCATTTTGACTTATGACAGAGCTGTTGTCAAGGTTGATGAAGCAACTCTTAAAGAGCTCAACAGCAAAATGAAGCTTTGATATTGTCACACGGTTTTAATATAAGGTTGACAATTTTTGTATGATATGATAAAATCACTTCACAGTTTGTGGAGTGATTTTTTTATGACTGCAGGTAAAATAAAAATATATGATATTGTTTTTATTGCACTTATGACTGCCGTAACGGTTGTCTGCTCACTTATCTGCATACCGTTCGGTGCAGTGCCCGTTACACTTCAGACATTTGCAGTGTGTGTCTGCTCAGGACTTCTCGGCTGGAAAAAGGGTACACTGTGCGTGTTGCTTTATCTGCTGCTGGGTGTTGTCGGGCTGCCTGTTTTTTCAGGCTTTCAGGGTGGTGCAGGTGTTCTTCTCGGTGCTACGGGAGGCTTTGCTTTAGGTTTTGTGCCTATGAGCCTTGTGGCAGGTGTTATAAGTGAAAAATCAGAAAGAAAGACAGCTGCTCTTTTTGCGGCATATTTTTCAGGCACGGCAGTGTGTTATGTTGTGGGTGCTCTGTGGTATGCTTTTGTGTATTCAGGGGGCAGCATAGGTGTTGCAGATGCTCTGACCGTCTGCATTGCACCGTTTATTATTCCCGATGCAGTGAAAATTGTGCTTGCAGTTTTTGTGACACGCAGAGTATATGAGCAGAAAAAGAGGTATATGAAATGAAAACTTGTGAAAAGGTGCTTGAAATTCTTGAGAATAACAAGGGCACATATGTGTCAGGCGGCAGAATTGCAGAGTCACTGTGCATCAGCCGTAACTCGGTGTGGAAGGCAGTCAAAGCACTGCAGGATAAGGGCTACAATATCGGAGCGGTGACAAACAAGGGCTACATTCTCTACGCCGATAATTATGTTATCTCTGCTCAGAGTGTGTCAAAATTTATTGAGAATGATGCCGTGAATGTTATATTTTATGACTGTGTTGATTCCACAAACACCGTGCTCAAAAAAATGGCTGAAAACAGTGCCTGTGAGGGAACTGTTGTAATCGCTGCCGAGCAGACTGCAGGCAGAGGCCGCCTTGGCAGGAGTTTTTCCTCTCAGAACGGAACGGGTGTTTATTTCAGTATTCTTTTACGGCCTGATATGAAGCCTCAAGATTCGCTTCTTATAACCACCTGCGCCGCAGTTGCTGTTGCGAGAGCAATTGAGAAGAATACGGGCAGAATGACGAAGATAAAGTGGGTCAACGATATCTATATGCACGACAGAAAGGTTGCAGGCATTCTCACTGAAGGCGCATTTGACCTTGAAAACGGAAAACTCAGCTATGCAGTGCTGGGAATAGGTATAAATATGTATTTCGGTGACGGGGAAGTCCCCGAAGAAATTAAAGACATTGCAGGTGCTGTTTTCGGCAGTAAGCCTGATGCAGATTCTGTGAGCAGAATTGTTGCCGATGTTATAAAGTTCTTTTTTGATGACTATAAAGCACTTGTGGGTAAGCATTTTCTGTTTGATTATGTGTCCCGTTCATATCTTGACGGAAAAAGAATTTCGGTCATAAAGCCTGACGGTGTCAGGGAGGCTGTTGCCGTTGGTGTTGATGATGATTTCAGACTGCGTGTCAGATATGATGACGGCACACAAGAAGCTCTTTCCACAGGTGAAGTGAGCACAAAACCCGTGTTTGACTAAATATATAATCTGTGATATAATTTTTCAGGTGATATTATGTTTGTTATTATCGGTGCCGGAGGCTTTCTCGGCAGTGAAATGATTCATTCGGTAATAAATCATACCTCTGACTGTGTTCTTGCAGTGGCAAGAAACGGCAATGTGTATGAAAAAGAAAACAGCAGGGTAGAGGTTGTTGAGGGTGATATTGAGAATGAAGACTTTATTTCTCAGCTTATCAGAAAAATAAATTCATACGACAATGTCACACTGCTGTGGACCGTGGCTTGCCATAATATTGATTTCGTTGCTGAAAATCCCGACAGTGCATATAAGCTGAATGTTGAAATACCCCGTAAGGTTCTCGGGGAGCTTAAAAATGTGAAACGGCTCTTTTTTACATCAAGTGATACCGTCTACGGTGAAGGCGGGGAGCATCTGTTCAGTGAAAATGACAGACTGCAGCCCATAAGCGTCTACGGTAAACAGAAGGCGGAGGCAGAAAAGGTGTTCCTGCAATACGGCGGAGTGATACTGAGATTGCCGCTGATGTTTTCTCAAAGCAGAGCTGTGTCAAAAAAGCATTTTTGCGATGTTGTCTGTGAAAACCTTCTGTCAGGCAGACAGACCACACTTACAACGGGCTTTTTAAGGTCGGCACTGTCATATTCTGATGTTGCAGATATTATTACACAGCTTTCCTATGAAGAGGCTCTGCCTTCGGTAATCAATGTTGCCGGTGATGATTCGCTTTCAAAGTATCAGCTCGGTCTTATGCTTGCAGAAAAGCTCGGTGCAGATAAAAATCTGCTGATTTGTGCAGATAAATGGGGTGAGTTCAGAGAGGGTGCCGAACGTGCACAGTCAACTCTGCTTGACAATACTCTTCTTAAAAATATTCTCGGAAGAGAAGAAATAAAAATGAAATTATGAGGTGTCTGAATTGAAAAAAATTATTGCTGTTATTATGTGTCTTGTTTTTGTTGTCAGCTTGTCAGCCTGCAAGACAAATGCCCCCACAACAGAGGGTGAGAGAGTTTCTGTCTCGGCTGAAAAGGCTGAAGAAATGTTTGAGGATATGACAGAATTTGCTCAGCAGGGCAAATATGACAAGGCTGTTGAGTATTATAACTCAGGTGCTGCAGATGCTGCTGACACTGATGTCAGAAACTGGTACTATTATTCACTTGCTATGCAGGAGCACGAAGAGCACGGCTGTGTAGGTTATCCTCTGACTCTGCTTCAGTATAATGCCGATGAAGATTTTGAGCCTGCAAAGAAAGCAATAGGCGAGCTTCAGCTTATAGCCAGAGACCTTAACGGTGCATATGATTGCGACGGTGTTTATGTCTATATTCTTGACGGCAAAATTGCAACCTCAGTGGGTGTAAGGCTTACAGGAATGGTTTTCTCGTCTTATGAAGTTGTTGTTAAGGATGAAACATTCTTCTTTGCAGAGAGAGAGACTGACGGTACTCACACATTGCTTTATTCAATTGATTACAGTAACGGTCAACTCACACTCAATCCCACAGAGGATAATACAGACGACCTGTTCTCAGGCTCATACAAGCCTTTCTCGGCAGAGTATCCCGAAATCATTTACTGATAAAAAAACAGTTCCATATAAAAATATTCGCAGGGATTAGCGACGGGTTCATAAGGAAGTTTTTTATGTAGAGTATGGTGTAACTCCCAAAAGGAGTTGCACCATTTCTGCTTTTAAGCAGTTTGAAGGCTATCAGACTCACTTCTGATTTCCTCCATAAGTGTTAATATTTCCTGTTCGGTAGGAATATCTATCATTCCTACACCTGTAAAGTAAATATCAACTTTAACATGACAATGACCGTCATATTTATCATTGTTGTGAATTTCTATCCTGCGTATCAATTTATTTACGATAGTTCTGTCAAGCTCCTGTATATCAGTACACTCACGAAGCGTGTTAAGGAGAAGTCTTAAATCTACTTTGTTTTGCCTGTTTTCTAAAAGTCGCTTTTCAGAAAACTCAACTTTTTGAATAAGCTCTGCCTGTTCCGCTTCATATCCTGTAACGAGTTTAATATAGCGTTCATCAGTAACCTTGCCCGTTACATTGTCCTCATACAAATGAGCAATTATGGTATCAATATCCTCAATACGCCTTTTGCCGTTTTTAATTGTTGATTCCAATTCTACTAATTCTTTTTTATGAGCGTATCCGTTTTCTTTTGCAAGAAGATATAAAAATACAGGCTCAAAGTTCTGAACAAAAGCTGCTAAATCCTGTACTGCTTTCAAAACAATTTTCTGCAAGGAAACTTCTCTGATATAATGAACCTGACACTCACCACGATTGCTTTTATACTTTGAACAGCGGTAATGTTCTTGATTTGGCTTTAAGCTCTTGGCTGCTGCAAAGCTTAACTTTGAACCGCAATCATAACAATATACCAACCCCGAAAACATACCAATCCGACCTGTTGCTGTAGGTCGTATTCTGTTTTCTCGGATTTCTTGAACTCTCAACCACATTTCTTCAGAAATTATAGCTTCTTGAGTATTGGGAATAATCTGCCATTTATCTTGCTCATTATATATAGTTTTGTGCACCTTGTAGCTGACGGTTGTAGTTTTGAAATTTACAGTACAACCCGTATATTGTCTATTCTCCAAAATATGCACAACAGAACTGTCTTTCCAACGGTAAGGATTGACAATTTTCTTGTTTCCTCTTGGGCCACCGATTTCTCTGTAATATGCACTTGTTGTTAAGACCTTTTCTCTTTCAAGCTGTCTTGCTATCTGTTCTGGACCTTTTCCTCCAAGACATAATGAGAAAATATATCTGACAATTTTTGCTGCAGGTTCATCAACAATCCATTGTTTTGGGTTTTCCTTGCTTTTAACATAGCCAAACGGAACGGCAGAAGAAACTCTTTCACCTCTATCCGCTTTTGATTGCCATACAGCACGGATTTTCTTTGAAGTCTGAGCTGCATACCATTCATTAAATATATTAGAGAACGGCATTAACTCTGTACCCGTGTTGCTGAAAGTATCAACATTTTCCTGAATTGCAATAAATCTGACACCCAAGGTGGGATACTGTATTTCAAGATACTTACCGACCTCAAGATAGTTTCTTCCGAAACGAGATAAATCCTTTACAATAATCGTGCCGATTTCACCGTTTTCAGCCATCCTTTGCATACGCTGAAAGTCAGGTCTGTCAAAAGTAGTACCTGAAATGCCGTCATCAACAAAGAACATTGTATTTCTGTATCCCTGTTTTTTACAGTAATCAAGCAAAATCTGTTTTTGATTAGATATACTGTTACTCTCTTCTTCGCTGCGTTTTTTCTTCTTATTTTTGTCATCTTTAATATCTTCTACAGACAAACGGCAGTACAAAGCCGTTATTTTTTCGTTTTGTTGCCCGTTATTATTTACTGTTGCCATAATATTTCGCTCCTTTCTTACAACAGGGCACGGTAAAGACATTCATACTTTACCGTGTCCTGTTGAATATTTCAAATGTGTGACAATTAAACAGCCTGTGTCAATAATATCAAATCTTTAAATTGCTGTAAGACGGATTGTCTGCCGGTTGTATCAAAATGAGTTGATACATCGAAATACGTTCCGCCTACTTTTAATGAAAACTCATTAGCAGGCTGTTTCACTATATTTCTTTTCTCTTTAACAGCTGTGCTATAAGGTAAGATTTCATCAGATAGATTTATTGCATCAGGATTTTCAATGGGACAAAATCCCTGAACAATGCCGATGTTGTTTATTAAATCAAGTTTCTTCATCTGCATCACCTCGCATCCCTATTTCGCTGTCGATGAAGATATCTGTAATAATGCTCACAAGCCTTCATAACAAAGTTTTCAAGATCACTTTCTTTTACCTTCGGAGCAACCTTTTGTAAGCGTTCAACGGAGAATTTTATTGTAGGTCTTTGATTTGCCTTTTCTTCTGCCAAGATTTCACCAATATGCTCAGGAGTTAAACCTTCCTCTCTGCTTATTGCACGAAGCCTTTGAGCTTGAGATAAGTTTGGAGTAGCATCACAGACACGGATTTCTTCAACTAAATCAGCTTGTTCTACCTCATTCAAGTAAGAAAGCTCTACTGCAGGGGTAAATGCTATTCGTTCTTCATCAACAAGGTTAAGAAGTTCAGGTATGAGATTTGCAAGACGGATATATCTTTGAATTTGCCTTGCACTGTCAGTGGCGTTTTCGGCAAGGATTTCATCCGTCCTTAACTTCGTGCCAAGTTGGCACGAATTTAAATCTGACCTGTATCCCTGACGGCTCATTGCTTCCATTTTCAACTTATAAGCAAAGGCTCGTTCACTTGGTAATATATGCTCCCTATGCAGATTGCTATCAACGAGCATAATTGCCGCTTCGTCACGAGTGACGGCATAAATTAAAGCAGGTACTGTTTCCAGCCCTGCTTTCACTGATGCTCTGAGTCTTCGATGACCTGAGATAAGTTCATATTCATCGTTTGTATTTTCTAAAGGTCTTACAACAATAGGTGAGATAACACCTTTCTGCTGAATACTTTCAATGAGATTATTCATCTCATCATTGTCTAAAACCTTATACGGATGTC
>CALEII010000011.1 GCA_937876205.1 uncultured Clostridia bacterium
GCGAATTGCGAATTTCAAATTGCGAATTTGAAAGACCCCGACAAATTCTGATTTAAAGAAGTGAAATAAATGAAATATATCAACTCACTCGCAACACAGCTTCATTCTGTTGCAGTATTCAGAAATCTGTTAAAAGACGATGTTGTCAAGGCACTGCTGGAGCTTCTGTCTTCGGCAGATGCCGCAGTCTCAGAAAAAGTTGACAGATACGGCAATTTTGCACACGAGCTTTATACTCACACCGAAAACCTGAGCAGATATATTCTCACAATCGTTACAAATGATGAAAATGTGTTTATCAGAAAGGTTGCAAACGGTCAGATTATATCTGATGAACTGAATGAATGTGTACGTGCAGAGCTTTCTGTTTTTGAAGAAATTTCAGCTCTCACACACGACAAGCTCAGGGATTTTATCGGCTTCGACGGCTTTCTGCCTTCCTGGAAGACAACAGAAATTGACTTTGAAACAGAATATTTCAGCCGCTGTGCCGATATCGGCAAGTTCGGTTACGGTATTTATGCAAAGTATCATATGTTCAATGTCAAGGACGGCGCAATCTGCCCCGTGAAGCATCCCGACCCTGTGACACTTTCAGATTTGTCGGGCTACAGAAATGAAAGACAGGCTGTTATTGACAACACAAAAGCTTTGCTTGAGGGTAAGCCTGCCGCAAATATCCTGCTTTCAGGTGATGCAGGTACGGGCAAATCTTCAACTATAAAAGCCGTTGTAAATGAATTTAAAAATCAGGGACTGCGTATTATTGAGGTGCGAAAGGACCAACTGGTTGATATTCCCGTGATTATTGATGAGCTGAGCATCAATCCGCTGAAATTCATTCTCTTTATTGATGACCTTTCATTCAATCAGACTGACGACAATTTCAGTGCGCTCAAAGCAATTCTTGAAGGCTCTGTTTCTGCAAAATCGTCAAATGTTGCGATTTATGCCACAAGCAACAGACGCCATATTGTCAAGGAATCCTTCAAGGAAAGAGACTCGAGCGACGATATACACCGTAACGACACCGTTCAGGAGCTGATGTCTCTGTCTGAGCGTTTCGGTCTTGCAATCACATTCGTAAAACCTTCAAAGGAATGCTATCTCGATATTGTAAAAAACATCGCAGAGCATCATAATATTGAATATGATGAAGAAAAAATGTTTATGGAAGCTGAGCGTTTTGCACTCATAAAAGGCGGCAGAAGTGCCAGAGTTGCAAAGCAGTTCGTTGACAGCCTGATGGCTAAACAATAAGTTGTCGAGATGTTTCAATGAACAATTTACAATTTACAATGTGCAATGATTGAAAAAACCGCTTCTATCGCTACATTTGATGAGGAGCAGGTTTACAATCAGGCTGATTCCGCAGGATTCATCAACATCTTCGGTCTTCCCATCAAGGTCAGAGCAGAGCTTTCAAAGAACTGGGATAAATAATATTGTACGGAGTCGGCAACGGCTCCGTTTTTTTTTTGCGTACAAAAAAAATGACACCTTGCACAGTGATTGTGAAAAGTGTCATAGTGTGTCAGATTTCAATCTTAGTTACTCTTTCAACCTCAAGTGATTCGGTGTGAAGCTTTTCAGGAGCATTCTCGTCAAGGACTATGAGTCTGCCGCCTCTCTCAAGACCGTATGTGCAGTAGCCTGCGCCGAGAGTCTGATAAAGGTCAATACCGTCAATGTTAATTTTAAAGTCATTGACGTGGTCGTGACCGAAGAAGGCGGCAATGATATCACCCGTCTTTTTCCAGCTTTCAAGCTGTCTTCTGTGGTCGTTATCCATACAGGGCGGACAGGGTGTCTCTCTTATTCTGCCCTCAAGAATTTCGTGACTGAAATAAAAATATCTTCCGTCACGCTCAAAGGTGTAGTCATCGTCTGCAGTCACTTCCTTGTAGCCGTCAAGCATCTGCTGAACGCATATATGCTGAAAAAGTATTGCAGGCAGTGGTGTGCCGTTGTTGGCTTCTTTCAGCTCCGCTGCTCTCTTTTCATACCAATCAATCTGGTCATCGTGTACACAGTCATAGCCGTTTTTCTGATAGTCGTTTGAGTCGATAAGCCAGAGAGCAAAGGCATCCTTGTCTGATTTGCTGCTCTTTATCGTCACACAGCAGTTGCCGCAGCCGTAGACATCGGCGTCGTTGAAGGATGAACGGCAGTCTGCATATTCGTGGTACATCATCATCTGAAATTCAAGATGAAAGCCCTCTTCTGCATCGTGATTGCCGAAAACCACGCAGAGGGGAATGTTTCTCTTACGTATGGGGTAGGTGATTTTTTCAATGGTCTGTCTTATAAGCTCATAATTGAACTCCTTCCAGTAACCGCTGACGTTGTCACCGCCGAAAACCACAAGGTCGGGCTTTGTCTTTTCAACAAGAGCTTCAATTACGTTCTGCGTTTCAATATCATTTGCCGCAGGGATGCTTTTGTCTTCTTCGTCATCCATTTCGGGCATAACCTGATGAATGTCTGTAAGGTGCAGAATTCTGAATTTACCGTCAGAACTGAATTTCAGGGGTGCGGGAGCAGCTTTTCTGAATCTCTCTGTTCTGAATTTTTTAGGCATTCCCATTGCTGAAAGACAGGGTAGTGCAAAGCCTGTGAGAAGACTTTTCAGGATAATGTTCATTTTTATCAGCCTTTCTTTTTTCTTGTGAAAATTACAGAAATCAGGCACACTGTAAATGCGACAACAGTGAAAATCAGTATACAGACAAATACATCATTCCAGCCCTTTGTGTCGGCAATTCTGCCCAGAAGTGACGTTGCGAGTGTGCTTCCCACATAGCAGAAGGTGTTGAGCAGCCCCGCAGACAGTCCCGAGTCGATTTTATCTCTTGAATAAAGGGGTACAACGCTTGTTATGACGTTGTTTATTGCCGACATAAGACAAGCCATACCGCCGAAAAGAGCAAGTGTCAGAGGTACTGATTTAAGATTCAGAGTGAGTATTATAAGCCCTGCCAGAATAACGCTTGCGAGATAGAATATGCCGTTGAGTGCATTTTCATTCTTCTGCTTTTTGTGAAGCACTTTAACGAGTGACGCACCGAAAATTGAAAGCACCGGCAGAAGAAGTGTCACAATGATTGAAAGTGATGAGGGCACACCGAATTCTTCTTTGAGTATTGACGGTACCCAGGTTGTGATGCCGTCTTTTATGAAACCGTTGGCAACGGCTGAAATCAGAATGACAATAACGGTGAAAACAAACAGGGGAGTGAGAGAGAGCTTTTTCTGCTCTTTCTTTTCTGTTGCTTCTGTTTCTTTTTTCTCTTTCTGAATATTGCTCATACCTATGAACCATACAACAGCCACAATACCGACAACTGCAGCTGCCACATAGAAAATTGATGTCCACTTCATTTCAAGGGCTGAGAAAAGCGCAGCGAGCCCGTATGCCGTGAATGTACCTGAGGCAACGGTTGTGCTCATTACCATAACAGCTCTTGACAGCTTATTGTCCTGCAGATTGTCAGAGAGTGTCTTTATGAGCGATGACCAGAGAATTGACTGGAACACACCGTTGAGGAACCACAGGTATTTCATCATTTCAATACCGGGGCAGAAGGTCATTGCCAGATTGACTGCGCAGGAGGCTGCAAGAGCTACGGTGACTGAGTATTTTGTGTTATATTTCTTAGACAGAAGACCGTTGACAAGCTGACCTGCACCGTATGCAAAAAAGAAAAATGAGCTGACGGTGCCTGCCGCCTCTTTTGTAGTACCAAGCTGTGAAAGTATCTCTACCATAGAGGCATTGTAGTTGAGCCTTGCGACATAAGCCGATGTGTAAGCTGCCCAGCAAAGAAAAATGAGAAAATTGGATTTTTTGTTACTGAGTGAATGTGTCATTCTTATCTTTTCTTTCTTTTTGTTGTTTTCTTTTTACTCTTGGGAGCGTATGTGCTTTTTGTGACTGAAATCACAAGACCTGCTATGATAAGTGCCGCACCGATAAAAAGCTGAACGGTGAGAGTCTGTGATTTAAGGAAGAAGTAAGAGAAAATGATTGTAACAAGCGGAGTGCCGTATATGTAGGTGGTTGCCTTTACGGGGCCGAGTGTGTTTGTGGCGTGGCTCCACGTGAGGAAGCATACACCTGAGGCACAAAGACCCAGATAAAGCAGATTCATAAGCATCTCAGTGTCTGCAAGCAGCTTTATGTGGTTGATGTCAACATCAAATATGAATACGGTGGGAATCATAAAGATAAGACCGTACATAAAAATTCTTCTTGTGGTCTGAATAACGTGATGACCGTAAGAGCCGATTGTCTTTGAAAGAAGTGAGTAGAGTCCCCACGAAAGTGCTGAGCCTATGGCAAAAAGGGCACCTGTGACATTCAGGTCAAAGGTGAAGCTGTCTTCAAATGTGACAAGTATTATGCCTGTTATAGCGAGCGCAAAGCCCACAAAGAAATTGAATTTCGGCTTGTCTGCTTTCTTTGAGAAAAGTGCAAAGATACCGCAGAAAAACGGAGCTGTTGCAAATATAACGCTGACATTGGCTGCTTTTGTGTATTGCAGAGCCACAATTTCAAGGAAGAAATACAGCGTTACGCCCAGAAGGCCCGAAACGGCATACATCAGCTCTCTTTTTATGCCCTCAAATTTAAGTCTGGGCGGATAAATGATGTTCAGAAGAACGAATGCAAGAAAGAATCTGCATATAACAACCTCTGCAGGTGACAAACCGCCGTTGAGAAGCTTGGTTGATGAAATGACGGTTGTGCCCCATACAATAATGGTGAACAGTGCTGCCAGATGTCCCGTAAATTTTTTGATTTTCATTGTTTTTCGCCTCGGTTTGTAAATTACATCATTGAATTATACCACTTGTAACCAATGTATTCAACCGCAAAATATACAAAAAAAGAATAAAAAATTACTTGAAAATATAATAAGTATGTAGTATTATTGTTATATATTAAATTAGAAATTATCGGGTCAATTTAATATAAATTCATAGTTGAAAAAGTCATAAAATTACCGTTTATAAAAAAGGAGAAATGCAGATGCCGAGATTTGCTTCAGTATTAAAGACAGTCATAAGCTACTTTCTTGTTGTTATTGAGCTGTTTGTTGTTCCCGTGACTGCAGGTGATGCCTCTTATCTTAAAAATGCAAGCATCACACTTGAAATCAACGAGGATGTTGAATATCAGAGCTTCAACGGTTTCGGTGCCTCAGCTGCCTGGTGGGCACAGGATGCAGGCAACAGTGAGTATGCTGATGAAATCGCAAAGGCTCTTTACAGCAAAGATGGCTTAGGTCTTAACATCTACCGTTACAATGTAGGCGGCGGTGAAAAGGATAACCCGAATGCAAGAGTCTTCAATAACAGAGCTACAGAGAGCTTCTATTATTACAACGAGGCAACAGGTAAGTATGAATACGATTTCACCCGTGATGCAGGCGCTCAGAAGATGCTTGAAAAGGCTCTTTCTTACGGCTGTGTTGATACCGTTGTTCTCTTTGCAAACTCACCTCATTATTCAATGACCGGGTCAGGCTCAGCCTGCGGAAGCTACAGTGATTTTACCTGTAATCTTCCCGAAGAGAATTATGAAGCATTTGCCGATTATTTTCTTACTATTACAGAATACTTCCTTGATAAAGGCGTCCCTGTTAAATACATCAGTCCCATAAATGAGCCTCAGTGGTCCTGGGGCGGCGGCTGGGTAGGTCAGGAGGGCTGTCACTACGAGCCGGATGAAGCCTTGGCAGTTTTCAAGGTGTTTGCTCAGAAAATCAAGGAAAGCGGACTTCCCGTCAGACTTATGGCTCCCGAAAGCGGTGAAGTTGGTGAAACAACAGAAAACTACTTCGATGCACTTTACAATGATGAAGAAATCAGAGAAGTCCTCGGCTCACTTGCATATCACAGCTACTGGAGTGACAAAAATTACTGGGGCAAATACGGCTTCGGTGAAACAATCAACGAAAAGTACTCCGATATAAATGTGGATATGACAGAGTGGTGTGAATTACCCTGTTCACACGATATAAATGACTTTGAGAGCGCAATGCTTATGGCAAATGTCATAATGGATGACATAAAGGTCACAGGTGTCAACTCCTGGTCCTCATGGGTAGGTGTCAATAACTACGGCATTGATGAAAACGGCAATATGATTTCTGACGGTCTTCTTGTTGCAGATGATAAATGTACAGAGCTTTACACGGCAGCAAGATATTCGGCAATGGCTCATTTCTCAAAGTACATTCCTGCAGGAAGCAAGAGAATCTACACAAACCCCTCAAGACTTCTCGGCAAGGATATTTCACTTCAGGATATTGAAACAGCAGCATTTAAGACTCCCGACGGAAAGATTGTTCTTATTCTTCTCAACAACGGTCAGAGCCTCAATGTGATGACAGGCAAGCTCACAGGCAAAATGGAGGTTGTTTCATCAACAGCTGAAAAACAGCTTGAAACAGTGTATTCGGGCAGAACAAAAATGTTTGTTGAATGCCCTGCAGACAGTATAACAACGGTTATTTTCTCATAACCGTATTATAAAGGAGATAATTAAAATGAAGAAAATTATTGCAGTTGTTTTGAGTGTACTTATGATTTCGGCAATGGGTATCACAGCATTTGCGGCAGAAACCGATTATGCAATCACAAACCCCTACAACGATGTTGACTGGGCAAGCTATGAAGCATATAAGGCTGACCTTCATTCTCATTCAAACGCTTCTGACGGTGACGACACACTCAAGGAAATGGTTGAAAGACACTATGAGCTCGGTTTTGACATTCACGCTCTGAGTGACCACGGAACAACAAACTACAGCTGGACTGTAAACAACAGCTATGACCCCACAATCAAGCTCATTATGATGGTCAAAGAGGGTAAATCCGACCTTGTGATTCTTGATTCCGAGGGCACAGCAGACAACGGCAAGTCATACACTGTTGAGACAGTTGACGGTGACGACTACTACACACAGGAAAACGGTCATTCAATGCTTCGTGTTCCCTTTGCAAATGAGCAGAATCCCACTTCCTTCAACAACGCTCACGTAAACACCTGGTTTGTAGACTGGGGCCACGGCAGAGTAGGCGGCACAAGTGACTACGAAACAGTTATAAAGGCTATTGACGAGCTCGGCGGCGTGTCAGTTATCAACCACCCCGGTGAATACACAAACGCAAGAGATGAGCTCTACACTGCAGATGCTTATAATAAGAACGATAAGGCATATGCTTACTATATCGATAAGTTTGAAAATCTTCTTATGAAGTATGATTCCTGTCTGGGTATCGACATTAACTCAAAGGGTGACAGCAGAACAAGATTTGACAGAAAGCTCTGGGATACAATGCTTTCAGACCTTGCTCCCGCAGGCAGAAACGTTTATGCAATCGCATCAACAGACGCTCACAACCTTCAGATAGTTGATTCAGGTTACGTTATGGCAGTAATGCCCGAAAACACATCTGCTGCTCTGAAGAATTGTCTTCTTTCAGGTGAATTCTTTGCTCAGAGCTGCTACATCGGTAACGTTGACGAGCTTCAGGCATATTCTGCAGCGCTCCTTAAATCAGACGATGCAGCTGCACAGGCAGTCGGCGCACAGATGAAGGCTGCAGCCGATGAAATCGCTCTTCAGATTGCAGACGGCGATCAGGGTACGGAGTTTAAATTTGAATCAGGCGCAACCTGTGTCACAGTCAATGAGATTGCAGTTGATGACAGTGATGATACAATTACAATCAACGCTGACGATGCTCTTTACATCCGTTGGATTTCAGACGGTAAGGTTGTTGCAGAAGGCAATTCAATCGACCTTGACGAATGTGACAACATCGGCAGCTATGTCAGAGCTGAAATCATCAGTGAGGGCGCAGTGACATACACTCAGGCATTTCTTCTTGATTATGACGGTATGCCCGAAGCAGACATCAACGAAAGCTTTACAGATGTTGATGCACCTATGTTCTCAGCTATCGATAATCTTATCAGAGGCCTTGCAAAAATGATTTCTGTTATCGCACAGCCCATTCTCAAGGCTCTCGGCGTTGCCTGATAAAAACAGATAATGTCTCATACAGCATGGGGAGTATATAAACGCTTCCCATGCATTCTTTTATAGAGTACAGAATGTCATTGCACAGAATCAGATTCTCTATTGCATCGGCAGATGTATTTGCTTTTATGAAAAAATAACCTGCGCACAGTAACAGTGTCAATATAACAACGGTACCGTATTTTATGATGTATTTTGACACATCTGAGAATTCATTGCAGAGTTTTCTTATATCTTTAATCAGTGCGTGCATTTTTTTTCACCTCAAGTCAATTTTACATTGTACTGAGGTGTCATTTCAATTCAAAAATATTGGCAGGTGAGCAGTGTGAAAAACTCTATAGGTGTGTCGTCGGCTTGTTTTTACCCTTTGGAGACGGAAAAAGCCCTTGAAACGGCAGGTGAGTGCGGCTTTACGGATGTGGAGCTGTTTCTTAATTCTCCTTCTGAGCTTGAGGATGAATTTGTTGACAAGCTTATTGCAATAAAAGAAAAATACAATCTCAATATAGTTTCGCTTCATCCGTTTACATCCTTTACCGAGTCATATTTTCTTTTCAGTAATTATGAGAGAAGATTTACGGACACAATTCCTTTGTATGAAAAATACTTCAGTGTCGCATCAAGGCTCGGCGCAGATATTTTTGTTATTCACGGTGCAAAAATCCCAGGCACGATAAGTGATGAAGAGTATTGCAGAAGATTTGCATTTCTCATTGAAGCAGGTAAAAAATACGGCGTGAGAGTGTGCCACGAAAATGTTGTGCATCACAGATGTCAGAGCCCCTCTTATCTTAAAATGATGAAAGACAATATAGGTAATGATTTCAAAGTGGTGCTTGACATCAAGCAGGCATACAGGGCTTCATTTTCACCTTATGAGTTCATTGATGCTCTGGGTGACAGCATAGTTCACATTCACATAAGTGACCGTAATGATGAAAGCGATTGTATAACTCCTCTCAGGGGTGTGTTTGATTTTTCACGGCTGTTTGAAACAATGAAAAACATAGGTTATGGCGGAAAATATATGATTGAGCTTTATGAGTGGAGCTACGGTGATATATCAGAGATAACCGAGGCTTATAACAGACTTTGGGAAATGCTGTGATTTTTCTCAGGCAGGGGCGTTGCTCCTGCCTTTTAATTATGTAAAACATAAATCTTCATTTAAGACTTGCCTTTATAATGTTTTTTTGATATAATTAAATAAATATATTTATGTCAGGAGATTGCTATGAGTACATTACCGTTATGGCAGGATATTGAAAAATTCAGTATCAACACAGAAAAGCGTTCTGCGGCAGGTTTTCCTGTAGACCCCAAAACAAAAGAAAAGAAGACGATTAACCTCAACGGCGAATGGAAATTCCTTTTCCAGCCTCACAGCGAAGTGTTTGTCAAGGATTTTCAGCAGCCTGATTATGATGCTTCCCGCTGGGATGATATCACAGTGCCCTCAGAGTGGCAGATAAAGGGCTACGGCACTCCCATTTATACAAACATCAATTATCCTCACCCCATTTCAACATTTGTGATTCCTCAGATTGACGATTCACGCAATCCGTCAGGTCTTTACATCAAGGATTTTGACCTGCCCGAGACAGAAGACAATGTCTTTATTCACTTCGGCGGTATAAATTCCTGCGGTGAAGTCTATGTCAACGGCAGCTTTGCGGGCTATTCTCAGGATACATTTGATGAAACAGAGTATGACATAACAAAATATGTTCACAAAGGCACAAACAGACTTGCAGTGATTGTTCATCAGTTCTGCGACGGCAGCTATCTTGAGGATCAGGATATGTGGCGTCTTTCAGGTATCTTCCGTGATGTCAATATTGTCTTCAAGCCTAAGAATTTCATCCGTGACTTCTTTATGAGAAGTGAAATGAGTGATAACTACACAAAGGCTAAGTTCAGACTCAGTGCCGAGATTGAGTCAAGAGGCAAGGAGTTTGACGGCGGTGAACTCAGGGTTGAGCTTCTTGATGCCAAGGGTAAGAAGTTTGCTGCTGCATCAACAGCTGTGGGCTCACTGAGTGCTTTTACCGAAAGCAAGGCAGAAATCTGCATTGATACAGAGAATTTCGAGCTCTGGAGCCACGAAAACCCCTATCTTTACACAGTAAGAGTTTCTCTTGTTGAAAAGAAAAAGGTGCTTGACGTGCGTGAGCACAAATTCGGCTTCAGAGAGATAAAAATAGAAAAATACAACGAAGAAACAAAGAGAGGTCCCTTCATTCTCTTTAACGGCGTACCTCTTAAGATCTGCGGTGTCAACCGTCACGATTTCCATCCCGATTACGGTCACGCAGTTCCCGAAGAAATTATCAGAAGCGACCTCGAGCTGCTCAAGAGAAGCAATATCACAAATGTAAGAACCTGTCATTACCCCAACTCAAGAAGATTCTATGAGTTGTGTGATGAAATCGGTATTCTTGTAATGAGTGAGAATAACCTTGAAACTCACGGGCTTGCTCACAAGATTCCCGGCAGCAATCCCAAATGGAGTGCTCAGTGCTGCTACAGAATGTCAAATATGGTCAATTCCTTCAAGAACCATTCCTGTATTCTTTTCTGGTCATTGGGCAATGAAAGCGGCAACGGCAGAACCTTTGCCGATATGAAGTCAACAGCTCTTGCAATTGACAACACAAGACCCATTCACTATGAGCCTGATTCACACATTGAGATTTCAGACATAATGAGTGAGATGTACACTGTGCAGACAGAAATGGCTGACATCGGTGAGAATAAAACTCACGTTCATTCAAGAGCTCTGTGGAATGCAGGTATGGGTTATGTATTAAAGCCCGAAATGTACCGTGACAAGCCCTTTATTCAGTGTGAATACAGCCACGCTATGGGCAACAGTATGGGTAACTTTGCCGACTACTGGGCAGATTTCAAGAAGTATGACAGGCTTGCAGGCGGTTACATCTGGGACTTTGCCGACCAGTCTATCAGAACAACTCTTCCCGACGGCAGAAGCAAGTGGAATTACGGCGGTGACTTCGGTGACAAGCCCAACGACGGCAACTTTGCATTCAACGGTGTGTTCAGAGCAGACCGTTCACCCAATCCTCACTACTATGAGGTTGTTAAGTGCTATCAGCAGGCAGATTTCTCACTTCTGGGCAACACTCTTACCGTGCTGAACAGATTTATGTTCACAAGTCTTGATAATTTCTGCCTTGAGTTTACATATTCAAAAGAGGGCAAGGTGCTTGAAACAGCAACCTGTGACCTTCCTGCGGCAGGCTATCTTGAGAGCGTGAAGATTGAAGTTCCCGTTCTTATGACAGCAAACGGTGAGAGCCTTCTTGATGTGAAGCTTGTGCTTAAAAAGAATATGATGCAGCTTGAAAAGGGCCACGTAATGGCAACAGAGCAGTTTGTTCTGGGTACATACGATTATGTGAAGCCTGTTACGGAAAACGGCAGAGTTGCAGTGGCAAACAGGGGTAAGGATATCATTGTTGCAGGTAACGGCTTTGAAGCAGTGTTCAGCAAAAAAACAGGTGAGCTCTATTCATATAAGAAGGACGGCAGAGAGTGCCTCACAAGCGGTATCAGACCTGTTTTCTGGCGTGCCAACACAGATAATGAAAGAATTGCTCAGGTGCCCTTTGACTGGGTAAAGACTCTCATAGGTCTCAACGCTTTCAGAAGTGCCACAAATATGCTGAAAGCAACAGATGTCAGAACTGAGAGTGAAAACGGCAATGTCAGAGTCATTGTCAGGTGGAAGACAAAGTACATTGAAAATGTTGTTACAGAATACACAATTATGCCTTCAGGCAAGATTATGGCTTCGCTGAGCTGTAAGAATATGATTCCCGTTGATATGCCAAGATACGGTCTCACATTTGAGCTTCGTGAGGGTGTTGACGGAGTTAAGTATTACGGCAAGGGGCCTCACGAGAATTACTGTGACAGAAAAACAGGTGCTTATCTGGGCGTTTATGAATTTGATTCTGCAGAAGATTTCATCCACGATTATCTCTTCCCGCAGGAGAATGCTAACCGTTGCGATGTGAGATGGCTTGAAGTCGGCGGTAAGGCAGGTGTGCGTGTTGATGCTGTGGCAAAGCCCTTTGAGGCAAGCGTTCATCCCTATCATCTTGATGAGCTTCATAAGGCAGACCACGAATGCTACCTTGGCAGAAGAGATTCTCTCACAGTTTATATTGACGGCGGTCAGCAGGGTGTCGGCGGTGATGTGCCCGCAGTTGCAACACTCAAGAAGCAGTATAAGCTGCCCGCATTCAGAACTCTTTCAATGAAATGTCTTATTGATTTTAAATGATTTATTACAGAACTGTAAAAAATACTTGATTTTCAGTTAATAATAATGTAATATAATAATGTACAAAATAACTATAAAAAGGTGATTAAATTGAAAAAAACACTTTGTGCAGTTTTTGCGCTTCTTCTTTGTATGTCTCTTCTTTTTACCGGTTGTAATGACAACACAACCCCCGGCGGCGTTGTGGATGTATCAGGTGAAGACAATGTTCAGACTGTAACTCCCATCACACCCGACCTTGAAATTGAAGAGGGTGCAACAATTGCTGAGGATGACCTTGGCGCAGGCGTTGAGATTTTCCTTACAAATAAATATTACCTTGAGGGTACTGTTTACAGCGGCGGCGAGGAGCCCATCCCCGTTAAGCTTGCAACAGACGGCAAGAATCTTCAGTTCACAACAGATTTCGCTGTTGAATCTATGAAAATTTCTTTCGGTATTATGGTAATTGACGATGTTACATATGTAACTCTTCCCGTTCAGAAGAAGTATTCAGAGCTCAGTGACAAGCTTCTTGCAATGATGGATATGGAAGATGTTATCAGTGTTTCAGAGTTCCAGACAATCAAAGAAGGCGAAGATGAACAGGCTTCAATTTCTCAGTATTCAGTCACAATCAACGGCGAAGCAGGTCTTTGCACGGTATACACATTTGAAGAAACAATCATCAAGCTCTATTCAATCGGTGACAAGCTCATCCAGATTGAGAACTTTGATGACAAGGGTGCCGTAACAATGCAGATTGTTGTTGACAGCATCACAAGCCAGATTCCTGCTGACCAGCTTACACTCAAGGGCCTTGAAAAGACTTCTCCCACAAGCTTCTTCTCAGCTCTTATCGGTGCTGCTGCAGGTAACTGATGAGCAGCAGAAAGACCGCCCTTGTAACAGGTGGTGCTACGGGAATAGGCGCAGCCACAGTGCGTGCTCTTTGCCGTGACGGTTTTAATGTTGCAATTGTTTACAACAGCTCTGATGCCCGGGCTCAGCTTCTGGCATCGGAGCTTTCTGTTAAAGGCTGCTGTGTAAAAGCATTCAGAGCTGATGTTTCATCGTCTGAATCCGTCAGAAGCCTGTGTGACGAGGTTAAAGAGTTCTTTGGTGATATTTATTGCATTGTGAATAATGCCGGCATAGCCCAGCAGAAGCTCTTTACAGACATCACAGACGAAGACTGGCAGAGAATGATAAATATCAACCTCACGGGTGCCTTCAACATTTGCCGTCAGTTTATACCCGACCTTGTCAGGGCAAAAAACGGCAGAATAATCAATATTTCTTCAATGTGGGGGCAGGTGGGAGCTTCCTGTGAAGTTCATTATTCTGCATCAAAAGCAGGGCTTATAGGTATGACAAAGGCCCTTGCTCAGGAATTGGCACCCTCAGGAATTACAGTCAACTGTGTTTCACCCGGTGCAATTGACACAAAAATGATGTCCTCCTTCTCAGATGAAGACATAGAGGCTCTGTGTGAGGAAATTCCTCTCGGCAGACTCGGTAAGCCCGAAGAGGTTGCAGAGACAGTGAGCTTCCTTGCATCAGACAGGGCAGCATACATCACGGGGCAGATAATTGCCGTAAACGGCGGAATGGTTATATAATAAAAAACCGATAACAGACTGTGCGGTCTGCTATCGGTAATTTTTTTGCTGTTTATAAAGTGATTTCCTTTTTCACATCTGCTGATTTGTAGAGTGTGTCAAGAAGCTTTGCACTTTCAAGGATATAATCAATGTGATTTCTCTTCTTTTCTCCTGTTATTATTGAGTCAATGAAATCACTGTCTTCGCACAGATACATATCGGGAATATCGTATTCATCCTTTGTGGTTTCAAGTGTTGAGCCGTCAGTGAGCTCAAAGTGACCGCAATACGCAAGTCTTGCACCGCATTTGTCACCCATAAAGTCAATGAACATTTCATTCTTGTCTATGTTCTGAGCCCAGGCACCGTTGAATGAAATGCTTGCCTTGTCTGTACGCACATAGCCTGAAACAAAGTCATCAACGTCATTTGTGCCGTTTTCTGTGTCAGAAGTGTCTTCTGCCCACATTGATTCATATTTGTAAGACTTCATATCCTTGGCCATTTCGTTGTATGCATCACAGGTTACATTTGTGAGCTTTGCTCCGCCGAGTATGTAGAGAATAAGGTCAAGGAAGTGAATACCCCAGTCAATCAGAACTCCGCCGCCTGATTCCGCCTTTGTTGTAAATGCGCCGCCGAGACCGGGAATTGAACGGAAGCTTCTGAATGAGCAGTAAACGTGATAGAGGTTGCCGAATCTGCCTTCACGGTTGAGCTGTTCGAGCTTCTCAACCGACTTGTGATAACGGTTGCAGACGCCGATATTGAGCATTTTACCCTGCTTGTTTGCTTCTTCTGCCATTTCACAGGAGAGCTCATAGTTTACAGTGATGGGCTTTTCGCAGAAAACGTGTTTGCCTGCTCTGAGTGCATCCATTGTGACTGTGTAATGAACATAGTTGGGTGTGAGAACAAAAACTGCATCAACCTCAGGGTCATTGAGAGCAATGTTGTAATCCGTAATCACATTTTCAATCTTGGGATGCTCTTCTTTCATTGCCTGAGCCTTTTCAATGATAAGGTCGCAGGCATATTTTATTCTTACATTGTCCATTTTGTCAAAAGCGGGGAAGTGAGCAATCTTTGCTATTCTTCCGCAGCCGACAACAGCAATTACTTTTTGTGTATCCATTTTTATCCTCCTGAATTAACTGTTACAAAGCAATTATATTACATATTTTTAAGAATATCAAGTGCAATTGTGTAGCCGTCAAGCCCTTTTCCTATAACGTGCTCAAAGCAAGCCATACCTGCATATGAAAGATGTCTGAAGGGCTCTCTTTCGTTTATATCTGAAATATGGACCTCAACTGCAGGGATTGCAACGGCCTTGAGTGCATCAAGAATTGCAATGCTTGTGTGCGTGTATGCGGCAGGGTTGATGACGATGCCGTCAAAGCCGTCATCAAGGGCTTCCTGAATCTTATCGACTATTGCGCCCTCGTGGTTTGACTGAAAGCATTCAACCTCTGTGTCATTTTCGCTTGCCCAGACATCAATTTTTGACAAGAGTGCAGGGTAGCTTGTGCTGCCGTAAATGTCCGGCTCTCTTATGCCGAGCATATTGATATTCGGTCCGTTTATAACAAGAATTTTCATCTGAATAACGCCTCTATTCTTTCTGCAACCTCCTCTGCAGTGCCGTTGCCGTCAACCTCGTGATGACAGATGCTCCGGTAAAGAGGAAGTCTTTTTTTATACATTTCGTGAAGATTGTTTTTCTGTGACAAGGGCCTGCCGTCTGTGGGAAGAACATTGATATCACGGTTAATGAACACAACTGTTGCATTCTGTCTGAGGGCATCGTGATTTTCGGGTGTGACAATAACTCCGCCGCCTGTTGAAATCACAAGCTCCTTTTCTTTGCCCACTTCCTTTGCAACCTCTGCTTCAATTTTTCTGAAGCCCGTCTCACCCTGCTCAGAGAAGATTTCGGGAATTGTTCTGCCTGCTTTTTCAACAATAAGAGCATCCGTATCAACAAGCTTTCTGCCGTAATGCTCTGCAAGAACAGTACCCACTGTTGTTTTTCCGCAGCCGGGCATACCCACAAGCACGATATTTGTAAGCTCAAAAGAAAGCTTTTCCGTAATGAAGTCAATTATACCTTCATCGTATTCTTTTCTGAAAAAATACTCAGCCGCCTTTTTTGCCTGAGCCGAGAGCATATACAGACCGCTTATGTTGTTTATGCCTCTTTTTTCCGCATCAAGAATAAGCTGTGTGCGTTTGGGATTGTAAATAACATCCGCAACACCTGAAAGATTTGTGAATTTGTCAAGGTCAACGAGTGTTTCAAGGTTATTCGGATACATTCCGACGGGGGTTGTGTTGATTATGATATCTGAATCATAGTGAAGATGTATATTGTCATAATTTGTGTCAGTGTGCCGTGACACAACTATGATTTCGGATGCGTTCATATCCTTCACAACACACTGTACCGTTGCCGAAGCACCGCCGTCACCGAGAATCAGCACTTTTTTGCCGCAGACATCGATATTGCCCTTTTTCAGCATATACGAAAAGCCGTAATAATCGGTATTGTAGCCTGAGAGTGTGCCGTCAGGCTCCTTGACAATGGTGTTGACGGAGCCGATTTTTAAGGCTGAACCGTCAATTCTGTCAAGATACCGCATTACTGTTTTTTTGTAAGGAATTGTAACATTGATGGCATCAAACTCTCTCTTTGAAAGAAATTCACCGACTTCATCAATTTCCATTTCATAAATATTGTATTTATAATCACCGAGAAATGAATGAATTTGCGGTGAATAGCTGTGGCCGAGCTTTCTGCCGATAAGACCGTATTTACCGTTCATTACAGCACCTCTGAATAACTGCCGAAGTATGTGAAATTGTTGTTCTCGGCGTAAAGCTCGTCAAAGAGGCTGTAAAGGTCGGGGGAGTAGACAGAGGCTTCAAGGTCAAAGTAGAACATAAATTCAAAATCCTTTTCGGGTAAAGGACGGCTTTCAAGCTTAATAAGGTTTATGCCGTGTGCATTGAACTTTGAAAGAACCGAATACAGTGCACCGGGTTTATGATGTGTTGTCATCATAATGCTTGAACGGTCAGCTCCGGGGAAAATCTGCATATCCTTTGAAATGCAGATGAAACGGGTGTAATTGTTCTTCACATTCTGCACTGCGCACTGTAATTCATCAAGGGGATAAAGCTCACAGCAGTCTGCAGACGCAATGGCTGCTATGTCGTTTCTGTCACTTTCAGCAACAAACTTTGCAGCCTCTGCAGTGTTCTTTGCAACTGTCTGCTTTACACCGAGAGAAGCAATAAAATCACTGCACTGATTGAGTGCCTGCTCGTGGGAGATGATTTCTTTTATATCAGAAAGCTTTGTGCCTCTCTTGGCAAGCAGTGAGTGGTCAATTTTAAGTCTTATACTTCTTACAATATAGCAGTTATACTTTTTCAGAAGGTCATAGACCTTGTTTACGGAGCCTGCAGTGCTGTTTTCAATGGGCAGAATACCGTAATCGCATTTTCCCTTTGTGACTGAATCAAAAACACCGTCCCAATTTTCATAATATGAAATAACGGGGTAACGGAAAATCCTGTCACAGGCGTGCTGAGCATAAGCACCTTCAACACCCTGACAGGCAACCTTGGCGTTTTCGGGAAAAAGACGGGGATTTGATTCAATGACCTCTTTCATTTTTGCAGTCAGAGGGCAGTCACCGTTGATTATTCTGTGCTGATATGACCGTGAGAAATTGAAAATATCAGAATAGAGCATTCTTATATATGCTTCAATTTCGGGTGAGGATGCAGCTGCAACCTTTTCAAGCACATCTCTTTCTCTTGCCTTATCAAGTACGGGCATATTGTTCTCAATTTTATATTTTGCCACTTCAAGGGAGACATTCATTCTCTTGTTGAAAAGAGCTGTCAGCTCCCTGTCTATGTCGTTGATTTCCTGTCTTAAATTTTTTATATCCATTTTTAATTCTCCAGTATATCAAGTATGGAAATTGCAGCAACTGCCTCAATTACGGGCACTGCACGCTGAACAATGCAGGGGTCGTGTCTGCCGTGAATTACCAGTTTTTTGTCTGTGTTTTCGGAAAGGCTTACGCTGTCCTGCTCCTTGCCGATTGAAGGTGTGGGCTTTATAGCGGTTCTGAAAACTATCGGCATACCGGTTGTGATGCCGCCCGTGATACCGCCCGAGTTGTTGGTTGTTGTCACGATTTTGCCGTCTCTGAGAGTGTAAGCATCATTGTTTTCACTGCCTCTGAGTGTTGTACATTCAAAGCCGTTGCCGAATTCGATGCCTTTAACGGCGGGAATTCCGAAAATATTTTTTGCAATGATGTTTTCAACACCGTCAAACATCGGGTCTCCGCAGCCTGCAGGCACTCCTGTCACGGCACATTCGATTATACCGCCCACTGAGTCTGCTTCTGATTTTGCGGTAAGAATTACTTCCTGCATCTCTTTGCCTGCATTGTCGTCAATTACGGGGAAGTCCTTTGATGCAATGTCTTCTGAAGTGATATTCACCATATCAAAGGGAGTATCTTTTACATTGCCTATTGAATAAATGTGAGCCTTTATGTTTATTCCTCTGCTTTTCAGAATCTGCATACAGACAGCACCTGCAAAGCAAAGAGGAGCCGTAAGTCTGCCCGAAAAATGACCGCCGCCTGCAACATCATTGAAGCCGTTATATTTAACCGATGCCGCATAGTCAGCGTGAGAGGGTCGGGGACAGTCTTTAAGGTTTGCATAGTCACCCGAGCGTGTGTTTGTGTTGTGAATCACTGCACAAAGAGGGACACCGCAGGTTGTGTTATCAACAAGACCTGAGAGAATTTCAGGCTTATCTGCTTCTTTTCTTGCTGTTGAAAAAGCGTTGTTGCCCGGTGCACGCCTTGCCATAAACGCATATATTTTCTCCATATCAAGTGTGACACCTGCGGGAAGTGAGTCAATCACAACGCCGATAGCCTCTGAATGTGACTGACCGAATACGGATATTTTTATGTTTTTACCTGTCATTGATGACATTGCACACACCTCCGAGCTTTGTTATATCTCTTATAAAACCGGGATAGGATTTGTTTATTGCCTGAGCATTTGTTATTGTGACAACACAGCCGAAAGAAAGCACTGCCGCAGCCATAACAATTCTGTGGTCATTACAGCTGTCAACGGTGAAGCTGTCTTTAAGCTTCTTCCCTCCGTTTATGATAAGTCCGTCAGGAAGCTCTGTTATGTCACCGCCTGCCGTTTTAATAAGCTGAGTGACCGTTTTAAGTCTGTCACTTTCTTTTATACGAAGTCTTTGCGCATTTTTTATGGTTGTTGTACCCTCTGCAAAGACTGCAAGTGCAGAAATTACGGGTACAAGGTCGGGAATGTCGGAAGCGTCAACCTCAATACCGTGAAGCTTCTCTGCTTTAACTGAAATTGAGTTTTCCGTCTGTGTTACATCGGCACCCATTTTCTTTATTATGTCGGCAATTGCCTTGTCGCCCTGCAGAGAGTCGGGGAAAAGACCGTTGACCGTAATGTCACTTAATGCGCCGCAGACTGCAAGAAATGCACCGTTTGACCAGTCGCCGTCAACCTTTATTTCTTCGGGGGAAATATATTTCTGCTTACCCTTTATAAAGTATGAATTGCCCTTTTCTTCAATTTCAATGCCGAATTTTCTGACCGTTGCAACAGTCATATTTATGTATGGTTTCGATTCAACGGGTGGGATAAGTCTTATCTCACTGTCACCGTCAATTAGAGGGAGTGCAAAAATCAGCCCCGTTACAAACTGTGAGCTGACATTGCCGGGCAGAGTGAATACGCCTGCGCTGAGCTTTCCGTCAAGCTTTATGGGAAATTCACCGTCGTGGGAGACAGTAACACCGTTTTCGGAAAGAGCCTTCAGAATGGGAGTCTGAGGTCTTTCGGGAAGTCTGCCCGTTCCCGTAAAAATGCTTTTAATACCCAGAGCCGAGGCAACGGGTATTAAAAATCTGATTGTGGAGCCGCTTTCACCGCAGTCGAAAACAGCTTCCTTCACATTTTTTTTTATGGGATTTACGATAATATCCGTACCGTCTTTTTTTATGTCTGCTCCTGCGTTGATAAGACAGTCTGATGTGGCCTCAATATCAGCCGAGGTTGAATTCAGTATAAGCCTGCAGGGGGAGTCTGAGAGTGCAGCTGCAATCAGCAGACGGTGAGCATCTGACTTTGATGCGATTGCCGCCGCAGAACCTTTCATATTTTTAAGAGACAGTTCAATATCCATTATTCAAGACCTGCCTTTATAAAACCGAGCATCTGCTCAGTGGGGATTTTTTTGCCCACACAATTTCCCATTTTTTCCGGAATAATAAGCTTGATTGAGTTGCCGCTTCTTTTTTTATCTGAGCAGGAAACCTCATAAAGGGCTTCAGGCGTAAAATCGCAGGAAACGGGAAGCTTGTTTTTTATAAGAACATTCTTTATATCTCCTGAAATGTCAGTGTTGCAATAGCCCATTTTATATGCACCCTTTGATGCAATAATCATACCTATGGCAACTGCACTGCCGTGGGAAATTTCAAAATTGCTGTTTATTTCAATTGCGTGGCCTATAGTGTGACCAAAATTGAGAATTGCTCTGATGCCTGTTTCCTTTTCGTCTTCATTGACGATGTCACGCTTCATTTCAACACAGCGTGTTATAACATACTCGATGTTTTCTTTAATGTCGTTATTTTTAAGGAATTCAAAAAACTCCCCGTCCATAATTGCTCCGTATTTGATGACCTCTGCACAGCCGTCTGCAAAAATTTCAGGGGGCAGAGTGTCAAGGGTGGAGTAGTCACAGATGACCATATCAGGCTGCCAGAAAGCACCTGCGAGGTTTTTGCCTGCAGGTAAGTTGACAGCAGTTTTACCGCCGACGGATGAATCAACGGCAGACAGAAGTGTTGTGGGAATCTGAACAAATTTTATACCCCTTAAAAATGTAGCCGCTGCAAAGCCGCCCATATCACCGGGGATGCCGCCACCCAGAGAGACAAGCATATCAGTTCTTGTGATGTGGTTTTCGGCAAGAAAATTCAGTATTTCATAGTAAACGGTAATGCCCTTTGATTCTTCACCGTGAGGGAAAACAAATTTTACACATCTGAAGCCTGATTTCTCAAGGGATGTCATAACTCTGTCAGCATAAAGAGCATTCACATTGTCATCTGTTATAACTGCAGCAGAGCATACGCCAAGTTCATTTTTTATTCTTTCTCCTGCATCGTCAAGAAGACCGCTGCCTATATAAATGTTGTAGTCTTTTGATGCATTGACCTTTACAGTGTTCATTGTTTCACCTTAGTTTCTGTAGGTTTCACCGTCTATTGTTTCTTTTCTGATTCTTCCGTCACGAAGAAGCTTGCAGAGTCTTTCTGCATCTCCGTCAACAATAGCTTCTTTATATTTTACTAAATTTGATATCAGTTCGTCAAGTTCTTCTGCAAGATAATCTTTATTTTCTAAAAATAATTCTGTCCACATATTTTCATTGAGCTTTGCAACACGTGTAAGGTCTCTGTAGCTGCCTGCAGAGAAGCCCTTGTGAAGCATTGCGGCATTGTTTTTGACATAGGCATTTGAAACAACGTGACACAGCTGAGATGTAAAAGCAATGATTCTGTCGTGCTCTTCTGGTGTTGCAATCTGTATATTTGTAAAGCCCACATCGGCAAAAAGACCTTTGAGAATATAAACCTTTTCATTTTTTACATTTTCGTCGGGACACAGAACGAGAGAAGCGTTTTTGAACATATCCTCGCTTGAGTATGCGAAGCCTGACATATGAAGACCTGCCATAGGGTGAGCACCTATGAATGTGAAGCCGTAATCCTTTGCAAGGGGCTCAAGAGCATCACAGACAAGTCTTTTTACACCGCAGCAGTCCATAACTATTGCGTCTTTATTGATGTTTTCCGCATTATTTTTTACAAACTCAATTGCAGCTTCGGGGTAGAGGGCAATAATTATAAGGTCGCACTGAGAAATGTTTTCTGCGGTAAGCTTTCTGTCGAGAATATTTCTTGAAATAGCTTCATCTACAACACTCTGATTTATGTCAAAACCGTATATTCTGTTGTTTGTTCTGCCCTTGAGAGCCTTTGCCATTGAACCGCCGATAAGACCGAGTCCTGCAATACCAATGTTCATAAAAGTCACCTTTGCCAAAATTTATGTTGGTATAATAACACAATTTCTTCACTATGTCAACACTTTAAAGCAATGAAGAAAAATAATTTTTTGTTATCTGATATAGTTGTAAGAAAGAAAACAAGAATTTGTCGGGGGCTTTCAAATTCGCAATTTGAAATTCGCAATTCGCAATTGTGGAAGGGGCATTGCCCCTTAAACCCCATTATAATGGTTCAAAAGGCGGAGCCTTTTCCGAAATTGCGCATTGATAATTGCTAATTGCCAATTACAATAATTTATCGCTCAGCGATAAATTATTGTTTCCGATATTGTTGTAATTTTTTATCAGATGTGATAGAATGTTTTTCGGTGATCAAAATGAAAAATATCTATATAAATTACAAAGAAGAAGAGTGCGCTCAGGGAGACAGCAAGTTTTTCGGCTGTCCCGATCTGCCTGACGATTTTGATTGGCCCGTTGACGATGATGAATTTGATATGGAGTTCATCTGTCAGATAAACTGCAAAAAAGCACACGAAATGAATTCTGCATTGCCCCGTGAGGGTATGCTTTATTTCTTCGGTTGCATTGCAAACCCTCTGGGTGAGGAGAGTGCACCTGCAGTCACACAGGGCTTTCAGAGTATGGGCAACTTTGCCGTGAAGTATTATGACGGTAATATTGCAGACCTGCTCAGTGGTGAAATTGTTGACGAAAACGGTGATGCCGTGGGCTTCAGGGAGCTTAAAATTGATTTTACAGAGGATGAAAATGCCTGCACAGAGGCTTTTCATCAGCTCTCAGGTGAATTCCCTGTAAATGATGATAAAGAGCTTGATGATTATCAGCTTCTCTTCTGTCTTGATTCATTTTCGGGTGATGATTTCACTCTTGAATTCTCTGACAGCGGTTATCTTTATTTTCTTATAAAAAAAGAAGACCTTGCAAAAAAAGACTTTTCAAAAACTATATGTTATCTGGCGGTGGAATAAATGGAAAAGATTAAATTCAATAACGGAAAACTGCGGATTATGCAGATAAGTGATGCACAGGATATGCACTGGGTAAGAAAAACAATGCTCTGGATGCTCAACAATGCCTGTGACGATTTAAAGCCCGATCTGATTGTTTTTACGGGTGACAATATTCTCGGCAATCATCTTTGCGACTACAGATTTTCTTCAAAGAAAAAGAAGATGTCAAGGGATAAAGAGTTTGCAATTATGAAAAAAGCACTCGCACATATTTTTGATATTCCCGAAAGCAGAAAAATTCCCTTTGCTGTCATTTACGGCAATCACGACGATATGAACTCTTTCACGGGTGACGAACAGGCTGAAATAATCCGTTCATACTCTATGAACCGAGGCTTTGAAAACTCAGGTGACCTCTGCGGCACTTACCGTCTCCCGATTTATTCATCAGACGGTGAAAAACAGCTTATGAATCTGTGGATGATTAACACAGCCCGGCACGACAAATCGCTTGACAAGTGCTTCAGTGACATAACAGAAAAGCAGGTTGAGTGGTTTAAAACAGAATCTGTTCAGCAGAAGACTGAAAATGACGGCAAGGCTTATCCGTCACTGGTGTTTATGCACATTCCCCTCAGTGAATTGTGTGATTTTACCGAAGAGTGTTCACCTGCAGAGGCTGATGTCAATTTCGGAGATATTCATATAAGAAAGAAAAAAAATGTTTTCGGTCATCTTCATGAGCCTGTTACTCCTGTTGAAAATGATAACGGATTCTATGAAGAGGTCAAAAAAGACGGCGGAGTGATGGGCATTGTCTCAGGTCACGACCATCTGAATGACTTCTGCGGTGAGAAGGACGGTATAAGGTTTATTGCAACGCCCTGTGCATCATTCCGTTGTTACGGTAATCCTCACCGTGGTGTCAGAATTTTCGATATCTATGAAAGCAATCCCGCTGATTTCTATACAAGAACAGTTTATTATAAGGAACTTTGCGGTGATGACATTATTTCAGATTTCAGACTCTTCTGGGATGCTGATGAATATGAAAAGAAAAAATTTGCTGTTCTCGGCGGTGTTGCGGCAGGTTCTGCTCTTATCGGCGGTGCGGCAATTCTGAGAAAGTTGATAAAAAAGTAAAATGAAACTGTTCAAAGATAAGTATTTTTATAAAACATTCTTTTCACTGTCATCTGTCATTATTCTGCAGAATCTTCTTACATACAGCGTAAATCTTGCAGATAATATTATGATAGGCAAATACAGTGAAGTTGCTATGAACGGCGTTTCTCTTGCAAATCAGGTGCAGTTTCTTCTGCAGATGTTTGCAATGGGTGCTGCAAACGGTGTGGGGGTTCTTGCGGCTCAGTACTGGGGAAAAGGCGATACAAAACCCATAAAGAAAATCTTCACCTCTGCGGCAATTATAGCCACAGTTCTGAGTGCTTTTCTCGGACTTGCCGTAATTCTTCTCCCTGAAGGCGTTCTGGGGCTTTTCACAGACAAAACAAATGAAATTGCCGAGGGTGCAAAGTATATTGTCATAATGGGCTTTTCATACTGTATTTTTACAATGACACAGCTGTTTCTCAGTATGCTCAGAAGTGTTGAGACTGTAAAAATAGGCTTTGTCATCAATGCAGTGTCACTTGTTGTCAATATCGGTCTTAACTATGTGCTTATTTTCGGCAATTTCGGTTTCCCCGAAATGGGTGTTAAGGGTGCTGCGATTGCCACACTGACAGCAAGGTATATTGAGTTTATCATTGTTGCTTTTTATGTGTTCAGACTTGATAAAAAGATTAAAATGCGCATCCGTGACCTGTTTGTGCTTGATAAGTCATACATAAAAGACTACCTGAAAACGGGACTTCCGCTTATCGGCTCGGCAACCTCATGGGGTATTGCAATGGGCTTGCAGACTGCAATCCTCGGCAGAATTGACTCCAATGCCGTTCTCGGTGCAAACAGCATCGCAACAACTATTTTTCAGGTTGTGAGTGTGCTTTATACTTCAACTTCAAACTCAGCCTCCGTCATTATCGGCAAGACTGTCGGTGAAAGGGATATCCCGAGAGTAAGGCTTTACTCAAAAAGGCTTCAGATAATTTTTCTTGTAATCGGTCTTGTCTCGGGGCTTATAATGTTCCTGTGCTGTGACGGAATTCTTTCCCTTTATAATGTTGCAGATGAAACAAAGGAGCTTGCACGCTCATTCATTTACATTCTGAGTGTGACCATTGTCGGCTCCTGCTATGAAGCACCTGCATTGTGCGGAATTGTTTCGGGCGGCGGTGACACAAAATTTGTGCTCTGCAATGACATAATCTTTATGTGGTGTATCGTTCTGCCACTGTCATTTCTTTCTGCTTTTGTGTGGCATTTCCCCATTCCCGTCACATTCTTCTTCCTTAAATCTGACCAGATTTTAAAATGCTTTGTTGCAGTCGTGAAGGTAAACAGATTTAAGTGGATTAAGGAACTGACAAGAAGTGAAAAGCAGGAACAAATTGCATAATAAAATCAGCCGCTTTCGCGGCTGAAATTTTTTTATTCATATAATGGTAATTTTGTAAGAGTTCCGTTTGCATAGTTAAGAATATTTCTTGCATCTGCTGCGGTTACCGTGCCGTTACCGTCAACATCTGTAAGAACATATTGTCTTGAAGTGAAAGATATTGAGTTTGAACTGATTTGTAATGCTAATTGTGCATCAACAGAATTAATAACAGTATCGTTATTTATGTCGCCCATAAGATAATCATCATTATCGGGAGTATTTATGATTATTCCCATGTTTCGTCCAAGCATGTTAACTTCTGTATTTTCCATAAAATCATATGAAATCCATCCATAACCATCAATACCCCAGCTTGTACCCCATGAATTGATGAATTTAAATGCATTTTTATTATCATCATATCCAACAAGACATACAGCATGTCCGATCGATGCTGGCGATTCATTTGGTTCAATATAATCATATATATCATTTGTTTCAGACAAAGATTTGAGATCGTTATATATTCTAATTGCAATTACAACCCCATTTCCGTTTGCAATTTGATTTTTGATTAAATATCTGGTAAATAATATATCATAACTGTCAATTTTGTAAAGGTTTGCGGCAGCATTATCATATATATCTGACGAATCTACAAAACTGTTATTATTTATAGGATAGTAACTTATAGGGCATGCGCCGTCTGTTTGTAATGAATCTAATGCATCAGGAATTATTGCACCATTATTAACGCCATTATTAATCTTATCGTATGTGTATGTAGGGCTGAAATTATGAGAATTTGTATTAATTGACCAATTTCTTTTTAAATGTTCCTGTGATGACTTTAGTGCATATGAAAATGCCTATGCGAGACAACTTTTTGAATTTTCCTGGTTTCCCGGAGGAGGAAACAAATCAGAATTATCAACATAAACAGGTAATGTTACATAAGTGGATATATTTCCATTATAGAGATGTTGCTCCATATCTTCCCAATCAGTTTCTATTACACCACCAGTATAAGAATATTCTGTTTCTGCTTGCGTATAAAGTATGGAATTTGTAAAAATTGAAATTGTTAATAAAATTAGAGTAAATAAGGATTTATTTCTTTTCATTTATATCATTCCTTTATTTGATGATAATATTTAAATTAAATCTAATGTTGACATCTGATGTCCATGGACATTGTTGAATAAAACTGATTTTGAATTCACCGACTGATTCTGAATTTATAATATAAAACATATCATCACATCCGCCGATTACATCCGGCGGAACAGTATCTTCAATAACCAGGTCTACAAATAAATTGTCTGAATCTTTTTTACATTCCCAAAAATATACTCCGCTGTGTTGTAAAGCGCCTACAATAATATTCTGACCTGTTACAACTTTTATTGTATATGATAATGTTTCAAGCTTTGCTGCTGCACGCAAAATACTCCTTGCATTTGTACTTGTAATTTCACCTGTGCCGTCAAAATCTGCCGCTTTCATCTGTTTTTCAGTCAGGGTGTCAAGCTTTGCCGCAGCTCTCAGGCAAATCCGTGCATCTGCAGATGTTATTTTTTCGTTACCGTCAAGGTCACCCGGCAAAAAATCAATAATAATATCAGTCTCTTTATAATCATATGCTGAACTAGACACAGACAGAGTCATAAGTGTTATGACTGCTATCATTAAACATATAAACTTTTTTACATTTTTTTTCATATCTCACTACTCCTTTAATTCAAATTGTGAATTGTGCTTAACAAACCATTGGTATCACCTTACATTTATTGGTAATTCTATTAAAACAAAAAAAATGTAAAATGTCAATGATTTTAACAAAAAATGACAATTATAATATTTTATTAAAATATCTTGATTTTTCCATAAAATAATTCTATAATCCCCTTGTAATTTTCCTTTTGCAAGGGGGTTATTTTATGAAATTTATGTCAAACAGTCCTCTGACCGATGAGATGAGCAGAAAGGCAAAAGAAATTCTGGGTGAAGACAATGTTCTTTTTGCCGTTGTGGGTGACCTTAAAATGGACGGAACTTACGGCACATCGGCTCTCGTTTTCGGCAGGGACAGGGTAGTGGCTTTTGATGAGTCTTACGAAAACGGCTGTAAAACAGTTGATTTTGAAGAAATCACAAGGGCAAAGGTCAAGCGTCTTTACGGCAATGCAATGTTCCGTGTCAAAGACAATGACGGCAAGTGGCATAGTCTTATCCGTTTTTCATATGCGGCGGCAGACATAGGTGATGCGGCGGCAATTTATATGGAAGACGTACGTGACGGCGGCTACACAGATAAGCTTCTTGAAGCTGTGGGGGCAACGTACGAAAAAATGAGAAGCTTCTGTCCCAAATGCGGCAGAAAATTGCCTCATCCCGATGCACCGTGTATCAACTGTGAGGGCAAGACAAAAACATTTTCAAAGCTTCTGAAGTATGTCCTTCCTCAGAAATGGAATCTGCTTCTGTGCATTGTGCTTTCTGCCTTCACAACGGCACTTTCACTCATTCCCACTTACATAACAAGTATGATGGTTGATGAAATTCTGCCGTCAGGAGATATGAACAAGCTGCTGAAGGTTGTTATCTTTCTTGTGGTGCTTTATATTGTGCAGTATGTTGTCACAGGTATCAGACAATACAGACTCAGACTCGCAAGTGACAGCATCATCACAGGTCTTAAAAAGGATATTTTCGCAAAGGCTCAGTATCTTCCGATGCGGTTTTATGACAAAACTTCAACCGGTGCTGTTATCAACCGTGTAAATTCCGATACGGCAACGGTACAGCAGTTTATTCTGCGTATCACTCAGGAAGCAATCGTGCAGTTTTTCACCCTTGTGGGAATCATTGCGATTATGTTTTCTCTTAACTGGCAGATGGCACTTCTTGCCCTTTGCCCCGTTCCGATAGTTGTTATTATCGCAAGACGCTTCGGTAAAATCGTAGGTCCAAAGTACAGAAGACTCTGGAGAAGAAGCTCCTCAATTTCAACAATGCTTTCAGACACAATCCCCGGTGTGCGTGTTATAAAAGCATTCTCAAACGAAGAGTCTGTCATCAGAAAATTTGCAAGATACTGTGACGAATGGAAGAAAGAGGATATGCACGCAGGTCTCTATGCGGCAATTTTCCCCACACTTATCACATTCTTTGTCACCTGCGGCTCACTTCTTATATGGGGCGTGGGCGGTAAATGGGTTATTGACGGCAGCTACGGTGTATCTGCAGGTATTCTTGTTTCATTTATTTCTTATGCGGCAACATTCTATAACCCGGTCAACTTCTTTGCAAACCTTTCAGACTCATACGAAAATGCAATTGCATCGGCTGAAAAGATTCTCGATATTCTTGATGCAGAGCCTGAGAGCAATTTCGGCAAGTTCAAGGATGAAGAGCCTCTGCAGGGTAAGATTGAGTTCAGAAATGTCAACTTCTCATTTGACCGTTCAAAGAAAGTTCTCAGTAATATAAATCTCACAATCGAGCCGGGTGACATCGTCGGTATTGTCGGCACAACAGGTTCAGGTAAATCAACTCTGATAAATCTTATTATGCGTTATTATGACGACTATGAGGGTGAGATTTTCATAGACGGCAAGAATATCAAGGATATTGATATGAACTATTTCCGTTCACAGATAGGCTTTGTTCAGCAGGAGCCTCTGATGTTCCGTGATACAGTTTTCAATAATATCGCATACGGCTGCGGTGATGTTCACGTTGAATCAGTTCTTCACGCCGCAGAAATCGCAAATGCACACACCTTCATTTCAAAAATGCCCGATGCCTATGACACAATGCTCGGTGAGAGAGGTGTCGGTCTTTCAGGTGGTGAGAAACAGCGTGTTTCAATTGCCCGTGCCGTTCTTAAAAACCCCGGTATACTCATTTTTGACGAAGCAACGGCAGCTGTTGACTCAGAAACGGAGTTCCTCATTCAGGGTGCCATTGAAAAGCTTATAAGAGGCAGAACAACACTTATGATTGCACACCGTCTTTCTACACTGCGTAAGGCTAACAAGATTGTCGTTGTTGATAAGGGCGAAATCATTGAGTGCGGTCATCCCGATGAGCTTCTCAGACGCAAAGGTAAATATTATAAGCTTGTTCAGATTCAGTCTATGAGTGAGCAACTCCTCAAAGAAAAAGAATCTGAAAACTTTGAATAAGGAGGGTGCGTTATGATATTAAGATATATTGACGGGCCCGAGGTCCGTATCAGAGTCAAGGATAAGATTTTCATTGATATGGAGTTTTACCACACAGGTGAAAAGTTTGAAAATATGGAGCTTCGCAGAATGTTCCCTGTCAGCGGTAAATATAAGTATATTGCCGTGCTTGACAGTGAGGGTAACGAGCAGGCAATGATTAGAGATGTTGAAAACCTTGATGCTCAGTCAAGAGATGCCGTTAAGAGTTGCCTTGAAGAGTATTATATGATGCCCAGAATCACAAGATTCATTGAAATGAGTGAGAAGTTCAAGATATGGATGTGGACTGCGGAAACAGACAAGGGCATTGTAAAATTCGAAATCAGAAATCATCTTACGGCTGTAAAGCCTCTGTTTGACAACCGTGTTCTTATCAAGGATGCAAACGACAACAGATATGAAATTCCCAATATTCTTGAGCTCGATAAAAAGAGTCAGAAAATGATAATACCTAATCTTTAAGGAGAATGAAATATGAAACTTATTATAGCAATCGTAAATAATGACGACAGTATGGCAGTTTCTTCTGCTCTTACAAGACACAAATTCTTTGTCACAAAGCTTTCAACAACAGGCGGATTCCTTATGATAGGCAACACAACATACCTTATCGGTGCAGAGGATGACCAGGTTGATAAGGTAAAGGAAATCGTTGCAAAGTATTCACAGAAGAGAACTCATACTGTAAACACAACAAACTCATTCGGCTACGGCTTTCAGGAAGGCGAAATGGGAAAGGAAGTCACAGTCGGCGGCGCAACAATTTTTGTGCTCAATGTAGAGAGTATGGATAAGTATTAAACAATAATTTATCGCTGAGCGATAAATTATTGTAATTGAAAATTTAAAATTGAAAGTTGAAAATGAAGGTGGTTTTCCTTCGGAAAACATTATATAGAGCGTAGCGGAAAAGTGCGAAGCACTTCCGACACTTTCCATTTTCCATTTTCAATTTTCCATTCGAGCTCTGCTCGACAAATTCTTGTTTATATTAAAAGCCACCTTCGGGTGGTTTTTCTTGTTTTTTTATTGCAAATTTTTGTATTATATGGTAGAATAATGTTGCGACGCAAACAGAATAATTTTATTCAAGTAAGACAGAATACCTTGGTAAAAGGTGTTCCTTCCTTGTCTTGCTTGAAAGAGTTTGCGTCGCAGTAAACGAAGGACACTTTTTCGTGCGTCCTTCGGGACGCATTTTTTATTTTGTTGGTGATAAAATGAGCAGATTTGAAACAATGATAAACAAGACATACGAAGATGAAGATGATGAGATGATTTATAATATAGGCCTTGAGCTTGATGAAATGGAAGAGCATTTCAGAGAAAAGCTCGGTGAGGAATTTGAAGAATATCTTGGATTGTTTCATCATTACAATGAATTGTTGCAACATAAGATTGAAACAAAACCATTGCGTGAGCTTATTAAATACTCAAAAAACAAAAAACAAAAAAAGGACTCGAAATGAGTCCTTTAATTTTTTATCAACTTTTAAGCTTAAGCTACAGTTTCTGTAACGAAATCATCGTCACAGCAGGAACAGGAAACATAGTTCTCTTCTGTGTTACCGATTTTCTGCTTCTTTTCCATAAACTTTGTAACAGCGACATAAACTGCTGCTGCGGCTGCTGCAATAGCTGCAACAATTGCTAAAATCTTTAAAAACTTTTTCATGGAGAACCCATCCTTCCGTTGATAAAATTTGATTGTCTGCATTAAGTCAGAACTGAATTAGCCGTTTGACTTGTTAAGCTTAACTGCAAGAGCTGACTTCTTACGAGCAGCATTGTTCTTGTGGAGAAGACCCTTAGCTGCTGCCTGGTCGATCTTCTTTTCAGCTGCCTTAACTACTTCAGCCTTGTCAGCTGCGTTTGTATCAATAGCAACAACAGCCTTCTTGATAGCTGTCTTGAGAGCTGTGTTAGCTGACTTGTTACGCTGTGCCTTTGTCTGATTAACGATTACACGCTTCTTTGCGGATTTAATGTTGGGCATACCTGTGCACCTCCTTTGTGTCTATACGGTATATTATAATATCACGAACAGCAGAAAAAAGCAAGATATTTTAAAAAAAATATAACATTTTTTTGCATAAAAATCGCAATAAATCGCAAACTTTTTATGGTGATGATTTTGGATTACAGAACTGACCTTGCCATTGAGCGTGGAATCAATACAGACAATACCGTGATGAAGGGTGTTGAGCAGTACAGACGGGGCAACAGAGCCTCTGTTGTGACAGAAATCAGAATTACCGATGAAGACGGAGAAAAGGCAATAGGCAAGCCTCAGGGCAGATACATTACAGTTGAGGTGCCGTCATTTTCGTCCGATTTTGAACTTCTTGACGGCAGACTTGAAATGTTGGTCAGGGAAATTCGCAGTCTTTTACCATCTGAGGGCACTGTTCTTGCCGTTGGACTCGGTAACCGGGAAATGACTGCTGATGCACTGGGCCCCGAGTTTGTTGACGGAGTCTTTGTGACAAGGCACATCGGTAAAGAGCTGTCTGAAACGATGGGATTTGAAAATCTCAGACCTGTGGCGGCAATCACACCCGGTGTGCTGGGTAAAACAGGTATAGAGGCATTTGAAATTATTGAAAGTGTTGCTGAGAAGATAAAGCCGTCCTGCATTGTGGTTGCAGATGCACTTGCGGCACTTGATATATCGAGACTGGGCAATACTGTTCAGCTTTCTGACACGGGTATTTCACCGGGGTCGGGTGTGGGTAACAGACGAAAGGAAATCAGCGAGAAAACACTCGGAATTCCCGTTATTGCAATCGGTGTGCCGACTGTGATAAGTGCATATACGGTGGCTGAAAATCTGCTTGATGAGCTTGACTACAGCGTGGATTTGTCTGAGGCTGAAAAGTATAAAGAATACATTGTTGCATCAAGGGAAGCAGACCTTATCACAAAACGGGCAGCAAGACTCATTTCATTGGGACTTAATCTCGCTTTGCAGCCGTCTGTAAAACCTCACGAAATGGCTATACTCAACAGCTGAACAATAATTTATCGCACGGCGTTAAATTTTGTTTATTCTCCGGCATATACTATATCGGTGATTATTATAAAAAAAAGAATTATGAAAAGCAGACGGCGGTATAAGCTCCCTATGTGGGTTTATTTTCTGCTGTCTGCAGTTATGCTTGTGTATTCGTGCACTGTTTCGGTGCCTGAAAATCTCCCTGAAAAGCTCATTGACGGCATTGCTTTGCTGAGTGTACCTGATGTTGCACATCAGCGTGTTACAGAGCTTATTGAGAGCTTTATGCTTAAATACTCAGGGGGCTCATCGGACAGATACAATCAGAAATCAGGCTCAATGAATGACCTTATATTTTTCCGTGACTTTTCAGACCTTACTAAGACGCCCGATGACATACTGAAGACGTCGCAGAAGCTGTATAACGGTTTTATCGCAGACGGCTATGTGTATGACGGGGATGTGGTCGATGTTACATACATAAATCAGCAGGTAACAGACTCATACGGTGTTGTGAAGGTGAGAAATGTCACAGAAAATACTGAAATTGATGTTGAAAAAATTCTTGCTGCTGACTTTTTCTTGCCGTTTGAGGATCTGTCACAGCCTCTTGTTCTCATTTATCACACTCATTCCACAGAAAGCTACATACCTTCTGATGATAACAGATTTTCTTCTGCTTATCCCACACGCTCGGATGATGAAAATGCAAATATGATAAGAGTGGGTGAAGAAATCTGCGCAGTTCTTGAGTCGAGGGGCATAAATACCGTTCACGACAGAACCGTGTATGACGAAGTGTATACAGGTGCATATGAAAAGTCACGGGCAGGCGTAGAAAGAATGCTGACAAGGTATCCGTCAATCATAATAACTCTTGATATACACCGTGATGCAATTTATTATGACGACTCCACAAGAGTCAGACCTGTCACTGAGATAAACGGTAAAAAAGCAGCGCAGATGATGATTATTGCAGGTGCAGAAGGCGGCAATGTAACATCCTTTCCAACCTGGGAAACAAATCTGAATTTTGCGCTCAGACTATGTCAGACGGTGAACAGTTCCTATGACAATCTTATGAAGCCCGTGTATTTCTGTAACCGTAAATATAATATGGATATGACACCGTATTCACTGCTTATTGAGGTTGGGACAGATGTTAACACCCTTGAGCAGGCGACCCTTTCTGCAAGGCTTCTGGGCGATTCTCTGGCAAAGCTGATTAAGGAGAGTAAAAAATGAGAGAAACAAAAAAAATTGTGAGAATATATATACTGTCAGTTGTGTGGATACTGTTTGTGACTCTTACACTGTCGGGCATAGTGATTGCAGGTGAAAGAACTGAGTCTGTAAGGTCAGGCAAAGAGCCTGAGACAATTATTTTCACCTTAGGGTGACGGAAATCCGCCTGTAAAAAACGGGTTCGTTTTATTCCCGTCACCCTAACAGAAAAATTGCCGCTGTCATAAGATAGCGGCAATTGATATATTTACAATACAATCAATAATCAGCAACACGGATAACAGAATCCACTGTAAGTCCGTTTACAGCACTGATTTTTGCTTTTGTTTCTCCTTCGGGAGCAGGATTTGTGACAAAGGCAATTTCATTCTCAGGTGCATTTTCACGCACAAGAACTCTTACTGCACCGATTGCATCGTTGAGAGCTTTTATAACAGCCTGTCTGTCATCAGCAGTGCCTCTTACATAGAGAGCAGACTGAGCAAGATTGTAATCTGCAACATAGTTATCCTCAGCATCAGCCCAGCCGAAATTCTTCTTCTTTTCCATATGCTTTGCTGCGTCAATAACGTCTGCCACAACTGCTGAAGCTGTGGGAAGCTTACCTGCACCCTTGCCGTAGAACACAACATCACCTGTTGCGTCACCTCTGACAAGAACTGCATTGAATACATCGTCAACACTTGCAAGCTGACTGTGATGTGCCACAAAAGCAGGGCCTACCGTCACATTTAATTTGCCGTCAGCGAGCTTCTTTGCTGCTGCAATGAGTTTTATTACGCCACCCCAGGATGCAGCATATGCAACATCACTGAGTGTTATATTTCTGATGCCTTCAGTGTGTACAGAATCGGGATAAACGTGCTTGCCGAAAGCAAGAGCTGAAAGAATGCAGATTTTTCTGCAGGAATCGTGACCGTCAACATCAGCTGTGGGGTCTTTTTCTGCATAACCGAGCTCCTGAGCCTTGCTGAGTGCTTCGTCAAAGCTCTGGTTTTCTGTAATCATCTTTGTAAGGATATAGTTTGTGGTGCCGTTGAGAATACCTGCAATTGAGTCAATCTCGTTGGCAGCAAGACACTGAGTTATAGGTCTTATGATAGGGATACCGCCGCCTACACTTGCTTCAAAGAGGAAGTTAACATTCTTTTCTTCTGCAATTGTGAGAAGCTCAAAGCCGTGCTGAGCAACAAGCTCCTTATTTGATGTAACAACACTCTTGCCTGCAAGAAGCAGCTTTTTAACGAAGTCATAGGCAAAGGTAACTCCACCCATTGTTTCAACAACTATTCTGACCTCGGGGTCGTTGAGAATGATGTTGAAGTCCTTGATAAGCTTATCTTTATAAGGACTGTCGGGGAAATCTCTTATATCAAGGATATACTTGAGCTCAAGAGAATCCTGCATACTTTTTTTGACAATGCTGTCGTGGTTTTTGTCGAGAAGCTCTGCAACGCCTGAGCCTACAGTTCCGAATCCCATAACCGCTACATACATTTGTATCATCTCCTTTATTTAAACAACACTATTTTACACTTTTGATTTTTTTCATCATCTGACTGAGGGTATCTGCAATATGATATGCAGTTTCAGGACCGAGTGAATTTGTTTCGGGATAGTGGTTTCTGCCGAATCTGTCTTTCGGTTCCTCTATGTAAGGCAGTGAAGGGTGAAGCAGATAATCATTCGGTGTGAGAATATATCCTATTTCACCGTTTGCAAGACCGAACACAAGCAGGTTTTCATCCTCTGCAATTTCGCAAAGGGGCGACGGATTTACTTCGGGGCCCTTGTCAAGTGATGACTTTTCTTTTGGCAGATATCCGCCGTAAGCCAGCTCAGGGAACAGTTCACCGGGAATGAAAAGCATATTCAGCTCACCGAACTGTATATATGACATCTCAGTCTGCATACCAAGATTGAGCTTGCCCGTTCCTGTTACAATGATTCTTTCGGGGATTATTCTGAGTTTTGAAGCTGCCCAGAAAACGGGATTGTCACTCGGCAGATAGATTTCCTGCCTGAGGATATTGATTTTCGGAGTCAGTTTCTTTTCTTTTTTTATATCACAAATAATTTCACCGAATCTCTGACCTGTTTTCATGGTTGAAATTATATTGTTTTCATCAACATCATTCATTGTGATGCCGCCGATTGCACCGGGGAAGTACATAAGCTCGGCGTTTCTGTGCTCTTTGATATATCTTGCCGCATAGCAGGGGAAGTCTGCGCTCACAAGAGAGTTTTTGCCCAGCAGTGACTCGGGATGTGACGCAAAATTCACAAGATAGATTTCTTCAGAGCCGTTATCGGGAACAAAACGGAGTCTCGTCACTGTATCGGAATAAACGTGGGGAGGACGGGGAGCACTCTGTGAATCCTTATCGGCTTTTCCGTAGCCGAGATATATCTGACCGTTCTGTCTGTTCTTATATGCTTCTTCTGCAGCCTTTATCACGCCGTTAAACACAATTTCCATAAAGTCCTTGCTTCTGCCTGTTTTCGGCAGAGGACCCCACAGACCCATAGTGTCTATGCCTGCGTGGCAGTGGGTGGAGCATATATTTATGCTTCTGCAGCCTGTTATAACAGCAAAATGCTCAAGTCTTTTTCTGATTTTATTGACATCAACCGTGAAAAGGCCCACACAGTCAACAGACACCAGTATCATACCACCTCTGCCTGAATTGTCGTCAATCCACAGAGCTCTTGCGTGCAGATCGTCAAGTACGCCTGCAGCAGGGTTGTTGTTACGGTAGCCTGCGATGTAATAGGTTTTCTTTTTGTCGGGAATTCTGCACTCGGGCATTATTACTGTTTTTGCAAAACCGAAGGTGAAGTGTGAGGCGGCAGGTTTGTCTGAATAGTCAAAAACGCCTTCGGGAAGAGGCTCTGCGCAATTTTTCAGTGTCTTTTTCTGAGCATTCTTTTTTACAAGCTCAGTTGCAATTTTAAGAAGCTTTGCGGGGATTTCCATATAAAAACTCCTTTACAGTTTATCTATTTTTGCAGAAGCACGAAGAATAAGCCTTGCATCTGCTGCATCAATTACAGATGTCTTGTTTATGTCACCTGCAGACAGCTGTTTGTCAGATGCTTTTTCAAGCTTTGCCGATATTCTCAGCGCAAGTCTTGCATCAAGTGCCGTAATATCACAGTCACCGTTCAGGTCACCCGGACGGTACTGCTTATCTTGTGCCACAACAAACAGCCCTGTCATATCAGTCTCACAGAGAAGCATATTCATTTCGGGCGAAGACTCAATTTCAGTCAGTCTGCCTTTGCTGTCAACAATATAGAGCTTACAGAAGCGTGCTTCATATCCGTCGCAGGGAAAGAGCCATTTTACCTTTTCAGGGAGCTTGTAAGCTCTGCCGCCACGCATAGCAGCAGTGTTATAGAGCCTGAATTCAGCTGTACTGCTCAGAAGACTGCTCACCGCATCAACAGCGCCGCCGCTGACAATTTCATATGCCGACAGTGTTATATCCGTATGAACTGATGAACCGAAAGGGATAAGTAATGAAATATTCAGTGAATCACTTGTTATGACAGTGATTTTATTGATGTCAACCGTCACCGTGTATATTTCAGATTCAATTTCATATCTGACATATCGCAGAGAGAATTCGGTTGTTTTGTCAAAAACAAATTCACCGCCCGATTTGCTGAGCATTGTTTTTGTGAGAAAGCCGTCTGTGCTGTACTCATAGTAATCAATGTGCTCCATCATATATGTGGGCGTTTTTATTGTTACCGTTTTTGAGTAGTCGCTGTTGGGGGTTACCGTCACCCAGTCGGGTGCAGGAAGCTTTTCATAACCGTATGCCGGAAAAATGCCGACGGACAGCATTATGCAGATTACGAGTATTGCAGATGTTATTCTTTTCATAATGCGACGCCTTTCCGTGAAATTTATTTTCCGTAGCCGTTGGGATTGTTCTTCTGCCATCTCCATGTGTCTTCGCACATCTTTCTGACATCTCTTTCAGCCTTCCAGCCGAGTATGTCATAAGCCTTCTGAGCGTTTGCATAAGAGAATGCCACGTCACCTGCTCTGGGATCTACAATTTTGTAGGGAACGGGTACACCGTTTGCTTCTTCAAACGCTTTGACAAGACCGATAACGCTTACGCCGTTACCTGTGCCCAGATTGAATATCTCAACACCTGTTCTCGGGAGAGCATAGTCAATTGCTTTGACGTGACCGAGAGCAAGGTCAACAACGTGAATATAGTCTCTGACACCTGTTCCGTCAGGAGTGGGGTAGCAGTCGCCGAAAACGCTGAGGAACTCTCTCTTGCCTACAGCAACCTGAGAAATATAAGGCATAAGGTTGTTGGGGAATGAGGGGGCTTCACCGATAAGACCGCTTTCGTGTGCACCTACGGGGTTGAAGTAACGCAGAAGTACAATGCTCCATTCGTTGTCTGCATTGTATATATCCTTGAGAATGTTCTCAATGTAAAGCTTTGTTGTGCCGTAAGGATTTGTTGTTGTACCTGTTTTCATAGTCTCAACGAAGGGTACCTGATTTTCTTCGCCGTAGACTGTTGCAGAAGATGAAAATACCATTTTCTTGCAGCCGTTCTTACGCATTACATCAACAAGAACGAGTGTGCCTGCGATGTTGTTGTCATAATATTCCCAGGGCTTCTGACAGGATTCACCAACTGCCTTGAGACCTGCAAAATGTATAACAGCTTCAATTTTATTTTCACCGAATACTTTTTCAAGGCCGTCTCTGTCACGGATGTCACATTCGTAATATCTGAAATCTTTGCCTGTAATCTTTTTTACTCTTTCAAGAGATTCGTTGCAGCTGTTTGAGTAGTTGTCAATAACAACGATTTCCTTGCCTGCATTAAGAAGCTCAATGCAGGTGTGTGAACCGATGTAACCTGCACCGCCGGTAATAAGAATTGCCATAAAAAAACACCTTTCTTTTTATAAATATTGTCCGTTATATATTATTGCAAAACACGGAGATTTTACATTATATTTCATTATTTTGTCACGGAAGGTCATACCTGCCGCTTCATTGAATGTTCTGTTGCCTATCTGCATTGCAGAAACATAGCCTATATTTTCATTGACCGAATCGTCGTGACTGAGAATCCTTATCCACTGTGACGGATCCTCAGGCAGAATGATTGACGGATCATATTTCTGTATATATTCCCTTATTGCAGTCGGAGTATATGCCGTTGCTTCAATATAACCGTTTGTATAGCAGTCATAGTATGATGCAGTGTCATAAAGATATGACATATCTCTGCCCGTACTGCCCCATACATCCTGATATGTTGCCGCAACACCTGCCGAGCAGGCTGAGTAATAAGCGTAAGGCACCTTGCCGTTATATAACAGATACTGACCTGCAATTTCTCTTGCAACTGCCTTTACATCGTCACGGCAGGCTGAGTATGAGTTCACATATGAGCAACCGCTTACAGAGTAGCCGCTGAATTTCATATTTGTGTAGGCGGCAACTGCCTGAGCACGCAGAGCGTTCATATCGTAATAGTCATTTTTTCTTGTGATGCCTGAAATTTCCTGCTGAACTATACGGGCAAGCATTTCCACTGTATCCACATCACGGCCCGCACATCTGACCGTATCGGGGTAGTGCTCCTTCATAATTGAAACACCACGGTAATAGTGCTGGACTATCTGAATGTATGAGTATCCTGCTCTTGCAAGCCCAACTGCGCCCCACTGGCTCATACCTACGCCGTGTCCCCAGCCGAATGAGATTATTATAAATGTATCTCTCATTGCCATAACCTGAGACATATCGGGGTAGATATACATCTTCTGATTACTGATTACATTATATGCTCCGTCTGAATTTACAACGGGTACCGTCTGTGATGAAGCAAATGTGTCAACAAGCGGCTGTGCTGCGGGCTGAGTTTCTTCCTCATACTTTATAATAACTGAGGCTGAAATTCTGTCATTTGCAAGGTATGCGTCAGCAGCTGTAATTGTGCCGTCACCGTTCATATCAGCTTTAATGAATTCATCGTATGAAAAGCTGTTTTCAAGCCCTGATGACATATTCATTATTGTGATGATGTCTGATGATGAAATTATGCCGTCGCCGTTCATATCTGCTTTTTTCACAGTTACGGGGAGCTTATAGCCCGATGTGACAGAAATCACGGGAACTGCGATAAGCAGAGGTATAAGCACAAGAAGTCTGCCGATTCTGCCAAGCAGCTTGTAGTTTATTTTTCTTTTCATATATTATGAAAAGAACGGAAGGTCTGAGAATGATACTGACACATATGTAAGGAAAAACGCTACAGCGAAAAGTGCTATATAGAGCGCAATTCTCCAGCCGTGTATTGCGGGGGAGGGGCTTATGTGCTTTATCTCTTCCGTTGTCATAATGGGTGTCTGTGAAATTTCCTGAGCCAGCATAAGGAAAAGCTCTGTGACAACTGTTGTCATAAAGTCCTCGTGTGATTCGTCAGAAATTGAAGACAGCGTTCTGATTTTTGCTGTTTTTCTGTTTGAGACGGTGATTGTTACGGTAAAATTGCCGTTGTCATCCTTTTCGCCTTCAAGAACGCAGACGCCGAACTGACATTCATAGTATTCTGCAGCCTTTACGGCAGAAATCTGTCCCTTTGAATTTTTATCTTTCTTTGCATCGTAGGGTGCAAATGAGATGTAGTCGTTGAAGCAGTCAATCTGCTTGCCTGCGTGAGCAATATACTTGCTGAAGGGAGTATTTGCAACAGCAATCTGCACCTTTGTTGCCTGCAGACGTGATCTGAGAATTTCTGATGCATATGCAGTCTCATATTCATTGAAGGACGGCAGATGTGAGCCGTAAACTCTGCTGATATACGGGAAAACATACTTCTTTATTGTTATAAAGCTTCTGTCCTCAGAAAACGGGAGAAAGAATATGCACTGCGATTTTGATCTTATTGCGAAGCCGGGGAAAAGACCGTCTGAAAGAGCAAACGGAGTTGCATTCTCGGGCATAAGAGCGTGAAGCATAAATCTTTCGTGATTTTCCATTTTACTCAGCTTCTCAAGAACTTCTTCAGAATGAATCATCTTGAACTTGAAAGCCTTGCAGATGCTTCTTTTTGCTTCGTGATATATTCTCTCATCTGCAAAAAGAACAATGATGTTGTTTGTTCTGAGTGCACCTGCAATTTCGGGCATACCGCTCTGAACAGTACTGTAGACGCAGGTGGAGTAGCCGTTCTCTGAAGTGAGAGATCCGAAAGCGTTTGTTATAACACTTTCAAGTCTGGGAAATGCAGGATTGTTTGTATCAGAAAAAATAATTGTTTTAATTTTCATTTTATAACCCCATTTGTTGTGTTACCCCGTCATTCTGTCAGGGTACCCATTGATAAGCATCGGCATAAGGATTCTTTATGCCTTTTTCGTCGTACCAGACCTGAGGATACCGCACATCTGTTTTTTCTGTGGCTTTTGATGTGTCAACAGTGATGCTCTCACCCTCACGGACAAGCCTTGCGATAACTGCAAGTCTGCCCATATCTGTTGTTTTTATTTCATATGAACAGGTTGAGAGCGTGAGGAGCTTATCGTCCTTATTGATGTCAACACCTGTGTCATACAGTCTTCTTTCGTCAATGGTGTCAAGGAATTTCTGAAAATTCTCACCTGAGGAAAAGTGTGAGATGTTGTAATTGAAAAGATAGCCGTTGTCACCTGAGGCATAGCCGTTTGTGATGAAAACTGCATATACCTTGAAGTAATAATCTTCATACAGCGTACTGTATTTTATGATGGGTGACTGCTTGAAGCCTTCTATTGTGTAATACTTCTCAAGCTGAGCAAAAGACAGACCGTCCATCATATTGTGGCCGTAAATTGTGTTGTTTCTGTCAAGAGAGGAGCCTGTATTATGCTTGTCAAGATACGGTGTGCCGTATTTGTCTGAGTTTTTATAGAAATTTCTTCTCAGATAGAAGTCTTCACTGCTGCCGTTTGTTCTGTCTTCGGGGGTGTGCATAACGGGAGTGTCGATGTTGGTGTTATCAATCTTAAGCCAGCCCACAAGGTCCTGATTTTTTGCATACAGGTCAGCCCATTTAATATTCATTCCCTCGGGAAAATCCACATCGGGGTATTTGTCTTTCATTGCAGCCCATTGTGCTTCAAGGTCGTCTGCAGTGTCAACCTCAGGGATATTGTTCTGAAGCTCCTGCTGCTTTTCAAGCTCATTCCGGTGCTGGATATAGTTGTTGATGAAAAATGCAAAGCAAGCGAGCACAAGAATTGCAGATGCATTCATTATGAGCTTTCTGATAACTTCCTTTGCGGGGTCACCCTTCCAGGGAATGAAAGCCCTGAAAAAGTCCTTCACCTTTTCACCGGAGGATTTTTCGTAGTGCATATGCTCATGCTTTGTACGCTCTGTGCGTTCAGGGTTTGCGGCAACAAGTCTTTTCTTTGACGCTGTTATGGGCGACTCTGAGGAATTATTGTTCTCAGTCTGAGCTGCCTTTGTCGTCTGATAAGCACGGGAGAAGCTGTCGCCGTCATCCCGTCTGATAGCATCTGCACTGCTTGCAACGTGTCTTACATAAGGCTGGCTTCCGAAGCCTCTTGAGCCTTTTTCTGTCTTCTGAAGCTCAGCATTCCTGCGTCTTTTTTCTGCTATTGACTCGGTTTCTTTTTCTTCGTAGATAACACGTCTGCCTTCGGGACCTGAGGGAGCATCAGAGCTGCCGTAAACAATTCTGACGGAGCTTGTGGGATCGTTTACATCGTATACGATTCTCGGAGTCCTTGCAGGCATAACAGTTCTTCTCGGATATGACGGAGTTTTGTTATCTGCTGAAAAGTCAGCAGTGATTCCGTATTTTTTTGATAACACTTCAAGATCTGAGAAATCCATATCATCCTCAGGCAATGAGGAGGTATTTCTGTTTTCCTGATCTGACATCGTATTATCATCCTTTCCAGATAATTAGTTTGATTCGGGTACCCATTTTGAGGCATTTCTCCAGGGATTGGAGCCGCCGAAAACATCGTAATAAAGCTGTGGGTATCTTACATTTTCGTTGACTGTAACATTGCTTACATCAACCTCTTCACTTTCGCCGTCACGGACAAGTCTTGCAATAACTGCAAATCTTGCGTTTTCAAGTTTACCGTTCCTGTCAAAAAAGTATGTGCAGGTTGAAAGAGTGAGTAGTTTGTCATCGGGCTGAACATCAACGCCTGTGTGAATATAGCTTCTTTGCTGAATTTCATCATAGAACTTCATAAAGCTGTTATTGCCGAAGCTTGATGCGACGTAATAGAACAGATAGTTGTTATCGCCTGTGGATGAGCCGTTTGTATGGAAAGCGGCAATTACCTTCCACTTATAGTCTTTGTAAAGAGTGTTGAACTCTATAACGGGTGCAGTCTTGTAGAACTCGGGATCCTGATATTTGTGAATCTCATCAAAATAACTGTTGTTGTCAAAATTGTGGCCGTAAATTGTGGTATTTCTTGTCAGATTGAGGGGATTGTTGTGCATATCAAGGAACAGTGCACCGTATTTTGTGTATGTTTCGTAGTTGTCGTGCTTGAGGTAATATGAGTTGTTTGAACACTGGTAAACAGGCATATCAATGCTTGTGTTCGGTATTGTTATCCAGCCCACAAAATCCTGACTCTGAGCATACAGAAGCTTGTATTTATCCTGCATACCTTCGGGGAAGTCAACACCGTAAATTCTCTGATATGTGAAGGGGGAGGAGAGTGATGCACTGACTGTATTTTCCTGATGTACCTCAATATTGTCGGGCTTGTCGGGTTTTAAAATACCAACAATAAGATATGCAAGACTTGCAACGAAAATTATACAAGAAAGTATAATGAGAATTATAAAAATAACATTGAATTTCTTGTCTTCATCATTCTTTTTACTGTTGCCTGATTTTGTCACTGTAACGGGAGCAGCAACGGTCGGTGCAGCCTTAAGCTCTTCGTCGGCAGATACCTGCTGTTCAATCGCCTTTGTTTCTGCATCTGTTTTCTGTTTGTTATAGACTGCACTGAAAACATTGTCTGAGGAGCTTACGGCACCTGTTCTTGCTATAGGTTGGTTTCTGATATTCTTATTCTCTTCCATTTTCATTCACCACCTGATTACTGATTGTGTCGCAAAGAAGTCTGAGTGCTTCGTTTGCGGCTGAATTTCTGTTGTTTTCTCTTACGTTCACATCAAAAGAGTTGTTGAGCTTTTTTGTTGTGATTTTTCCGTTGACGCACACTGCAAGCCAGATAAGCCCCACAGGTTTGTCTGTGTTGTCAGACATCGGGCCTGCAATTCCGCTTACAGCCACAGAACAGTCTGCACCTGATGCTTTTATTGCGCCGAGAGCCATCTCTGTCACGGTTTCTTCACTGACAGCACCGTGGCGCTCAAGAGTTTCTTCCTTAACTCCGAGTATGGCGCTTTTTATTCTGTTTGAGTATGACACGATGCCGCATTCAAACACAGCTGAAGAGCCGCTGACATCTGTTATCATTTTTGCAATCAGTCCGCCTGTGCAGGATTCCGCAGTTGCAAGCGTGAGCCCTGCTTCTTTGAGCAGACTGACAGTTTTTTCTGAATAATTTATCATTTGTTATCAGCCTTGTTTTGAAAAAATATCTCTTGCAACGGCAACACCTGATGCAGAAGCCTGCATAAGACCTCTTGTGATGCCTGCACCGTCTCCGATTGCATAAAGGTTTTCTATCTGAGTTTCAAAATTATCACTGACTTTGATTTTTGATGAATAGAACTTGACCTCAACACCGTAAAGAAGTGTGTTCTTTGAGTAAAGACCGGGTGCAACCTTGTCAAAAGCTTTAATTGCTTCAATTATGCTTGTGAGATGTCTGTGGGGCAGCACAAATGAAAGGTCGCCGGGAATAGCTGTTGTGAGGGTTGGTCTTGTTGTTGATTTTCTGAGTCTTGATTCATCTGTTCTTCTGCCCATAAGAAGGTCGCCGAGTCTCTGTACGATTACACCGCCGCCTGTGAGCATATTGCCCAACTGTGCGATATATCTGCCGTATTCGATGGGCTGGTCAAAGGGCTGTGTGAAACGTGTGGAAACAAGAAGAGCAAAGTTTGTGTTTTCTGTGTGTGATTTTTCGTCTGCATAGCTGTGGCCGTTAACAACTGCAATGCTGTTCTTGAAAGTGTTGTTGAAGCCTGCGTTATAGTGTTCTTCACTGACGATGCCGCCGGGATTCATACAGAATGTACGGACTTTGTTTTCAAATGTGTCTGAGTAATAGACCATTTTTGCTTCGTAAAGATGCTTTGTCAGCTCATCCATAACCGAATTGGGACATTCAACCCTGACACCTATATCTACTTCATTGTTTGTTATTTCGATGTTATTTTCCTTAGCGATTCTGTTAAGCCAGTCAGCACCGCCTCTGCCGGGGGCGGCAATGACATAGTCTGCAGACACTTCTTCTGTGTTACCGTTTTTGTCGGTGAATACGGCGCCTGTGACTTTACCGTCTTTTATTACGGGGTCAGCGTGTGTTCTGCTTCTGAAAGAAAAGCCTTCCATTGTTGCAAGATGGTCATACATATTTCTGAGTACATCGTATGAATACTCTGTGCCCATATGTCTTACGGGGCAACGGATAAGCTTGATATTGTGTCTTGAACATTCGTATGCGATTTCGTCAGCTTTTTTATCTGAAAGACCGAATACCTCTTCGGGTGCACCGAAATCAAGATAGACGGAGTCAGCGTATGCAATCAGACTGCGTACTTCTTCAACACTTTTGTAATCCGTCAGATTGCCGCCGACTTCTTCAGAAAGTGAAAGCTTGCCGTCTGAGAATGCACCTGCACCTGCCCAGCCGCTCATTATGTTACAGGGATTACAACGGACACACTTGCCTTTACTTCTTGCGGGGCATGTTCTCTGTCTTATATCGAGACCTTCGTCAGCAATTACGATTTTGTAATCTGACGGCATTTTTCTGTAAAGCTCAAGTGCTGTGAAAATACCGGCAGGGCCTGCACCTATGATAACTGCGTTGTAATGTTGCATAATGAATTCCTCCTTGTGAGTGCGGACATAATAAATTCACTATAGTATACCATAAACCTGTTATAAAGTACAAGTCTTTATTAAAAAAATAAATAAGAAATATATGCAATTTTTTTAATTTAATATGTACATATTAGCTGATTAAGTTTTTTATGCAAAAAAACGGAGCCGTTTCCGACTCCGTCTGTGACAGTTTATTTCGTTACTTATCAGTCTTCACGTTTTTTAACTGCAACAACTGCAATGCCTGCCATCATAACAACTGCAGCAGCAGCGATACCCATAAATGATTCACCTGTCTGGGGAATTGAATCGGGTGTGCCGTTGACATCTGCTGAGGGAGCATTTGTTGTGGGTGCGTTTGTTGTGGGAACATCACAGTTGCAGTCGGGACCGCAAGTGCAGTTGTCTCCGCATATGCAATTTACACCACAGTCACAGCTTCCGTCGGGCTTGGTTACATCTGTGCAGGGCTTGTTGCAGATTTCGCAGTCTTCGCAACCGCAGGCACCGCCGCATGAGCCGTCGCAGGGCTTGCCGATGATATTGTCAGCTACACCTGTAAATGCGTCAAGAATCTTGCCGGGATCAAATACCTCAAGATAGAGAGCATTCTGGATATCCTTCATAAGAACCTTACCGTACTTAAGCTGGCTGCCGCCGAGATTGTGGAAGAAGCCGATTGAGTAGATAAGATAATCGTGCCACATACCTGCAGCTGTTGAGTAAACAGCGTTGCCGTGCTTGTAGTACATTGTGCTGTCCTTTGATGTGTACTTACCGTTTGTAAGAACTGCGCCTTCGTTGGGAAGACCGTCAGCCATAACTACAACGTGCTTTGTTGCATCTTCGTTGCCGTATTTTTCATTGATGTCTTTAACAGCCATAAGAGCGTCGTACATAGCTGTGCTGCCCTTTGCCTTGAAGCCGTCAATGATACCTGCAAGAGTTGCATAATCTGTTGAGAATGAGTATGTCTCAACCTTTGTGCCGTATGTCACAATAGCAATTCTGTTGTCACCTGTTGTGTCCTCAAGCATTGTCTTGCAGAATTCTTTTGCTGCCGTCTTGAGATTCTTGAGGGGGGTTCCGCTCATACTGCCGGATACATCAAGAACAAGATAAATGTCTCTTGCACCCTGGAACTTAGTGATTGTGTCACCTGCTGAACCTGTGGAGTTAAGGCAACAATTGCATTTTACCTGAGTTGTCTCTGCTGCTGCGAAGCAAGCCATTGCAGTGAATGTAAACATTACTGCAAGAACAACTGATACGATTTTTGTAAAAGCCTTTTTCATAAAAAATACCTCCGTTTATAAAAATTTCTGACTGTAATCGTTCAAAATAATTATAATCATAAAGAGTGTTTGTGTCAATAAATTTTTTCATATTTCTGTAAAAAAACAATGAACACCGTGTAAAAATAAAATTCTTGCAAATAGGTGTTGAAGTTTCAAGAAAAAACAGATATAATAATAAGACAACAAATATTATGATACGGAATGATAATAATGGAAAAAGTTAAAATAGTTTTAGGCGGTACACCGTATACCGTAGCAACCGATAACGGTGCCGAATATACTGAAAAACTTGCAGAAGAAATTGAAAACAGAATAAATAATGTTATGAAATCAGGCAGATTTGTTTCACCCTCTGAGGCAACTGCTCTGACACTTCTTGCATATGCAGATGAACTCAACAAAGCACGTGAAGAAAATGAGAATATCAAGGGACAGCTTAAGGAATATCTTGCTGATGCTGCTCAGGCAAAGAGTGAGCGTGATATGCTCAGACGTGAGCTTACCAAGATTAAAAAGGGCAACGGTGAATTCTGATGGAAACCCTCAAGATTAAAAAACTCAGAGAAAACGCTGTTATGCCTATGCGAGCTACTGCAGGCAGTGCAGGTATGGATTTATATGCCTGTATTGATGAGCCTGTCACAGTTATGCCCCACGAGTGTGTGAAAATTCCTACGGGCATTGCTGTTGCGTTGCCCTCGGCACTTTACGGTGCATTTATCTTTGCCAGAAGCGGTCTGTCAATAAAGCACGGTCTTGCTCCTGCAAACTGTGTGGGTGTGGTTGACAGCGATTACAGAGGAGAGGTTATTGTGGGACTTGTGAATCAGTATAATGAGCCTTATACAATAGAGCCTCAGGAGAGAGTTGCACAGATGGTCATAATGCCTGTAAGCCTTATGCCCGTTGAGGAATGTGACACTCTTGACGAAACCGAGCGTAAAGACGGCGGCTTCGGATCAACAGGAAAGAAGTAATATTATGTACAGTATAAATCCGGCTTCATATTCGTCGGTTTTCGTATTACCGACAGAAATAGCAGACAAGCATCTTCGTATGGCAGGTAAAGCCCAGCTGAAGGTGCTTTTGTGGCTGTACAGAAATCCGTCGGCAGAGTTTGAGCTCGGTGTTATCAGCCGTGAGACAGGCATCCCGACCGATGAAATAGATGATGCAATGCTTTACTGGATAGATGCAGGGCTTGTGGTGAAAAAGGGTGAAACTCCTGCAGTGAGTCAGCCTGTAACTGCTGCTGCGGAAGAGAAGAAAACTGTAGTTACACCGGGCGCATTCAACGTAACGGCTCCCGTACATAAGAACAATAAAAAACCGGAGCCTGAAGCAGGGAATGATTCTGTTTATGTCAAGCCTACGGTAAGAGATGTGTCAATGCGTCTTTCGGAATCTCCGGAAATAGTTGCACTTTTCAACGAGGTGCAGGAGGTTTTCGGCAGAACTCTCGGTCACGATGCTCAGGCAAATCTTCTTATTTTGCATGACCATTACGGTCTCTCGGCAGAAGCAATTGTTATGCTTTGCAGCTATGCAAAAACAATAGGCAAGCAGGGTGCATTGTCTTACATAATGCATATGGGCAAAAGCTGGGCTGAGCAGGGAATAACCGATTTTGAATCGGCAAGCCGTAAAATTTCAAGGCTTGAGTCCACATCCTCTGTCTGGGAGGAGTTCAGAGTCCTTACGGGTATAGAAAATCCGAGACCTACTTCAAAGCAGTCAGAGCTTCTTGAAATATGGACAGGTGATTTCGGATACGGCACGGATATGATACATCGTGCGTATGAAATAACCGTTGAAAAAAAAGGTAAAATCAGCTACGGCTATATGAACGGCATTCTTTCGTCATGGCACAGCAGCGGATTCAGAACTGTTGCCGAAACAGCTGCAGCAGAGACAGAATTCAATGAAGGCACAAAAAATACAAAAAAATCAGACAGAACTTCATCTGCAAAAGGAGCCAAGTCTCCCTCATATGATATTGAGCTTGCGATGAAAAACAGTCTTAAACTGGACCCTGCGAACACAAAAAAAGGGACGTGATTTAGTTGGCATACAGACAGGAATTATACGAAAAAGCAAAACAGGAGATAGATGCAAGACGCAACAAAGCCGAATCGACGGCTGAAATACAGGCTGTACTTGCTGTTCAGGCTGTACCCGAGATTGCTGAGCTTCAGGACAGAATGAGAAAATCTGCCTGCGGTGTACTTAAGGTTATCGGTATGGGCGATGATGCCGTGAAATACATAGAAAACCTGAAAAATGAGAATCTGTCTGCTCAGGCAAGAATAAAGGAACTGCTTGTTGAAAACGGCTTTTCGGAGGATTATCTTGAACCTGATTATTTCTGCAAAAAGTGTAATGACACAGGCTTCTGTGACGGCAGACTGTGTAAATGCCACCTCGACCTTCTCAATAAGCTTGCCGCAGAGGAGCTTTGCAGAAATTCATCGCTGAAGCTTTCTTCTTTTGATGAATTCAGCCTTGAATACTACAAGGATTCGCAGGAAATATACGATGTAATGAAGAGAAATTTTCAGTTCTGTAAATCATATGCTGAAAATTTTGATCTGAGATCATACAGTCTTATGTTTACAGGTGCAACGGGGCTGGGAAAGACTCATCTTTCTCTTGCTATAGCAAAAACAGCCATTGCCAAAGGCTTCAATGTTGTTTACGGTACTGCTCAAAGGCTGTTTTCAAGCATAGAAAGAGAGCATTTCGGCAGATCTGATGATCCCGACGGCACAACAGAGGATATGCTTATAGACTGCGACCTTCTTATAATTGATGACCTTGGTGCAGAGTTTACAACAAGCTTCAGTGTTGCAACCTTCAATAATATTGTCAACAGCCGACTGCTTGATTCAAAACCGACAATTATCAGCACAAATCTTTCACTTGCAGAGATTCAGAATAAATATACTGAAAGAGCTGCATCACGAATCATCGGCGAATATATGATTCTGTCATTCTTCGGCAGAGACATAAGACAGCAGAAGAATGAAGTGTAAACAATAATTTATCGCTGTGCGATAGGTTATTGTAGTGATATATCCGTCTTCAACGGATGTGATATAATTTGCCTTCGGCAAATTCTGATTTCCCGAACTGAGGTATACTATGTACAATCTTACCGATATAAATACAATAAAGCGTGTTATGTCCCGTCACGGGGTAACGTTTTCAAAGGCACTAGGTCAGAATTTTATTATCGACCCTGATGTCTGCCCTCAGATTGTTGAGGTGTCAGGTGTAACTGAAGAAGACGGTGTTCTTGAAATCGGTCCCGGTGTGGGAGTGCTTACTCAGGAAATTGCAAAAAAAGCGAAAAAAGTTGTGGCACTTGAACTTGACACAAGACTTATTCCCGTGCTTGCAGATACACTTGAAGACTTCAGAAATGTAGAAGTCATCAACGCTGATGTTATGAAAACAGACCTTGAAAGACTTTTTGATGAAAATTTCAGGGACTGTAAAAATATTCACGTTATTGCAAATCTTCCGTATTATATTACATCTCCCATTATTATGATGCTGCTTGAAAGCCGTCTGCCCGTTAAGGCTGTAACTGTTATGGTGCAGAAGGAGGCAGGGGAGAGGCTTTGTGCCGATGTGGGCTCAAGGGATGCAGGCGCAGTGTCAGTTGCGGTCAGTTATTATTCCGTTGCCGAGGAGATTTTCTTCGTGCCCAGAGAATCATTTATGCCTTCACCGAATGTAGACAGTGAGGTTATCAGGCTTTCTGTCAGGGAGAATCCCGAATTCACACCGTCAGATGAAAAATTTTTCTTCAGGGTTGTGAAAGCTGCATTTTCCCAGAGAAGAAAAACTGCGGCAAACGGTCTGTCATCAGGGCTCGGAATGGCTAAGGATAAGATTTTTCAGGCACTCACAAATGCAGGGCTTGATACAAATGTCAGAGCTGAAAAGCTGACTATGGAAGAAATGTTCAATCTCAGTGAAGAGCTGTACAGAATGAGGTAATAAGATGGAAAAGGGAAAGTTTATTGTTATTGAGGGGCTTGACGGCTCAGGCAAAACCACTCAGACAAACATTATCACAGAAAAACTGAAGGCAAAGGGGATAAATGTCATAAATCAGGCTGAGCCTACTCCTCACGAGTTCGGCAAAATGTGCCGTGAAGTGCTCGGCGGCAGAAAAAAGGTCACAAAAAGTCAGTTTGCACTTCTTTTTACGGCTGACAGAATCGACCATAATCTGAATCCCGATGACGGTATAAATATGCACATCGGCAGAGGTGACACTGTTATTTGTGACAGATATTATTACTCAACTCTTGCATATCAGGGTGTTGATGTGGGGCTTGACTGGCTTATGAGCCTGAATCTCAATTGTGACGATATCAGAAAGCCTGATCTGTGCGTGTTTCTTGACCTTCTTCCTGAGAAAAGTATGGAGAGAATCAATGCAAACAGAAGTGAAGATGAAATTGAGATATATGAAACGGAAGAATATCTCACAAGCATCAGAAAGCGTTTTTACAATGTGATTGATGCGCTTAAAGAGTCAGAAAATATCGTGGTAATCAATGCTGACGGTACTGTTGACGAAGTTGCTCAGCAGATTGAAAAAGCTGTTATGGCATTGTATTGATAAAATAATTCAGCACCCGTACTGTTACCGGTACGGGTGCTTTTGTTAGTGTGTTTTAATTAAGGTTTGGCTGTTTTGTGAGGAACATTTGCCGTAACGGCTGCTATAAGCTCATCTGCGGAAATTACCTCAACACCGTCATCAAGCTGACTTACGAAGTATGCAAGGTCGTCAGGACCTACTGTCCAGGGATGAACATTTATAACCGAATAACCGCTGATTGAGCTGATATCGGCAGAGTAGTTGTTTACGATTTCTGCCTGCTCCTTGAGCCATTCGTTTGTAACATCATCTGCATTGCCTGAGGGATACCAGAGTGAAAGACGTACACTTACAAAGGGCTTGTCATCAACGAAGAATACTTTACCCTCTCCGCCTGCATATCTTGTGGGGTCAATCTGTAAAATTCCGCCTTTGATATTATCGTATCTTGTAAAATAGCTGAGCTTATTTTCCCAGAGGAAATCGGGAAGTCCCAGAGGTTCGTCAAGAAGAGTCATTGTAGTAAGACCTGACGCGAGCATTGTTGCGGCTGTGAATTCTGAGTATGCTTCAAGCTTCTCTGCTGACATTTTTGAAACTCTCGCATAGCCTGCACCTGAGGGACCTGTTATAAATGAACAATTGCCGAGTTTATCAGTTGCTTTTTTGACTGCAACGGGAGAAAATTCATTCATAAGGGGAGGGAAGGTCCAGGTTACGGGAGTGTCAAGACCGAAGCTCTGCCATGTGTGGAATTCCCGATATCCGTTTGAAACCCACTGAGCATTGTCACCGTCGCTGTAAACGATTGCAATATAATGCTTTTCGGGGTCAAGCTCGGGAGCATTTACGTCTTTCTTTTCGCTTATCTGTTGAGGCTCACACGCATTGAGAATTGTCATATTGAAGCAATGGTCAGAGGGAATAACGTAATGACCGAATGATGAAACCGATTCTGTGAATTTTACTTCATACTGGCACCAGCCGAAAACGATTGAAGAAGGCTCAAGCTCTGTAAGAAGCTTGTCTCTGAAGGTGCGTTCTACATAGTTTGAATCCATTGCATATGCTATAAAAATGTTCTGCTGAACGGCAAAATCACGAAGACCCGAAACCATATAATTCTGATGCACAAGTGCATCTGTTCTGAAAAGCTCTTTGTGCTCCTCATAGAATTTTTCCTGATCAATTACTGTTATTTTGTTTTCAGTCAGGTCGTAAGCCTTTTTCATTCCGAGCACATTTACTGTTTCTTCACAGGACTCGGGGACTGCAAGACAGCCGTAAACCGTTGTATAGTTGAAGGCCATATTTATCTGCTCTGTTGTTTCAGTTGATGTGAAAAGAACATAGCTGTTGTCTGTTATGTATGAATTGAAAAGCGGAATAAGATTTTTAAGTGTCCAGTTCTCTCCGTTCTTGTCGGTATAAATGAGTTTGCATCCTGCATTTTCAAGGAAAGCAAGCTCCGTTGCCGAATCCTGACCGTAGTTAATGAAAATAGTCGCCTTGTCCCTTGCAACAAGTCCCTGAAGAGACTGAATTGCTGCACGCTCGTCAGTTGACACGCCGCCGTTTACAACATAAATCTCGTCAGAAAGCTCATACTTTTCAAAAATATCTGCCATTTCGTAAAGCTCTGCTTCTGATTTCGGCTCAGAGGGCGTACCGGGGAGAAGTGATGTTATGCCGTTTGAAAGAAACATTACAAATGACATAATAAGTGCAATAAAAATTTTAAAATAACCCATAAAAATTACCTCCTTGAATATATTTTATCATTCCCGAAATGAAATTACAAGTCTTGTTTTATTTTTTGCAGAACAGTATATTCTCTTAGATACAGACTCTCTTTATCAGGCGGAAGTGTTTTATATGTACTGAAAATTTCAGTTGCTTTTTCTATATCAACCCACTCGGGTTGCATTTTTTTATAATTTTCATTTTCGGTCAGCTGTCGTTCACCCTCACCGATAATGTTACACACAAAATAACGGTTAACATAAAGGGTGTCATAGCAGTATTCATTAATTGTGATAAGAGGTTTTATTGCTTTGACAATATAACCTGTTTCTTCAAGCACTTCACGCTCTACACATTGCTCGCTTGTTTCTCCGTTTTCAATTCCGCCTCCCGGTGACATGTAAGAATCACCATGTCTTGTTTCATGGGAGAGAAGAATTTTTCCGTCTTCGATTATCACAGCTCTGCATGAAATGCGTTTGTTTGCATAAGGCTCGGTGTATGTTGCGCTGACCTGAGTTATTGTTTCCATTTAATTTTACCTCTTTCTTTTATGGAGTGTAAGATGATAATATTTCATCTATATTTTGCTTATAGATATTATTTCCGAGAATGTCGCCGTTGGCACTGAAGCAGATTGCTTTTATATCTGACGGGTCTTCTCTGTACGGATTCTCCACGGGCTTGCTCAGATCAAAATATTCACCAAAGTATTCAAGGGCATTACCGCTCGGAAAAATTACATTGCCTTCACTTGTTTCAATATCCATTTCAGTGAATTCCTGAATCAATTCTCTTGTTCTGATATTATATTCATTATTGTCATTTTGGCTGACAAGCCATGCGGGATGCACCCGTATTCTGACACCTGTGTTTTTAACATTTTCTGCAAATGCTTTTACATATGACAGCGGTATTGATTCCTGATGAAAAGCGTCAACAGAAAGCAGAATATCGTTAACACCGCATTCTGATAACCTTTCTGCAATGAGCTTTATTTTATCATAATCCTTACTGAAATAACCGTTGGTTATAAGTTGTCTTTGAGGAATATTCATTTCTTTTGCTGTTTTATGTATTGCAAAAACGGTTTCAGGACAGAGCAGAGGCTCACCGCCGAATGTCATAACAGATTCAATGTTATATTCCTCAGCTATTTTGCGGACAGCATTTGACGCTAAATATTTGTCAATGTTATCTGAGCTTTTGTGGTCACCTTGTGAGCAATGCTTGCACTTACCCGAACAAGCCATTGTTACAACGAACTCAATTCGGCTAAGGTTTTTAAGATATTTGTTCATATGTAATTCCTTTCATCAATCAAGCAATTCAAACAAAACTGTATTATGTTTTTTCATATCGAGGGAAATCAGATCTGTTATGCACTCAGTAAAGCCTGTACCGAGCACTTGTCTGACTTTGTATTTTTCAGGCAGAGTGATATTGACAATACCGTCATTGACTGAATGAATACCTACATAACCGCCGCCGCAATACACGACATTTTCGCCGGTATTATAGCAATGGATACCCTCAGATACAAGTAAATCTCGCAGTTCAGCTGTGGGAATATATGTTTTTTCGGAATCGGGCTGAATAAAGGGAATATTCATTTGTCTGCACATTTCAAGGGCTGCTTTCCCGCTTTCAGAGGGTAACACAGCCGTAAAAACAGCGAATTTGTATTTATGAAGCACACTCTCAGCATCTTCGGTCATACACATGTCAAAGGGTATACCCGTATTACCCATTGCAACCCTTATATTATTTACACTGTTACATAAATGAGTGCCTTTCGGATTGTTGAAATATGCCTTTTCGTCGATGAAAACAACAGTTTCCGCTTTCGGAAAGTCTGCATCAGATTTTGTCTGTGACAAATCTGCAATATCTTTCATTTTCTTCATTTCAGTCATGATTTCTTTGTCGTGATACCAGCCGCCCCACATATCAAACCACCATATTCCCGAGCCCTTTGTCA
>CALEII010000012.1 GCA_937876205.1 uncultured Clostridia bacterium
TTTGAAAAAATGTGATATAATTGGCCTTCGGCAAATTGTTTCGGAAGGGCTTCGCCCTTACCCTTTATAAATCAAGCCGCTTTGCGACTTCCGATTCTATTATCTGTTTGTTATTATCTCTTATCTCAACTTGTTACCTCAGGTATGTAAAATAATGAATTTTCTGTAAATTTTAATTATATTTTCTTCTATTTATTGTTTTTTTTATTTTATTTATATATAATATTTTGTACAGTACGATGAATAATTATGTTTAAATCTGTTATTCAGCGAGAGGAGTTTTGAAAATGCTCACAAAAATTAAAACAACATCGAGAAAAGCACTCAGTCTGATGCTGGTATTTGCAATGTGCTTTACGGCATTTGTGCTTTGCAATCCGATTGAGTCAGAGGCTTATGAAATCGGTGACTACTATCTGGGCAGATATTATTACTACCCCGAAGGCACAACGTTCATTCAGGGCTTTCAATGCGGTCAGGCAGAAAAGGGTGACGATGCTTATAACGAGGCAACAAACGGTGGCTATACACTGCTTATGAATGATAACGGCGGCGGTCGTCTTGACTTTAACTCGGGTGTTTCAGGCAAGGACTACATTTTCCTTGCTTACAAGACAACAACCGATATCAATCAGGCTGTCGGTACATATCTCCGTAACGGTCATAACAACGGCGGCGCCGATACTGCAACCTTCAAGGTGGACGGTAAAGACCTTTCCTTCACAAGAGTTTCTCAGGACTTAAATGCAGATGCCGGCGGTGACTATATTTATCTTTATGCAACACAGGATCCCACAGCAGGTCTTCCCATTGTTGCAATTGCAGGCTCAAACGTTGAGGGTGCGGCAAGGAACGGTTATTATACAGTTGAGAGAAACAACGAAGGCGTTGCTTCTGACTGTAATGCAGATGCCGGCGGTGACTATGTCTATATTTTCTTTGATAACTGCTCACCCTATTCAGACATCACAAAAACAGTTCAGACTCTTATTGATGCTCTTGAAAGAACAAAGGGTGTTCAGGCTCAGTCACTTTATACTGCTGAGTCATGGGCAACATATCAGGCAGCTCTTAACGAAGCTAACAGAATCTGGGGCATCTACAACAACAAATATAAAGCAGGTTATGCAACAGAAGCTCAGATCAATGCAGCTGTAACAAATCTCAACAACGCTGTAACAGCTCTCAAGACAACAATCAAGCTTGATGCAGCAACAAACGGCGGTACAGCAGAGACAACAGAGTATGTTGTTCCCTGCGGTCTTAACACAACTGTTGATTTTCCTGCAGGTCTTTACTCAGCAACAAAAGCGGGTCATTCATTCCTTGGCTGGAGCACAGACAAGAACGCAGATGCAGGCTCAAGAAACAATATGAATCTTCCTCTCGGCTCAACAGTTTACGCAATCTTCTCAATAAACAGATACAGCGTTTATTTCTCAAACCCCATTACTCTTCAGACCATTGACAAGCAGACTGTTGAGTATGGTAAGGATGCCGTAGAGCCGGCAATGGATAAATACACAGCTAAGGATCTTGATTCTCATTATGTTTTCACAGGCTGGGATAAAGATTTTACAAATATTACGGATAACATCACTGTAAATGCTCAGTTCTCAACTGAAGACCATAATTATATCCGTACAAAGTATGTTCCCGCAACTTGTACAACAAGAGGTACAGAAATCTACAAGTGTAATGATTGCGGTCAGGAAAAGACAGTTACTCTTGTAATAGACGGGGCAAACCATAAGAACACTGTTGACTATCCTGCAAAGGCCTCAACCTGTAAGGAATACGGTTACACAGCATACACATACTGTAATGATTGTAAGACAATTGTTTCAGGCAGAGAAATTCTTCCCCTTGCTGACTGTTCATGGACTGATTGGGTTATAACAAAGCCCAGCTGTACTGTTGACGGTGTCAAGACAAGAAAGTGTACAGTCTGCGGTAAGACAGAGTCAGAAAAAATTGCTGCATCAGGTCACAAATGGAGTGACTGGAAGGTTGTGAAAGAGGCAACCTGTGAAGCAGCCGGCAGACGCCAGAGAGTATGTTCAAGCTGTTCCACAACAGAGGTTGAAATAATTGATGCTCTTACTCATAAATATATAGATACAGTAGTTCCTCCCACTTGTACAGCTCAGGGTTACACAACACACGTCTGTGAAAGAGGCTGTGGCAGCTCATATATTGATTCATATGTGGATGCAACCGGTCATAACTGGGAAGATGTGGGAGAGCCCATAAAGGAAGCAACCTGTCTTGATACGGGTATTCAGTATCAGGAATGTTCAGAATGTGACGCAACTCAGAATGCAGTTGTTCCCGCACTCGGTCACGACTGGCAGAATGAGGACATTATAAAAGACGCAACCTGTGATACAGACGGACTTATGGGTGCAACCTGTGACAGATGCGGAGAGGTTCAGTCAAACATTGTTATTCCCGCACTCGGTCACGATTGGGATGACGGTACTGTAACAAAAGAAGCAACCTGTACAGAAAACGGTATCCGTGTTCTTACCTGTCAGAGAACTGAATGCGGCAAGACAATGGAAACCGTAATCAAGGCGAAGGGTCACGATTGGGATGACGGCGTTGTTACTTCAGAGGCAACCTGCTCACAGACAGGTGAAAAGACAGAAACCTGTAAAACCTGCGGTGAGACTCAGAGTGTAGTTATTCCCAAGCTCAGCCATAAGTATGTAGGCGTTGTTACTCCTCCCACCTGTATTGATCAGGGTTATACGGAATATAAGTGTTCAGAATGTAACGATGAAATCATCGACGACTATGTTCCCGCAAAGGGCCACAGCTTCTCAGTAACTGTTGTTCCTCCCACATGTATCAAGGAAGGTTACACATTTGCTAAGTGTTCTAACTGTACACATTCACAGAAGACAGACTTTGTTCCCGCACTTGATCACGATTATAAGGTCACAACAGTAGACCCCACATGTACAGAAAAGGGTTATGACCTTCACGTTTGTTCACGTGGTGACAGTGAATATAAAGATAACTATGTTGATGCGCTCAGTCATTCACACAGTATGACAGTAGTTCCTCCCACCTGTACAGAAGAAGGCTACGACAAGTATGAATGTTCTGTCTGTGGTGACATATATAAAGAAAACTTTACAGAAGCACTCGGACACAGCTACAATGAGGTTGAAAGAGTAGAGCCTCAGGGTACACAGAGCGGTTATATTCTTTACCGTTGTGACAACTGTAACCACGAATACAAAGAAATTATTTTCTCGGGTGATAAGGCTCTTGTCTGCATCACTATCTATGACGGAAACGGTAACCCTGTAAAGGAAGCAAAGATTACATTCACAAATCTCGGCACAGGCGAAACATTCATCATCTATACTGACCTCAACGGTTACTTCACAGAAGTACTTCCCGAAGGCAGCTATGAGCTTCTTATCGACAAAGACGGTTATGATGATACATACGGCTATATTGTTGTTGAAGACGGTGAAGCTCAGATAGATATTCCCGTTATGAATGCCGAAACTTGTGATTGCTACTGCCATCAGGATAACTTCTGGGCAAAGATATTTAAAATCTTTATGAAGCTGAGAAGACTCTTCGGTCTTGAAGTTAACTGCTGTGACAATCCTCAGGTATAATTGAATAATAAAATTGAGTCCACTCGCAATGAGTGGACTCTTTTGTTGCGAAGAAAACAAACAATAATTTATCGCTGAGCGATAAATTATTGTAATTGGCAATTAGCAATTAT
>CALEII010000013.1 GCA_937876205.1 uncultured Clostridia bacterium
GAGGCTACTTTTCAATCCCCGTCTATGATTTTGAGCAAACATACGATAAAGACGGCAATCCTATTTGGAAAAGTACTTGTCGTATAGCAGAAGAAAGTAAACCTTTCTCTGCAAAATCGTCCTCCAAAAAAGATGCAAAGAAATCTGCAGCATTCAAAATGTTGCAGCATGTCTTGAGCGATTGAGGAGGTGTTCGCATGCCAAAATGGTGTTTCAATTACGAATCCGGTGATTACGAGTATATCGAACGCGATGGGTTCAGCATTGACCAAGGTGAGTACGTCTACAATTGGGATGACAGCGAATATCGCCGCGAGGAAGAAGAGGAAGAAGAACGCCGTCGCGCAGATGACGAAGACGACTGGTAATCCATAAAAATCGGGAGAGTTGTTTCGTGCAACTCTCCCGATTTTTATTTCTTGCAATAGAACTTTATAGCTTCCGAAACGAATTCCGCAGTGCCTTCACCGTTTTTATCGATGTTATTCTTGAACCGCTCGTCGCAGACGTACATCTGTCCAAGCCCTGCGAGGATGTCATCGGTGCAGTGATAAAAATTCGCCGTGATGTAGTCCTGCAGCTTTTTGACCAAGCTTTGAGCAGTATAGCTGTCAGCGCTTTCTCCGCATTTCTTGCACTCGGCAAACTCCGCAAAGACACCGTTCATTCCGGCGAGAACGTCGTTCCATTTATCTTTGGAGTAGTCGGCCGTCTTTGCCCTGCTCTCCTTGTAGGCGTCCGTATCGCCCCAACGCTGCTTTGCTTCGTCCTCGTACTGATGACGGGCAGTCTCGTATTCGCTATTGTCAAATGCGCTCATTGTAATCTCTCCTTTTTCTGCTTGTTCCAGAGCTGCGATTAGCCGTGTGAGCCGATCTTTCTTTAGTGTCAGCAACCGCTTCTGCTCTGCAAGCGCTTTTTGTTTATCGTAGTTCGGCGAGGCGAGGATCTCTGCAATGCTTTTCAAGGAAAAATCCAGTTCACGGTAAAACAAGATTTCCTGCATCCGTTCCAAAGTTGTTTCGTCGTAAAACCGATAGCCGTTTTGCTCGTCCACAAAGCTCGGCTTCAGCAAACCGATCTCATCATAGTAGTGCAGTGTGCGCACGCTGACACCGGTGAGCTCGGCAAATTCTTTGATCTGTAGTTTCATATCTTCACCTCAGTTGTGAGTATACACTATAACGTTACGTCAGAGTCAATACTATTTTACAATATTTTTTGCAAAAGGTAAAGGGCGCGGCACCGGGCCGCACCCACGGCAGAAGAGGTCAGATCTCTTCCACCGTTTCCATACCATCCATGACCTCGACCATGATCCGGATCGCCAGAATGAACCCATCTGCGAACGCTCGGCGAGCCGTGAGGTCGCAGATCTCACTTTGGCAGTCCTTGAACCTCTCGAAGGTTTCTTTCTGCTGTTCGGTGAGCGTAGACATGAGGCTTTCCTCGTTTTTGCAGATGAGCTTCACCAACTTATCCATCCGCGATCCGCGCTTCATATCACGCTCGCACGGACTGATGTTGCCGTAGTACAGATCTTCAAGCGTTGTCATGTTCATCCCACCTCACATAAGAAGAGGACGACTCAGCATCGGTCATTCCCGATATCGAGTCGCCCTCTAATTTCATTTTGTCCGCTGCGATCAGCGCGTGCTTGACGATCAGCATCTCCACCCATGTCCGCTCGTCGTACTCTGCCGGACGACCATTCGTGAGATACTCCGCCATCGCCGCGCTCATCACGCCGTACTTTTCTCCTCTGTAAACTTCTTCAATCGTTATTCGTGCCATATTCGCACCTCCTTTGCAGTACACAACAGTACCACGGGAGTTTGCGAAAGTCCAGAGAAAAATCAGAATAAATTCAACTGATTATTTTTCAAAGATATCATTTTTCTCTCTGTTATCTTATCCTCTGGCATAACTTCACCAAAAAGCAACGGAGAGTCAGGATTGTGCAATCCTGTATTTTTGTTAACAGTAGTTTGACTGAAATTTGCATAGCAATACTTGCAGCCATTTTTGCACGTGTTATATGATCCAATATCTATACTTTCCATACAGCCACATTCTGGCCGTTGATTCTTGTCTTTTGACAAATCCATTTTGCAATTTAAAATTCGCTCAAACAAATTACAGTCTATACAATGACCGTGCTGGATGCCAAATTGCTCCAAGTTGATTTTTTCAGCACAAGATTCAACAATAAGATTGTTCTTATTTGCTATCTCTACAAGTCGTTCAGCAAGCTCATACATTTCCTTCTCACCCAACGGCAATATATCTAAATCTTTAAGATGAGTTTGAGTATTGCGATAGAAATCAACAAAGCTAATTACACATTTATGAGTATATCCGGATAATCTTTTTGCCAATTCATTGAAATAATTGACGTGATAATCAATTGTATACTTGCTTGTAAGCATAATTGGATCATATCGCCAAATCACTTTTTCTGCACCGATTTTTCTTGATAACTCACGAAAAGCCGGAACGATAACGTCGTTTTTACTTGGTATGTTAGCCTCAATATCTTTTCCGTATGAATTTACAGTGAATTGAAAGTAATAGGCATAATCTTGAAGTTCATCTAACTTATCCAACATAGGAACGGGATTTTTTGTCCAGAACACAATGCCGTCAACAACATCAGGAGATAATGATATCTTGCTTATTTGATGTACATTCATCGGATTGCGAACATAAACAAAACCTTCTTTTATTCTGTTGAAAAGCCATTCACTATAATACGTGGGGATATCTGTTCTTCTGCTTGCACTAATTATCAATGTCATCCCTCCTTCCAATTTCAATTAAAAGCTGAGCACTTGAGCACTGTGTCCAGGGCTGATAAATCTCGAAGCCATCGGGAATATCATAAAGTATTTCAGTTGAAATGTGCTTCATTCCATATCTTTGAGATTCGTTTTGTATTCTATAATCAAAATAAAATTGTCTATAACTACCTTCCAGACCATTTTCAGCGAGACGATCGCACAATTCTTTAAAACAATCGCGTCCTCTGTAACAACTATTCACATCGTTTATAAGAATAACAAATGGATTTTTTGATTCTCTGTGAATGATAAGATTGGAAATCAAGTTTCCATAAAACTGATTAATCTTTGCTATTTGATTTGTATTATAAAGATGTGATATTAAATATTGAATAACAATAACGTTGGCATCCTCGATTGTTTTTCTTCCAAAAAAATCAATAGCATCATCATACACATACTTGACACGCATTTTTGCTCGTGACATCGGTAGATATGCTTTTATTTGATTATGTATTGGCTTCCAAAGCACATTTTTATCAATACCATAATACTGTATCTTTTTCGAAGGATAAGTAGATAAAACATACGACTCAAACGCCATTAAGTCAGGACATCCACCACATCCAATAGACATTATGTGATAATTATCAATCTCCTTAAGCGCTTCGCTTTGACTTAATAAATAAAGCATTTCGGAAGCATATTTGAAAGAATAATCGCACATATAAAAATTAATCAGATTGGAGCAATCATAATCTTTTTTGCCTTGCGGATATCGCGTGGGATAGTGTACTTCTTCAAGGCAATTTTTGCACCCACCTGAACATTCGTGTTGATGAGTACAATCAGAACAGACGTGTTCTGTATCTTGCGACTTATATTCCGAATCACAATAATTTGTGAGTTCATATATCAGCATCATATTTACTCCCTTATCATATGTTTTCAAATTGTATCAAAACGTTACGACATTAGGATCTTTTCCAAAAGAGCAGAAGGTCGCGATAGCATTTTTCACATAGAACACTTGAGTGTTACCGTCATTCTCGTCGTACATGCCACGAAGGTTAGGATATGCATCGAGCATAGATTTCTTTGCCTCGAAGCGGTCATCCTCTACGAGTTCGCACGCAACACGAATCCACTCTCCACCTGTAAAAGCACAGATCTCCGCCTTGGGATTTGCCGCAAGCTGCTTCGAGGTGGGCTTGACCTTGCCCGTCTGAATGTAGAGTTTTCCCTCAAACTCGTTTATCGTTCCGAATGGGCGCACTCTTGGCTGATCGCCTTCCACAGTTGCTAAATAATACGCTTCAGCCTTCTTCAAAAAATCATAAACCCGTTTCATGTTCATTCTCCTTATGTATGTCATATTAAGATTCCATCGCAATGATCCACCTCATGCTGAATGATCTGCGCCGTCCAGCCGGTATAGGTCTTGATGCGGGTTTGCATATCTAAGGTCTGATACTTAACCTTGATAGACTTATAGCGTTTACACGGACGCGGACCACCGAGAAGTGACAGACAGCCTTCTTCGATGTTGTACGCGCCGTCCTTTTTGATAATCTCTGGATTGAGCATTACCGTATATATAGGTGCTCGTCCGCTCTCATCAAGGAACGCAATAATGCGCTTCTTCACACCGATCATATTTGCCGCCATGCCTACACAGCTATCCTTGTGCGCAATTAGCGTATCGAGTAAATCCTGTGCAACCTGCAAAACTTCTTTTGTTGTAACCTCCGACTTTCCCGCAAGAAAAATGGGATCGTGCATAAGTTCTCGTATCACAATTCAACCTCTTCTGCCAAATATATAGTCTTCGCATCTCGTATGGTATCTTTTGATAAATTGATGTTCCAGGCTTTCATTGTACTGTGCCATCGTTTATGCTTAATAAACGCATCCCAATCAAGTTGATAAATTGCTTTCAAATGACAGTTATCATCAAATTGACATATGATAACATATTCGAACTTTTGCTTGTCCGGCTCGGTACTCCCTTTAGGTTGTAACCCTGTAAAAACCCCAGTCGCTGTATTTGATGTTGCCTTTATACTGTATCGATCGCCAGTACGACTAATTGCATCAATATTTTGTGTTCCAACAGGAGCCGCTTGCAAATTCGGTAGGTTGGGTGTATTTCTGTAGAATTCAATTGCAAAGTATTCTGCCAAATCACCGAGAACATTTTTTGTACGAATGATATTCCTTTTTTTCAACTCTTTAACAATACTGCTATATGCATCAACCAATTCATTGTTTTTTAAATTAGATACATCCATAATAATCTCCTGTCAACACTTAGAAATCAGCCGTACAGCTTGCATTTTTCTTCCAACCCATTATGTCGTCGTAATAATGCGATCAAAATGCTTTTGTTCTAACTCGTTATTTATAAGTATCTCGTAGTAATCTAAATCGGGCACATTAAGCGGTAAACTTATGCCAGTGGACATTGCTTTAATCTGCACGTCTTCCCCTGGGAACACAAAACCGCACTTTTTAACACCCGTCAAAAGAACATACGACAACAGTTGATGTGAATCCGCTCTAGCAGAGCGGTTATGCTGTTTATACTTGGCATCTAGAACCATAATGGGGTTTCTAGTATTTCGTTCGCAAATAATCAGATCTGGAATGCAATACGAAATTAAGTGGATTCCTTTTTCTGCCTGGGATATATCTGTCACATTTTTTTGCAAGAATATCTTCTGTGCATATGGTGCCAATGTATAGTTAGTTCCTTCAAGTGCCTTCTTTGTCAAGATTCTTGCATAAAACTCGAACAAGGTTTCCATATTTATCATGTATGGCACAGTAAAAACGCTCCGTGCAATTGTCACACCGTTATCTGCTGAGTATGAATAATACTTTTGACTATGGATACATTTTGCTTGCCTAAGCAGCGGCTTATAATACATATAGAGCCCAGAAACTGATGCTGTATTAAAATCACTGAGTTTTATTTGTACTAATTTTACTCTGCGAAATACATATTCACAAAAACCAATACGTTGCGCAAGTCCTTGGCCAACCTCAAACCGTTCTGATAAAAGCTTTTTACATTTTGCCAACGTGGCTTTTAAAATGCGATTTTCAATATTGTTTTCTGTAAAATCAATGTATTGGCTATAAAACCTATCATTGCGCCCTCGGCTTGTATTCTCGCGGATATTTTTCTTTACATTGATTTTTCCGCGAACCTTGGATTGACAATTTTCCTCTTGGTAATATAATGACTTTTTCAAACCTTTTTTGCAAAGTGCATAACACGAATTCACAAAGCTGAGTGCGTACAACAAATCCGCATCATTTTGCTCGTCTTGAGCCAAGCGAATAAGAGGTTCGTCATAAAATACCTTAAACAGGAATCGTTCATCATCTAATGATGAAATATAGTCTTCATACTCATCATCAGACATAACTAGCTCGAGCATTTTCCAAGGATTCAAATCGTATTGAGGCGATATCACAACAATATGCTCTTTACCTTCTGTACATATCGGTTGTTGTTTTTTGTTATATAGCCTACCTACACCAACATAGCCACTAGTCCAAAGCCCATCGTTATACTTATGTATGCCAAAATTGCGTTCCGGATTATCAAGACTTAAAGTCCCCCATATTCCTTCGCTTTTATCCAATTTTGACCAATCTTTGATTCTATGCGGTATAATATCTCTTGCCATAATCCTCACTCTTAATAACTAAATTCTCGTGTTAAATTTTCAACAAATTCTCCAATATACTGATTATCGATTACTACGCCCGCTCTATTTTTGTTGCCAAACTCTTTAGCATATAACATAATGTTATCACCGATCATATTATTTCTTATTTCTGGATCAGAAACTGCATTGATATCAGCTGCAGTATGTTCCAAATCCTTAAGATCATCGGTAGTATCAAGTATGCCATCTTTGATATATTCTTTTAAAATGGGGATAACTTGAAATACAAAACGCTCAATAATATCTTCAACATACCCGATTTTCTTCTTTCTCAAAAAGTATGTGTGACCCAATTTCACATCGCTCTTGCTATAATCAGAATTAAAATAATTGTCATTATCAAACACAGCTTGTACACCATCAAACAACAACAATTCAATAGAATTTTCATCTAAATTCCCAGAAGCGTTTTGATAGCAAGAAATAACAACGTCCCTGTCCGCTGGACTGTCGATGAAAATAAATCTTCTTCTAATTGCATAATCGATGGTATCAATGGATTTATCCGCTGTATTCATTGTTCCTACTATGTAGAGATTTTTTCCGAGAACAATATCCTTTGTGTTTGCGCCCGTCGCTAAATCATTAACCTCATATGGTGTAGAAACCTTACTGTCGCGATACTCTAGTCCATAAATCAATTCACCAAAAACCGTTGCCAAATTTGCACGATTGATCTCATCAACAACCAAATAGAATTTTGGAGGATTTTCAGAGTTTGAGTTTTCTGCAATTTTTGCAAACTCCGCAATTTTGCCAAGAATACGATTTACCGTGTTATATGTAGGAACGCCGCCTGGAGTCTTAACTTCAATACCACGTATAAAATCTTCATATCCATATGAAGGATGAAATTGAACCAAATCCCATCCTCCTGTTGACAATTTGCTGGAACTCGTCGGATTGTTATAATCATCACTTGTTAATTTAAATGCCGACAATTCAGAAGATATCTCTTCCTGAGTTACAAATGTTTTGCCAAAAACAACGGAACTGGGATTCAATTGCTTTAACACGAATTTTTTACTTTCAAAAGTCTTGGATGTACCGGGAGGACCTTGAAATATCATCTGTCTTACCCCGATATTGTCCATAATCTTTTGATAATCCTTTAAATCAGTCATTTTTACAACTCCTTTAAGCTTGATAGTTTTACTAGTACTCGACGAGCATGTATACATATCTTCATACGCATTCAATGAAAATCCAACAGTTCCTGTGCGCAGAGCATCAAATTTCAGTTTATCGACTACGATATCGTCATCACATGCCGTCCAAAGCGTTCGGAAATTGATTATTTTATTTCCAAAAAACTTTATCTTATTTTGTTCTCCACGCTGCTCCCTCAGTCCATCGGTTATAGCCCCTAAATACTTAGCCTCCAATAGTATTAAATCATATAGGTCGCAATATTGGGGTTCATTGTCTTTTAATAAAGCTATATTGTTTTCAAACAATCTTAAGTAATAAGAAATCAAATTAAAAGCCGCACCATATATTTCTGCTGCATTTTCATTTGTTTTAATTACTCCACTAAAAATATGAGCTCGCAGACCGTTCAATGGGACAAAGACTTCTGCCGGTGTTCCATCGTTATACGTAATCTTGTAAGCTGCCATATCTTTGTTGGGAACCCATCTTCCTTTTTTTGCAAGTGCTCTCGTAGAATAGTAAGCGTGCTCACCACCTGAAGAAGGAACATAGTAATAATTATTTGCCTTGTTCTTATTGACTAAATATGAGGCATTAACAATAGGCGTAGTCTTGCTTGGAATAGCGATAATTCTGGTGTTCATCAGTAAGGATGCTATAGCAATGTCGTAAGGGAAGACTCCGTTCAAAACAATTGCATCTATTATGCTCTCCAAAATTCCCTTATGATCTGTACTACCGCCAGGAATGATAACACTCGACAAATAATTTGTAGTATCTGCCAATGAATATGGTGAAACAATATTGCCGGAGTTAACCATAATTTTTTCTATTTTAGATATATTATTATGAGTTGTTACCCCTGTATTTATTGTAGCAATAATAGTTGCTACAAACGAATCTAAATTTCCGTTTAGTATGCCTTGTCTCTGCAATTCCTCAAGGTGAGGAATTATCTGATAAAGGATTTTTTGTTTTACACTATCTAATACATAATACAGCGTTCCAACACGCGGAACCATAAACAACCCATGCCCAGGATAATAATCTTTTGCATTTTCTTTAAATTCCGCCGTTATGTTTTGTTGAATATACAAACAGGTACTGTCAAATACTTCAAGAATTAAATCTTTAGCTTTACCACTTATATATGTACCATAATATTTATCCAAAGCATCACGATCCGGAACCAGATTCTTAACATATTCCATGCGCCTACGCAATGCATAATCTAACCGCTCTCCAAACATGCCGGTGCACTCGGTAAATATGAACACGACATTATCTGGTACGCATAGAACATGGCCATCGCCCATATCAATTTGCTCGTTTCTATATTCAATGGCATGAAGCAGATTGCCCAAAAGGCTGCCGGCATTGTTTCTAGTTATATCGTCTAATATAACGCAGTATAACTCGCTCTTACCATATGCTCGATCACATATTTGCTTTATTCTTTTTTCGGCGCTAACAACTGTTAAAGTACCCGCAGCTTTAACTTCCACACCATAGATAATATCTTCATAGCCCATAGATGGATGCACTTGTACATATTCGCAACGGTCACTGCTAATAAATGCTTCGATGTTTTTAATATCATCCTCTATATCTTTCGAATAGATGCTATTAATATTTAATTTTTGATCACAAAGGTAGTATGCTGCAGCACGGGCCATATAAGTTTTCCCTGTACCAGGACTACCTTTGAATAAATAGTTTTTCATGCGCCAAAATCCCTTCTGCAAATTGAATCATTGATCTTCGTTAATGATACTTTGCACCAATCTTGCTAGAAAATACGATATTTTAGGCGGAACTGCATTGCCAATCTGTCGGCTAATAGATCGTTTATCTCCATAAAATACAAAGTCATCCGAGAAACTTTGAATTCTAGCCGCTTCTCTTGGTGTTATTGTTCTGTTCTCGACAGGGTGAATAAATCTTCCCCCAGCCGGAGTATCAAATCTAGTTGTTATCGTAACTGCTGGCTCATTCCAACACATTCGACCATATGATCCGCTATGAACCGAATTTATGTTTTCATTTAAAACCGTATAATTTTCTCCATTTGCAATATTTCTCATTCGCTCAACTGCTGCCGCAGAATGCTTTGATGGATTGTGGTTATATAACTGTCCATTGTTGGTTGCTAAATACTCTTGATAAGCATTTTGCGGTGCTGGATTGCGTACAGCTCCACTTGCGTGTGTTTCAGGCAAATTACCAATAGCATCTAATATACTCACTGCGTCAAAAAAGTCTGGGAATTCTTTTTCAATCTCCGCCTTGGTCATACACCATTTCTTGTCAAAATCTATCTCGCTCGATTTTGTTCCAATTATAATAAGCCTTTCTCGTTTCTGAGGAACTCCATAGTCTAATGCATTAATCACTTTACAATGTAAGTGGTAAGGTTCTCCATCTAACAGCTCACCGTTAGAAAAAAGTTTTTGAATCTCCGCAAAGATTTTACCGCCATGCATGGTCAACATTCCCTTAACATTTTCCATTACGAAAACTTTGGGTTTCACCGTTTTGACGATATTAAAATAATGCTTAAATAGATAGTTTCTTGGGTCATCTATGAAACCATTCCGTATTCTAGCACCAGCCATTGAAAATCCTTGGCATGGTGGGCCACCAATAATCACGTCCGCATCGTTTTCTTTAAATATTCTCTGGTGATCGACGTTTTTTATATCATCTATTACCATCTTGACGTGGGGATGATTCTGAATATACGTGTTTGCAATTATTGGATCATATTCTACTGCCGCGTGTATGGTATATCCTGCTTTCACAAATCCCGAGGACATACCACCGCATCCAGAAAATAAATCAATCACTTTCATCTTGCTCTACTCCACCGCTTGTTCTGTACTTGAAAGCATAATTCTGTATATATAATCCTTCTTCAGAAGAGAGTCCAAACGATTCATTTATGAATTTGTCAATCGCACGGATCTCATCAATACAATCTTTATGCTTATATTCATAATCAATTTGCTTTGTTCCAACATAAACTTTTGTCTCTTCTAGTTTTGAAATCAACTTTTTAGCGAGAATGGATGCACGCTCATAATCCACATCAAATGGAGCTCTGAAACCGTTAAGTTCTTTACTCACATGCCAACAATCAGATGTGGATATCCAGTACCACCAAAATAGTGATGAATTTATAAGACAGTAACAATAATCCGCTTCCTCTGGTGAATTAAAGCTGAATATTTTGTATTCCGGATCTTCTCGCAAGCTTCTATATGCCTTCATCCAGAAAGCTTCTCGGCGATTCAGATACACAGATTCATTCCCCTGTCTTGACAATTCGTACACAGACTGGTATTTGTGAGAGGATACTATCTTGCTGTATATAGACGTTTCCATTTCATTGCCTAATTTAGGAATGACATCTCCATGCGCGTATTTATTAACAATTACTTCTGTGTTGCTAAAAAGTGTTTTTCGTTCATTTTTGTACCAGTATCGGTAACTCCCTGTATACACATGTGGATTCTTCAAACGCATTTTCCCCACTATGATACAGAGTTTTTGATGTACGGAGTCAAACAGGCAGTCGGGTCTATCCGCATAGCTTAAAATGTACTGTTCAGGTATGATCTGCAATAGTTCGTCACGAAGCGGTTTCATCCTAGGCGTGGACACATATGACAATGGAACCACAAACCCTACACAACCGCCTGTAGTCAGTTGCTTTGCCGAATTAATCAAAACATTTGCATAGATATTTCCATATTTCACTTTGGGTTTTGATTGGCTTTTAGAATCCTCAACATAAGGCGGATTTCCAACTATGATATCGTATTTTGGTGCATTATCAACCGATTCCGTTACATAGTCATACGAAGTAAAGCAATTATTCAGTGCTCTTGAGATTCCTGTGATTTTATCAGTGCCAAACCTTTCAAGAGTGCAAACCAATATTCTCAACTTTGTAATAATTACAGAATCATTATTAATATCGTTTCCTCGTATTGTATTAATAACTTTAAGAATAGCTTTTTTACTCATTGGGACTTTGTGGAGTTCCAGAAGATCGAATTTCATCTTTAACGCAGCAAGGAGAAACTCTCCTGTTCCACATGTTGGATCAAATATGGTTTTTCTCATACCAAATGAGTAGTGAGGAATTTTAGTCAAATCTTCCTCTCCAACGTTTTCCTTAGACAAGAAGCCGTATACCGATTTAATTGTATTGGTAAGAATAAACTTAACAACATCTTGCGGTGTATAATACACTCCGTTGTTTTTTCGAACTGTTTCTTTTTCATTCAATTTCGATAACTTTTCCTGAAGGGACTCGTAAGTTATCTTTATGTCTAATTTGTTTACATCAAAGACAATCTTGCTATCGCGTGTAATCTCTAATAACTCATGTTCGATTTTTATTAAACTATCGCGATTATAATTTTGTAGCAGATATGAATATATCAAATCAATCGCATGCTTAACCATCATACTCATCAAACTTTCCTTTGTAATAAGTGATACTTTCACCCATCCCTCAAGAATAAGCGGTTAAATTATACATTCTTTGGTAATGAGTATAAAAACAAGTTTTACTTAACTAATTCATATCAGGCACGATTTCAACAATATCATCCATCGTGCATTCGAGAGCGGTGCATATCTTCACAAGGACGTCGCTGGAGACGACGGCACCGTCTTTGCCCATCTTGGTAATGGTGGCAATGCTGATGCCGGCTTTTTCGGCGAGTTCTTTCTTTTTCATATCGCGATCGATCAGAAGTTTAAACAATTTCTTATAGCTTGCAGCCATTGTATTACACCTCATAAGTAGTTTTAGTTAGTGCGCTATTTCACCACCTGTCATTATACCACACTCCGTTCCAAATAGCAACAGTTTTCGGCAGAGAAATACTGTGATTTCAGCATTTGTCGTTTTTTCGTCACAAACTTAGGTGTGCACATTGCGAAACGCTTTTCTTTGTTTACTGCGAGGCAATTGTTGATATCCAAATGAGCAGATATACAAGTTCGCATAGAAGCAAGAAAGCCGATGAAGAATCGAGCGATTCTTCATCGGCTTTTTACGATTTGACAGAATGTATTTTGATCTACTTACATAAACAAAGTTTTATTTTTCGGTCTTTGCTTTTTCGTACGCCTGTAACGTCATTTTCATTGCATCTAAAAACGGGCGAAAACCGCTAAAATCAATTTTTGCATAATTTGCTAGTACATAGTTTGAAAAGTGATCTTTTCCAAAGAATTTTGTATTATCGAACTTGGAATCTAATGACAATTTTTTGCCTCCCAATTCAACATCTAGCGTTTCTTCGGTAAACATATGCTCTATTTCACTTTCCGTTTTTCCTTTTGCCAAAGGATTGGTAAGAAGGAACAAATTACCGCGAGGAGTAAGCCTAAGAAATAAATCTGTCCCCAACGATGCTCTTTGAACATTATCAAGTTTCGCATGATTCGCAAACTTGTATAACGGCTTTTTACTATTGGTTATCTCATTGTCATACACCAATATAACGGGATATTGAGGTACACGCTGTGTAATTCTCAAAAAATAATCCAAATAGTTTATTCGGTTGTCTTTCCCATTAGAAACAAAGTGGTTATACAGGTAAGTAAGTGAGTCGGCACCATCAAGCGCTAAATCAAATAAATACTTAAATCGCTTAGATCGCTTAAAGAAATTCACTTTATAAATGAACTTTCCATTTGCATCTTTTTCAACCAATTCGGGGTACTCAGAATACAAGTTTCTCAAAGCAGCTTTAATATATCTTACATCGGTTTTCCCTTCAGTGACTATAAGCGGCTTGTCAACATCAAAGAAATAGCGATAAAACAAAAACTGTTGATATTGTCTTTCGCGGCCGTTTAATGTAAACGCATTATGCTTTCCGGCAGAGTCACAGATGTTGTTGTACTTTTCTATTTGATCTATAAAAGCGAAGCGACCTTCAAGCTGCCTCGCATTTCCTTCGACTCCATCAAGCGAATATGATCCATTGGTATACAACGAGTGTGCCATAGCGCGCACTTTTCGATAATAGGCATGATCGACGCTAATTTTTTTGTTAACAACGAGTCCCGTCACCACTTGCTTTGAATCACGAAACGTAATACGCGTTTTCTTCTCATTTATCGAAAAGCCTGCTTTTATTACCTTCTTTTCCAATTCGGCATAAAACAAATCCCACTTTCCAGGGAATGTTTTATCGTTAGTAGAAAAAGTCATATCATCCGCATAACGCGTGTAATCCAGCCTATATCTTTTCGCCAACGATAAAAGATGCATATCCAACACTTGGCAGATTAAATTCGTTATAATTGGCGAAGTGGGTGAACCTTGCGGAAGTTTTCCTTTATAACATGCCAGTTGCGCTATCGTAACAGCTACTTCATGCGGAAAAGCAAAATGCTTATTCTTTTCGAAAAAACCACAAACCCTTCCGATGTGAATGCTGTCAAAAAAGTCTTTTAAGTCCACATTAACAACAAATCTTTTGTTGCGGTGTATTTTAGCATTTGTGATAATGCTTTTGCCTTCTTCAAAAGCGTGAGATATATTTGGTTTGATTCCTAATTCCTCATATACTGATTTTTGATGTTCCCACAAAGCATCAGCTAATTGCCGCTGTACGCCTTTCAAGTCACCAGTAGGAGCACAAATGCGCCTAGGATCCCCCGACTTTTTAGGTATTTCAAATTCTGTATAATATGAATCTACACCTTTTTTGAACAAAATATAGGTTATCTTTGAAGGAGGAATATTCAAATAATGAGCCAAATCGCTTCTTGACTTTACACTGTTAAGCCCTGTCATTTTAACCTCCTATAACATCGAAAAAGGGCGCATGGCAACTCATTAAGCAAACGACAACGCGTATACGGTTTTCAGAGCGATGTACGAGAAAGCAAATGCCCCGAACATTTTTGTCAACACTTGCGAAACACAAGCACAAAATCTTGCCATGCGCTTAAAATAATTATATCGTAAAAACACGAAAATTTCAATATTTAGGAACAAACTTCTCGCAGCATATGTCACATTTTGTAGAAAATTCGATTTGTTTTACTTAAACATCGGGCATCGTCCACACCTTATCTCAATCCCTTTTTCTTTGTCTACTGCGGGGCAAAATTTGTTTCGCGAAAGGCCTTGACTTTTGGGGCGGACAGAGTTACCATACGAACGGCGAAAAGTTCCCCTTCTCATTGCATTAACAAGAAATTTATGGTAGAATGTTTATAAGGATTCTTTGATGGGAGGTTACAGCGCATGAACGAATTGTCTGAAAGCTATTTTGCCGATTATGATTCTTTCACAGAAGATGAAATTGCCGAAATAACGAGAGAAGGTATTTCCTTAAAAAACGGCGTGTTCATTGATTTCTCCGTTTGTGCCGAAAATTTCAAAAAAGCCAATCCTCAAAGCAGTGGAAAATGCGTTGGAGAGCGTGAGATAACCGATTGGAGTTTTACGTTCTATGCCAACCCGAAACCCATCATGATCAAGTTTTTACCTCGTAATAAACTGATCGAATTTATTTCTCCAAATGATACACGAAGACGATTTCATTCATTACAATTCAAGATCAATGATTTCGGTTACACCACATACGATTTGACATAAGCAAAGCTCCCCCGAAACGGTTTTTCATTGTTTCGGGGGAGTATCTTTTTGACCACAGTTTATCCCATTTACACGACCGGAGTACACGGAAACAGTGGAGACAAGAGTGCCGGAAAGCATCTGTTTCCGAGCGGAAAGGGGCGGAAATGGTTAGAAATACGCGGAAACAGGTACTCCCAAATTCTTTGGGAGCAGGATGCCGGGAGTTCGAGTCTCTTCACTCCGACCAAATTTTGACCGAATTTTGAGGTTTTACCTCCACTTTCGGTCAATTTTTTATGTTTTCATCTTGCTTATCAATTACGAGGCTACAAATAAGCTCTACCACCATAAACAAAATCCCTGCTATCGGCCATACCACCCAAGTAATATGCCAATCGTCAGTCAAAAAACTCCACCCAAGATAAACTGCAGTCGCTATCAACCAATATGATGTCCCAATTGCTTCACTGAGCTTGTTCTTTCGTTTTCCTTTGTCAGAAAATTCGCCTTCTTTTAGAAGTTTTTGCATACTTGCCCATCTAACCCCTGCAACGATGAAAAACATCACGCCAATTCCTGCAACAAGCATAGTAATGCAAAGCAAAAGCATCGCAAGCAGACCGTTTTCTGAAAATGCACCGCATAAAAGTGGTACGGGCGACAGAACACAAACACATGCACCGATATAATTATATTTCACATATGTATTGCGGTAAGCTCTCTGTCTATCTCTTGCAAGCCCTGTAACACCGTACTCCGTTTCAAAGGGTTCTTTCTCTAAAAATTCATACGGAGCGTTCTTAAAACCAACACGAATGAATATATAGACTGCAATTGCTACGATGGGAAGAATCGCAATCACGCCGATTCCAATTGCGGTATTTTCTGCAATCGGAAGTGCGTTCATCTCACTTAATGCGATCAAAAGAAACAAAGGAATAACACATATAATACAAAGGAATGTGGCGATTGCTATCTTAACCGCGGCATCCTTCCTCTGTTTAAGATATTCATTTGCCTCTGCAAGAGTAATTCTACGGATCGGGGTTTCATCCGCACTGTCCGTAAATTTCTCATATTCGATTTCATCTTTCAACAAGTAATCGGTTGTTACACCAAATAAATTGCTGAGTTGAAGTATCTTTTCTAAGTCAGGCGTGGTCTGTGCTGCTTCCCATTTGGAAACTGCCTGACGGGAAACATTCATCTTGTCGGCAAGTTCTTCCTGCGACCAACCGTTTTTCTTTCTGAGTCGTATTATCTTATCTGCTAAAATCATTATCATTACCTCCTTAGTGCTTTTGTACCATCATTATAGTATTTTTGACGGTTACATACCACCAAACAGAGCCTTGCAATGTGTCAACCGTGGGTTGCAAAATCACTTTTTTACTAATTCTTATTTATCGAACTGATTATACCACATACTAACAGCTTTTTCAATAAAACTGCGGCGGTTAGGATTTTTGTTCCTTGCCGACGTTTCTCATTTCTTTTTTTTGAATATCTGTCTCCGGATTGGCAAAAATAACTTATATCAAACAAACGGAGGTAAGTTTATGTTCAAACACGAAAAGATGCTTTTTCATCCCGTGGCGGTGGAGAGACCCAATCCGCAGTATGCGGCGCTTTTGCAGGAACAGCTCGGCGGCGGAAACGGAGAGCTGAAGGCGGCAATGCAGTATATGTCCCAGAGTTTTCGAATCAAAGACCCCGAAATCAAGGATCTGTTCCTTGACATTGCGGCGGAGGAGCTTGGTCACATGGAGATGGTGGCGCAGACCATCAATCTCTTGAACGGTCACGACGTTAGTGCCGAGAAGGTGCCTTGCGGTGAAATTCAGTCCCACGTGCTCCTCGGTCTGAACCCCGGCCTTATCAACGCTTCGGGTTACTCCTGGACGGGTGACTACGTAACGGTTACGGGTGATTTATGCGCAGATCTGCTCAGCAATATCGCATCCGAACAACGTGCGAAGGTGGTTTACGAATACCTTTACCGTCAGATCGACGACAAGAAGGTGCGCGAGACCATTGATTTTCTCCTGAACCGCGAGGAAGCGCACAATCAGATGTTCCGCGATGCCTTTAACAAGGTGCAGAACTCCGGCTCCAACCGTGATTTCGGCACGACCAAAGCCGCGAAAATGTATTTTTCTATGTCAGACCCCGGCCCCAACGCATTCGCGACGGGTGATACAAAGCCCGTTTCTTTTGATAAATAACAGAAAACACCCCGAACAGCAGTTTGTTCGGGGTGTATTTTTTGACCACAGTTTATCACACTGTAATTTTCGAAACACAAAGAAACAGTGGGACAAAAAAAGGCTCAAATAGTGCTGCAAAGCGTCTGAAATGTCACAAAAAATATTTTAATGTTTTATATCCCTTACAAAAAAAACGCCACACATTTTATCTCTGTCGATTCTATTATGTCGGCATATATTTTTCTCATTTACTGCAAAAAAATAGTTCTATATGTTTTTCTTATCATCTGTAGCAGGGTTATCAAGCAGATTACCATTTTCATCAAAACGTGAACCGTGGCAAGGACAATCCCACGAATGTTCGGATTTATTATATTTCAGAGCACAGCCAAGATGAGGACATCTGGGTGTTGTTGGTGTTAAAAGATTGCAAACAGTATCAAAAAGATTTATTGCAAGCTGAGGATGAATAATGCTTCTTGACGGATTATAAAGTTCAGCATATTTATTTTTCTGTCCCTTTATTATATCGCATATAATTGTTGCAGCAACCATTGACGAACTCATTCCCCACTTATTAAAGCCTGTCGCAACATACATATCCGGTGTACTCTTAGAATACTGACCGATGTACGGCATACCGTCAAGAGTCATACAGTCCTGCGTTGCCCATTTATTAACAATTTTTGCTGAAGGATAATATTTTTTTGCAAAGCGCTCAAGTTCTGCCCAATTTCCGCCGTTTTTACCTGTACGGTGTGAGCCACCGCCGAGCAGAAGAAGGTTACCATAGTTTCTGAATGACAAGCCTTTATCATATTCATCAACATACATTCCGTCAACATTCTCAGCCCCCTCAAGAGCAATAACATAAGAACGGTGCTGATACATCTTCATAAAATATAAACCGTGTTTATTTATAAACGGAAAATGTGTGGCTATGACAACCTTTTTAAAGCTTATCGTGCCGTGCTGTGTTTTTGCTTTATAAAGCAAAAGCTCAATAACCTTTGTATTCTCATAAACATTTATACTTTTTGCAATGCCTGCAATAAATCTCAGTGGGTTAAACTGAGCCTGATTTCTGAAACGGACAGCACCTGATATATCAAACGGAAGATTAACACTGTCACATATCTCAGCATCTGCACCAGCTCTTTTAATCGCAGTCAGCTCTTTTTCGATTGCTTCACGGTCATTCATTGAATACACATATGAATCTTTTCTCTCAAAGCAAGAATCAATATTCTCACATAAAGAACTGTATTTATCAAGAGCCTCTTGCTGTGAATCAAGATATAATTTTACAGCAGAGTCTCCGTATTTATTAAGAATCTTGTCAAAAATCAACCCGTGCTGAACGGTTATTTTTGCTGTTGTATTACCTGTTACACCACTGCACAGTTTTTTTGCCTCAACAAGCACACAGTCAATCCCTGAGTTTTTAAGTTCATAAGCACATAGTATACCTGCCATACCACCGCCGATAATCAGAACATCGGTGCTGATGTCCCGATTTAACGAATCAAAGCTTCTAATTTCTGATTTATCAAGCCATACAGAATTCAAAAAATCACTTCCTTACCATAGAATTGTTTACGGCAGAAAGATAATTATTCACATCAAAAGCGTATGAGTCATATGAAGACTGAAAAGCACGTTTTATTTCTCTTGCAAGTGAAAGAGAGTCCTCATAGCTGAGCATATTACCTCTTGTCTGAATAAGCTCCTGCTTAAGTATCCATCTGGTCATTGAGTTTCTTTTCTGCTTCTGCAAGCTTTCTCTGTGACAAGGTCTCATATTTTGCATACTTATCATATTTATATAAATCGTTAAAGCATTTCCCCCGGCAAAGCTGAACTTTGTTGTATCTTTTTCACCATCCTGCATAGAATGAGTATTGACAGGTGTATCATCCTGTGATATACTGTTGTCAGAAGATTTATCGTTAATAGTTGCCAACCACTCATACAGTTGGTGATTAACTTGCGATAAGTCTTTTTTTATATATTCAACACTGACACCTGATTTTTTCAGATTGTTCTTAATATAATTATCCTTTGCAGAAAATACAGTAACAACAAGATTGTATTTTTTATTCTTTGCATTAATATCTTTTACCGTATTCAGTTCCATTGATATAATGCCATTTTTAGCTTTTTCAGTATTTATTGCTGCAAAATATTTATTCTGCCGTTATTCATACGAACAATTGCATCAGGAACACTCAAATAATGAGGTAAATTCTTCATTACCTCTTTACCCAGATTATGATAATGACCATCAAGCACACCATCATTTCTTGTTGCGAGGTATAATGCATCAAACCTGATAATAACTTCATTATTTTCAGATCCTTTTTTGTTTTCAAGTACAACTGAAGGTGTATCGTACATTATTCTTATGAAATTACTTTCTTTTTTATTTATTATTGCATCTTCATCGTTCATATCAATAATATTATCAATATTATCTTCAAACGATGCATCATTCATCAATGAAAACTTTATTACACCGTCCCCTGTGGCGGTGTTTTTTTGTGACTGTGAAGCTATGTCAATCTGCAACAGAGCCGACTCCATAAGCCAGCGTATCGACTCAAGCGCCTGATGGTCCTTAGAAAGCGCCTTTACTTCCTCCCATTTACTTCCGAGCTGTGCAATGATTGCTTTTATGTCTGCAATAAACGCCTTTATATGCCTGAGCAGTTTTTTCAGCAATGACGGGTTTTCCTCTGCAAGCTCGTTTGATGTGTTTTCATTTAAAAGCACATCAAACATAGCATTTGCAACGACTTTGCAAATAAAAAAAGCCTGTAAAATAAATTACAAGCTTCTTGCGATTCAATTAAAATCAAATACTACTTTGTTATTCTCCATTTTTAGCGTTGCAGAGAATGGCTTTTCATTCTTTGATATAAATCCGTCAATTTTTTCTGTTCTGCCGTCAGTCAGGAGTTGTTTTGCGTGAGCAGGAGAAATTACCCGCTTACAGATAATGCCACTGATACGAAACTTGCAACCGCCTTTATAGTTATTACACTGATAGCCGTATTTTCCGCGTACCACATCATTACCGCAATCGGGACACTTACCCACAACATCACCTGCAAAGCCTGAATAAAACTGAGAATCAGGGGAATTGACTTCCGCACCGAAAACACCGCTGATTTCATCAGTTGCCTGTTTTACGCTGTCATCAATAGTAATTTCGCCTCTGTAAACCTTTTTAAGAGCCTGACCGAGCTGACTTGTCTTGTATTTATCCATTGAAATCCCCATATTTACAAGCTGTTCAATAAGATATTCACCGTCGGGAAGAATTCTGTAGACATCTTTTTTAAGCTCGATATATTTACTCTTAATTGCATTATTTATAATGCCCGTTCTTGTGGCTTCGGTGCCCAGTTCAAGCCCCTCAAAAATTGCTCTGTAATCCTCACTGTCATCGTTTTCATCGGCTGCGGCTTTATCTTCTCTGAAAGGATTTTTAAGATAATTATTGAGTGTTTCAATAGTATAATGCTTTGGCGGACTTGTTTCTTTTTCTTTGGGCTTGAAATCAATATTTACTCTGTCACCCTTTTCAAGATTGGGCAGGATTTTATTGTTTTTACCGCTGTCGTCATACTTCGTCCAACCGGGTTCAAGAATCATAAGACCTTTTAAATTATAATCCTCGCACTCGCCCACAGAAACGGTGATTTCAGTCTTCTGAACAACACATTCCTCGCTGCAGAAAACAGCCACAAAACGGCGAAGAACTGCTGTATAAACAATTTTTTCTTCGTCTGTCAGTTTAGCAGAATCGGGGAATTTATATGTGGGAGTCAGTGCTGAGTGAGACTCAATCTTTGAGTCATCAAAAATGGTCTTTTTATCCTTAAATTCAACAGGATACCCCTTTGATTTTACAATATCTATTATCTTCTTTATTTTGTCTTTTTCAGCTGTTGCAAGATATTCTGAGTTAGTTCTCGGGTATGTAAGATAACCGTCCTCATAGAGTTTCTGAACAATTCTCAGCGATGTTTCCATTGGCATTTTATGCTTCTTGCCGAGGTAATTCTGAAGCTTTGACAGTGAATAGAGTTTGCCGGGGTTGAGTTTGTCTTTTTTCGTCTTTTTAGCCGTTACAATTGCGTCCTGTGCATTGAGTTTGTCGCAGGCACGCTGAGCAGTGGCGGCTTTTTCCTTGGGAAATTTATGCTTTGAAACAAGATCCACGACCTCGCCGTTTGTTTCGGCCGATGACACAAGTGCATAGTAAATATCGGGCTTAAAATTACGGATTGCCATATCTCTGTCATAAATCGCCTTAACAACGGGAACGATTACCCTTCCCACACGAAGAAGCACACCCGTCCTGAGAGTGGCATAGCGTGTTAGATTGACACCGTAAAGCCAGTCAATATATGTGCGGGCGAACCCCTCATTTGCAAGTAAATCATATTCAGTTTCACTTTTCATATCCTGCAAAGCGGCGGCAACGGTTTCGGGAGTCTGGTCAGGAAGCCACAGACGAAGGAGTTTTTTATCACTGTTAAGTGCATTCTGAACACACAGACGCACAATAATTTCACCTTCTCTGTCGGCGTCTCCTGCATTGACAATTGCGTCAACATCCTGACGGTTGCAAAGCGTTTTTATTGTCTCAAACTGACGGATAATGCCGGAATCAGGCTTTTTATCTTCACCCGTTTTAAGATGGAATCTGAATTTCTCGGGAAAGCACGGAATATTTTCCATACTCCACTTCCCTGTTGATGTAGCGCCCGTGTAGTCCTCGATATCACAAAGAGAAAACAAATGACCGAAAGCCCAGGTTACAATATAACCCGAGCCTTCATAATAATTCTGATATTTTTTCATCTGCCCGATTCCTGCAACAATGTTTCTTGCAAGAGAGGGCTTTTCTGCGATAATAAGAATCATAGATTTACTCCTGTACGGAGATTATTATACACAAAACAGATACAAATGTAAAGCAAAAATCACTTTAAATTACAATACAACCAATAATGAATAAAACTGTAAAAATAATAATTAAAACAACATCAGATATGATATTTTTTCTGATATCTGTCGTGTAAATATTCATTCTCGGGTCGTTAGGGTTAATATAAATTTCACAATAAGAACGGTCTTCAGGAAAAATTGATTTTTTTCTTTTCCCGAATACAGATTCTCTAAAATTCTGTACTGACCTGACCTTATAGTTTTCACCGTTATACGTATAACTAAAGACAGGTATATAAGAATAAGAAGTTGATTTTGAATATGATATGATATAAGAACCTTCAAATCTTGCTCTGATTTTCTCTGTGCATTTTTTTATGTATGAAATTTGTGAAACGATATTAATTGCCAAGAAGATAATAAGAAAAATCAAGAATATCATAAAGAACACAGAAATATCAGAAGAAATAGAAAAAACAAGCAAAACTGCACCCCATAAGAAGAAAAACAAACCAAAAAATAAATTATTTCCGGGGTAATAACCGATATTTTTGTTTTTATTTTTAAAGTATGAAATAATCATACTTACACCGACAACTGCAAATACAACAGAAAATATAATAAACAGTCCTTTTTGTATTTCAGGCGATATCTCTGAATATCTAAGTAAATATGTATTCATTTCAATCCTCCGTTATATAAACACAAGTGCACATACACCGCCTGCAACAGCACCTAATCCGAGAATAATTTTACCAATTTCATCGGTAATTTTTTCTGTGCGGACAATGACATTTTTCGGTCTATCGGGGTTGATAAATATCTGACAAGGCTGGTCAATTATGTATTTTGTGCCTATAAGTCTTGCAGAAACCTGCTGTTTTGATGCACTAGTGTATTCTTCCCCCTCCCAATTGTATCTGAAAACGGGAACAGCGCTGTTGCCTCTTTTTCCCGTTATACGGCTGTAAAGATATATTGCGGTAAGTTTTTTTGTACAGGTTTTATAAAGAATAATATTGGATATTCCAATAGCGGCAAACCCAACACCCAAAGCAACAGCAAAAGAAAAAACAATCAGACTGATTTCACCAAGATATGCAGCAACAAAAGAGATTCCGCTTAATAAAACAGAAATAACAACAAAGGCAATCTGCTTTTTATTGATAAACTCCTTGTTTTTATTGAAGATAAGTTCAAATACACAAACACCTGCAATAAAAAGAAAACACAAGCCTATAAAACAATAATCCGGGTCTTTAAACATAACAATCACTCCTGAAAAAATACGTTGTTACGATTATTTAAATGCAAATATACTCCATAACCTACCGTAATTATAAAAATTATAGCTGAAACACTAATAGTTGTTAATATTTCTGTTTCAGGAGCAAACACGCTGAGCATATTAAAAACGGAATGTGTAATTATACACGGCAGAAGTGATTTTGATTTTATAAAAATCATTACACACATAAAGCCGAAGCCGACAGCACCGACAATCTGACAAATTGTTGGAATAACTTCTGCACCGTTTAAGAGATTAACTATGTGCCCGATGCCGAATGTAAGAGATGACACAATAACAGCAGATTTCATATTGTCTTTTGCCATTGCTCTGAAAAGAAAGCCTCTGAAAATGATTTCTTCAAGAAAACCGACAAATAACATACTGATGCATTCAAGAATTACAACAGGGACAGTTGAGTCAATTTTAAAGCCTGAAATGACATTCAATAAGCAAAGAAGCACAAGAGGGATATAATATAATAATTTTTTAACAGGCAACTGACTTTTACATATGCCGTATTCCTTCAATATATTTTCTTTTCTGAGAAACAACAGAACTGCAGCAGAAAAAATTATAAAAAACGGCAAAGTCAGAACTTTAGTCAGTCCGATTTTCTCCGAAACTGAATCACATACGGATGCGCCGACAACATATATGACAATCAGAATTATAGAAAACACCAGATTGTTTTTTCTGTATAACCGTGACATAAATTCACCACCCGACTGTATTATAACATAAAAAAATCACCTTTAACAAGGTGATTTTCTTAAATTATCAGATTGAAATTTCATGTGCAATTCTGTAAAGGTCAAGATTTATTGAGTTCTTCATATTAAGAGCCTCATAAATGTCGAAATCCATTACATCTTCCTTCTGCATAGCAACAACCCTGTTACCGATGCCCTTCATAAGAAGGTGAACAGCGTAGTTACCCATTTCACTGGCAACGAGTCTGTCACGAAGTGAGGGTGAGCCGCCTCTCTGTACGTGACCGAGAACTGTAGCACGGCTTTCAACGCCTGTCTTTTCTTCAATTATCTTTGCAAGGTTATCAACACCGCCGATTTTCTCTGAAACACCTTCAGCAACAATGATAATGAAGTGCTTCTTATCGGTCTTCTGTGTTCTCTTCATTCTTTCGATAACGTCTTTTTCAATATCGAATTCAACTTCAGGAATAAGAATTGATGTAGCACCGATTGCGATACCTGAGTTAAGAGCGATATAACCTGCTCTTCTGCCCATAACTTCAACAACTGAGCAACGGTCGTGTGACTCTGTTGTATCACGGATTCTGTCTACCATATCCATTACAGTGTTCATAGCCGTATCATAACCGATTGTGTAGTCACAGCAAGCAATGTCATTGTCGATAGTGCCGGGAACACCGATTGTGGGAATACCTCTGAGAGAAAGGTCTCTTGCACCTCTGAATGAACCGTCACCGCCTATAACGACAACACCTTCAATTCCGTTTGCCTTACATACATCAAGCGCCTTCTGAAGACCTTCTTCAGTCTTGAACTCAGGGCTTCTTGCTGAATAAAGCATTGTGCCGCCTCTGTGTATAATATCTGAAACAGTACGAAGATTCATCTCGTACATATCACCGTTCATAAGTCCGTTATAGCCTCTGCGAACACCAAGAACACGCATACCGTTCTCGCATCCTGTTCTGACAACAGCTCTAATGGCTGCATTCATTCCGGGAGCGTCACCGCCGCTAGTAAGCACAGCAATTGTCTTCATAAGTGTAAATACCTCCAAGTAAATTGTACATTTATAATATAATAATATTTAGGTAAATTTTAGTCAATATATTTTTTCGTCAAAAAACTACACAAATTTTCAGTTTTTTAATACAACATTACTATTACCGAGAATATTCTGCAGTTTTCCGTAAAGAGAAGCCGTAACAGATGTGCTGATTCCCGTATGCATATTATATTTATCGACATCAGAGTAATAAAAATGAACGGGGGTAGGACCTGAGAATTGAGTAATCAGGGGCATAATCTGTTCAATTTCGGGGCAACCTTCGGAAGGAAGACGAAGAAACAGACCTCTTGTGGACTTTTTCTGCTGAGGTTGTGCAGGCTTTTCTGAAACTGCAGGTCTTGCAGGAACCGATGAAGGTTCTGAAGACGCAGTATCACTATTAAAGCCTGTCGGCAGAGGAATATCTCTCTTCATCGGCACATAATCTGGCGGTGGAATCGGCGCAGAAGAAACAGGCGCTGTTCCGTTAAGACGCTCAAGAGATGGCGCAAGAGTAATAGAATCAAGCGATATCTTTGAAGCTGAGTCATCACTGAGTTCAAGTCTACCCTCAATAACAACAATATTGTCTTCAACAAGTAAATCTGCAACCTGCTCCATTTTTTTCGGAAAAACAACAACCTCAACTGAGCCTGTAACATCTTCAGCCTGTAAAAATGCCATTGTTGTATTATTCTTTGTAACTTTTTTCTTTACAGTCGAGAGAATTGTAAGAATTTTTACTCTGTGGCCGTTTTTATAGAACGAAGATTTGTCGTTGACATCTGCTTCAAGGAGATCGATTATTTTAGCTGCGTGAATTCTTCTTGCATAGTCTTTATATGCAGTCATAGGATGTCCTGACATATAAATACCTGTAGATTCCTTCTCAAGCTGAAGAATTTCTTTCTCTGAAAATTCGGGCACATCGGGAGCTTCAGGCTCAGATTCCTTTGCAAGCTCCTGACTGATATCAAAAAATCCGAGCTGACCTGAAACACTTGATTTTTTTTCATTTTCCAGACTCTCGACAACAACATCCATCATCTTGAGCATCTGATTTCTGTTTGTACCAAGATTATCGAGTGCGCCTGCTTTTATAAGATGTTCAACACTGCGGCGATTGAATTCCTTGCCGTATGTTCTCTTGCAGAATGAATAAAAAGATTCATACGGTCCTTTTTCATCACGTTCTTTGATTATAAGCTCAATATAAGACTGTGCAACATTCTTGACTGCAAGAAGTCCGAATCTGACAGCGTTTTCTTCAACTGTAAATTCTTCGCGGGAGCCGTTGACGTGAGGCGGAAGAACTGAAATACCAAGGTTTATACACTCAGCAATATTTGCAACAAGCTTGTCTGCATTTGAAAGCACACTTGTCAGCATAGCTGCCATAAATTCACAAGGGTAATGACATCTGAGCCACGCTGTCTGATAAGTAACATAAGCATACGCGGCTGAGTGTGATTTATTAAAGGCGTAAGATGCAAATGAAGCCATATCATCAAATATAGCGTTTGCCGCTTCTTCGGTAATACCTCTTTTCACACAGCCGTCGCAGGGTGAGCTGCCGTCCGAACCGTCTGAGCCGTAAAGGAAATATTTTCGCTGTTTTTCAAGAACGTCAGCCTGCTTTTTTGCAACTGCTCGACGGACCATATCAGCGGCACCGAGCGAATAACCTGCAAGGTCCTGGAAAATACGCATAACCTGTTCCTGATAAACGATTGTACCGTAAGTAACATCAAGAATGGGAGCAAGCTCAGGGGTGTGATACTTGATGTCATTGGGGTGCGCTCTGTTTTCAAGATAACCGGGGATGAAATCCATAGGACCGGGACGGTAAAGAGCGATAACGGCGATGATATCTTCAAGGCAGTTCGGGTGCATATTTATCATAAGTGACCGTATACCTGCCGATTCACACTGGAAAACACAGCTTGTACCGCCGTTCGCAAGCATTTCATAAGTTTCTTTATCTTCAATGTCAATGTCATAAACATCAAAATCAGGGACTTTTTCACGAACAAGCTTTTCAGCATCTGTTACAACAGTAAGGGTACGCAAGCCAAGGAAGTCCATTTTAAGAAGTCCGAGAGCCTCAACCCAGCCTTTATAATACTGAGTAACAACAGAATCACCCGATTTAAATAAAGGAACATAAGTATCAACGGGATCACGGCAGATAACAACACCTGCAGCGTGCATACCTGTGTTACGAACCATTCCTTCTATTTTCATTGAGATATCAACAAGGTTTTTTATCTGAGGGTCACCCTCATAAAGCTTTCTGAAATCCTGACTGGATTCAAGAGCTTTTGCAATTGTCATACCAAGGTCACCGGGGATTTCTTTGGTAACAGCCTGAACAAGATTAAGAGGAATTCCCAGAACACGTCCGACATCTCGCACGGCACCCTTTGCAGCCATAGTACCGAATGTGGCAATCTGAGCCACGTGGTCATCACCGTATTTGCGTTTAACATACTCAATAACTTCAGGTCTTCTTACATAACAGAAATCTATGTCGAAGTCAGGCATACTTACACGTTCAGGGTTAAGGAAACGCTCAAACAGCAGGTCATAACGCATAGGATCAATGGCAGTGATACCGACGCAATACGCAGCAATACTGCCCGCACCGGAGCCTCGACCCGGGCCAACAGGAATGCCCACAGAACGGGCATAGTTAATATAGTCCCAAACGATAAGGAAATAATCGGTAAAGCCCATTGAATCGATAATTCCGAGCTCATAGTCAAGTCTGTCTTTATATTCCTGAGGACCGTTTTCACCGTATCTTTTTACAAATCCGTCATAACAAAGCTTACGGAAATACTCAAAATGAGTCATTCCCTCAGGCACATCATAATTAGGAAGAATTGAATTACCGAATTTAAAATCAACATTGCACATTTCGGCAATCTTGTTTGTATTTTCAATGGCATCAGGATATTCAGGGAAAAGTGCGAGCATCTCTTCACCTGATTTTACATAAAATTCATCGGTTGAGAATCCCATTCCCGTGTCTTCATTTATTGTCTTCTTTGTCTGTATACAGAGAAGAATTTTCTGTATTTCAGCGTCCTCTTTTTTTACGTAATGTGCATCATTTGTGGCGACAAGAGGAATGTCAAGCTCACGGGCAATTTTTATGATATCGGGATTAGTGCGCTTCTGCTCCTCAATACCGTGATCCTGAATTTCCATATAATAATTGCCTTCACCAAAGAGGTTTTTATACCAGAGTGCAGTGTTTTTTGCCCCCTCGTAATCCCCCTTCAGCAGAGCCTGAGGAATCTCACCCGCAAGACAGGCTGAAAGACAGATAATATCCTCGTGATACTGTTCAAGTAAATCGTGGTCAATTCTGGGCTTTGTGTAAAAGCCTTCTGTCCACGCAGCGGAAACAAGCTTTATAAGATTTTTGTAACCGTTTTCATTTTTGGCAAGAAGCACAAGATGATATCTCTGATTATCAAGTCCGTGCACCTTATCAAAACGTGTTCGCTGTGCAACATATACCTCACAGCCGATAATAGGTTTTATACCTTCAGCCTTACATGCTTTATAAAAATCAATACAGCCGTGCATAACACCGTGATCGGTAATAGCAATTGCGGTCTGCCCCATCTCTTTTATATGCTTGACAAGAGGCTTCAGACGGCAGGCACCGTCAAGTATTGAATATTCTGTATGAATATGAAGATGTGTGAAATTTACCATAATTACTTTCCTTGTCCGTAATACGCATTTGCGCCGTGCTTACGAAGATAATGCTTATCGAGAAGATATGAATCTATATCGGGAGTATTGCCTTCAAGCATAAATGTATGAAGAGCCATATCAGCAACAATCTCAAGAGTTGCTGCATTTTCTGTTGCTTTAACGGGATTCTTACCCCAGGCAAAAACTCCGTGTGAGCGCACAAGCACTCCGGGAACTGCATTTGCATCAAGTCCGTTTTCTCTGAAATGATTGCAGATAACAACTCCTGTATTTTTCTCATATGCAGAATTGATTTCTTCTTCTGTAAGGCTTCTTGTACAGGGTACGGCACCATATGAAAAATCTGCATGAGTTGTACCCAGAGGTGGAATAGATCTGCCTGCCTGTGCAAATGCCGTTGCAAATTTAGAATGTGTATGCACTGCTCCGCCTATATCGGGAAATGCCTTATAAAGCTCTATATGAGTGAGAGTATCAGATGACGGATTATACTCACTGTCAATAACATTTCCGTCAAAGTCAACAATAACCATCATTTCCCAAGTAAGGTCAGGATAAGGCACACCTGAAGGTTTAATAACTATTATATTGTGTTCTCTGTCAACGCCTGAGGCATTACCCCACGTAAATGGTGCAAGACCGTACTCAGGCAAAAGCATATTTGCTTTATAAACTTCTTTTTTTAACTGTTCAAACATTATTTTCCACCTTAAACATATTTTTTCACATTAAAATACAGTTTATATTTTATATTATTTCACTCCTATTTGCAATAGATTTTTCAAATTCATTATATTTAAGACTATGCGAAAAAATCTGTTCATCATTCGCATTTCAAAGAACACATAAAAGAAATACCCACGCCTGAGCTATATCATAACGTGAGTAATTTCAATATTCTTACTTATTATTTACAAGAATTGTGCTACTTCTTTCTGTATTTTTCTTTCGTTGCCTGACCTCCTCTGATATGCCTCTGCGCTTTGTTGGTATCAAGCACCTTTCTTACTTCTATGTACAGTGACGGACTCGCTCTTTTCAACCGTTCAGATACATCAGAATGAACAGTGCTTTTTGAAACACCGAATTTCTTTGCAGTTGCCCTGACTGTCGTATTATTTTCAACTATATATTCACCCAATTCAATTGCTCTCTCTTCAACAAGAGTTTTCAAAGAAAAAACCTCCTTAATACATATCATTCAATAAATATGATTTCAGAGGCTGAAATATGAATTCTTCAGCTGAACATAATATCACTCTTTTTATTGCACTGCGAATACAAATATTGTATAATAACTGTGGTGATAAAAATGAAAAATAAAAATGAGCTTATCTCAAAAGCATATGAACTATTGGAAAGAGTAACGCCGCTTAGATATGACTGCGGCAAGCTCTGCGGCGGCAGATGCTGTAAGGGGGACGATAATACCGGAATGTGGCTTTTTCCTTATGAAGAAGATATTCTAAAAGGTATTGACGGCTTTGAAATAATAGACTGTGACGGAAATATGGGCTATAAAATGGTCGTGTGCAGCGGTTCCTGTAACAGAAAAACAAGACCTCTTGCCTGCCGTATTTATCCCTATTTCCCGATGATTACAGAAAACGGGTACGACACAAGAGCTGACATCAGAGGCATATCAGGCTGTCCTGTTTTATATAACAATATAAAGCCCGATTATAAATTTATCAGACAGGTCAGAAAAGTCGCAAGGCTTTTTGACCGTGACAAAGAACTCAGAAGCTATCTTAAAAATATAAACACTATGCTTGATGAAATCAGCAATTTTGCAGAGGGTATGACAGATGAATAAATACATTGATTTGCACACTCATTCAACTTGCTCAGACGGTACACTGACACCGTCTGAAGTGGTAAAGCACGCTAAGGATAAAGGGCTTTCTGCAATTGCTCTGACTGACCACGACACAATTGACGGGCTGCAAGAAGCAATTGAAACAGGAAAAAGAATCGGCGTAGAAGTGATAACGGGGATAGAGTTTTCTGTTGCATCAGACACAGAAATGCACCTTTTAGGGCTCAATTTTAACATCGACTGCCCCGCTATAATAAACATACTCGATGAAATGATAATTCAGCGTGATTTAAGAAATCACAAGGTAATTGCATTGCTTGAGGTGCTCGGAATTCACATAACAATTGATGACATACTTGCAGAAGCTACTTCAAAAGTTACAGGCAGAAGTCAGATTGCACGAGCAATGATGAGAAAAGGCTATGTTTCATCAAAAACAGAGGCATTTGACAAATATCTTTCATTCGGTAAGCCTGCTTTTGTAGAAAGAAGCACACTCTCTGCGGAAGATGCTATTGAAATAATACACAAAAGCGGCGGAAAAGCTTTTCTTGCTCATCTGAATCAGATAGGAAAATCAGATAAAGAGCTTTCGGAGCTTCTGAAATATCTGAAAAAATGCGGTCTTGACGGCATTGAAGGGTATTACACCGAATATACGGATGATATGAGTATCCGTTACAGAAAAATGGCAGAAGAAACAGGCCTTCTTCTTTCGGGAGGTTCTGATTTTCACGGAACAAACAAAGACGGCTATGAACTTGGTGAAGGAAAAGGTAACCTCAGAATTCCTTATGAATTACTAGATAAAATAAGGAAATAATTCGCTGTCACAATTTGTTATTTTCTATTGATTTTAATTATTTACTTTGATATAATATTGTATGTATGAATAATTTTTAAAGGAGATATTAAAAATGTACGATATTGCAATTGTCGGTGCAGGTGTCACCGGTGCAATGACAGCAAGAGAGCTGTCAAGGTACAATCTCAGAATTGCACTTCTTGAAAAGTGTAACGATGTTGCTATGGGCGCAACAAAAGCTAACAGCGGTATTGTTCACGCTGGCTTTGATGCTGCTGAAGGCAGTCTTATGGCAAAAATGAATGTTGAAGGCTGTGCCCTTATGCCTGAAACCTGTGAGAAACTTCACGTTCCCTACGTCAACAACGGCTCACTTGTCGTTGCTTTTTCAGATGACGAAATGAAGCATCTTGAAGTCCTTCTTGAAAGAGGCAAGGCTAACGGTGTACCCGAAATCAGCATTCTTTCTAAAGAAGAGCTCCTCGCAAAGGAACCTAATCTCAGCCCAGAATCATTCGGCGCACTCTATGCTCCCACTGCAGGTATCGTATGTCCCTATGAACTTACAATTGCAGCAGCAGAATGCGCTGTTTCAAACGGTGTTGAATTTATCAGGAACTGCGAAGTAAAGTCAGTTGAAACAACTGATGATTGTCTTGTACTTGACACAACTCAGGGCAAGATAGAGGCAAAATATGTCATCAATGCGGCAGGTGTATTTTCTGATGACCTTGCACGTATGGCAGGTGACGACACAATAAGCATCACAGCAAGAAAGGGCGAATATTTCCTCCTTGACAGAGCTGTAGGTAATACGGTAAGTCACACAATCTTTCAGTGTCCCAGCAAAATGGGTAAAGGTATTCTTGTTTCTCCCACAGTTGACGGAAATCTCCTTGTCGGCCCTACTGCTGAAGACATTGACGACAAGACTAATGTTGCAACATCAAATTCAGGTCTTAATGATGTAAGAAAATATGCAGTAAAGAGTGTTCCCTCAGTTAACACAAGACACGCAATCACTTCTTTCACCGGTCTTCGTGCTCACGCAGCTGCACACGAATTTCTTATTGGCGTCAGCGAAAAGAACTCAAGGCTTATCAATGCAGCAGGAATTGAGTCACCCGGTCTTTCATCTGCTCCCGCAATTGCAAAATACATCGGCGAAATCGTAAAGTCTGTCTTTGGTGAACTTGAAGAAAAAGCTGATTACGATGACACAAGAGAAGCTCCTGTAAGATTCAGACATATGACTGATGAAGAAAGAGCTGAACTTATAAAGAATAACAGTGCTTACGGCAGAATCATCTGTCGTTGTGAAACAATCACAGAGGGCGAAATCATTGACGCTATCAAAGCACCTGCAGGCGCAAGAGATGTTGACGGTGTCAAGAGGAGAACAAGAGCAGGTATGGGCAGATGTCAGGGTGGCTTCTGCGGTTCAAAGGTCGTTGAAATACTTGCCCGTGAACTCGGTTGTGAAATAAACGAAATCACAAAATTCGGCGGAAATTCAAACATTCTGTTCGAGAAAACAAAGTGAGGTGAGAATGATGTTAAACTATGATCTTGTAGTAGTAGGCGGTGGCCCCGCAGGTATGGCAGCTGCTCTCAAAGCTAAAGAATGCGGTGTTGAGAAAATCATCGTTCTCGAAAGAGCTGAAACTCTCGGCGGCATCCTTGAACAGTGTATTCACACAGGCTTCGGTCTTCACTACTTCGGTGAAGAGCTTTCAGGCCCTGAATATGCGGCAAAATTCATTGACCTTCTCAAAGATACAGATATTGAAGTCAAGGTCAACACAATGGTTCTTTCTGTAAGTGATGCCAAGATTGTCACTGCAGTAAACACTACAGACGGTCTTATTCAGATCAAGGCAACAGCTGTTATTCTCGCTATGGGCTGCCGTGAAAGACCCAGAGGAGCACTGCAGATTGCAGGTACACGTGCATCAGGTATAATGACTGCAGGTACAGCTCAGAAATATGTTAACATTGATGGTTTTATGCCCGGCAAAAAGGTTGTTATCCTCGGTTCAGGTGACATCGGTCTTATTATGGCTAGGAGAATGACTCTTGAAGGTGCAGAAGTAAAGGTTGTTTGTGAGCTTATGCCTTTCTCAGGCGGTCTTACAAGAAATATCGTTCAGTGTCTTGACGATTTCGGTATTCCTCTTAAGCTTTCAACAACAGTTATTGAAACTCACGGTAAAGAAAGACTTGAAGGTGTCACAATTGCAAAGGTTGACGACAGACTTCAGCCTATCCCCGGCAGTGAAGAATATATTGAATGCGACACTCTTATGCTCTCTGTCGGTCTTATTCCCGAAAATGAGCTAACAAAGCAGGCAGGCATTGCGCTTGATAACATAACTAACGGCGCAGTAGTTAATGAAATGAGAGAAACAGACCACGAAGGTATTTTTGCCTGTGGTAATGTTCTTCAGGTACATGATCTTGTTGACTATGTTACACTTGAATCGCAGATTGCCGGTGAAGGTGCGGCAAGATACATCCTCGGCAAAGACACGGAAGAAAAAGTTTACATCAATACTACTCCTGAAAACGGCGTAAGATATATTGTACCTCAGAAGGTAAACATAAAATCAAAGGAAGACATCAAGCTCTATTTCCGTGTGGGCGCAATCTATATGAACAAGAAGCTCACAGTCGAAGTTGACGGCAAGGTCATTTCATCAAAGAAAAAGGTCAAGCTTGCTCCCGGTGAAATGGAAAATGTTGTTATTCCTGCAGATATTCTTGCTACTCTTAATGAGAACAGCACAATCAAGGTCAGAGTGGAGGAATAAAAGATGAAAAGAGATATGACTTGCGTAGCCTGTCCTTTAGGCTGTCAGATAACAGTTGAAATTGAAAACGACGAAGTAGTTTCTGTTACAGGCAACACCTGTAAGCGTGGTGATGCATATGCAAGAACAGAAGTTACAAATCCTGTCCGTTCAATTCATTCAACAGTAAAAGTAAACGGTGGTTACTACCCCGTTGTTCCCTGCAAAACATCAGGCCCCATCCCCAAGGGTGCAATCTTTGATGTTATGAAGGAAATCAACAAGGTGACAGTAGATGCTCCTGTTAAAATCGGTGATGTTTTTATTAAAAACGTCTGCGGTACAGGCGTTGACATTGTCGCAACTAACAACGACGAAGGCAAATAAAATCTTAAGCCGTAGCATAAACTACGGCTTTTTATCTATGGTGAAATTATGAAAGCATTTGAAATTGCATCTCAAGTAAAGCCAACTGAGAGACAGCTTAAGTGGATGGATATGGAATTTTATGCCATTGCGTATTATGGTATGAATACTTTCACAGGAAAGGATATCGGTGACGGATTTGCCGTACCTGAAACTTTCTGCCCTGAGGATATAGATACAGACGAATGGGCAAAGGCTGTAGCAGACGGAAACATGTCAGGGCTCATTCTCACTGCGAGACATTATGACGGCTTCTGTAACTGGCAGACAGAAACAACTGATTACTCAGTAAAGAGCTCTAACTGGCTTGACGGCAAGGGTGACCTTGTAAAAATGGTGGCAACATCTGCAAGGAAGCACGGTCTGAAATTCGGTCTTTACATACCTGTCTGGGACAGACACGAGCCATCTTTCAAAGAAAATGATGACAGCTACAATAACTTTATTTATTTTCAGATTAAAGAGCTTGTAACGAATTACGGCGAGCTTTTCACATTATGGCTTGATGACAGATGCGACGAAAGAATGCCATACATAGATTATGAAGCTATTTATGCACTTATCCGGGAAAAACAGCCGGATTGTGCAATTATTTTCAGAGGACCTGACGGCAGATGGCTTGGTAACGGCAGAGGTGTTCTGAGAAAATCTGAATGGAGCGTTGTGCCTGCATCATACACTTATGCTGAAGACGGCTCAGTTCCCCGTTCTGTCATAAAGCCGAAATACGGTCAGATGGAAATAGACATCGGCTCTAGAAAATTCATAAAAAAAGAAACTGAATTTGCGTGGTCACACTGTGAAGCAGCAATCCCGATGAGAGGACATTGGTTCTACAAAAAAGACGACGATATGCTTTCAAAAACCAAGGACAAGCTACTCAACTGGTATTACAGAACTGTTGGCGCAAATATGAATCTGATGCTCGGAATTGCACCCGACAAACGAGGCAGACTTAATGATCAGGATTTGCAGATTCTTGAATCAACAGGTCACGAACTGAGAGTAATTTTTGGTTACAATATTCTCAAGGATGCAGACAGAATCATTGCATCAAGTGAACTGAGTTCAATTTATAAAGCCGTGAACATTGCAGATAATAACAATACATACTGGTCACCGTCAGAAAAGGACAAAAAACCAGAAATAATCATTGAATTTGATGAACCTCAGATGTTTGATAAGGTTGTTATCAAGGAAAATGTCCGTAACGGTCAGAAAATCGAGGAATTTGATGTTTTCATTGATGTAAAAGGAAAATGGAAAAAATTTGGTGAAGGAACGGTTATCGGTCATAAAGCAATCTGTCATACAAAGCCCGTTGAAACAACACGGATAAAAATCAGAATAAAAGAATTCAGAAGCACACCTGAAATTTTATATGTTCAGATAAATTAAAAATGAGCCTTTTATGGCTCATTTTTTTGCTATATCTTTAAGTATTTCAGAAGCAATAATCAACCCTACAGTTGCAGGCACAATAGCATTACTGCCGGGAATCTGACGTTTTGCTGAGACTTCATTCAACCCTTCAATTACAAACGGAGTTATAGCCTCTTCCTTGGAATAAACAACTTTCAGTTTCTTAATTCCATTATCTTTACAAAGCTTACGCATTACCCTTGCAAGAGGACAGACAGTTGTTTTGTTGATATCTGTAATTTCAAATCGTGTGGGATCCAACTTATTACCTGCACCCATTGAGCTTATTACAGGAACACTGCTTTCATACGCTTTTTTTACAATTGCAAGTTTGCCACTGACAGTATCAATGGCATCTGCAACATAATCATATTGAGAAAAATCAAAATCATCTATATTTTCGGGCAGAACAAATTTTTTATGCTTATTCACAATGCAATCAGGATTAATACTATGAAGATGAGCCTCCATAACATCAATTTTATTTTTGCCAACTGATGACCAGTCAGCAATTAACTGTCGGTTTATATTAGTGACAGAAACTGTATCATCATCAATTATATCAATTGTTCCGATACCGCTTCTTACGAGAGCTTCGGCAAGGTGGCCTCCAACGCCGCCGATTCCGAAAACTGCGACACGGGAATTATTGAATTTTTTCACAGCTTCTACACCGTAAAGTAATGCCGTGCGGATGAATTGCTCTTTCATAAGCATACCTCTGATAAAAACAGAGCCGTAAAAGCTACGGCTCCGTAAAATTTATTCACCTTTCATTTCAAGAAGCTGCTGAGTGCCGTTGAAAGCATCAACAGAAAGCTTAACTGAATCGAAAATAGCTGACTTGATATCGTCTTCGGTTACACCGAGTTCAACACACCATTTTTTATCAATGAATGTCTCTCTGCACATAATCTCTGCAAGGCCTACGGGATCAATACCGCCTTCAACGCCCTTGTCAGCATACTGCTTTCTCATATAAAGACCGAAAAGCTGGAAAGACCACTTGGGGATATTGATAATGCCTCTCTTGGGATCATCCATAGCTGCGTGAACAATACGAAGGAAATCATTCCAAGTAAGATTGTAGTAGCCTACGGGAATTGCATTACCGCCAACATTCTTTTCAGCTGCACCAACAATAACCTCTGCAACCTGACGGACTGTTACCATTGTTGTACCGCCCTTGGGATACATTGTGCAAGGCTTCATAGGAGCGAGCTGTTCGATAAGGATAACCCAAACGGGTTTTCTGCCGGGCTGAGTACCAAAAATGTAAGGAAGCTCGAGAACAGCAACATCCATTGTGCCGTCCTGTGCGAAGCTGAGAGCAACTTCTTCCTGCTCAATACGGCTTCTGATATAAGGATGATGCTTTGTAAGCTCAAGCTCAGGCCATTCCTTTGCAAAATAAGCAAAGTATGAACCGAGAACAACTGAATGCTTGACGCCAGCTTTCTTAGCAAGAGTAAGAAGCTTTCTTACCGGCTCAATATTATATTTTTTGTATGCTTCGTAAACAGGTGCAGGGAATTCAACTCTTTCATCAACACCGGCTGCAAAAACGAAAGTATCACAACCTGCCATCATTTCAAGAATTTCTTCATCAGTCTTTTCAAGATAGTTTGCGAAGATGATTTCCATCTCTTCAGGAATGGGCGCACCAACAGGAAGAGGAGGCAGAGCAAGAGTTTTAACACTGTGACCTCTGTCTATAAACATCTGCGCAGCTGCTGCACCAAGAAGACCTGTACCGCCGATCATAAATACTTTCATTTGACACACTTCTTTCTAAATATAATTCTATTTCATTATAATATAGACGGTTTCGATTATCAACACATAACCGAAACCGTTAACATTTTATTTACATTTATCGACAGATGCAAATGATATTACATCCAGTTAGACCAATCCTGGAAAAGCTTGCCTATTGCACGGAAAATACTTGCAATATAATCAAGGAATCTGAGAAGCATACTCTTTTCCGGCTGAACTTCTTCCTTATCATGTTCTGTACCTGTATCCTGCACTTTTTCAACTATTTCATAGTTAAATGCTGCTGTAGCTGCACAGTGGTCTGAAAGGGGTTCATTATCCTTACCGATAATCTGAAGGTAAGAAAAAACATCGAGAGTAAGGTCAATACCGTTACCGTCAGCAAAAATTACTCTTTCAACAGAGTCGTATGCACCCTGAGTCTGTGAGTAGCTGAGATTTGTTTCCTTTGCATATGTGTAGTAGGCTTCATATGTTTCAGGATTCTCGTGAATTTCAGAAATAGTCTGAACTGCCCATGCATCGTTAAGATAGCACTCTTCAAGAAGGTTTTCTATGAGCTTGCCGCCATCTTCTTCCCAGCATATACTCTGATTGAAGTCACCGACAACAACAACTGCGTGGTCATATGTAAGAGTTGTTTCATCAAAAACAGAATGCTTCTTAATGTATTCTGCAAGCTGAGCAAACTGTGCTTCTTTTGCCTTTACTGATTCATCACCACCGTAAGCATCAGCATGGAGATTATAAATATCAACAAAATAACCGTCTTCAAGTTCAATTGTTGTAACGACAAAACCCTTGTATGTAAGTTCATCAGAACCTTCTGTAAGAACACCTGCTGTCTCTTCCCAAGTCTTTCTTTCTTCATTATACTGAGCATAAGAAGAGAAAACATTTACGCCGTCACCCAGGGGCACACCGCCTGCATGAACGGTCTGATGTCTTTCTGTAACATTACCGTCTTCATCAGTAACATTTTTGTAGTTTGTCATAAGCTCTCTGACATAGAGGTCATAGTTAAAATCTTCCTGAATAGCAACAACATCATACTTAAGATTGTTGAGGATTCCGGCGATTTCAAGATTATCAGCGAGAGCATCTCTGCCGTCAGCTGTCTCAGATGCAGGAATGGGAAGACCGGCAACATTGTAGTTGATGATGTCAAATGCACCTGTTTTTCCGACAAGAGATTCCTCTTCTGCTGCTGCAGCAATGCCGAGACAAGACATAACCATCATAACAGCAACAATTACACTGAGAAGCTTTTTAATTTTATTCATACAATTCACCCTTTACTGAATGTAAAATTTTCATATTTTAATTATATCATAAATATTTTTTTTGTCAATATTATTGAGCAAGTCCGTATTTTGAAATATTGTATTCCTGCTCCTGAAGAGATTTCGCAACGTGGAATTCATTATTTCTGTCGTGAATGAAATAGTAATAATCTGTTTCAGGTGCATTGAGAACTGCTGAAATAGCATCGTCACCGGGGTTACAGATGGCACCAACGGGCAAACCACGGCAGGAATATGTGTCATAAAGTGAGTCAAAAGCCTCCATATCAGCTTCAGAAAGACCTGAAAGATTAGAATCGATATAAATGCTTGTAGAGTCACATTCAAGACGCATATTTGCATCAATACGGTTAAAGAGAATTGAGCCTACAACGGGCATATCTGCACCGACTGCTTCTTTTTCAACAATAGAAGCAAGCTTGATAATCTGATCTACAGTCAATCTTCTTTCCTGTGCTTTAGTGGCATAATCATCTGTCCAGCGTCTGTCAAAGTTATTAAGGAATTTCTTTATAACACTTACGGCACCTTCACCTACATAGAATTCATATGTGTCAGGATAAAGATAGCCTTCAAGGAGCATATATCTCGCCTGTGTATCTGCCATTGACTTAAGGAAATCAAAATCCTCAGAGAAATCGTGAGTCTTCATTGCTTCAACAAGCTTTGCCCTTGAGCAGACATTGTTTTCTTCAAGAAGAGCAAAAATCTGATCTGCAGTATATCCCTCAGGGAATGTAAGCTTGACAGTTTTTGCGTCTGAGCTGTTAAGTGCCTTGATTTCATTGAGCATATTTTCAAGTCCCATTGAAGGTTTGAATTCATATGTTCTTGCAATATATCCTTCATCTGAATAACCGATAAATCTTGCTGCAATTTTACAGAACCAGGCATTTTTGATAACACCAGCATCATCAAGAGCATTTATGACATCATTTGTGTCCATACCGTCTGTTATAACAACAGAAGTTACTGTGTCGCGCTTTTCATTTATATGAATAGCAAGTACATCATTGACACAAGACACAACAACAGAAGCTATAAGTACAGAAATTGCAACAACAATTGACATAATTATGCTCACATTTTTCACGTTGTAAAGCACCATTTTCTTCTGTGCCGCTTTTCTCTTCTCAAGCTTAATCATTTCAGGTGTTTTTTCTTCAGGTGCTTCAATTGTGTTGGGAGCACGTGAAGGTCTTTTTCCCGATGAAAGCTTTTTGATGGGATTATTTTCTTTTTTAGGCTTGCTCATATTATTCAACCCTTTCTTATCAATAGCATGTCTGAACTGTCGACCTGACTTCAAAAGCCTTTTCAGCAGAACAGAGATATGCAATAATCTCAAACGCAAACTCACTTGCTGCACCTGCACCTTTTGCAGTAATTATATTTCCATCCCTGACTGCAAATTTATCTGAAAGCACGGCGTTACCAAGGTCATTCTCAAATCCCGGGAAACAGGTCGCAAACTTGCCGTCAAGAAGATTTTTATGACCGAGAATTGACGGCGCTGCACATATTGCGGCAACAAGCTTATTTTCTGCAACACAAAAATCAATAGCTGACTGAACTGTTTCATCTTTTTCAAGATTTATTGTACCGGGCATTCCTCCCGGAAGAATAATACCGTCTACAGCATTAAAATCTTTGATATCAGCTGTTGTTTTATCACAGACAATACTGATGCCGTGTGCACCTGTGACCGTGATATCACCCACAGCTACTGTTTCAACTGCAACTCCGGCTCTTTTAAGATAATCAACGGGAGTTATTGCCTCAACTTCTTCAAAGCCGTCGGCAAAAAAAGCTAAAATCATAATACTTCTCCTCTCTACATACAGGGTTGTCCGAGATAAATGTCTCTTAATTGTTCAAGCTCATCATTTAGCATCAGCATCATACCTGATTTCGTTATATCTGATGTGCCGTAATCAAGAGAAATACAAACGGGAGTTTTTAGTTTTATAATATCACAATCAACGTCAGACAAGACGCTGAGAATATGCTGATAATTGCAGTCGGAAGATATTGCTTCTTCAATTACAGCTGCATTTTCCTGTTTACTGCCGATAATGAATACTTTATCTTCATCATCAAAAGCTACAGATATTTCAAAGCCGGTATTTTTAGCACAAAAGCGGGCAAAATCAGTATAGCCTGCATCAAAAGTGATATAATTCTCAGACGGAACACTGTTTCTGATGCCTGAATAGTCAGCTGAACAATTAAAATACCGTGAAGAATTCAGATGACTGAGACTTCCCTTTTCTATTGTATATACACGCTCACTAAATACATCTTTGAAACCGAGTTTTTTGTAATATCCGTATAATGATTCCTCGGCAGGATAAAGACATATAAAATCAATGCCGTTCTTTTTAAGTTCTGATGCAGTTCTGGCAATCATACTTTGCATAATCCCTTTGCTTCTGTAAGAAGGATGTGTCGCAGCAGCATAGAGATATTTACCTGAAAACCTTTTATTGAATGAAACAAGCTGAACATCAATAAGATAAAATGCCGAAACAATTTTTCCGTCTTCACGGTAAGCATAAATATCCGACGAATTCACACAGTCTATGAGAAATTTATCGGGATATATCTTATCATCACCAAAGACATCGCACCACAGCTGTGACAATTCATCAAAATCATTTTCATCAGCATAAAAATCTCTTAAAGGGTCGTTTTTGATTCGTAATGTATATTTATCAAGAAGAAATTCAGGATAATATGAAAGCTTTGCTTTTCTGAGCCCCTCAGCACCTGTGTCTTCTTCCCTGTTTACATAATCAAACTCTGTGAGCATCAGCTTGGTAAATCCGTTATTTATTACAGGAAAAGCATCTCTGTAATCGGGTACCGTTTTTTCATAATGGGTACAAAAAGTATTATTCTTCAGCGGCTCCCCCATTGTAAAGGCAACAGGTTTGCCGTCAGCATAAAGAATTGCACCCATAAAGCCGAGCATATCAAAGTATTTGACAGCCTTGCTGAGAGCATTGAACTCGTGAAGCAGTTCTTCATCTTCAGAATCCTTGCCAGACAGCCAGCTTTTGGCAATATCAAGACAAAGATGAATATTATCTTTTGTTATCGGGTCGCAGGAAATATCAGTATGCTTTCTGAAAAAGGCATTAACGTGACCTTTTTTGCCGTGAAACTTTTTGCCTGCAAGCTCTGCCATATTTTTTACAGAATACACATATTCAGAAGAGTCTCTGTCATATCTGAAAGAAAAATAATCGGGAAATAATGCCTCAAGCTCTGCTTTATTTACTTCAAGCAGCTGATGCATTCTGAAAGGCTGACCTGCCGAGGCAGCATCATCCATCATAGCAACAATTGCACCTTTTATATCACCCTGACCTGACGGATAAGCATACGAAAATTTACCGCCAAAGTCGGAACGCATAAGGCACATACCTTCATATTCAGCAATTTCAAGACCGTATTGTTCACCCCAGCAAAACAGATTGCCGAAGCAATAACAGGCACCGTCAGTATTACCCTGAGCAATACATTCAGATATCCACTTTTTGTCTTGCGCTGTGATTTTTCTGAAATTCAGCATTTTAAAATTCCTTTATATTTAATGGTATGTATATTATTTATTATTATCAGCGTTCTTATACTTTCCCCAGCCGTACTTCTCAGCAAACTGTTTTACAACACCGGGTATGTAGCTGAAAAATGCAATAAATGTAAGAATGACGGATATAATAACAAGAATCATCATAACAATATCTGGCATAACATAAAGTTCACGGAATGCACCGACTTCGGGACCGATGGCCATAATAACAGCCATAAATGTGTAGAATGCAGTTGTAGCAAGCTTGCCGTAAATTTCTGCAGCACAGGGCTTCATTCCGAGACAGATCATAAACAGACCGAATCCGAGCATTATTATATCCTTAAGAATAAACAGCAGGAAAACCCATGAAAATGCCTTGAGAGTTTCATTATCTGCCTGATTGAATCTAAGGAAAAGTATAATGGCAATAGCAAAAACAGTAAGCTTATCCGCAATCGGGTCCAGCATTTTGCCAAGGTTACTTATCTGATTGAATTTTCTTGCAATTTTGCCGTCAACAAGGTCAGATATGCCTGATGCCGCAAGAATAATGAATGCCGCAACAGTGTAATCCTTGTAAAAGAGAATTGCAAAAACAGGTATAAGCAGAATTCTGACAAAGGATATGAAGTTCGGAATAGTTTTCCAGTTTTCAAGATAATAAGCAAATTTTTCTTTCATTTTTTTCACCTTAAATTCCGATGAGGGTTCTTGCGAATGTGCAGATATATGAATCAGCAGCATATGCTGCAACGGTTTCGGATGCACAGGACACAACAGAGAGTATAATTGCTAAAATAAACGCATATACAACACCTTTAAGAAGGCCTGCAACACCGCCGAGTGTCTGATTAAGCTTCTTACCGAGCTTAGTCACAGAAACAAGCTTTGAAAGCAATCTGCCGACAATTCGAAGAACAATAAGAAGCACAAAAGACAGCACTGCAAAGCAGACAAGATTCAGTAGTGCGAGAACAACGGGACCTACAATGCTTTCTTCAAGCTGTTCAACACTGGTGATACTGCTGAGAATATTCTGAGACATCGTCTGTGTGTCAAAAAGACCTGCCTTCTCTGCATATGTGTGAACACCGTCGGGTAAGAAATCAAAAATCTCAGTTACACTGCCCAGTGACTGTGCAATTGTGTTCTCTACACCCTGATATTTCTCCGTAAGAAATTCAAGAACAATACTTTTCACAGTACTGCTATATAATGCAGTCGCAACAGAAGGTGCAAGAAGCCTTGCTGCGATAAAAGCAACAATTCCTGAAAACAGTTCAAACACAGTGAGTACAAAACCTTTTCTTGTGGCAAGAAAAGTTATCAGAAGAATAATTGCAACAAGAATAATATCAACCATAAAATCATTCCTCCACATGTGTTTCATCTTCGACAATCTGCGGCTCATAAGACATATTTCCGTATGCGGGGAACCTTCTTACAGTGTCAGATGAAAGAACATATATAAAGTTTTTATTTATTACAATACCGTCATAGTGCTTTGTGTCGGTGATACTGCCGACAAGCTTACCTGATTTTGAATATGTTTCAATTTTATCTGAGAACAGAACTGCAACACTCTTATCACTGATTGACAGACCTGTGACCTTGCCGTTTAAAGTAACGGAATACTTAAGCTTTCCGTTTGATTTAAATAGTGACAGAATGTATGTATCGTCGTGACTGTAGTCCTTGGTTATAACTGCCGTGTATTCTTCACTGAAATCAGTACAGATAATATCCTGTGTACCGTATTCTGAAGAAACAGTCTGATTCTTACCTGATATTCTGTATACATTCTTATCAGTTATCACCTGTATTTTTCTGTCAGTAAGGAACTTGGCACCTATAACAGTTTCATCAGTATATTCAAACTCTGCATACGCTGAATCATATTCAAAATCAAGAATATAAATATGGGAAGAAAGCACGGCATTTGTGCTGTTAATGACGCTGACGGCAACCTTATTGCCGTTATCATTGATAGCAACATCAGTGATATATCCGTCAGAGCAATTCCACTGATAAATAATTTTACCCTTTGAATTACAGCCGATAAGCACGGTTTTATAACTATCATCACGAAGAACAATTGCATAGTTATTGTCTTTGCTCACTGCAAAATCAACAATTCTGTCTTCAAGTTTCTGCTGACTGATAATTGCTCTGTTGTGCATAAGAGTGTATGACGAATTACCCTTATCATAAATAACAATATTCTTACCGTTAACATCAGCAAGAGGTGTGCTGTAAACCATCTGCTGACCCGAAATCAACTCACCGTTCTTTTCCACAAAAGAAACACCGTTCTCAGTAAGAAGCATAAATCCGTCACCGTGTGCTTCAAAATCAAATACAGAATCTGCATTTATTTCAACAGCATAGTTCTGAGAGCTGCTCTTTGTAAGAACAGACTGGAATTTCCCGTTGACGGTGTAAATAAAACCACCTGAAGAAATGTCTGCAATAATATAAATAATAATCAGAATGATTGCGGCTATTATGCCTAATGCAAGCGGAGAGAGTCTGGGGCCGTTATAATCAGATTTTTTTGAGGAAAAGCTCTTTTTCTTCTTGCTGTTTTTAAGCGGAAGCTCAACTATTACTGATTCATTATTCTCTTGTGGAGTGTTGTTATTTTCACTGTTCACTTTTCACACCGCCTTAATAATAGACTTTATTGAGGTATAACCCCTCGGGAGAAACGGTTTTACCCGCTTTAGTCCTGTCAAGAGAAAGAATGATATTTTTTATATCATCTTCATTTATTTTGCCTTCGTTTATGTAGATGAGAGTACCAACCATTATGCGGACCATATTATAAAGGAATCCGTCGCCCGACACTCTGAAAATGACCATATCGCCCTCTCGGGTGACGGAGGCATCAAATACTGTTCTCACAGTATCCTGTACCGAGCTGCCGGAAGCACAGAATGCGCCAAAATCATATGTACCGATGAAATCTTTGGCAGCCTTATCCAATTTTGCTTCATCAAGCTTATATTTGTATTGAAAAACAGTGTCAAGAAGAAAAGGATTTCTCACTTCACTGTTCCATATTTTATAGATATATTCCTTAGACTTAGTGTCAAATCTTGCATGGAAGTCAAAATGCACTTCTTCACATTTAAGAACCACTATATCTAAGGGCAACTTTGCATTCAGAGCCCTTACCACTGTTTCGCAGGGCATCAGGCTTTCAGTTCTGAAATTACAGCAGAATTCATTTGCGTGAACACCGGCATCGGTTCTTGAACAACCGTTGACAGATATCCTTTCACAGAAAATCTGTTCAATTGCGCACTCAAGCTGACCCTGTACGGTGTCTGCATTTTCCTGAATCTGCCAACCGTGATAAGCAGTTCCGTTATATTTAAGCCAGAGTCTTAAATTTCGCATTAAATAACAGCTCCGAAATAATGATTGAGAAGAATGATACCCACAAGCATAACTGCTATGATAACAAAAGCAACTGCATCACGCCATGAGAATTTCATCTGCTTCATTCTTGTTCTCTTGTTGCTTCCGTTGTAGCATCTGCATTCCATTGCGAATGCAAGCTCATATGCTCTTCTGAATGAGTTGACAAACAAAGGAATGAATACGGGAATAAGTGCCTTTGCACGCTGAACAAGATTGCCTGAATCAAGGTCAGCTCCCCTTGCCTTCTGAGCATTCATAATTTTGTCGATTTCCTCGATAAGTGTAGGAATAAATCTCAGGGCAATTGTCATCATCATTGCAAGTGTATCAACGGGAATTTTAATCTTGTTAAGAGGTGACAGAAGCCTTGAAATACCGTCTGTCAGAGTTGTGGGAGAGGTTGTGTATGTCAGAAGTGAGCTGACAAGGATAAGACAGATTATTCTGATTGCCATAAATATGGCTGTGAATATACCACCTGTGGTAATTTGTATTTTCCACCAGTCAAGAAGGACTGTTCCCTCATCATTATAGAAAATCTGAAGTATGGATGTAAGGACTATGATGAAATAAATCATCTTCATTCCTTTGAAAACAACTTTGAAGGATATCTTTGATATTGCAACAGAAGCAATTGCAAAAACTACGATAAGTGCAAGAGACAAAAAGTTTTTGCAGAGGAAAATTTCAACGAGTGCAAGGAATACAACGATAAGCTTGGCCCTTGCATCTAGCTTATGGATAAAGGAGTCGCCGGGGAAATACTGACCGATTGTAATGTCTTTTATCATAATCAGTTACCCCCCTTTGTGAAGATATCTGAGAATTTCTTCTGCCGCATCGTCAACCGTATAAACATTACTGCTGAGATTGAAGCCGAATTTTTTAAGCTCAGAGAAAATTCTTGTTATCTGAGGAATATTAAGCCCCATTTCACGGAGTTCATTTTCGTGAGAAAAAACCGCTTCAACAGTATCATTGAAAGCAACTTTACCTTTATTGAGAACAACGATTCTGTCTGCAACGGAAGCGACATCCTCCATTGAATGAGAAACAATAATGACGGTACTTCCCGTTTTCTCACGGTAATTCTTTATGAGGTCAAGAATTATCTTTCTGCCTCTTGGGTCAAGACCTGCAGCAGGCTCATCCATTATCAGGACTTCGGGCTCCATTGCCATAACACCTGCAATGGCTACACGCCTCTTTTCACCGCCTGAAAGGTCAAAGGGAGATTTGTCAAACATACTCTCTTTAAGACCTACAAATTCTGCGGCTTTTCTGACTCTTCTGTCAATCTCTGCCTTATCAAGCCCCATATTGGTAGGACCGAAAGCAATATCTTTGTAAACAGTTGATTCAAAAAGCTGATATTCGGGATATTGGAAGCAAAGCCCCACTCTGAAACGGGCCTTATGAGCTGATTCACGGCTTTCGTTGATATCCTTGCCGTCAAGAAGCACCTGACCTTCAGAAGCCTTCAGAAGTGAATTGAAATGCTGAATGAGTGTTGATTTTCCCGAGCCTGTGTGGCCGATAATTGCAAGCATTTCACCTTTTTCAACAGAAAAATTTATATTATCAAGTGCTGCAATTTCAAAAGGGGTGCCGACACCGTATTTGTATGAAAGATTCTTTATTTCGAGAATACTCAATGTGAAGCACCTCCCGAAACTGAAAATTTAAAGGATTCTATGAATTCATCGGGAGTTAAAATGCTATCAGGGAGATTCACTCCGTTTTTTTTGAGTTTTAAAGCAAGCTTTGCGCTGTCGGGAAGCTCAAGACCTGCATTTTCGATTATATCTTCGTGTGCAAAAACTTCTCTCGGAGTACCGTCAAGGACAACACTGCCGGAATTCATAACAATAACTCTGTCTGCTTTAACGGCTTCGTCCATATAGTGAGTGATGAGAACGACAGTCTTTCCCATTTCCTTGTTAAGACGAAGCATAGACTTCATAACTTCCTCTCTGCCCTTGGGATCAAGCATCGCAGTGGGCTCATCAAGAACAATACAATCAGTCTGCATTGCCATAACGCCTGCAATAGCAACTCTCTGCTTCTGACCGCCTGAGAGCTTATGTGGTTCGTGAAGTCTGTATTCATACATACCAACTGATTTGAGAGCATCGTCAACACGCTGCCTGATTTCTTTGGGCTCAATGCCGAGATTCTCGGGACCGAATGCAACATCCTCTTCAACAATTGTTGCAACAATCTGATTGTCAGGATTCTGAAAAACAACACCGACTGTCTGACGGATATCATATTCAAGACTTTCGTCAGCCGTATCCATACCGTCAACAAGAACCTTACCGCTTTCAGGAAGAATAATTGCATTTGAGAGCTTGGCAATTGTCGATTTCCCTGAGCCGTTATGACCGAGTATGGCAACAAATTCACCTTTTTTTATGTCAATATTTATATTTTTAATCGCAAGAGGTAATGGAGTTTCATTGTCAGATTCATAACGATATGAAACATCACAGAACCTTATGAGAGATTCATTATTCATTTTAAAATTCCCTTAAAAAGTTTTATTTCTGCCAGATTGCAGTTGAACCGCAAGGAAGACAAAGACCTGAAGATGTAACAGGAAGACCGAGTTCATCTGCCGAAACAGTACCGCCGAAAACAGGCTTGATGACAGAACCGAGTATGTACTGCATAACTGCAGGTGATAAACCTGTCGTGTAGGAGTTAATAAGGAACAACAGTGAATCCTCTGTCAGAAGTTCACGACAAAGCTCACAAAGATGATAAACCTCATCTTCAAGCTTCCAAACTTCCCCACCTGGGCCTCTTCCGTATGAGGGAGGATCCATAATGATTATATCATAATGATTGCCTCTTCTGATTTCTCTTTCAACAAACTTGATACAGTCATCAACAAGCCATCTGACAGGCAGCTTTTCGACTTCTGTTGACATTGCATTCTCTTTTGCCCAAAGAACCATACCCTTTGATGCATCAACGTGTGTAACGGCTGCTCCGGCTTTCAGTGCAGAGATTGTTGCGCCGCCTGTGTAAGCAAAGAGATTAAGAACTTTTACCTCTCTGTCCTGCTTCTTAATTGTGTCAGCCACAAAATCCCAGTTGACAGCCTGTTCAGGGAAAAGTCCCGTATGCTTAAATCCCATTGTTTTTATATTGAATGTGAGCTCATTATAATCAATTGTCCAACGGTCGGGAATGTTTTTGTACACTTCCCATTTGCCACCGCCTGAATTTGAACGGAAATACCTTGCATCTGCTTTTTTCCACAAGGGATGCTTTTTTGGAGTGTTCCATATAACCTGCGGGTCGGGCCTAATAAGAACAACATTGCCCCATCTCTCAAGTCTTTCACCGTCTGAGCAATCTATAAGCTCGTAATCTGTCCATTTATCGGAAATTCTCATTTTATATAAGCCTTTCTTCAACTATCTGTGCAATCATTGCTGCAAGATGTTCTATCTGTTCACTATCTCTGCCCTCAAGCATTACACGCACAAGTGGTTCTGTGCCTGATGCTCTGACAAGAACTCTGCCGTTTGAACCGAGCTCCTTTTCTGCAGCTTCAACAGCAAGTTTTATATCTTTGTCTTCACCGAGTCTGTGTTTACCGAATGCAGAAACCTTAACATTTCTGAGCACCTGCGGGAATATCTCAATTTCAGATGCCAGTTCATCCAGTGATTTGCCGGTATCTCTTATGATATTGAGAATTTGTACAGCAGAGAGCTGTCCGTCACCTGTTGTTGCGTGGTCAAGGAAGATTAAGTGACCTGACTGCTCACCACCTATGTGATACCCCTTTTCAAGCATTCTTTCAAGAACGTATCTGTCACCGACCTTAGTCTTTTCGCAATTTATGCCGTTTTTGTCACAGAACTCAAAAAGCCCCATATTACTCATAACGGTTGCAACAAGAGTGTTACCGTTAAGCTTGTTCTTCTCTTTAAGATATTTTGAAGCAATTGCCATAAGCATATCACCGTCAACAAGGTTACCGTTTTTGTCAACAGCAAGAAGTCTGTCAGCGTCGCCGTCAAAAGCAAAGCCTGCCTCAAAACCGTGTGTTCTTACAAACTCAGCAAGCCCTTCAATGTGTGTTGATCCACAGTTTTCGTTGATATTTGTACCATCAGGATTTGCATTTATAACAACACATTCAGCACCAAGCTGCTTAAAAAGTGTGTTTGCCGTTACACTTGCTGAACCATTTGCACAGTCAAGCGCAATTCTCATTCCGTAAAACAGTCTGTCTGCAGTTTCGGCAATGTGATTTATATAATCTCTTACGGCATTCTGCGCAAGAGTGACCTTACCTACTTCACCACCGATGACAACAGGAGGCATACGCACTTCATCAAGAATTATTGCCTCAATTTCCTCTTCCATAGCATCGGGAAGCTTGTAGCCTGTTGACTGAAAAATTTTAATTCCGTTATATTCACAAGGATTATGGGATGCTGAAATCATTACACCCGCATCATAGCCGTATTCTTTAACAAGAAATGCTACGGCAGGTGTGGGTACAACACCGAGCATAAGAACATCAGCACCGACTGAGCAAAGACCCGAAGCGAGTGCATATGCAAGCATATCAGCTGACTTTCTTGTGTCTGTACCGATAAGAACTTTAGGTTTATATGCAGTATTTTCTGCAAGCACCATAGCTGTCGCTCTGCCTATTTTCATTGCGAGCTCACTTGTTATTTCAGTATTTGCAATTCCTCTTGCACCGTCTGTACCGAATAATCTTCCCATAACAAAACCTCCGTAAATTAAAATAAAGTCTGCTGACCCGGTTTCTCAATACCTAAGTGTGTATATGCCGCATTAGTAACCACTCTGCCTCTCGGCGTTCTGCCCAGGAAGCCTATCTGCATAAGATAAGGCTCATAAACATCCTCAATAGTGACAGCCTCTTCGCCTATTGCCGCAGCTATTGTCTCAAGTCCGACGGGGCCACCGTTATAATTCTGAATCATAGTTGTAAGAAGCAATCTGTCTATATTATCAAGACCGAGCTCATCAATTTCCATTCTCGATAAAGCAAGTCTTGCATCCTGCTCTGTAATAGTGCCGCTGCCGATAACCTGAGCAAAATCTCTGGCTCGCTTCAGAAGTCTGTTTGCAATTCTCGGTGTTCCTCTTGAGCGTGATGCTATTTCAAGTGCACCGTCATCATCAATTCCTATGCCGAGAATGCTTGCACTTCTTTTTACGATTTCTGCGAGCTCCTGAGGAGTATAAAGCTCAAGTCTCAGAACAACACCGAATCTGTCACGAAGAGGTGCTGTAAGCTGACCTGCTCTTGTTGTTGCCCCGACAAGTGTGAAATTCTTTATATCAAGTCTGATACTTCTTGCTGAGGGGCCTTTTCCGATGATGATATCAATTACATTATCCTCCATAGCAGGATAAAGAACTTCTTCAACACTTCTTGAAAGACGGTGGATTTCATCAATGAATAACACATCACCTTCATTAAGGTTGGTGAGAAGTGCCGCAAGGTCACCGGGCTTCTCAATTGCAGGACCTGATGTTACTCTAATCTGAACATTCATCTGATTTGCGATGATGCCTGCAAGCGTTGTTTTACCGAGTCCCGGAGGGCCGTAAAGCAATACGTGGTCGAGCGTTTCACCTCTGCCGAGAGCTGCATCCATATAAATCTTAAGGTTTTCTTTGACCTTTTCCTGACCGATATAATCATCAAGAGTTTTTGGTCTTAATGAAACTTCGGTATCATTATCATTCTGTGTAAATTCAGGTGACATCATACGGTATTCATTTTCTTCCATTATTATTCACCCTTTCTTACAGATTCTTTGAAAGCACGGCAAGTGCCTTTTTAATAAGTTCTTCAACAGAAAGATTTTTATCAAACTGAGAAACAGCTTTTGCAGCCTCATATCTCGAATAACCAAGAAACTGCAGCGCACAGACAGCCTCTGAAGTGTTATCTGAAGCCTCAATTGCAGCTGAGGTGTCAAAGCTGTCATCAACAGCAGAAGAAACTGACGTGAGTTTACCTTTGAGCTCAAGCACAATTCTCTGCGCAATTTTAGGTCCGACGCCCTGAGCCTTTGTAACTGCCTTTGCATCACCTGAAGCTACAGCAAGTGCAAGCTTATCCGGTGTCATTTCTGAAAGCACGGCAAGCGCAGCCTTTGGACCTACACCTGAAATACCAATGAGCAGCTTAAAGCAATCAAGCTCATTTGTGTCAGCAAAACCGAACAGTTCAAGTGCATCCTCTCTGACGGCAAGGTGTGTATATAAAGTAGTCTGATTGCCGACAGCACCGACTCTTTTTAGTGTATTGAGTGAAGCATTACACTTAAAGCCGACCCCGCCGCATTCAATTGCAACACAGTTGGCATCAAGCATTATAATATTACCTGTGAGAGAATAAAACATACTGTTTTATCGTCCTTTCATCTGAAATTGAGCCTGCCCAGTGCAGAACCGCTTGAATGTGCGTGACAAATAGCCATTGCAAGGGCATCAGCCGTATCATCGGGTTTTGGTACACTATCGAGATTCAAAAGAATCTTTGTCATTTCCTGCACCTGCTTCTTTTCTGCTCTGCCGTAGCCGACAACACTCTGTTTGACCTGTAATGGGGTATATTCAAATATACCCACATTATGTTGTCTGGCAGAAAGAATTATAACGCCCCTTGCCTGAGCAACATCAATAGCTGTTTTCTGATTTGTGTTAAAAAACAGCTTTTCTATTGCCATAGCCTCGGGTTTATATATTTCAACAAGATTTGTTATACCTGAATAAATATGAAGAAGTCTGTCAGTGAAATCAGTGTGTGCCTTTGTCGTAATGGCACCGAAATCAAGCACTCTGAAATGGTTATTCTGATATTCAATAACACCGTAGCCGACAATAGCATAACCGGGGTCAATACCCAATATAATCAAAGCACACTTCACCACCATAAAATCATTCACTTTAGTATAGCACAACAACATAAAATTAGCAAGTGAATAATAAATATTTATAATAAAATATTTGATTTTTATTATAATATATGCTACTATATAAAAAATATATTAAGCAAGGAGAATATCTGATGTCTGATTATATACATATGACCCATGGCAAAGCAGAACAGAGAGAGGATTTGCTGAATCTGCTTGACCTTACATTTGAATTCAATCAGGAAGGCAACAAATTCATCAATCTTCTTCCGAAGCTCTATAAAGAACAGTATAAACCTGCAGAAAACAACATAATTCTTGATGTTGACGGTGATATGAGAGCTGCTGTAGGCCTTTACTACAACACTGTTACAGCATGCGATGAAAAACTGAAAATCGGCTGTATCGGCAATGTTGCAGTTCACCCAGAACACAGAGGAAAGGGCTATATGCAGTTCTGTATGCTGCTTGCACTTGATGAGATGAAGCAGAATATGACTGACCTTTCGGTTCTTGGAGGTGCAAGACAGAGATATGAGCATTTTTCATATCAGCCTGCAGGTATCAGCACCTGCTTCACTTACAAAAAAGACAATGCAAAAAGAACACTCGGCGCAGGCAGAAAATCTGAATTTTCAATTAAAAGACTTGAAGAAACAGACACAAAATATATCAAAGAAATTACAGAAATATACAACAGCCGTATTTTCCGTATGGAGCGCCCCGCAGAAGCAATCTTTGACATTCTTCACTCCTGGAATACCGTTCCGTATGTCGCACTTAAGGACGGCGAAGTGAAGGGATGGTTCGCATATTTCAGTGATAAATCGGGACTTCACGAATTGTTCTATAAAAACGAAGATGACATTGAAGATGTTATTCTTCTTGCCCTTGAAAATTCAGGTAATGAGGGCATAAAAATCAATGTTCCGTGCTTTGATAAGCCTCTTTACAAATATCTTGCAATCAACTGTGAACACTATGAAATCGGCCATGCTGAGCATTTCACAATATTTTGCTATGAAAATGTTATAAGAGCTTTCCTTAAGCTAAAGACAACATATCAGAATCTGCCTGACGGCGAGCTGAAGGTTTTCATTCAGGGTGAAAAGCTTCCCGAACAGCTTAAGATTACCGTTAAAAACAACATAGTGACTGTTGAGGAAACTGACGAAAAACCTGACTTGATTCTGAAACATCAGGAAGCAATGCGATTCTTCGGTTCTCATTATTCAGAAAAAAGAAACGATGCGCCTTCATTCTGTCACGCCTGGTTCCCTCTTCCATTCTATGGTTACGGATTGGACAATTTATAAGTTGCAATCAGCAATTATCAATGTTAATTTATCAAAAAATATCCGCTGTCAACTGACAGCGGATATTTCTATTCAATTATTCTGACAACACCTTTATTTTCTCTGTCAGAAGGATATTCACAATCAGCGTATCCGATAGCTGCGCAGCCGAAACAGATATGATTTTCGGGTACACCAAAAGAGGTCAGAAGGGTGCGCACCTCAGAATCATTACAACAATCTCTCAGCTGATTTATCCACACTGAGCCTACACCGAGGGAATGTGCAGCAAGAAACATATTTTCAAGCACACAGGCAGTGTCAACTGCACCGTGACGGTAATCATCAGGCACCGTAACGATTATAAAAACAGGGGCGCCGTAGAATCTGTGGTAATCAGGTCTGTCAAGGCATTTTGCGATTGCTTTCTGCAATGCAACAATTTTCTCATCATTTTTTATGACAGTCAGCTGCCATTGCTGTGTATTCATTGCACTTGGGGCATACAGTCCGGCGGTAATGATCTGCTGTAGAATCTCCTCGGAAAGTTCTTCTGAAGAAAATTTTCTTACACTTCGTCTTGTTACAATATTTTTTATAACTTCATTCATATTTATCACTCCTGAATGTATATTATCACATTTATCAGGAATTTTCAACGTTACATTTTACAAAAAATTAACATTTTTTTAACACGTACACAAAACAGAACAACCAAATTTCATTGAATTTATTGGTATAATATGTTAAAATAGCATAAAAGTTATCTTATCAAAGGTTGTGTTAGTATGAATAAATCACAATTCATTTTCAAAGCAATTGATGTTGTTTTTGACAAGCCTCAGAACCCATACAACATAGACAACATATTTTGCATAAGAGACATTGCTTACAGTGATATCGACCGTAATATGACTGTCGGCGACCTTTATTTTGACCCTGTTATTCTTAAGGACGGCAAAAAACACCCTGTAATCCTGAATTTACACGGCGGCGGATTTGTTATGGGTGATAAGGATTACAGAAAAACTCTTTCAGAGCTTTATGCAAGCCACGGATACTATGTCTATAATGTAAATTACCGTATGCCTCCTGCTGTTGATATTTTCGGCTGTATCAAGGATTCAATAGATGCCGCCAATTTCATCAGCGTTCTTGCAGAAGAATACAGTATAGACCTTGATAAAATCATTATTACCGGTGACTCTGCAGGTGCATATCTTGCGTCTTATATTGCTGCAGTGAAATATAATCCTGAGCTTGCCGAAACACTCAGCATTCCTGAAGTCTCAATAGATATTGCAGCTCTTGTGCTCAACAGCGGACCGTATAATCTCCCCTCTATGCTGAGTACAAAAATTCCGTTCGGTGTAATTCCCGAGCTTGCATCAATGCTTACAGGACGAAAATTCAAAGAAGATATGAGTGATATATACGAATATGAATACTTTCAATATATGTCTACCATAAATTATGTTAATGATAAGTGGTGCCCTGCATTTATTTCCTGGTCGGATTCAGACTTTATATGTCCCAATCAGGGCCGACCGATGGCTGAGAAACTGATGAAACACTGCCCTAAAGTTGCAACTTCTTATGCTGACGGACTGATGTACGGTCACGATTTTCACCTGACAATAAAAAGTGAAAAATCGATGCAGTGCATAGAAAGCGGAATCAAATTTATAGACAGCATCTGTGAAGAAATTGACAGTAAAAAAGAGATTACAACCGTATAACATAGCTATCAAAAAAAGAGGAGCTGAAAAGCTCCTCTTTTTATGCACCTGCCACTGCAGGTTTATTATTCTGAGATGCAAGTCTTGATTCATCACGCTCAAATAACGGCTCTGATGAATCAGAAATACAATCCTTTGTTATTGTTACCTTAACAATAGATTTATCTGACGGCACCTGATACATTATATCAAGAAGAGCCTTCTCCATAATAGCACGAAGTCCTCTTGCACCTGTTTTTTTCTCAAGTGCCATTTCAGCAACAGCATCAAGAGCATCATCATCAAAAATAAGCTCAACATCATCCATATTGAAAAGCTGAACATACTGCTTGACGATTGAATTCTTCGGCTCTTTGAGAATTCTGACAAGTGCTTCCCTGTCAAGGTTTTTAAGAGGAGTAATCATCGGAACTCTGCCCACAAGTTCAGGAATAAGACCATATTTGATAATATCCTGAGGCGTTGCGAGAGACATTATATAATCACTGTCTATATCGGCTTTTGTCTTGACCTGAGCTTCAAAACCGATAACAGAATTACCCAGACGCTTCTCAATTATCTTTTCAATGCCGTCAAAGGCACCGCCACAGATAAAGAGAATATTAGTGGTATCTATCTGAATAAATTCCTGCTGAGGGTGTTTTCTACCACCCTGAGGAGGAACATTTGCTACTGTTCCTTCAAGTATTTTGAGAAGTGCCTGCTGAACACCTTCACCACTGACATCTCTTGTGATAGACGGATTCTCTGAACGGCGTGAAATCTTATCTATTTCATCAACATAGATAATGCCTCTCTCTGCACGTTCAATATCAAAATCAGCAGCCTGAATAAGACGAAGAAGAATATTCTCAACATCTTCACCCACATAACCTGCTTCGGTAAGTGTTGTTGCATCTGCTATTGCAAAAGGTACATCAATAATCTTCGCAAGTGTCTGAGCAAGCATTGTTTTTCCGACACCGGTGGGACCAAGCAGAAGAACATTACTTTTCTGAATATCGACATCACAGTCATTTCCGTAATAAATACGCTTATAATGATTATAAACTGCAACTGAAAGTGCTGTTTTTGCACTGTCCTGCCCTATTACATACTCATCAAGCTTGCTTTTGATATCAGCAGGCTTGGGAAGATCTCTTCGGAGAGCCTTCTTTGATTTTTTCTCTTCATAATGAACTTCTTCTGCGATAATATTACTGCAAAGCTCAGTACATTCATCACAGATAAACACATTATTGGGGCCGGCAATCAGCTTATGGACAGATCCTTCTGGTCTGTTACAGAATGAGCAGCAAATCTGTTTATCTTTTGAATTTCCATTCTTAGCCAAATGTAATTCACTCCTGACAAAAATAATCGGGCAAACCTGATGATCTGCCCGATCAAAAAATTATCTGTGTTTTATAACCTTATCAACAAGACCGTATTCGAGAGCCTCTTCAGCTGACATATAGTTATCACGCTCAGTGTCAGCATAAATCTGCTCTATAGGCTTGCCTGTGTTTTCAGCAAGAATTCTGTTGAGATTCTCTTTTGTTTTGAGTATCTGCTTAGCTACAATCTCAATATCAGTTGCCTGACCCTTTGCACCGCCGAGAGGCTGATGAATCATAACAAGGCTGTTGGGAAGAGCATATCTCTTGCCCTTAGCGCCGCTGGAGAGAAGAAATGCACCCATTGAAGCTGCCATACCCATACAGATTGTTGAAACATCGCACTTTATATACTGCATTGTGTCATAAATAGCCATACCTGCAGATACTGAGCCACCGGGACTATTGATATAAAGACTGATATCCTTTTCGGGATCCTGACTTTCAAGAAAAAGAAGCTGTGCTACAACAAGACTTGCTGTTGCATCATTTACTTCATCTGAAAGAACTATAATTCTGTCATTGAGAAGACGTGAGAAAATATCATATGCTCTCTCGCCTCTGTTTGTCTGTTCAATGACGGTAGGTACCAATGCCATATAAAAAACCTCCTTGGACTCTTTGATTATAGGACACTTAAAAAATATTTATTCAGAATTATTCAGCTGATTCTTCTGCTGCGGGAGCTTCCTCAGCAGCATCAGCCTTCTTTGTTGACTTCTTTGCAGCGGGCTTCTTTGCTGCTGTCTTTCTGGGCTTTGTTGCCTTAGCGTTTGATACAACAAACTCTACAGCCTTCTTGTTAGCGATGTCACCCTTAGCTGTCTTTTCAGGAACAGCGTTCTTGATCTGCTCAAGGTCCATTCCGTAAGCATCAGCATATGACTGATAAAGCTCATTTACATCATCTTCTGTAGCTTCAATGCCTTCAAGCTCAATGATTTTTTCGAGAGCAAGCATAAGCTTAACTTCTTTTTCAGCCTGAGCTCTGTACTGATCTCTGACTGTCTTCTCATCCATACCTGTGTACATAAGGTATGTCTTGAAATCAAGACCCTGCATACGGAGTCTGTAATCCATATCCTGAATCATATTTGTGATTGATGTCTCAATCATACAATCAGGAATTTCACCCTTAACTGACTCAACAACAGCGTCAAGAAGCTTTGACTCAAATTCCTTGTCAGCATTCTTCTGCTTAGCTTCTGTGATTGTCTTTTCAATGTCAGCCTTGAGCTCGTCGAGAGTATCAAACTCACTGATATCCTTTACAAACTCATCATCAAGCTCGGGAAGCTCCTTAACCTTGATGCCGTGAAGCTTAATCTTGAATACAACAGGCTTGCCTGCAAGATCTTCAGCATGATATTCTTCGGGGAATGTAACATCAATATCAAACTCTTCACCGATTGAGTGACCGATGATCTTCTCTTCAAAACCGGGAATAAACTGACCGCTGCCGATTGTAAGGTCAAAGCCTTCTGCCTTACCACCGTCAAACGCTACACCGTCATTGAAGCCTTCATAGTCAATAGTAACGATATCACCGTCAACAACTGCTCTGTCGTCAACATCAACGATTCTTGCGTTGTCTTCCTGCTTAGCTTTGAGTTCATTCTCAACTTCCTCAGCTGTTACAGCAACAACTTCCTTTTCTGCTTTAAGACCTTTGTATTCACCGATTTCGATTTCGGGCTTAACAGTAACCTTACAAGAAAGTTCTACACCGTCTTTGCCTACTGACTTGATGTCAAAATCAAAGGGATTGTCAACGGGATCGATGCCTGCTTCTGCAACAGCAGCTTCGTAAGCATCGGGGAAAGCGATTTCAAGTGCATCATCATAGAATACACCTTCACCATAGTACTTTTCAATAAATGCCTTGGGTGCCTTACCCTTTCTGAAACCGGGAACAGAAATGTTTTTCTTAACCTTGTTGTAAGCCTTGTTGTTTGCGTCAGCAAACGCTTCTGCACTGATAGTAAGCTCAAGTGTTACTTCATTTGTACCGGTTTTTTCACATGATTTTAAACTCATTTAAATTTTCCTCCGTTCTCATAATAATATGAGATGATATTTTAACTTTTACATTATATCAAATTATTCTAAAAATTTCCATACTTATTTAAAAAAAAGTGAAGAAATAATAAATAAAAATCACACTTTTTCTATCAATTTTGGACAAAAAGCAAGTCTGTCTGCTGAAATAAGGGCGAATTTTATTCCGTCACGCTCAAAATTATCATATCTACCTGTAGTATCTCCGTGTATGTGCCCGAAGAAACAACGTTTTATATTATAATCAGTCAGAACAGAATATATCTCTTCACATTCTCTGTCATCAAAAACAGGAGGATAATGCAAAAACACAATCGGCTCTTTACCGGCTTCAATTCCGCTCTCAACAGAACGTATAAGCCTTTGTCTTTCTCTGAGAATAACTTTTTTGTCACTCTCAGGTGAATCGTAAAACCAACCTCTTGTACCGCACACAGCATAATCCCCGAAGCTGAAAGAATTATTGAAAAGAATGTCAATTGAGGTAAAATCATTCTCTTTAAGATAATTATTCATTTTATTGAGTGTTGTCCACCAATAGTCGTGATTTCCCTTCATAATTATCTTTCTGCCGTTGAGCTCATTAAGAAATTTAAAATCATCATAACATTCCGAAAGTTTCATTGACCAAGAAATATCACCGTTTATCACAACTGTATCGTTATCGGAGACCACAGCGTTCCATTTTTTCTGAAGCCGTTCCACATAATTGTCCCAGCCTTTGAAAATATCCATAGGCTTATCTTTGCCGAATGACAGATGTGTGTCACCTATAGCAAAAAGATTCATACCGAACTCTCCTCTCAGGAACATTTTTCCAAAAATATTTTATGCACCGTCTGCCCATAATAGTAGCAAGAGACGTTTCTTTAAATATAAATAAAAGGTGATTGAGTTATGGAAAACAAAATCAGATGCGAAGTCAAAAACTGTGTATATCACACAACACAGAACAACTGCACTGCAGACTGCATTACAGTCGGCAACAGCACCGCTTGTAAATGCGGCGAAACAGCCTGTGAAACATTCAAAATGAACGACAACGCAATGAAAGGCTAATCAATCAGCCTTTAGTGACAATTGTCACTAAACTGAGAGGACGGCTTAAAACCGTCCTCTTTTTTTTGCATATTTATTCAATACCGAGCATACCAAAAACAACTTTTCTCATACTGTCTGCATGTTTTTCACAGACATTATTGAAGCGTACCTCTTTATCTTTAAGTCCTCTGAGCTGTTCGGGGGCGTTAACGTTTGTCTTTTCTTCAAGCTGAGTCAGCATTGAGAATTCATCACCATCTGCATTGCCTTCAAGTGCTGTGAGAACGCTTGCACAGAACTTATATGGGCTTGCAGTTGAAGCCACGACAACGGGAGTCATATCGCCTGTTTCCTTGCGGTAGTCTTCACAAACCTTGACAGCAACTGCAGTGTGCGTATCGCAAAGGTAGTCATATGTCTCATAAACTTCCTTGATAGTTGCCTTTGTTTCTTCATCATCACAGCAGCCTGCAGAATAAAGAGCCTTGATTTTTTCAAGAACATCTGCAGAAACCTCAAATGTACCGTTATCCTTGAGAGAGCCGTAAAGCTCTCTTACAGCAGCATCGTCTTCACCGTGAAGTGAGAACATAAGTCTCTCAAGGTTTGAAGAAATAAGGATATCCATTGAGGGAGAAATAGTTGCAAAGAAGCTTCTGTTTCTATCGTACTTACCTGTTGTGATAAAGTCTGTGAGAACGTTGTTGGCATTTGAAGCACAGATAAGCTTATTTATGGGAAGTCCCATCTTCATTGCGTAATTTGCAGCAAGGATATTGCCGAAGTTGCCTGTGGGAACAACAACGTTTATCTTGTCACCTATTGTAATTTTACCCTGCTTGAGCATATCACAGTAAGCTGAGAAATAGTAAACAATCTGAGGAACAAGTCTGCCCCAGTTGATTGAGTTTGCAGATGAGAACACAAGATTGTTCTTAGCAAAAACATCCTTTATCTGAGCGTCTGTAAAGATTGTCTTTACACCTGTCTGAGCATCATCAAAGTTACCGTTGATAGCACAAACACCGACATTATTGCCCTCCTGAGTGCACATCTGACGCTTCTGCATGGGGCTTACACCGTCATTGGGATAGAAAACAAGAATCTTTGTTGAATCAACATCCTTGAAGCCTTCAAGAGCAGCTTTGCCCGTATCACCTGATGTTGCCACAAGGATAACAATTTCCTTGTCTTTAAGTGTCTTTTTTGATGAACCGATAAGAAGATAAGGAAGAAGCTGAAGAGCCATATCCTTGAATGCACATGTGGGACCGTGCCAGAGCTCAAGGATATTCACATTGTCGTGAAGATTGACAACGGGAGCAACCTCATCGCTTGAGAATTTTCCTTCTTTATATGCACCTTCAACGAATGATGCAATTTCATCTGCTGTGAAATCTGTAAGATAAAGAGCAAGCACCTTCTTTGCTCTCTCGATATATGACATATCCTTCATTGAATCAATAAAATCAAGGTCAATCTGAGGAATTTCACAGGGAACAAAAAGACCGCCTTCATCTGAAATGCCCTTTGTGATAGCCTGAGCTGAAGTCACTTTAAGAGATTTATCTCTTGTAGATGTATAAAACATTTGAAACATCCTTTCAAACAATAATTAAATAAAAATCAAATTATAGTATAACAGACAGATTTTATTTTGTAAATAGCAGATTGCTAAAAAATCTGTCGGCATTGGCAAAAAATATTTTATCAAGAAGTACATCATTAAATCCGTGTAAAGAAAGATAGTCACAAAGAAACGGTATCTTCTCAATCCCTGCAAGCTCAGGGTGAATATCGCAGCCGTCGAAGTCAGTGCCCATTGCAATTACATCTTCTCCACCGATTTCAATCATCTTTGTCATATGACGCAAAACAGCGTCAGCTGAATTATCATCACCGTTGCCAAGCAGCATTTTCCAGAGATTGATACCGATTACACCGTTATGCTCAGCAATAATTCTTATCTGATCTTCAGTCAGATTTCTGTGTTTTGCTTTATAATTGTCAATAATATCAACACAGGAATGTGAAGCCATAAAAGGCTTTTCAGCAATATCTGCAAGATCATAAAAGCTTTTTTTGGAAAGATGAGATACATCGGCTGCTATACACAGATTTTCCATTTCTCTGACTGCAACCTTACCGAACCCGGTAATACCGATATCCTCATCATCAAAGCATCCGCTTGCAAGCTCATTTCTGCCGTTCCAGGTAAGAGTAATCAGTTTTACATTACAAGCTGCGAGATGATGAAGACCTTCAGTTGTTCCACCCATAGCAGCTGCACCCTCAACAGACAGCACAGACCTGAATTGTGTATTCAATCCTTCGTGATACTCAGTTATACCGTTTTCTGTCATTTGCTTTTTATAGAATTCATAAACACGGTCAAAGTATTCAACAGCAGCTTTACCTCTGTATTCATCCGGAATAAAAACTGCATAATCCTGAACATATTCAGAAAAACAGCCGGCTCTGTCAAGAGAAATGTGCCCGTCATTGCAGGCAAGACTCCCCTTTTTCTTCTCAAGCTCGGTTATTGTGTCACAGTGCAAATCAAAGAATCTCATAACATACTCCTAAAATGCGTTCTCAGTGTGTCTTATTTTATATTGTTTTTCGTCCTTTATCACTTCAATAATATCAAAGCGAAATGTCATATCAAGCCCTGTCGCTTTAACAAATGCGGCAGCAGTGCTTCTGACATTCTGTTCTTTTTTGCTGTCAACTGCATAAACAGGGTCAAAATACGAGCCTTCTTTTCTTGTTTTTACTTCAACAAAGCACAAAACGTCATCCTTAGCAGCAACAATATCAATTTCACCGCTTCTGGAAATGAAATTGGAAGATATAATATCATATCCTTTGTCCCTGAGGTAGCGTGCGGCGTATATTTCGCCCCACAAACCTGTCTTTCTCGGCTCTGCTATCATTTTTCAAGAATCTTTTTAAGAAACGAACGACGGTGGTCTGGCAGAATTCCGTACTGTTCTATCATTTCATAATGAAGCTTGGTGCCATAGCCTTTGTGCTGTTCAAATTTGTATTCAGGATGTCTCTGAGCAAGGTCTTTCATATATCTGTCACGGCTGACCTTTGCCAGAATTGATGCAGCTGAAATTGATATTGACTTGGCATCCCCCTTAACAAGAGTCAATTCTTCATACCCTGTGCCGGGCTTTCTGTTGCCGTCAACAAGAACAAGGTCGGGCTTTACACCCATTGCTTCTACAGCTCTTTTCATCGCAAGAAAGGTCGCATTGAGAATATTTATCTCATCAATTTCCTTTTCAGTTGCAAAGCCTATGCCATAAGCAGTTGCATTTTCAATTATAACATCAAAGAGCTGCTCTCTTTTCTTTTCTGACATCTTTTTTGAGTCATTTATACCCATATTTTCAAGACCGTCAGGAAGAATGACCGCTGCAGCATAAACAGGTCCTGCAAGAGGTCCTCTGCCGGCTTCATCAACCCCGCAAACTGTTACATACCCCTCACTGTGAGCTTTGTTTTCATATTCATATGTCATACTATTTCACCCACTCCAATGTCATTCTGCCGAGTTTTCCGCCACGGTATTCATCAAGCACGGCTACTGATGCTCGCATTGTATCAATTTCTCCGCCTTTTATCATCATACCTCTTTTTTTACCGATAAGATCAAGAATTTCCCATGCCTCAAGGTCTTCAAAATCATCGATTTTATATCTTTCCCTGAGTCTGTCGGGATAATTATCTTTCATTACCTGCAGAAATCTTACAGCAAGCGTTTCGATATCAAGAATCTGATCTTTGACACCGCCTGTGAAAGCAAGCTTGTCGCCAACTTCAGGGTCTTCAAATTTAGGCCAGAGAACGCCTGGTGTATCAAGCATCTCAATTCCGCCGCCTATGACAAACCACTGATTATTTCTTGTAACACCTGCTCTGTCCTCCACCTTTGCCTTACTGCCTGCACCCATTCTGTTAATAAATGAAGATTTACCTGTATTAGGAATACCGACAACCATAATACGAAGCGTCTTTCCGGGCATTCCCTTTTCTTCATTTCGCTTTATTGTGTCTGCAAGCACTTCTCTGACAAGAGGTCTGAATTTATTAAGACCTTTACCTGTTTTACAGTCCACTTCAAGAGAAGCTGCACCCTTTTTTGCGTAATAATCTATCCACTGTTTTGTTGCAACAGAGTCTGCAAGGTCTGCTTTGTTAAAAAGAATGATCGTGGGCTTGCCCTGAATCAGTTCATCTATTTCGGGATTCTTACTGCTTTCGGGAATTCTCGCATCAAGAAGCATTGTAACAGCATCAACCTGCCTGAGTTGCTCCTTTATGAGTCTTCTGGTCTTGGCCATATGACCTGGAAACCATTGAACCTGCTGTTTGATTGCATCTGCCATTTAATCACCTTCCAAAAAAGAGGGCTGTGCCCAGCCCCCATAAATATCATTTTTCGTAAATACTGAATTTATCAAAATCAATGCCTGATTCACCTGAAACAACTCTGCACTGAGCCTTACCGAGAATATATCTTTCGTCAATAAATCCTACAAGATATGAACGGCTGTCTGTGGAATTATTTCTGTTATCACCCATTGCAAAAACACAGTTTTCAGGCACCTGAATGGGATATTCGTTTCTGTCTGTGTAATAACGGGTTGTTGCAGGCTCTGCTATATAGTTTTCTTCAAGGGACGTCATTGTGTCTTTTGTATCACCGACTCTGACAACACCTTCGTTATAGTCAACCTCAACCCACTGCCCCTCAGTTGCAATAACACGCTTGACAAGGGGTTCATTGAGAACGCCGGGCTGAACAGCAATTATTATGTCTTTATACTCATATTCACCGTCAATTGTTGAGACGAGAAGCCAGTCTTTATGTGACAGAGTCGGAACCATTGACGAGCCGTCAACACCGACAAGTCTGAACATAAATGTAAATATACATGCGATTGCAACAACGCTTGATACCGCTATTGATGCAAATTCAAATACACTGTTTATCAATTTATTATATAATTTCATTTATATCACCGTCAATCATATAAACTAAAATCAAATGAGGGGGCAAAACGGAACAGAACCTTGCCGAGAATATAGCCTTCCTGTACAAAGCCTACCCTAAAGGAACGACTATCTGTAGAATCGTTTCTGTTATCACCCATTGCAAAGATACAGTTTTCGGGCACCTGCACAGGATATTCATGTCTGTCTTCGGGATTAAATTCGTCTGTAAGACACGCTGTATAATCCTCGTCAAGAGGTTGCATTGTGTCGGGTGAATCACCCACATAGACAAGACCTTCATTATATCTTACATCGACCCACTGGCCTTCCGTTGCAATAACACGCTTGACAATTATTTCATCAAGAATATTCGGCTCACAGATAATAACGATATCTTTATATTCAAACTTCTGTTCCGAACAGATAATAACAAGCTTGTCAGAATCAGATAAAGTAGGCTCCATTGAACTTCCGTTGACTGTTGTCACCCTGATGCCGATAATAAAAATCAGTGCTATGATTGCTATTGCACTGACACAAGTAGATGCAAACTCAAATAGAAAAACAGTAATTTTTTTACGCATAATAATCACCAACCAAAAAATACTGCATCAGAAAAGGGATAAAACCGTGCAGCAACCTTTCCCCGTATCTTTTCAACGGGAACGGCTTTGACATTTTTGTTGCGGCTGTCTCTTGAATCTATACGGTTATCGCCCATAAGAAAAACATGACCTTCAGGCACTGTATACGGGTAGGATATCTCATTAAGAGGCGCATATGACATCTCTGATATATAGTCCTCTTCCACTACGACACCGTCTACCATCAGAGTCTGAGTTTTGTAGTCTATCTCAACTGTTTGATTCTCTGTTGCAACAACTCTTTTAACAATGATAATTTCTTCATTGTCAGACAAATCTGCAACAACAATATCACCTGACTGAACAGATTCTGTGTCGTATATTGACACAAGAAGCAGGTCGTTGTCGTTGAAAGTGGGCTTCATTGATTCTCCGTCAACAGAAAAAACTCTGAAGAAAAAGCCGACAACAATAAAAACTATTATAAAAATAGCTACCATTGCATAAACCCAATGAAAAAGAGAAGTCCATGCTACATTACGCAGAATTTCTTTTTCTGTTTTTTTGTGGGAGTCGTAATAAATATAACCGTTTTTTTTATCTTTCATTTTCAAAAACCTCAGGCCTGCTTTAAAGTAAAAAAAGGGACATAACTGTCCCTTTTGCCTCGGAAAAAACTTACTTGATCTGTTCCTTAACCTTAGCTGCCTTACCGACTCTGTCACGAAGGTAGTAGAGCTTAGCTCTGCGAACCTTACCTGTTCTGACAATTTCAACCTTAGCAACGTTGGGTGAGTGAACGGGGAAAACTCTTTCTACGCCAACACCGTAAGAAACACGTCTTACTGTGAATGTCTGAGCTACACCACTGCCCTTGCGAGCAATAACTGTTCCCTCGAAAACCTGAATACGTTCCTTTTCGCCCTCACGGATCTTTACGTGAACCTTAACAGTGTCACCGACCTTGAACTGAGGTGCGTCAGCTTTGATGCTGTCCTGAGCAATAAGTTTCAATGCGTCCATAATTGACCTCCTGATTTTTTCAGCCGTTCTTACGCATCTTATGCCAGAGGACCGACCGCTTTAATGTACGCTGTGCATTAATCGCCGTTTAGTGGTTTTAATCTCTAAACGCAAACGAACGCTTATATATAATATCATAATAAAAACAAGATTGCAATAGTTTTATTGACTATTTACAAAGTTTTTTGTGCCGTTTATTTATTCAAAAGCAATAAGATTTTCATCAAGAAGCCCGAGTCTGACAATATTTAAAGGCACAATGTCTGAGTTGTAATATCTGTTAATTGCATCAAGAAGATTCATCGGGTTAACATTCTTTGTGTTACCTCCCGGCAGAATAACATTCATAACAACACTTTCTTCATTTTCTGAAAGTGAGTATTTTCTGATATTCTCTGAAACATTTACTTCTTTGATACGTTTTCTGCCGTTAACCTTACCCATTTTCTCACAGACAAGCTCACCTGACTCCATAGCCACAGTCAGTTTTTCAGTAAGCTTATCCTCTTTTTCAAAATATATTTCATACTCAGCGAAAGCAAGGTCATTTGATTTCATATAAGGCTCTGTGACATTTGTTACCTTTATACCGACAGGAAGAACTCTATTGAGATTTTCCATTATTTTTTCGTCGGTAATCTCACCCTCAATTCGAATATCGAGAGGCTCATTAAGCCCCTCCACACCAAGAGGCATAGGCTGTAAAAAGTTGAGATAAGGATGAGGATTGAAGCCCTCGGTGTACCACAGAGGAATGTCTGCACGTCTGACAGCTCTTGTCATACAGCGCATTATGTCAAGGTGTGAAACATACTTGATTCTGCCCTGCTTACTGAACCATATTCTTACCAAGCGCATCGCATTTACCTCCGTTAAGCTTATTTGCACCGCAGGCGGCACAGTTTTCACGGCACTGAGCTGTTGTTACACCCTCATATGCCTTCTTACATTCATTTTCAAGGAATTCTCTTCTGATACCGTAATCAAGATGATCCCAGGGAAGAACTTCTGTAAATTCACGCTTTCTTGAAGCATAAAAACGGGGATCAATTCCGCATTCTTCAAAAGTCTGCATCCAAACATCGAATTTATAATGATCGTCCCACGAATCAAATTTACAGCCTTTCTTCCAGGCTTTGAGAATAACTTCACCGAGCTTTCTGTCTCCTCTTGCAAGGACACCTTCAAGAAAGCTTATAGGTATTTTGTGGAATTTGAGAGTAACCTTCTTCGTAGTCACACTCTCTTTAAGATGTTCCTGCTTTGCTTCAAGCATTTCGGGCGTATCCTGTGCTTCCCACTGGAAAGGAGTAAACGGCTTAGGCACGAACGAAGATGCGCTGACGCTGACATTGACCCCCTTTCCCTTTGGCTTATCGGGATTGTAATAGAAAGCATTTACGACCTTCTGAGCAAGCTGAGCAATTCCCTCAACATCTTCCATTGTTTCAGTGGGAAGACCGAGCATAAAGTAAAGCTTGACCGCACACCAACCACCTGAAAATGCTTTTTTTGATGTTTCAAGCACTTCTGCCTCAGTGACATTCTTATTTATAACATCACGCAGTCTCTGAGTACCTGCTTCGGGCGCAAAAGTGAGACCGCTTCGTCTTACTTCATTGAGCTTTTTCACAAGATCTTCAGGAAAATTATCAACACGCAGAGACGGTAATGCAACATTGATTTTGTCATCTGTACACCAGCTGAGAAGCTCCCCTAAAAGCTCAGGAAGATGAGAATAGTCACTGCTTGAAAGCGAGCAGAGAGATATTTCATCATAACCTGATGAAGCACATAGTTTTTTGCAGTCTTCATTGATGACATCAACAGATTTTTCCCTTATGGGTCTGTTTAGAAAACAAGCCTGACAGAAACGGCAGCCTCTTGTGCAACCTCTGAAAATCTCTGTTACTACCCTGTCATGAACAACATCAATGAAGGGCACAACAAATTTATCGGGATAAAAAACTGTGTCCATATCACTGACAATTCTTTTTGTAACCTTTGCAGGTGCATTATCTTTGGGAGTAACACACTTTACAGTGCCGTCATCGTTATATTCAACATCATAGAGTGAGGGGACATAAATACCCTGAATCTGCGATGCTTTTTTCAGAAATTCTTCTTTGCTTTCACCGTTCTTTTTACATTCTTTTAGAAGATCAAGAACATCATTCATCATTTCCTCTCCGTCACCGAGCTGGAAAAGGTCAATAAAATCGGAAATGGGTTCAGGATTGCACGCACAGGCGCCACCTGCCATAATAACAGGGGTAAGTGAAGTTCTGTCCTTCGAAAGCACAGGAAGACCTGCAAGGTCAAGAAGATTGAGAACATTGGTATAAGACAGCTCATACTGTAAAGTAAAACCGATGGCATCAAAATCCTTTATATAGTCACCACTTTCAAGGGCAAAAAGAGGAATATTGCGTTCACGCATAATTTCTTCCATATCAACATCAGGCGCAAACACTCGCTCACACCAGGCATCTTCTCTTGCGTTGATGAGAGAATAAAGTATTTTCATACCGAGATGCGACATTCCTATCTCATAGGTATCAGGAAAACAGAACGCATAACGCAGCTCTACTTCATCTTTATTTTTAATAACTTCGTTCAGTTCACCGCCTGTATAACGGGCAGGCTTCTGAACAAGACCAAGTATTTTTTCAACTTCTCGTTTCATCTGAAACACATCCTTTTATTTATCAATTTATTATACTATTTATTAAAGAAAATTGCAACACAAAACCGCAGAAATAAATCTGCGGTTAATTCATCGTATCTATTATCAGAATTCAGCCATAAGTTGAAAACAACTCCGAAAGAATAGCAACAATAAGCAACACAGTGAATACCGATATTGACATATTTGCATATCTGAATATCAATAGTAATGCTAAACTGATTATTAACAAGCACAAGGTTAACAGCTCAGACAACAGTATTACCCGTTCAGCAGTGATTTCATCTTTTTTCATCGCAATAAAACTATATAAAAATCTTCCTCCGTCTAGAGACTTCAGCGGTAACAGATTTATAAAGAATAATCCGGAATTAACAATAAATACAAGTGATGATTTATCAAAAAAAATCATAAATAATAAATTAACAACGGGACCTGCAAGAGCAAGTACACATTCCTGACAATATGACAGTGTCAGATTATTTTTATCAATTCTTATCCCCTGAATTTCAAGCGCTATTCTGTCAGGAAAAACTCCGAATAAAAGCATTGCGGCAAGATGACCTGTTTCGTGAAGAAATGCGAACATCAGCGCATTCAGATAATTAAAATATAAATCACCTGACAGAAAAAAAGCCGCAAATGCAAAAAATGTCGGATTCAGTGAAAACTTTATTTTATGCTTCATCAAGCAGGTTAAGCGGATTTATACGAATATTGTCCTTTCGCACTTCAAAATGCAGATGATTGCCCGTTGATGCACCCGTTGAGCCGACTTCAGCAATCTTATCACCCGAATGGACATATTCACCCTCATCAACGCAAAGAACGGAGCAATGTGCATATATTGAAACAGTGTTATTCTTATGCAGAATTCTGACATAGTTGCCGTAGCTGCTGTCCCAGCGTGCATCTGTTACTGTCCCGTCGGCAGCGGCACTGATATCAGTACCGTAATCAGCAGCCATATCAATACCCGTATGAATACCGGGCTCACCCGATATAGGGCCAACTCTGTAACCGAAATCCGATGTCAATATGTAATCATCAAGCGGATATATCATTGAAAAACCTGCATCAACATCATCAAAGCTTATCCCTTCAAGCGTTTCGAGCGATGAAAATTCTAGGTCTACACCGCCTTTTGCAGGTATTTCATCTGTATTATTTTCAGACATAACAGCTGCAACATCACTGTTTATTCCTGCAGCAACAACTGAAGAAAAATCAGATATACCGTTTAATGCTTCTGAAAATTCTTCAGCAGTGAATTCATCTGACATATATTCCATATATCCCTCACGCATAATGGTTGCAACTTTTCCGTCACCCCTTAATGATAAGAGCATTGCGACAATAAGAATTACACCGACAACACTCTGAACAGCCATAACAACCGTAAAATAATCTCTCTTTTCATTTTCCTTTACCGTCCTCATCATATTTATGCACCTCTTTGTAACAAGCATATGCAAAGGAAGATGAATTTAGAATTTTTTTCATTATTCTATTGACAAAACACATATTGTGGAATATAATATAATCAAATTATATGATATACAATATCTTGTTACAGATATCTCCTCATTTTTCATATAAAACAATCCTTGAGAAAACGACAGACGGAAGTCAAACTTCCGTCTGTTGTTTTATTTATCGGCATTCCAGAACTTTCTGTCGAGACTTCTGTATTGCAATGCTTCTGATATATGCTTCACATCAATCATTTCTGCGCCGTCAAGGTCAGCAATCGTACGTGCCACACGAAGAATTCTGTCATAAGCTCTCGCAGATAAACCAAGGCTGTCAAAGGATTTTTTCAGTATCATTGACGCAGAATCCGTTAGAATACAGAATCTGCGAGTCATTTCGGCTGTCATCTGTGAATTGGATGATATCCCCGTGCCTTCAAATCTCTTAACCTGAATACGCCGTGCAGTGTTAACTCTTGCACGGATTGCTTCTGACGGCTCGCCTTTTGTTTTATCAGACAATTCGTCAAAATTAACCTGAGGAACCTCTATATGAATATCAAGTCTGTCAAGAAGAGGACCGCTGACCTTTGAAAGATATCTTGCAGGCGCACCTTGAGGGCAGGTACACCTGCGTGTTTCGTGACCGAAATAACCGCAGGGGCAAGGATTCATTGCACACACCAACATAACAGAGCAAGGATATGTAAGTGTGCCGGCAACACGTGATATAGTCACAACACCGTCTTCAATAGGCTGACGCAGAGCCTCCATTGCAACTCTTGAGAATTCAGGCAGCTCATCAAGAAACAGAACGCCGTTATGAGCGAGTGATACCTCACCGGGCTTCGGAATTGTTCCTCCTCCTGAAAGCCCCGGAGCGGAAACTGTGTGATGAGGTGAACGGAAAGGTCTTTTACGAAGAAGCGACACGTTCTTGGGCAATCTGCCTGCAACGGAGAAAATTTTAGTCGTTTCAAGCGATTCTTCAAATGTCATATCAGGAAGAATAGAAGGTATACGCTTTGCAAGCATACTTTTACCTGATCCGGGAGGACCTATCATCATAACATTATGTCCGCCCGCTGCAGCAACCTCGAGCGCTCGTTTTGCCTGAAACTGACCTTTTACATCAGCAAAATCTGCCTCACCGAAATGTGAAGCTGTTTCTTTATTATCAACAAAAACTGCCTTTTCTATAAGCTCTTTGCCTTCAAGATGGTTAAGAAGCTGTCTGAGATTTTTTACAGGAAAAACATCAATTCCGTCAACAACAGATGCCTCTGCTTTATTGTCATCAGGAACAAAAATCTGTTTTATACCGTTATTTCTGGCTTCAATCACCATAGGCAAGACACCGTTGACATGCTTGACCTCACCGCCGAGTGACAGTTCACCGAGAAATGCACTGCTGCTGACATCAGCAACAAGCTGTCTTGATGCCTTCATAAGTGCAATAAGAATAGGAAGGTCATATATCGGACCTTCTTTTTTGACATCGGCAGGGGCAAGATTGACTGTAAGATGTACAAGAGGAAAATCAAAGCCGCAGTTCTTCATTGCTGCACGCACTCTTTCCCTTGATTCGCTTACTGCTGCATCAGGAAGACCGACAACATCAAACTTTGCCTTTCCCATAGAAATATCAGCTTCAATATTTACCATAAATGAGTGCATCCCGAGTATGCCCACACTTGCTACTGCTGAAAACATAAATCCACCTCTATGAACATTTGTTCAAGATTATAATACACCCTTTATACAATTTTGTCAACACAAAACTGTAAGTATAAATTGTTTAATTTATTGAAAAAATATTTACTTTTAAAAAAAATAAGTATATAATATATATTGAATAATTTTGTAAAGGAATGAGTTTAATGGCAGACTACGGATTTTTATATGACCTCTGGCTTAAAAATGCAGTGAACGACCCTGATCTCACTGCTGAGCTTGAAAGCATAAGAGGTAATGACGCTGAAATTCTTGACAGATTCTACAAGAGTCTTGAATTCGGCACAGGCGGCCTCAGAGGTGTTATCGGAGCCGGCACTAACAGAATGAACGTCTATACAGTCGCTCAGGCTACACAGGGCCTTGCAGACTACCTCAACGATGAGTTTGACGAGCCGAGTGTCGCAATCGGTTACGATTCAAGAATCAAATCTCAGTTATTTGCTGAAACAGCAGCAGGAGTCCTTGCAGCAAACGGCATCAAAGTTTATATTTATCCTGAGCTTATGCCCACTCCTATGATCTCATATGCAGTTATGCGTCTGCACTGCAGCTCAGGTATTGTTATCACTGCAAGCCACAACCCTTCAAAGTATAACGGCTACAAATGCTATGACTCCAAGGGCTATCAGATGACTGATGAAGGTGCAAAGAAAACATATGACTATATCAGCAAGGTTGATATCTTCAACGGCGTTAAATATATGAGCTTTGATGATGCACTTGCTGAAGATATGGTTGATTTTATTGAAGATTGGCTTATTGATGATTTCTATGATGCAGTTCTTTCACGTCAGGTAGAAAAAGGCATCTGCAAAAAAGCTGATCTTAAAGTCATTTACTCTCCTCTTAACGGAACAGGAAACAAGCCCGTCAAGACAATACTCAAGAAAATCGGTGTAAAAAACCTTAAAATTGTTCTATCTCAGGAAAAGCCTGACGGAAACTTCCCTACTTGTCCCTTCCCCAATCCCGAAATTCAGCAGGTATTTGAAGAAGGTATGAAGCTGACTGACGAATTCCCCGCAGACATTATGCTTGCAACAGACCCCGACTGTGACCGTGTCGGTATTGCAGTGCGTCACAATGGCGAATACAAGCTTATGACAGGTAATGAAGTGGGCTGTATGCTTGCAGAGTACATTCTTTCAAGAAAGAAAGCTCAGGGTAAGCTCTGTGACAATCCTGTTGTTGTAAAGACTATTGTTACAACAGAGTTAATCAGAGCCATTGCTCAGGAATATAATGCAGAAGTATTTGACCTGCTGACAGGCTTCAAATACATCGGTGAGCTTATTGAACAGCTCAAGGATAAGGGTGAAGAAGACCGTTATGAAATTGGTCTTGAAGAAAGCTACGGCTATCTTACAGGCACACACGCCCGTGATAAGGACGCAGTAAATGCCGCAATGGTAATCATTGAAATGGCTGCATATTATAAGACTCAGGGCAAGACTCTCGTTGACGTAATGAATGCTCTTTATGAAAAGCACGGTATGTACCTCAACACACTTCTCAACTTTGGCTTTGAAGGTGCTGACGGTATGAAGAAAATGGCTGATATGATGGATTCTCTGAGAAATAATCCCCCTGCTGAAATTGGCGGAATCAAGGTTGTCAAGATTTCTGATTATCAGACAAGTAAAGAAACAGACACAGTTACGGGCTCTGTTACAGACATTACTCTTCCCGTATCAAATGTTCTTTCATACTCAATGGAAGATGACAATAAGGTCGTTGTAAGACCCTCAGGCACAGAGCCTAAAATCAAGATTTATATTACTTCCCATTCAGACACAAGAGAGAATGCTGAAAAGCAGACAGATGTTATTGCCGACAGCATCAAGAAAATAATGGGAATTGACTGATAAGAGGTTAAAATGAACAGAAAATTCACAAAAATTCTCAGCATAATTCTTGCAGGACTTATGGTCCTGAGTGTTATTTCAGTTCTGCTTTATGCAGTTGCAGCAGCATTATGATGAATAAAGTATTTAACAACTGCGAGCTTCTATGCCCTGCAGGCAGTTTTGAAAGCCTGAAAACGGCACTCCACTTCGGTGCAGATGCCGTTTATGCAGGCGGCCCGTTTATGCAGCTTCGTTCAGATAATGCAGGGTTTTCTGAAGAAAACATAATAAAGGCAACTGAGCTTGTTCATTCAAAAGGCAAAAAAATCTATATTACCGTAAATTGCTTTGCAACCAATGACGAAATTGAACAGCTCCCCGACTACGCAAGGTTTCTTCACTCTGCAGGAGTTGACGGAGCAATTGTTTCAGACCTCGGTTCTGTTGTAACAATGAAAGCTGCAGCACCTGAACTGCCAATACACATAAGCACTCAGGCAAATATTCAGAATTATAAAACAGCTGAAATGTATTATAATATGGGTGCAGAAAGAGTTGTTCTCGGCAGAGAAATGACTCTTGATGAAATAAGAGAGCTCAGAGCAAAAACACCGAAAGACCTCGAAATAGAAGCCTTTGTACACGGCGCTATGTGTATGTCATATTCAGGCAGATGTCTGATAAGCTCATATCTCTCAGGTAAAAGCGGAAATCACGGTGAATGTACTCAGCCCTGCCGTTGGATGTATAATATTGTTGAGGAAAAGCGTCCCGAACAGCACTTTACCGTTATTGAAGAAAACGGTACCTCTGCAATTCTAAGCTCACACGACCTGTGCAGTATTGATTTTCTTGATGAAATTGCAAAAGCAGGTGTCGTCTCGTTCAAAATTGAAGGAAGAATGAAATCACCTTACTATGTGGCAACCGTTACAAATGCTTACAGGCAGAGAATGAACGGCACGGCTACTCTTGAAGAGCTCAGATATGAGCTTGAATGTGCAAGTCACAGACCGTATTCATCAGGTTTTTATTTCGGTACTCTTAAATATGATCACAACAATGACGGTCTTTATCACCAGAGCTGTAAATTCATCGCAATGGTGCTTGCCGACGAAGGTAAGGGCAGATATACAGTTGAAATGAGAAACAGATTCTCCGTCGGTGACAGACTTGAGATATTGTCTCCGCATTCTTCAGGCAGAAGCTTTACCGTTGAAAGTATTGTTGATAAGGACGGCAATGACAGACAGACTGCTCACCTGCCGCAAGAAATACTGAGTATAGCCTGCCCCGAAAAGCTTTATGCCGGTGATATACTCAGAATCAGATTATAAAACGAGAAAAATGGTTTGTATGAAAAACATACAAACCATTTTTTTATCAGAAATTTATATCAGAATTTATCAATTTTACTTGCAACACGAAGAATCTGTCTTGCTTCATTTGCAGTGATAGTATTGTCTGAATTAAGATCACCCGCAATAAAGAACGGATTCAGAAGAGTTGTAAGCTTAGCAGAAGCCCTGAGAGCTTCTCTTGCATCGGCAGCGTTGACAAAACCGTCTCCGTTAAGGTCACCCTTTATGATAACACAGGTTGTGTCGATGGGAGCACTTTCCTGAGTCTCTTTATCATATTTTATAAGGAAAAGGAAGCATCCTGTGCCGATAACAATATCGCCTGTAAGCTGAGTGGGAGCCATATCTGTAACAAGTATATGTCCCGGATATTCAAACTGAAGTCTGACATCATCAACTGTCATACCGGGTGTAACACCGTAAAGACAGGACCTGTTGCTGTTAAATGTAAGCTTTGAACCGGAAATGAGATTGAGCATTTTAACATCATCCGGCATCGGTTCAACAAGTTCAGGAATATCTTCTGTGAAAATATCACCGCAGACATTACAAGTTCCCTGCTTTTCACCCTTTGTAACAGCTGTGGGATCCTTAATAACAGTCCACTCATCTGCCTTATGACCGAGAACGGGAATATCAGTATTATCAATACTGTCACAAACGGAACATACTCTGGATTTCACACCGACTTCGTCACAGGTGGGCTCAGCAGTCACAACCCAGCCTTCAGAATCTGTAGTTTCATTTATAATCCACTTATGACCGAGCGCTTCTGTCTTCTCTGATTTGATTTCACCGCATACGGTACAGGTGTGATTACGTTCACCCTGATTTACACAATCGGGCTTCTTTGTTTCAACCCAATCACCCCAGGAGTGACCTGTTGTAAGCTTGATTTCATCATCTGTAACACCGCAGACTGTACACGTTCTGCGTTTTACGCCGTCTGTTGTGCAAGAGAGTTCACTGATAGTAACCCATCCGCTCCAGCTGTGACCGTTTGCATCAACAGGCTGCGTCTCGACAGCATTGCATTTTATACATCTGTGCATTCTGGAGCCACCGAGAACACAATCGGGCTCAAGAGTTATTTTCCACTCTCCGAAGGAATGAGTGCAATTATCAATAACCTCTGTGACAAGTCCGTTATTTTCAGACCATACCTTTGCAGTAGAATCGGAATAACAATAAACGGTAAAATCCTTTACCGGCTCATTATCACGGTATCCCATAGCCTTTGTTCCTATTATAATAACAGAAGAAGGCACAGAAAGATAATTGAGCTTCTCTGTATCCGCAAATGAGAAATTACCGATGTAATACAAGCCGTCGGGGATCACCACGGAGGAGACCTGTGTATCATAAAAAGCGTAATCGGCAATACATCTCATACCGTCAGGAATAACAATCTTATCAGCACTACCTTTTATACCGTAAACAACCTTACCAAGAGTCAAAATGCCTTCCGGCTGTTCTTTGTACCACAATGTACCGTCAAAGGCGTATCTGCCGACTGACTGAACAGAATCAAGAAGCTTTACAGATGAAAGCGCAGTACAGTTTCTGAATGCAGCATATCCTATCTTTGTAGACGGGATTGTGATGTTCTGCAGTGAAGTGCATCCGTCAAAAGCATAATAACCAATTGATGTGTAAGATGAACTGATAGTGACATCCGTCAGCGATACACAGTCAGCAAAAGCAGAGTCACCTATTGACGCAACAGATGCAGGAATAACCACCGACTCAAGAGATGCACAGCCGCTGAATGCTTCTTTCATAATTCTGAGAACGTGAGAAGATACAGTTACACTTTTCACCACTGAATTAGAAGCAAATGCACCGCTGCTGATTTCAACAACAGTTCTGCCGTCAAGGATATCGGGAATAACAACCTCTGCTTCTATGCCGTTATAGCCTGTAATTCTGACGCTTGCACTACCCTGTATAACTTCATATTCAAAGCCTTGTGAAGATGCAGCAGATGCCGGTATAAATACAGACATAAGCATCACTGCAACCATAACAGTGGCAAGAATACGCTTACAGAATCCTTTCATTAGCATCGCCTCTCTCATTAAATCTTGTCGAGAGCCTGCTGAATATCATTTATGATATCCGAGGCATTTTCAATACCTACCGAAAATCTGACAAGGTCAGGTGATACACCGCATTCTACAAGCTCTTTATCACTGAGCTGACGGTGAGTTGATGATGCAGGATGAAGAACACAGGTTCTTGCATCTGCAACGTGTGTTACAATTGCAGCAAGCTCAAGAGAATTCATAAACTTCTCAGCAGCTTCTCTGCCGCCCTTAACACCGAATGAAACAACACCGCAAGTGCCGTTCGGCATATATTTCTTAGCCATTTCATAATACTTATTTCCGGGAAGACCGGGATAGTTAACCCAAGCAATCTTGTCATTTGCTTCAAGGTATTCTGCAACCTTCTGAGCATTCTGACAGTGTCTTTCCATACGAAGAGCAAGAGTTTCAAGACCAACATTGAGATAGAAAGCGTTCTGAGGTGACGGAGTTGAGCCGTAGTCACGCAGAAGCTGAGCAACGATCTTTGTAACATAGCCTGCTTTGCCGAAATCCTTAGTATAGACTGCACCGTGATAACTTTCATCGGGAGTTGTAAGACCCGGGAATTTATCATTCTGATCCCAATCGAAATTACCGCTGTCAACAACGCAACCACCGATTGTTGATGCGTGACCTTCCATATATTTTGTTGTGGAATGAGTAACAATGTCAGCACCGAATTCAAAAGGTCTGCAGTTGACAGGTGTGGGGAATGTATTATCGATAATCAGAGGAACACCGTTAGCGTGAGCAACCTTTGCAAACTTCTCAATGTCAAGCACATCAAGAGACGGATTTGCAATAGTTTCACCGAAAACAGCCTTTGTGTTAGGTCTGAAGGCTGCCTGAAGCTCTTCTTCAGTACAGTTAGGGTCAACAAATGTAACATCAATGCCTATTTTTCTCATTGTAACATTAAAAAGGTTGAATGTGCCGCCGTAAATGGTTGCTGCACTGATAAAGTGATCGCCTGCTCCCATAATATTGATAAGTGAGAAGAAGTTTGCAGCCTGACCTGATGATGTGAGAACGCCTGCAACACCACTTTCAAGTGCTGTGATTTTTGCAGCAACAGCATCACTTGTGGGGTTTGCAAGACGGGTATACATATAACCGGGCTCAAGGTCAAAGAGCTTTGCCATATCGGCACTTGTGTCATATTTAAAAGTTGTGCTCTGACAGATAGGAAGAACTCTGGGTTCGCCGCTCTTGGGTTTGTAACCTGCCTGCACGCATAATGTGTCTATTTTATAGTCTGCCATAATTATTACTCCTTTTTATTTTCCGAGGAAATATTTCATAAGTTCAACACCGCTGTCAAAATACACGCCTGTAGATTTTGCAGTGTTTTCATTGACTGTTTCAACACCCTGTTTCTCACCGTTCTTGTGATATATCATAAACGGAACAGGATCTCTTGCGTGTGTCATCGTAACAAGAGGTGTTGGATGGTCGGGAAGAATCATAATCTTGTAATCATCATATTTTTCGAGCTCTTCAATAACAACGGGAAGCACCTTTTTGTCAATGATTTCAATTGCTCTGACTTTGTTTTCAGGCTCGTGTCTGTGACCGCACTCATCGGGAGCTTCAATATGAATATAAACAAAATCCTGACCTTTTCTGAATTCTTCAACTGCAGTCTGAGCCTTGCCGTCAAAGTTTGTATCTATGTAGCCTGTTGCACCCTTCACATCAGGAGTATTCATCTTTGCACAGCCACCGATACCCTTAAGCAAGTCAACAGCAGAAATAATACTGCCCTTAAGACCGAATTTTTCTTCAAAAGATTCAAGTGCAGGCTTTGTACCTTCACCCCAGAGCCAGATTGAGTTGGCAGGACGCTTACCCTCAGCAATTCTTCTCTTATTTACAGGATGGTCTTTAAG
>CALEII010000014.1 GCA_937876205.1 uncultured Clostridia bacterium
CGTCACATAGACAGCACAAATAGCGGGAGGACATTTCATCCTCTCGCACAGTTTGCACTGAAACTATGTAACTGCTTAAACTTTAAGCTCTGATTGTCCGTATGTTACTGACTGAGTATCGGACTATACTTTCTTTGGTCAGATAATATGTGTTGGCATAAAGCCAATAAGTAAAAAATATGTGTTTCAGTTGATATTTAGTTGTAAGGCAAATACACTATTTACCAGTCTACCATTATAAAGAACTTTCATGAAACAAATCATAACCACTAGTAAACTAGTGGTTTGCACAGCCCCTATAAGGGGCACCTACAGGCAAAGCCCCTGAAAGGGGCATAGAAGCTTGACAACGCATTACTATCTCAAGCAGCCGCTCGCGTGCGGCTGTTTGTTTTTGCTTATTTATTCTTGGCACCCGTAAACGGGTCCATGTATTCTTTAAGGCTTATCTGATCTTCTACAAAATCTTCTTCAAGCTGATTCTTTATATATTCTTCAATTACCCTTTTGTTTCGACCTACTGTATCTACGTAGTAACCTCTGCACCAAAAGTTTCTTGAACCATACTTGTATTTTAAGTTTGCGTGTCTATCGAAAATCATCAAGCTACTTTTACCCTTGAGATATCCCATAAAATGTGCTACACTTAAGTACGGCGGAATACTCACTAGCATATGAACATGATCTATACAAGCTTCTGCTTCTATAATTTCTACGTCTTTCTGCTCACATAGTTTTCGCAGTATCTCTCCAATATCTTTTCTTAACTTACCATATATCTCTTTTCTGCGATATTTTGGTGCGAAAACTATGTGATACTGACACCTATACTTTGAGTGTGATGTGCTTTTGATTTCATTTGTTCCATCTTTCTTAAACATAATAATCCTCCTTTTATCTTAGTAATGCAGTCGCCAAACCGCTTCTATTATATCAGGAGGTTATTATTTTTTTGCAGCACTCTTTTGCGTGCTGCTTTTTGTTTTTACTAAAGCGTTCTTTTTCCCCCCGGTAAAACCGGGGGTTTTCATCCGTTGCCAGACAAGAAAAGATGGTGTCGGTTTTCACCGACACCATGCATTCGAATTATAAATATATATTACCCAAGTTGTCAAAGAAGAATATTTCTCTTCGCCTTTGACATAGCACTTAATTTTTTAAATGAAATGTATCACCATAAAACCCACCGTAGATCAAAAAAATTACAGTGGGTTTTGAATGCTTTTGGGATTAGTAGGAAAACCAATTATTTTCGATATTACTAGCATAGTATTTATAAGTTGCACTTTTTATAAAATACCACGATTTTTTCAATCGCAATTCTCTTTTAATATCAGAAATCACCTTTTTATTATTTTCTTCTATTCCGCATTTTGGTATTTCAATATACCCAATGAATTTGTAATAAATCATAATTTTTTGATTGCGGTTATTACCACCACCTTCGGTTACATAGACCGTTATTTCGTCTATGAGTTACCGAAGAAGTGGTCAAGTCAGTTTTGCTTCTCAACAAAGAAAGAATGCATAGAAAATTTCTCGACATTCGTGGTTGTGTTTTTTCTATTGTTTGATCAGCTGCTGTTCGTGAAGAAAAGCCATAGATGTTTCCCTTACGGTATTCTTCGCAGATGCTATCGGGATCCACTCTGACAAGGTCATAAGTTACAGAACTTTCGACCGATCTAATCTTAGAAAGAAACCCGTGGTTATCCTTGTAGATTAGGCTAGCGAAGAGTAGATACGCAAAAGTAAATATATCGTCATATTAGTTCCATAAAATACCCACGCGCCCTTTTTTCGATAGAAGCCAGGATAGTGATAGTTTTAAGACTTATGCAGTCCTCTAACACACAGCCTGTATCATATTTCTATAACTTTACAAAGATAAATACCACTAAACATTCGCTAAGCAAAATCAAAGTTCATTTTCTCAACGCAATAGTTAAATTATTTTATTTCATCATCATTTGTTTATATTCCATGATTGCCTTATGAGATTTTTCTTTGAAATCTTCTGTAGAATCGCAATCAATCAAAGAAAATTCTGCACACATTGGTTGATAATCAACAATTTGCGGATTTGAAATGTAACTAGCTAATGCACCAATCATACTACTCTTTGGGAAAGGAGGAAGCGTTTCGCCATAAATAATGCTCCATGCAGAGACTAATCCGCTTGCGATTGCAGGTGCATAACCATCAGTGCCTGAAATCTGTCCGATCAGATAAAGATTTGAGCCCTTCACTCTATAAAAACAATCAAGTATACGCGGTGCATCAAAATAAGTATTTCTATGCATGCGACCATATTTTATGATTTTACAATTGCAAAATCCCGGCAAAAGCGAAAACAGCCTTTTTTGATCACTGTGTTTTAGACAGGTCATACAACCAGTCATAATAAATCCATCGTGCAAGCCGTTTTCACGACGAAGCAACAGACACGCCCTGTCGTCGTGTTCGCAATAAAATCTTGCCCTATACAATGCGTCGGAACTAATTCGCGCAAGGTTTTCAATGGTTTGGCACTTTTCAAAATCGGCATCCAAATCCACATTATGTGCCCTATATGGTTTTGTGGCTGCCAATCCGTCGCAAAACTTATCAAACACTTCATGAGGTATGAAGATAGCATATAGATCATCTGTCAATTTTTTTATATTTTCGTTTGAAAGATCAATGCTTTTTATATCCACAATTGCACTTGATGCATCAGAAAAATGATAGCCATCTATACCATATCTTTCGGCGAGCTGAAAAATCAACTCTTCATTGGTTAATGGTCCGCTGGCAAGTACAATCGTTCCCTCTCTTGGAAGCTTGACTAATTGATCATTAATGATATTTACGCCGGACTCGATAAGGACTTTCGTAACTTTTTTCGAAAATGCTTGTTTATCTACCGAAAAAAAGTTTGGATCCAAAAGACGGCAGTCTTCTGCTATTTCAATAAGTTTACTCCCAAAAAGCTTGAGCTCACTGAGTAACAATCCCAACGGTTTGTCAGTTGATATACCACCCAATGAATTGTTGCAAACCAACTCCGCATAGGTTCCTAAATTATAGGCTGGCAACAATGTATTTGGTTTTGCCTCGTAGAGGTCAACAAATATCCCCTTTGAAACAAGCTGTAACGCAGCTTCGCATCCAGCCAGTCCAGCTCCAATTACTGTAACTTTTTTCATTCCAAATTTTTTATAACCAGATCAATAATATCTTTTGGATTACCACCGCATCCACCAAACACATATGAAACACCGCAATCTTTGATTATTCTTTCTTTGTTTTCGCTGAAAGCTTTTGTTCTATATTCAATCACTTTGTCAAAAAGCTCCGTCACAGAGCACTCCTTAAGATTGCCGATCTTTATGGTGCGTGGATTTTTCAATAGGAACCATTTGCAATTCAAACCAGTATCCTCATCAACAATACAATTGCCAAAATTATCAATATGAATTCCCGTGAGTATACAAGGACAAATGGGACGCATATAACAATCACCAGCATACTCATCTGCAACTCTTTTGAGTTCAATTACCGCTTCGCGATCTATGCCAAGTGTGTCTGTAAGGTTGTTTTTTATAACCTCTCCAGCCTGCTCAAGTTCGCCAACCGATGCAAAAATACCATGCTTTTCGCAAAACCTGATAACTTCGGGAATTCCATTGATCGATAGTTGAGTAGGGACGATTGAAAATGCTAAATCAGTATATACTCCATCTTTAGAACCATAACCTGCTTCTAAGAGCAAATCTCTTGCGCGATAAATGCTTTTAGCGATTCCTTTGCGACCTAATATAACATCAAACTTCTCTTCATCGAAAGTGTCCATCTTAAGAATAATACTAACATTACACTCTTTGAGACGCCTTGCAGTATCTAGATCTCGAATGAATACACCATTCGAGAACATTGAAAGCCCTATTCCGTTTTCTTTAAGAAGATTAATTAACTTCCAAAAACTCTTATCCTCCAGAGGCTCTCCGAGACCACAGGTATAAATCCACTTAAGACCTCGGGATTTACCCTCTAAAACAAGTTTTTCAAGTATGGAATAATCTATTTCATTTGGATAGCCAAACGAACAAACGTCTGGTTTGGAATCGCAATATATACAAAATGCACCAGTACACTTAGCAGTAAGTTCAAGATCAAGCGACGGAATTTGTCCATGTTTTTGAGCTGCTATTGCGTCGTTCAAAACTTTAATTGACCATGGATAATACTGAACCATATAAGACCTCCATTATATAGTTATTTATTTGCTTATTTCTTCCGAAATGCGATTTTTACAATCGCGTTCAATCTTATTATATATATTGTTTATAGTTTTTTCAGATAATTCTTTTTCGCGAATAAAGAAGTCATTAAATTTTTTAATAAACGTGTCGTCGAATTTCGCATACCTATCCCCATAAACACTAAAAGAGAAATACACTTCGTCGTCGTTGCTTTCAGTTGGAAGCTTGACAATTGCACGCCACCCTTCCTTGAATTCATACGCTGCCATAGTCACGGCAAAAATACCGTTATTTGCCTTGTATACGAGCACATGTTCCTTAAACAACCCCAATACTTCAGAAAAGAGCTGAAATGCCGTATTTTCCCACTCGAGTTCAGTATGCGCACCACGACTTTTTTCATATTTCTCCCAAAATTTTTTTGCCCTGCGAATTGTTCCCTTATATTCTCCGCACCAATGTGAAGAAATGGACATATCTTTCTCAAGTTCAAGCAATTCCTCGCAACCTTCTTTTGACAATATATGCTTAGCGTATATGTGAACCCACGAAAGAAGCATAGAACTAAATTTCAAGGGTTCATTTTCCGTAGATTCCGGGATAAGATACTTGTAAACAACTCCCTTGCGTAGATTCTGAACAATAGCTTCCTTAAACTTAGGATCGGATGTTTCCAAGACAAACTCTGATGAAGTAACCATTATTCTACGTTTTTCAGCTCTCTCACAATCATAATCGTCGCCAACACTTCCCTCAAGAGTAGCAAGTTGTTGCTTATTAAGGAGATACTCCTGCATTTTGATTTCCATGTTCAAATTGATTATGAGAGTTGATAGTGAATCTTTTGTTTCGTCAACGAGATTTTTAATTTCGCCAGATGCAATTTCAAGATTCGCGACACACGGATTGAGTTGACTTAGCATCTTTTGTTCATCGCTTTGGATACTTTGAGTAACGGATTGAATCTCTTCTGCAGAGGATACTAATCTATCGATTTTATCTTCCTCCTCAAGCAACTTTTCGCATACATTATTGACGTTTTTTATATCCTCGTTTTTCAAAACTATGATCTTCGTTAACAACCATCCCAAAAGAATAACGACCGAAACGATAAGAATCCTCCACCAAGTAACATATTCATTAAGTTTAGGGACAAAATCAATGATAAAAGCAATACCAATAGCAATAGCAGCAATTAACGGTTGTGTTATTTCGGATACAATAGATTTCTTTTTGTTATTCTCTTGATTTTGCTCATGCCCTTTATCATTTTGATCAAGCATTTTAGTCCTCCTATACTTAAGACTTAAGTCTGTTTTTTACTCAAAACACTATATTCTTAGGATTGCCATTAAGAAAATTCTCGATGTTACTTACACAGATGTCGAGCTGTCTTTCCTGTGACTCTTGTGTATTATATGCAATATGAGGTGTCAAATAGACTTTGTTATCTAAGCCTTTCATAAGGTTGAGTTTTGAATCTCCCTCAAGTGCAGCATCGAAGCTCACATAGGAAATCTTGTTAGTTAAAACTGCGTTTGCAAGTGCAACCTCATCAATAACACCCCATGTCGAACCAATAACGACGGATTTGTCTTTTAGCAAATGAATGTTATCGGCATTAATCATATTTTTTGATTCGCTATTAAGCGAACAGGAAATGCAAATGATGTCACTTACACTAAGCAATTCGTTCAACTCAACATCGTATGCATGTGCACTATTTTTCTTATTTCGATTATAGGTAACAACCGTTGCTCCGAAGAATTTCATTATCTCGGCGAATCTAGATCCAATGTTTCCAAGCCCGATGATACCTACCATTTTTCCCATTAACTCAAATCCTACAACTCCATTGTCTGCCTTGTTAGCCGTGGGCAAGATGTTTTTACTTACACCAAGAAGCAAACCAAGAAGATGTTCTGCGACCGCCTCTGTACTGTATCCAGGAATATTAGCAACATAAATTCTTTTTTCGTTAGCTTCTTTAATATTTGTTATCCAACCATAACCAGTAGAGAGAAGCGCAACAAGTGAGCCTGGTTTCATATCAAGCAAAAATGGAGTGGGATCCAACCAATTGAGCACCACAACATCGTATCGTGGTGCAATTTCATTGGCCTGTTCCTGTGTTAAATTGTCATAGAAATCGACTTCGGCAATTGCATTTAATCTTTCAAGTTGCTTTTGACTAAATTCTGTTTTTTCTAATATTGCTATTTTCATTGTTTTTCCTCCGTTTGTTTTAAAACCTGAATATCATGCATAATCGTACAACAACTACATTTTAGACACCCTTGATTTTGTTCAAAAATAATGTTGTTTTTGAATGATACGGATGCTGCATATTCGCTTAACTTAAAAAAATCTCGATGATACGCACATGTATTAAATAGCGAAATGTCGTCGGTTCTATCATATTTTTTATATATAAGGACACACGGCTCCACCCCTATTTTCACAAAAGTATCAATAGCCTCCTTAATCGAGGCATAACTATCAACTCCTACAATTATGCAAGAACCAACTTTATTTGGTCCTAAAAGTTCAGATGCGTATTTGAGCGCTTCTATATATTGCGCCCTGGTTTTTTTGCTTTTACCTGGACAAACACTTTTTCTAACATCCTCATCCCAAATCTCGATGTTGAACCCAAATGAAGTTGCACCAACATCAACCAATCGTTTTATATCCGCAATTTCAGGGGGAATGGTTTCAACCCAAATGGGCATTTCTGGTTTAGTGGTTCTTGCACATTCAATAATTTCGGCAAAAAAATCCACATTCTGTGCAAAAGGTATATATGTACCTCCCCCTAAACACATTTGAATGTCGTCGTTTACGAGCGGCAAAACCGCTTTAATAGCTGCACAAATACTCTTTGCATTATTATCTGTGGTATTAACTCTACGCTTGGTTGAACAAAACTTACATTTTTCATCTTTTTTGAAAGAACAGCCCTTATAAGCCAAATGCAAGAAGCCTCTTCCCTCATAAACGAAGTAGCTGGAAAAGGGTTTTCCTCCCAATTCTTCAATCGGTGTGTAAAACCAATCTGGTATCGACATAACTTCGATTTTTAAATTTATCTGTTTTCCACGCTTTAGTAAAATATACTCTCCACCATCATTTCTGCTTAAGACGAATGGTGATGATTTGTTGGTCCTATGATTGATTCCGACTAATACATCTAAGCCTCCAACGGTTATAAAAATACCATTGTTACCGGTTTTCCAAACATTCTGTGGATTCTGAAGCAGATATATACTCTTCGCTACTTCGGTGTAACGAACACCTTGAATAAGAAGTTCGAATTTTACAGTTAATACATCAGCATTTTTTGTCGCAGAAAAGACCGCAGAGTCCTCATCACGCAATTCTGCAACACTACATTCAACGAACTCGCTCTCGGTAAGCAACTGTAAATTTCTCTCAACTGTCAAGGGGCGATCCTCGCAGTGCAGCACATCAAGCCACCACCGAATTTTCGAATCATCCAAACCATATTTGCTCATCTCACGAATAAGCTTGTTATCATGATTGCAAATGAAATTCTCATCCGTTCTTTTGATCAAATCACCGTATACAAATTGTCCATTGACTGATAAGTATTTAGACAACAATCGCATAGCAGCCAAATGCTTTTCATCATTCTCGAAATTGTGGAAAACATAAGAGGACACAATAACATCAAAGATAGGAATATCCTCTTTTTCTAGTTCAAAAAGATCAGAACATAAAAAATGTATTCCTTTTATATCCTTTTTTTGGGCCTCTTTTATCATATTTTCCGAAAAATCAACTGCATAAATAATTGCATTCGGAAAACTCTCTCTCAATCGCTTGGTAAGATTACCTGTCCCACAACCAATCTCGAGCAAATAAAAGTTTTCTTTTTTCTTGAAATTTATGCTTTTTACAACTTTGTCTAACAAACCGTCATAGTTAAGAAGCAAATATTTTGTGGTTGTATCATAAAACGAAGATTCGTTATCAAAGCTTTCTTCCAATGTAGTATTCATCAATGCCCCCCTAACTTGCAGTTACATATTTTCAAAGAATGCACATTCGACTATTCATACGTGCGAGAAAAAACTTTGTATTGTTGTAAAGGTTCACAAAAATTCAAATCTTGAAACAAATAAATTCTGTAATAAATCGTATTAATTTATCTAAAAATACAAAAAATCATTGATATTTTAATATCTACAAATATATTTTTTGAAATAGCAAAATGCCCTGGAATTGAACTCACACCACCGTCTCTCCAAAACACTTTGAACACATTTAGAAGCATCATTAATAATGCTAATGCTTTTTGCGTACATTGAGGGAACGTAGTTAAAATGAATAATTCTATTTTCATTTTGATAAACAAATACACTATAATTATACTTCTGCCAATTAGATTTGTCAAGGTTTCAGCTATCATTTGCATTAAATAATTCAGCAGCGTTTATCTCTCGTTTTTTAACAAACGTAGTTCATATGTATCAACGGCTTGATTGATTTTCATGATTACCATTCCTTTTGATATTTTTATTAATTATACCATAAATATTCAAAAAATTTATAAACGGCGACAGCGATTACTCCCTGCCGCCGTGCTTCGGTTAGTTATAAATTATATCGTTGTTTACAATTTCTGTAGCACTGTTACGGATATTATTCATCAAACCAACCCATTCCATCTGATTTTCCTCTTTTAATTGCTCGGTTACACCTTCTGTTTCTTTCATTTGTTCTACAAGAGTACCAAACATCTGCTGTGCCTGATTATCAATGTCTGCAAGGTGCTTCCACAGTCTGCCTTCGGCAATCAGAGTAGTAAATACAACTTTCTTGTGTTTCAAAAGATAATCTTTATGCATCATTCCCCATTTGCCGATGGTTATGTTTGCTTCTTCGGGCAGTAATATAAGGTTAGGTATGTTGTAATCTCCAACCTGTCTGTATGTAATATTTTTCATAGTTTCATTCATCCTTTCGTATTCTTAACAAATGTGTCATATGTGAACTTTGCTCCGAATCTGAAGCCCGATATAAAGCTGTCAGCATTACTTATTGTTGAAAAATCAATGTAAGCACTGACATAGTTTTTAAACATTTCCTTATCCTCTCCGGTAAGTCTTGCCGTGAGTTGCTCTTCTTTCTCTGCGAGGTTATTCAGTTTCTTTTTGAGTTTAGGTGTTAATTCTGAATTGACTTCTTGTGGCTCTATGTTGCCGTAATAGAAATCTTCAATAATATTAGACATTATGTACCTCCATATGTTTCTCTACTAAGCAACAGCAGGAGTGCAGAATACTATGTTTGAAGCCGGTTTTACTTATATTTTGAGTAAATCCCTTATGAACATCCGCACCATAGTGAGTGTTCATAACACAAGTGAACACTCACTTTTCTTTTTTACATTTCCTCATAGTTAGTTTAATATAGTTCGTTATGTATCGAGCAGGTTTTGAGCCTGCTCTTTTTTGTTATGCCGTGAGATATTTCACGGCAACGCCTTGTCTTGTTTCAAGGACTATATTCTCCTCTTTAACAGGATTTTCAATAACCCCGATAAATCGGTAATGGATTATGATTTCTGTGTTTTTGTTCTTTCCCTTGCCCTCTGCCTCATAAACATCAATGTGGTCAATGAGCTCGTAAATGAGTGGTGCTGTGATTGTATCAATAAGAGATAAGAAAACCGCCTCACTTGCAGTGAAACGGTTTTTTAAATACATAAAATATAGATAAGAAAAAGGTGAAGAGGAGATTGTTTTCTGAATCAGCATCAGATTTTTCTTAAAAAACTCAGCAAATAATGTGAGTTGCAAAATACTCCATTTCTTTTTATATTATCCCAAAGCCACCATACTGAAAACAAGAGCGAACAAAGCTACTGTTTCACAGAGACCGACAACAGTAATGTACTGAGAAAAACCTTTTCCCGTTTCGGCTAAAGCGTCTGCACCCGCAGCACCTGCTTTACCCTGAACATAAGCTGATACTGCCATTGCAAGACCTGATGCAATACCGAGACCAAAAAGAAAAGCAGGGTCTGCGGTGGCTGATTTCATCTGTTGCATAAGAAGAAAGCCGTAAATAGTCTGTGTAAGGGGAGCACCTGCAAAAACCGTAAGAATGAACGGTGCTGCCTTATTGTTCATATAACACTTCTTCCATGCACCTATTGATGCCTGACCTGCGATACCGATACCGATTGCAGAACCGATAGCGGCAATACCCATTGCTAACGCTGTACCTAATAAACCTAAATTCATAGTAATTCTCCTTTTTTAATCAATTTGTTCTTTAAATGGTTTGAATTTGTGTCCGCTCCAGGACATATCAAGATGTGATGAGAATTCCAAAGTGTTCAGTCTGATTCCGTGAACAATAACAGACAGAACATTCAGTATCATATTAAGTCCGTGTCCGAATACCAGAAGGACTATGGCAATTATCATAAACATAAAATTGCCAAGCAGCGGACTTGCGAGTTCATTTACGGTTGCAGATATTGCCGCACCTGCAAGACCGACTGCCCAAAGCCTGATATATGAAACTATATCTGAGAAAACATTGACTACACCAAGCAACACAGAAACTATGTTTTTAAGGCTTTCAAGTATAGATTTAACAATACTTCCCTCATAGTTTGCGAACACAAAGCTCATAACAAAGCCTACGATAACCAGTATAAGTGCAACTGTTCCCACGGGAATACCGCCGATTACGAGTCCGAAGCTGAAAACAGCGGAATTAACAACAAAACTCAATACTACATAATAGATCCCCACAAGTTGCAATATTGACCCGATATCACCGAGTATCTTAATTGATTTCCTGTTTCTTTTTGCAACCTTGAGATGTGCTATAACAAGCTGAATGAGAGCCAAAGAAAAACAGAAAATCTGCAAATTCTGTGCGGTTGTAAGACCGGCATTTCCGTTTGTCCAGAAAGGATACCATATTTTATCGGCATATACATTCGAGATAAACGGGATTGATAGCTTCTGAAGCCATTCGGGCAGCTTCTCAGCAGGAAGACCACCCCATGTGCAAGTTAATGTTCCCCAAAGTATTGTCGAAATACCGAAAAGACCAACTAACAGAAATGCGGGTGGGATTTCTTTCTTTGCTTTTGCAGATTTAATAATCAACACTGCAGCAACAGCTGAAATAAGTAGTCCGTAAACTCCGTCACCGAATATAATTCCGAAGAAAATGAGGATAAAGCCTAAGAACCAACCTGAAATATCATACTCAAAATACCCCGGAACAGTGCCTAAAAAGTCAGTAAGCGGATAAATAAGGCTTACAAACTTATTGTTTTTAAGCTTTGTCGGAACATTATCCTCTTCAGTTGGGTCCTCAATAAGAAGTCCCCAACCATTCTCTCCGGCAATTTTTTTAAGACGGGAAAGATTATCTTCTTCAACATATCCCGTAAAATATGCAACCGAAACATCATTTTTAGCGTTCTCCGACAAGCTTTCAGCTTTCATGCCGGTGGCATATACCTCAAATTCAATTTCCTTTTCGCAGAATTTAACGGTATTCTTAAAACCATAACTATATCCTGCATATCCGATTATTTTTTTATCAATTGACTCAATCGCTTTGCTGATTTCTTCAAGCTTTTGTTTTATAGCTGCGGTAGAAATCTGCGGTAATTCAAAACGATAGCTTTTGAGCTTTTCTGTAATTTCTTCATCCTCAACGCCGGATATAATCAGAGCAAACTTCACTGAATTTTTAGTTCTTTCTAAACTAATGGTTTTTACCGCTTCAGGAATACTGTCATATTCAGCTTTCGGCATTTCATAAAACGAAAGATTAACACCTTTTTTTAACAAGTCGTTAATGTCTTCAGGGTTGACATCACCCCAGCTTTTAAGTCGCTCAAGCTCAGAAGTCAAAGTATGCTGTTCATTCAGATAAGCTTTCTTTTTTTCTGCTAAGGAAGTTATTTCTTTTGCTGCGGAAACAGCTTCGGAAGCAGTTATGTCTATTTGCTCAATATTCTTATTTTTCTTTTCGCTTAACAGGAAAACAGCACTTTCAAGCAGAGCAACCTGTTCTTTTAATTCATCGATTCTTTTGCCTGAGCCTTCTGTGATTTCTATGTGAACAATTCCTGCTTTGCGAAGTATTTTAAGAGCTTCTCTTTTTTTATCTCCCATAACTACAAGAGAGATTTTTTTCATCGGTACAATCATACAGCACACACCTCCGTTTGCGAAGATGATTCATCACGAGCGGCTATTTTGCGTTTTGAAATTTTTGAACGCACAACAGCGCTGACCTGCTGGTCTGCCATATAAATTGATATCTTTTTGATATTTGCCTGTGTTTCGGGAATTTTCACTTTTTCAAACAAGTTGACTCTTTGTGAAGTAGAAAGCAATTCTTTTTCTAAAAGCCTTACCTGTTCATCCAACACTTCCGCCTCTAAATCGAGCGACATTGCTTTTTCCATATGATTTGCTGCAATATCCACCCAAAGTGGTGTTTCATATAAATCGTAATCACCTCTGGAAAAGTCTGCGCCCTCAAAAGTGGGAATCGTAACACCTGCAATGTTTCCCGTTCCTTTTCGGATGTTGCTTACAGTAATAATTCCGTCGGGGAAAGCACTTTCTTCACTGAAAACTGCAATCCATGAAGAAAACCCTTTTTCTAAGTTTTCCCGTTCTTGTCTTACCGAGGCAGCCTTTGCTTCAATTATTCTTATTTCCGATTGAAGCTGTTGCTTTTTAAGTGTCAGCGTAGGCAAATATCTTTGATACATTTTAAGAGCATCTTTCTGTACCTTTAACTCATTTTTAGTTAATTTGATTTTTGCCAAAATTCAGTCCTCCTTACTTTACAGGCCAGAATTCTTCTGTAAGGTCTGACTTAATTCCTGTTTCATCTTTTTGGAAACAATCTGCAAGAATCTGCCAACCGAGGTCAAGTGACTCCTCAAGTGTTAAATTAACCGACAAATCCATAAGCTTATTTTCAAAAAGCTGACCGTATTTCAATAATTTCTCATCCCAGCGGTTCATTGAAAAGCCCATATTCTTCTTTTCCAATGTTTCTTTATAGGATGAATACAATCTAATCATAGAGTCCATAAGAATACGGTGATCCTTACGTGTTTTGCTGTTGACATTCTGTTTCAGACGGGAAAGTGAACCGAAAGGTTCAATTCTTCCGCCTTTCAGATAATACTGACCTTCGGTAATATAACCTGTATTATCGGGAACAGGGTGTGTAACGTCATCACCCGGCATTGTAGTAACAGCAAGCACCGTGACAGAACCTGAGTTGTCAAAATCAACTGCCTTTTCATAACGGGAAGCAAGCTGAGAATAAAGGTCACCGGGATAGCCTCGGTTTGAGGGAACCTGTTCTTGTGTGATAGCAATTTCTTTCATTGCATCTGCAAAGTTTGTCATATCAGTGAGAAGCACCAATACATCCTTATCCTGCAATGCAAACTGTTCTGCAACAGCAAGCGCCATATCGGGAATCATCATACATTCAACGGTAGGATCGGATGCAGTATGAATAAACATTACTGTTTTGCTTAAAGCACCACCGTTTGACAGTTCTTCTTTGAAGTAAAGAAAATCGTCATATTTAAGCCCCATACCACCGAGAACAATAACATCTGCTTCCGCCTGCAAGGCAATACGGGCAAGAAGCTGGTTGTAAGGCTCACCTGAAATTGAAAAAATCGGAAGCTTCTGCGAAACAACAAGAGTGTTGAACATATCAATCATAGGAATATTTGTTCTCATCATTCTGTTTGCAAGAATTCGTTTTGTAGGGTTAACCGACGGACCGCCGATCGGTTTCATATTATCCGTAAGTGCCGGTCCTTTGTCTCTGGGCTCACCGGAGCCGTTAAAAATTCTGCCGAGAAGGTCATCACTGAATGATATTCTCATATCGTGACCTAAAAAACGAACCTCATCACCTGTTGAAATCCCCTGACCGCCGGCGAACACCTGTAAGGAAACAATATCTCCGTCAATTTTATTGACCTGAGCGAGTGATTTACCGAAACGGGTATTTATCTGTGCCAGTTCGTTGTAGCGTATACCCTGTGCTTTAACGGTAATAACATTACCTGTAATTGATTCTATTTTGTTGAACACCTTATTCATTATCACTCACCACCTTTCAAAAGAAGCTCTGCTTCACGGTTCAATCTGCCATGACCGTCAGCGTACATAGTGTCTATTTCAGCCTCTGCTTTGGCAAAAGCCTCACTTTCAAATTCGGTATAATTCCAGTCAATAAATTTCTGTCTCATACGATTGAAAAAGCTGCGAGCATCATCCTTGCTGTCAAGAGCATATTCACTGCCGAGAATATACACAAGTTTATCCGTTACATAACACTGACGCTCTTTGGTACAGTTTGCTTCAACGGAATCAAAAGAGTTCTGCTGAAGATAAACAGCATCAAGCATTTCTGCCTTCAGATATGCAGTGTAATCTTCAATACTTGTACCATCTTCACCGACAACCTTCATCATTGAACCGATTTCGTCTCCGTGAAGAAGAATATTTTTGCAGAAACCTGACTTTGCAGGGTCTGTAACAGGTTTATATTTTGACCAGGAAATAAGCGGGTCTATTGCAGGATATTTTCTCGCATCAGAACGTTCACGTGAAAGCCCGTGGAAGGCTCCGACTACCTTGAGAGTTGCCTGAGTAACCGGCTCTTCAAAGTTACCGCCTGCAGGAGAAACAGTACCGCCGATTGTAACGGAGCCCTTACTTCCGTCAGGAAGAAGTACGCAGCCTGCTCTTTCATAGAAGGCCGCAATGTATGATTCAAGATATGCGGGAAAAGCCTCTTCACCGGGGATTTCTTCAAGTCTGCCTGACATTTCACGCATAGCCTGAGCCCAACGCGATGTGGAGTCAGCAAGCATCAAAACATTGAGACCCATCTGTCTGTAATACTCAGCAAGTGTTACTGCGGTGTAAACTGAAGCTTCACGGGATGCAACAGGCATTGAAGAGGTGTTGCAGACAATAATTGTTCTTTCCATAAGAGAACGTCCTGTTTTAGGGTCTGTAAGCTCAGGAAACTCTGTCAGTGTTTCAACGACTTCACCGGCACGTTCACCGCAGGCAGCAATAATAACTATATCAACATCTGCATATTTCGATGTGGTGTGCTGTAAAACTGTTTTTCCCGCACCGAAAGGACCGGGAGTGCAATAAGTTCCGCCCTTTGCGACAGGGAAGAAGGAGTCAATAAGACGGACCTTTGTTTCCATTGTTTCGACAGGAGCCAGTCTTTCACTGTAACACTTAATTGCACGCTTAACAGGCCACTTGAACGACATAGAAACAGAGATTTCTCTGCCTCTTTCATCAGTTAAAACCGCAATTTCTTCGTTTACCGTATATTCGCCTTTTTCTGCAACGGATTTCAATGTATATATTCCGAGTAAATTAAAGGGAATGAATATTTTATGAGTAAAAGGACCTTCAGGAACTGTACCTATATATTCACCGGCACGAAGAATGTCCCCGACTTTTGCAGTGGGGGTAAATTCCCATTTCTTTTCGCAATCAAGTCCGTCTGCATAATTTCCTCTTTCAAGAAACCAGCCTGCCTGTTCAGCTAACACGGGCAGAGGATTCTGAAGTCCGTCATAAATCTGCCCCAATAGGCCCGGTCCTAACTGTGCAGAGAGCATTTCCCCCGTAAAATCAACATCATCTCCGCATTTGATGCCGCCTGTCATTTCATAAACCTGTATCTGAGCGATATTTCCTCGTATGCGTATAACCTCACTCTTGAGTTTGGTATCGTCAACATTAACATAGCAAATCTCATTCATCGAAACATTATTTTCAAACCTTACAGATACAAGGTTGCCGTTAATACTTACTACTTTACCTTTGTTTGCGGTCATTGTATAACCTCCGTTTTATCCTCACTCATAATTGAGTCATAGATTTTTCTGTATGCGGTCTCCCCGCTATGTGTATCAAATTTTCTCATACGCTCCAGGAGCTTAAGTTTAAGACAATAATAGAACACAAATTCTTCCGAAAAAGAATCCATTGGTCTCAGCGTTTCCAGAAACTCAAGACGGTAGCGATTGAGAAACTTTTCTGCCTCCATAGGGCTTTCAATATCAATAGCAATACGGACCGCCTGTAAAAGACTGACGGGGAGAGATTGTATCCCGGCATCAAAATTTTTGTTCATCTTATCTGCACGAAGCGTTGCTAATGCAAGACGGAGATTTCGCTCACCTTCATTCCATTTTTCAATCAGGGCAGATGATGATTTTTCATAAGTTCTTGATGGAATAAGAGAAATACTTTTAAGCTCAGCAAACGCCCTTTTTCCTAAAAATCGACTGCATAACTCAAAAAATTGGTTTTCGGTAACCGGTATCGGTGTGTTTTCACTTAAACCATCCAGAGAAGGCAGTTGAGATATCAGATAATACTCCGCCATAATTATTCAGCCTCTTTCAATAACGCAGTAATCTTAGGACTAAGATAGTTTGATAACATATCTGTAACTGCCTCTTTTGAATAATCATAATACGCTCCGTCACCGTTTACTGCAATTCGGAATCCGCCGTCAAAATTATCGTTTGCTTTCAGTGTAACACCACCAAGCATTTTTTCTTTAAGCTCTGTTAAAAGAGAGTCTTCAAGCTTTTCAAGGTCATCAGAACTTAAAATCACAGACAGATCGGTTGCCTCAGGTTTTGATAACCAGCTTTCAACAGCTTTGACAATAAGCTGCGACAGTGCACCTGAAGAATAAACCGATGAAACATTTTCTCCTATAATTGCGTTAAGCTCTTTCGTAACACTTTCTCTGAAAGATATAAGAAGATTACGACCTGCCTGTCGGATTGCATCTTCACCGGATTTTACAGTTCGCTCTTTTTCATTTTTTGCATCAGACATAATTTTATCTGCCTGTGTGTTTGCATCGGCAATTATTTTTTCAGCCTCTGCTTTAGCTGATTCAATTATTGCAGCGGCCTGAGCTTCAGCTGTTTCAACACCGTCTTTTTTTATCTGATCAATAAGTTCCTGAAGTTGAATTTCCATAAACCATTCTCCTTTTCAGCCGGTTTTTATTACATTGATATGTTTTTTACCCTAAAAAACACAAAAAGGAACCAACATCCTCTGCAGACAGCTGGTTCCAAAGTTTAAATTATTTTTTTAATTATATAATAGTATGGGTTAGTTTGTCAAGGTTTATAAAAGAAAAATTTTAAACATTTTGTGATTAGTATCAATTCTTTCACATATCGAGTTAACTACAAATTGCTCCGTATCTGAGAAAATATATCAGAGTACGAAAGATAGAATATGTATTGCCGGAGAACTACTTGTATTATGAACATCCGTACAAAACAGGAAAAATCCGAACCGAATCTTCCAAATAGGAAAAGGGTTCGGATTTTTATCTTTATAGTGATTTCAATGCTCACGGAAAAGCTTTGGTTTTCTGCGAAGCTTCTGCCTCTGTTTTCTTTGTAAGGTTTTTTATTAAAACTGATTATCTGTAGAACTCATCTGCATAAGACCAATAATAATTCTGTAAATCTTCATCAATATATTCAAAAACCTGTTCCTGAATTTCATCGGGTATACCGTAATACGCTTCAGCTATGGCACCTGCAATACAAGCTAACGTATCACCGTCACCACCGAGAGAAACAGCATTTCTTACAGCATCCTCAAAATCTTCAGAATCAAGAAAAGAAACAATCGCCTGCGGAACACTGCCTTCACACGTCATATCGTGGGTATATGAAGGACGGATTTCATCTGTTGTAAAATTCAGGTCATAATATTTTTCTTCGATATACTCTCTTATCTCATTCTTGTCTGCACCTGTACGGGCAAGGAATATTGCAGCTGCCACAGCCTGTGCACCTTTAATACCTTCGGGATGACTGTGCGTTATTTCTGCGCTCCATTTTGCCAGTGTTTCAACCTTTTCAAGGGTATCAACTGCCCACGCTGTGGGGGAAACACGCATCGCAGAGCCGTTTGTGTAGCCTTCGTATGGCGTGTCTTCATTCATTATCATCCATTGATAAAACCTTCCGCCATATCCTGCATCGGGATATTTTAAACCTATTTCCCTGATATACTCACAAAGAATTTGCTTAAAATTATCTTCATCATAGAGGTCAGCCTCTACACAGGCACACCCCACTGCAATAGTTATTATACTGTCATCAGTCGGTCTGCAATTTGGAGAAAAAAGCAAAAATTCCTTTGTTTTATCAGACCCGAATTCATATGGTGAGCCGATTACATCACCAATAATAGCACCAAGCATAGTAACCTCCGTCTGCTCTTTTTGCTGAGCTGTTTATTCTTTTATTTTATAATCTGATGCAACACTCAATTTCAGTGCTGCGATTATATTCATTTTTTCAGGCAACTCATTATAGACAAAATAAAGAAAAAGCAGAATAGCCGCTTCTGACTCAGCTATTCTACCTGTGTTAATACCTTTATTGATTTGTCGATATGTATCTGTTCAAGAGCCCTGCCGATTCGATAATCGGTTTTTACAACATAATCGTCCAGCTCTCCCCAACCGAACTTTATATCATCAATGATAACAAAGCTTTCAATGTCTTCCCTACCCGAAAGCCAAGCTCTGATTTCCTTAGATCTGTTTCCGCCTAAAAGCGGTGTTCTGTCAAAAAGCTCTATACCGCACTGATTAAAAACACCTTCAAGCTCACTGCCGATTTCATCTGTTTCTTCGCCGAGAGGATCCCAGTGACATCTCCACGAGCTTGACAAAACAACACTTGCCCCTGTGCGGTCAACAAGAGCTTTTATTAACACCAGACGACTGATATCTATATTACCGTCTGATTCCGATTTGTTCTTATCATATACGGCAGAATTCAACACGCCGTCTATATCAAGAAAAATCACTCTCATTTCCTCACCTGCAAATCATTTATTAAGTTTATTATTGCATATTATTGCAATAATGTCAATATTCATCAGTTTGATGCCTTTTTCTGCAACCTGTTACAACAAGCATATCATTTTAGGGTGACGGAAATAATCCGAACCAGCCTAAAAACGGCTATTTTTAAGTCTTTTCGGCATTTCGGATTTGAAAGGCGATAGCCTTCCTTCATCCTCAATACCAAAAATCCAATAAAAATCTCTCGTTTTAAGGTCGAAGATTTTTTACAGTGCGGATTTTTGGCAAGACAAGGCAAAAACGCAGCAAATCCTTGACGGATTTGCGAGTATTTTAACGAAGTATTGACGGAAATCAGCCTGTAAAAAACGGGTTCGTTTTATTCCCGTCACCCTATGGTAATCAGGTAAATTACAATGCCGTTTGTGACATCGTCAAAAAAATTCACGAGGATACTCCCCCGTGAATTCCGGTTTTTAAAAGAAGCTTGTTATAAAAATCTCAAGTCCGATAAAAATGAGTATTGTGCCACCGAAAATACCTGCTTTGTTCGCAAGCTTCGTTCCGGCTTTTTTACCGATTGCAAGACCTGCAAAACAGATAAAGAATGTAATGACACCTATAAGCAGACAGGCAAGCAACGCCTCAACAAAACCGTAAGTTGAGATTGTGAAACCAACTGAAAGTGCATCAATTGATGTAGCAACACCCTGAACAAGAAGTGCACCGAAACCGACAGCAGGCTTTTCTTCTGCAGAATCTTTATTCTTTATGCACTCATAGAGCATTTTTCCGCCTATGTAACCGAGAAGACCGAGAGCAATCCACGGAATAAGCTTCTCAAATGACTTGAAATATTGCGCTACCGTTGAAACACATATCCAACCTATCATAGGCATTGCAAACTGAAAGACTGAAAAAATACCTGCAACTGCGCCCATTTTCCCTTTTTTCATTGTCGGCTCATTGAGTCCGTTTGCAAGTGACACCGAAAAAGCATCCATTGCCAGCCCTATACCAAGAAGAATACTGTTGAAAAAAAATGAAAAATCAAGATTCATTTTCCGTCCTCCGTTATAAATCGTATCTTTGATTTTAACATATAATAATATATATGTCAACAAAGCAAAAAAACAACAATTACCGCCTTGTGATTGCGTTTTTTAATTCGGTTTTGTGACCTTGTCACAGAAATTTATTGTTTTTCAGGCTATAATAAAGACACAAACAAAAGAAAGGATGACAAAAATGTCAGTATTAAAAATAAACAAAAACAATTTCAGCGAAGTAATGAACAGTGAAAAGAGAGTTCTTATTGATTTCTATGCAGACTGGTGCAATCCCTGCCGTATGGTGTCACCGTTTGTTGAACAGATTGCAGAAGAAAACCCTCAGTACCTTGTGGCAAAGGTTAACGTTGATGAAGAGCCTGAGCTTGCTTCACGTTTCGGCGTTTCAGGTATTCCGATGCTCGTTGTTATGGAAAACGGAAAAATCATCAATCAGTCTTCAGGTGCCAGACCTAAAAATCAGATACTTTCATTATTAGAGGGTTAAACTCCTGAGCTTTTCTTTATCGGTAATTTTTATTCCTTTACGGGAATGCTCAACAATCCCTTCAGACGAAAAATATTTCAGCATTCTTGAAACCACCTCACGGGCAGAACCCATATATCTGGCTATCTGCTCGTGAGTGAGTGTTATTGTGTCTGAGGCTGTTCTCGACGACTCATCAGAAAGAAAAATTGCAAGCCTTTTATCCATACTCATAAAAAGAATCTGCTGCATTACCCACATCACATCTGAAAAACGGCTCACGGCAGTTTCAAGGGCAAATATTTTTATTGAAGGATTTTTCTCTGAAACAGAAGCAAAGGCACAGCCTGCAATCACGTAACACTCACTGTCTTCTTCAGCGTCAACAAACACATCAAACGTAATTGACTGCAGAACACAGGAGGCTGAGAGCATACACATATCCCCTGCGTGAAGGCGGTAAAGGGTTATATCCTTGCCTTCATCAGACATAATATACAGACGCAATGAGCCCGAACGCACAAAAATGACACCTGAGCACTCATTTCCGTCGTGAATTGTTGTGCCCTTAGGATAAGTGACGGCAAATGAGTGGTCACAGATGTATTTTCTGTCTTCTGCTGATATTTCATTCCAGAATGGAAAAATATCCCTGTATACAGGTTCAAACATAGCTTCAGACATACACAAAACCTCCATTATCGGGGATAATCAATGACAGCCCTTATCTGAACAGCTGTGACTTGCACAATTATGTTCGCCGTGATGATGTTCACCGTGATGATTACATTTAACATCGGGATTGTATGAAAGAACTCCCGAAACAAAGCTTTCAACTGCCTTATCTGCATCACCCTGAACACCGCCGTAAAGCTTTATGCCTGCATTTGCAAGTGCATTCTGAGCACCTGCACCGATTCCGCCGCAGATAAGCACGTCAGCACCAAGACCTGAAAGCAGAACCGCAAGAGCTCCGTGTCCGCTGCCGTTTGTTGACACAATCTCAGAGGATACTATATGTGAATTTTCAACTTCATATACTTTAAAAAATGATGTGTGACCGAAATGCTGAAAAATCTGTCCGTTCTCATATGTTACTGCAATTTTCATATTATAACACCTTGACTTTCATATAAGTTTATATGTAAAATTATATCACTTAAAATAAATAAGTCAATAAATCATTTTAATAAAAGGAGCTTTTATATGGAGCATATTTATGATATAATTATACTCGGCGGCGGTCCCGCAGGTTATACAGGTGCACTTTATGCCGCCCGTGCCGGATTTGATACGCTTGTTATTGAAAGAATGTCAGCAGGCGGTCAGATGACACTTACCGATACCATTGACAACTACCCCGGTTTCCCCGACGGCAAAGACGGCTTTGAGCTTGGAATGAATATGCAGCAGGGTGCCGAAAAATACGGAGCAATTACGGAATATGCCGAGGTTGAATCGGTTGATTTCTCAGATAAAACCAAAATCATCAATACTTCAAACGGAATATTTTACGCAAAAGCCGTAATTATTGCAACGGGTGCCAATCCGAGAAAGCTTGGTCTGCCTGATGAAGAAAAGCTGACAGGAAGAGGAATTCACTACTGCGCACACTGCGACGGAAGATTTTATAAGGACAAAACGGTTGTCGTTGTCGGCGGCGGAAACAGTGCAGCTGAAGATGCTCTTTATCTCTCTGCTCTTGCAAAAAAAGTATATGTGATTCACAGAAGAAATGAACTGAGGGCTGAAAAATACTATCATAAAGCTCTGATGAATGCAGAAAATATAGAATTCATATGGAACAGTGAGGTTCACTCTGCCGTATACAACGAAAAAGTTACTGCAGTAAAAATCACGGGCACTTCAGATAACGGGACTCTCATTCTGCCTTGCGACGGTATTTTTATAAGCATAGGCAGAGAGCCTGCAACACAATTTCTGAAAGACTCTGTGAACATTGATGAAAACGGCTATGTTATTGCCGACGAAACAACAAGAACAAATATCGACGGAGTTTTTGCCGCAGGTGATGTGAGAACAAAAGACCTCAGACAGGTAGTTACGGCTGTTGCAGACGGAGCTGTTGCAGTTAATTTTGCAGAAAAATTCCTCAGGAGGTAATATAATGAAGCTTGTGTTACTTACAGCTCTGGGAGTCGGCGGTGCAACAGTCATAGGTGCCGTTATCGGCTTCTTATTTAAAAAGATATCCCAAAAATTTTCAGACATAGTCTTGTCCTTTGCTGCAGGAGTTATGCTTTCGGCTGCCGTACTCGGTCTTATCATTCCATCCGTTGAATACGGCGGCAAATGGGGACTTCTTACCACAATTGCAGGGATTTTTGCAGGTGCTGTCTGTCTTAATCTTATAGACAAGCTCGTTCCGCATATGCACAGACTTGTGGGAGAGGACTCAGAAGCACATCCCAACGCAAATCTCAGCAAGGTTCTTCTTTTTGTCTCGGCAATAGCAATACACAACCTGCCCGAAGGTATCGCGGCAGGCGTAGGCTTCGGCTCAGGTGACACATCTCAGGCACTTGTCATTGCAGGCGGTATTGCACTGCAGAACATCCCTGAAGGTATGGTCATTATCGGTCCGATGCTCTCGGCTGGCGTAAAGCCGTCCAAAACATTCATCTGCGCCATGCTGACAGGTCTTGTAGAGGTTGTCGGCACGCTTATAGGCTATTTTGCAGTAAGCATTGCTTCTGCTGTACTTCCCTTTGCACTTGCCTTTGCGGGCGGTACAATGCTTTATGTTGTAAGCGATGAAATGATACCGGAAACTCACGCTCACGGCAATGAAAGAGGTGCAACCTATGCACTTCTTGCAGGCTTCTGCGTTATGTTAGTTACTGATATTTTATTGGGGTGATAAATTATGTTGGAAAAAGGTATGAAAGCTCCCGATTTCACTTTACGTGATAAAGACGGAAATGCTGTGACTCTCTCTCAGTTCAGAGGAAAAAAGGTTGTTCTCTATTTCTATCCGAAAGACAATACGCCCGGCTGCACAAGACAGGCCTGTGCATTTGCAGCGTCTTTTGATGAATTCAGGCAGAAAAACATTGAAGTTATAGGCATCAGCAAAGACAGTGTCGCATCGCATCAGAAATTCGCAGAAAAGCACTCTCTCCCGTTTATTCTGCTTGCCGACCCTGAGCTTGATGCAATTCAGAAATACGGTGTATGGCAGGAGAAAAAGCTGTACGGCAAGGTCAGTATGGGGGTTGTAAGAACAACATTCATAATTGATGAAGAGGGAAAAATTGAAAAAATAATGCCTAAAGTAAAACCCGATACAAATGCAAGAGAAATACTTGATAATATTTAACCTGAATCCCTGATTTTTCAGGGATTTTTTCATTGTCTTTGCTGAAGAGACAATAACAAAGGAGTGTTGTCATATGACAGCACTCCTTTGGTCTTAATCATCAGAAGTAATGATTGTTATACTTTTTCTTGATAAACAACTTGTTTGCTATTACGCCGAGTCTTGTATCAACGAATTTCTTTTTGAAAAGCTCAAAGCCTTTATACTCTTTCAGAGCAATATCCTTGCTGATGAATCTCTTCATATCACCGTCATCACAGATAAAGGGCTGTGACATACAGATACCGCCCTCACCTCTGAGCTGAGCTCTGACATAACAGCTGATGTCTTCACTGTGCTCTGCAAGTGTGATTGTAAGCTCCATATTGCCGTTTTCATCAGCTTCAACTGACTTGATGACTTTGCCGTCTGCAATAAAATCAATTGCCTTGCAGTTGTTACCTGCAACGGTGATTGTGTCGTTTTCGTCGTCAACCTCAATCTTTGTGAAGCGGGGAAGAATTCCCTTGCCGACATAATCTTCGCCAAGCTCATTCTTTGCATATCTTGCCATAGCAAAGAAAGTGCCGTTTTCCATAGCCTTACGGAGATTGCCGAGTGAGTATTCGGGAAGGATGAAATCCATAAATGCAGTGTCAACCTGGTCAACCTGATGAGCGTCACTGTTACCGAAGCCCCATACAGTTCTTTCTCCCTCGGGAATAAGCACTTTGAGAAGCTCGTCCCAGAGAATTCTGTCACTTCTGTTGGGTCTGTCATACATATTGAGAACTTCAATACCCATACATGACTTATATCTTCTGAGAAGATCTGCAAAGAATTTTACAATTTCGGGGTCTTTTGCAAGCTCAGGACGCTTACCTGCACCGATCCAGTCTGTGGGATGATTGATGTGAGAAAGTCCGCCGCTTTTTTCGATTTTTCTGATGGGCTCTTCAAAATCGTTTTCCTTACCGCAGATACCCTCAGTGGAGTCATCTGTGAAATAACCGTTTACGTGGTTTTTCATAAGGGTAAACATATTGGCCTCAATACAGCCGGGCACACACATCATACCACGCTTTTTTGTACGGGAGCTCTTTTCTGTTTTATGAGTGCCTGCAAGAATTGCCTGATACTGTTCTGTTGTGGGATGCACTCTCTTGCCGTGCCAGAGATTCTGGAAAAGATACAGAGGAATAATTGACGGATCCTGATCCCATTCCTTGCCGTAAACACCGTGATCGGTCATAGCAAGGATGTCAAAATCATAGTCATAATATGCTTCAATCATCTTTGTCATAGTATCATTGGCATCACTGTATGTAGAATGTGCATGAAGATTTGTTTTGTAGTGATTTTCACTTTCGGGAATGAGTGCAGTCACACTTTCATAAGGATTTGTAATTTTATATTTTGCAGACATATTCACACCTCACGGGAAAATTTTCTTTTATAATAATATCACATAAAACAGTGTTATGTCAATGAAAAAAGCCCGAACAATGTCGGGCTTTAAACAAAAAAACAAAATTATCTGTTGAGAATGAGCTTTGTGAGTTCAACGGGGTCAACAATCTTGCCGTCCTTATAAACTCTCATATTACCTGATGCGATTTCGTCAATAAGGATAACCTCATCGTTGTTGTAGCCGAATTCAAACTTGATATCCCAGAGATCAAGACCGATTGACTTGAGGTCATCAGCAACAATCTTTGTGATTTTAAGAGTCTGCTCCTTCATACTCTCAAACATTGCGGGAGTCATAACACCGAGTGCTGCGAGACCTTCGCCTGTAACAAGGGGATCGCCGAGAGCGTCATTCTTGAATGTGCACTCAACATAGCCGCCTTCGAGAACTGTACCGTCTTCGATATATTCACCGTATCTTCTGATGAAGCTGCCTGTTGCCACAAGACGGCAGATAACTTCAAGACCGTGACCGAATACCTTACCGGGAAGAACTTCCATAGTAGCATCTTCAACATTTGCGCTTACATAGTGTGTCTTGATGCCTGCTTTCTTGAGAAGCTCAAAGTAATGGATTGATGTCTGAAGATTTGCCTTGCCGATACCTTCAATTGTAAGACCGACACTGTTTTCACCGGGATCAAACACACCGTCTTTACCTGTGCAGTCATCCTTGAACTTGAGCATTACGTTGCCGTTGTCAAGTGAATATACGTCTTTAGTTTTGCCTTCATAAATCTTTTTCATTTTACAGCACTCCTTTGTCTGAGTTAAAAACACTATTATTTTAACACCATTTTTTTTATTTGTACAGTATTTTTTTGCATTTTTTTCTCATTTGGTTGTTTTTACATTTTTTGACTCAAGTTATATTTCTAATTGGTTAAAAAAAACAAAAGCACCCTATATAAAAAGGTGCAGAGTTATTCATTAAAAGCATCTGTCAGTCTGCGGACAATATCCTCAACAACGGAAAACTGCTTTTGAGATAAACGGCGGCAGCAATCAACAAGAACGGAAACATCACTATCCTGCACTACATCAAAAAGCAGGCTGTCACTTGTTACATCAAGAGCAAGACATATATTTTTCAATGTAGAAACAGACACACCGACAACGCCACGTTCAAGGTCTGAAATATACTGTGGTGAAACTTCAACTCTTTCAGCAAGCTTTTCCTGAGTGATTTTTCTCTGTTCTCTTGCATTTTTTATTCTTTCACCGATTTCAATGTTAATCTGCTTCTTTTCTCTCATTATAAACACCGTCCTTGCTATTATTTTATCTAAAAGCAGTCTTGACAAACACAATGTATCAGTGTTATAATTTATAAAAGTAATGCTATTAGTATTACTAAAACATTGTGGAGGTGAAAAAAATGGCAAGATGTCCTAAACTATTATTTGACGGTGATCATATTCTTTACAGTGACTGTAAGTATATTTGCGGTCTTACCCATCAGCAGATGTCCGTTGACAGTGCGCAGGTAAAATGTACATGCAACCCGAGTTACGGCGAAAATTACAGAACTTGTGATGTTTACAAAAGATACGGGTAAATAAGGAAGTGAAAATTATGCCAAGACAGTTGGACAGAATACAAAAGGTTAAAGAGTACCGCAATCATCCGTTAAGAAAAGAATACGAAGAAAAAAAGGCTACAATACTAAGATCAGGTAACGGTTTTTTGTATAATTGCCTTAGAGTAGTTAGCACTTTGTCGTATATAATGATTGTTGGATATCTCGTTTTATTTTGTTTATTCTTTTTCGAAGATTGGAATATTATGGGTCCTGTTATATTTTTAGGAATAATCAATCTAATTGTTGCACTTATTCTTTTTTATCAGCTTGAATGCGAAGGAAAATTAAAAGCAATGAAAGAAGATCGTCATAAAGAACAATTAAACAAATTAAAAAATGAATATGCAAAAAAGGGCTTGTATGAATTTACAGAATCCGAATTAGTTTCCCGTTGTTTAGATGAAGACTATGATGGTGATCCGATTTGTGGTGTAACAGGAGCATATATAGGATATGGACAGAAATACTATTTTTGTACGGGACCCAGGAAATGTCTAAAATGCAAAACCTTTATGAAAGCTTATCTCGGTGAAGACTGGGACGGCGAATACGAAATGGAATAACGAACATAAAAAATCACCCCGTGAAAACGAGGTGATAATTTTTGCTTAAATTCAATTAACCGAGAACTTTTTCTGCAATTTCCTTTGTATCTCTTGCAATCATAAGTTCTTCGTTTGTGGGGATAACATAGACCTTAACCTTTGAGTCTGCGCCCGAAAGCTCGCCGCCCTTGCCTCTGATAGCCTTTGCATTCTCTTCAGCATTGAAGGTAACACCGATATAGCCGAAGCTCTCGCAGATGTTCTGACGAAGGGGCTGTGAATTCTCACCGATACCGCCTGTGAATACGATAGCGTCAACACCCTGCATTGCTGCGATGTACTGACCGATGTACTTTCTTATCTGATACCAGAGCATCTTCTTTGCAAGCTCAGCTCTCTTATCGCCTTCTGCTGCAGCCTTGAGAATGTCTCTGTCGTCGCTCAGACCGCCTGAAATACCTATAACGCCTGATTTCTTATTGAGAACAGCGTTTGTTTCTGCAGGTGTCCAGCCCTCTTTCTCCTGAAGGAATGTAACAACTGAGGGGTCAAGGTTACCTGAACGTGTACCCATAATAAAGCCGTCAAGAGGAGTAAGACCCATTGATGTGTCAATAACCTTACCGTCCTTGATAGCTGTGATTGATGAGCCGTTACCGAGATGGCAGGTGATGAGCTTGATATCCTTGAGGTCTTTGCCCATAATTCTTGCACACTCGCCGCTTACATATCTGTGAGATGTGCCGTGGAAACCGTAACGACGGATCTGATATTTCTCATAATATTCATAAGGAATACCGAACATATAAGCTTCTTCAGGCATTGTTGAATGGAATGCGTTGTCAAAAACAGCAACCTCGGGAACATCCTTGCCGAAAACTTCCATACAAGCATTGATACCCTGAATGTGAGCAGGGTTGTGGAGAGGAGCAAGGTCGCAAAGGCTTTCGATACCCTTGATAACATCTTCTGTGATGAGTGTGCTTTCTTTATAAATAGCACCGCCCTGAACAACTCTGTGACCGATAGCTGAAATCTCACTGAGACTGTCAATAACCTTTGTGTCACCTGAAGTAAGTGCATCCTTAACAACCTTGAATGCATCCGTATGAGTGGGCATTGCAACTTCCTTTTCAAACTTGCCCTTTTCTGTCTTGATCTCGAATTCGCCCATATCTGAGCCAACTCTGCCGCAAGTACCCTTTGCGATAACAACTTCGCCGTTCATATCAATAAGCTGGAACTTAAGAGAAGAACTGCCGGCATTGATAACGAGAATTTTCATAAATTTTACCTCCGTAGAAAAATAATTCTTGATAGCTTATTTCCAATGATATATTATATACTTATAATTCAGGATTTTCAATATCTTTTTTGAAAGTCTTTTTGAAAGGACAAGAAAAAATATGCAAGTTACAGCTATTGTTGCCGAATACAATCCGTTTCACAACGGTCACAAATATCATATTGAAGAAACGTGGAAAAAAACAGACAATTCATACATTATGGCAATAATGTCAGGTAATTTTGTTCAGAGAGGTGAGCCCGCAATCCTTGACAAGAGAAAAAGGGCTGAAATTGCACTTATGAACGGTGCTGACCTTGTGGTTGAGCTGCCTACACTCTGGTCAACAGCATCTGCAGAACGGTTTGCAAGAGGTGCAGTTTACATTGCACATCAGGCAGGCATTGTTGACAACCTTTCTTTCGGCTGTGAGGATGAGGACACAACAACACTCCGACAGATTGCAAGAATTCTGAATGATAAGGTCTACAGCAGAGAAATAAAAAGATATTACGACGACAATATGTGTTCATACCCCGAAGCAAGAGCAGCCGTAGTGAGCAAAATACTCGCAAAGGACTGCAGAGATATTATGCTCAGACCAAACAACATACTTGCGATAGAATACCTCAAGGCAATAGCGTCGTTCAATTCAGACATCAAGCCCATAGGCATAAAAAGAAGTGCCGCAGCTCACGACAGCACTTTTGTCAGCAACAATATAACATCGGCAATGAATATAAGAAACAGCATAAAAACAGGCAACGAATACAATAGCTTTGTGCCCGATAACAGCCTCGAAATATTCAGGCAGGCTTGTGAAAACGGTCACTTCCCTGCTCTGTATTCAAATCTTGAAACAGCCGTGCTTGCACATCTGCGCAAGATGAAGCCGTCAGATTTCCGTGATACTCCTGATGTTGCAGAGGGAATTGAGCACAGAATAGTTGAAGCTGTAAAAACCTCTGTTTCGCTGGGTGAAATTTTTGATAAGGTAAAGACAAAACGCTATACACACGCAAGGATAAGAAGAATTATACTTTCATCATTTCTCGGCATAAAAGCTGAAGATGTTGTGTCACTGCCCCCTTACATAAGAGTTCTCGGTCTCAACGATAACGGCAGAATGATGCTCAGGGAAATGAAAGACAAATATTTTGTGCCCATAATTATGAAATACGGCGATGTTAAGTACCTTGACGACTCAGCAAAAAGAGTGTTTATGCTTGAATCAACAGCAACAGACCTTTATAATCTCTGTCTGCCCGAAAGACGCCCCTGTGGCACAGATATGACGGATGAGATTGTTTATATTCCAAACAAACAATAATTTATCGCTGTGCGATAAATTATTGTAATTGAAAATTTAAAATTGAAAGTTGAAAATGAAGGTGGTTTTCCTTCGGAAAACATTATATAGAGCGTAGCGGAAAAGTGCGAAGCACTTCCGACACTTTCCATTTTCCATTTTCAATTTTCCATTCGAGCTCTGCTCGACAAATTCTGATTTATCTGACAACGCCACGGCAAAACCGTGGCGTTACTTTTTCATTCTTCTGCCATATAAATTGCAAAAACCTTGTTAATCTGTGCCGGGTATGTTTCCTGAATTTCTCCGTTATATACAACTGTCACGGTGTCACCCTTTTTTATTTCAGGTACGGGATTTGTTGAAATAACATCTGTGCTGACATAGATTTTACTTGCTGATTTTCGTTCGTCTTCACCCTCAAGCGGTTCAACGAGAATGTTCTTTTCATTTACTTCAAGCACTTTTGCCTCAAATGACGGATTGAGATTTTCAACATTGTCATAAGCAATTGCAGTTGTTGTATCAGACTCATTATTACCCGTTGCTGAGGGTTTCACGGACGGGTCTGATGTGGGTACTTCATATTGCGACACACCCTCTTCAATAAAAAACTCTGCAGCAGCCGTAAATTCATCGGGGTCTGCATCGGCTCCACCCACACCAAAGCTGAATTCAACCGTATATCTGCCGGGCTTTGAAATATCATACCCTACAAGACTGAATTTGCGTGTAGTATGCTTTGCAGATGTCATACACAAAGGCATTGTCCACGCTCTGTCTTCGTAAGCATTACAGTCAATCTTTTCTCCGTTTTCGTGTCGGTAAACGCCATACATTGTGCCGTAAACAAGATTATCTCCGGTGTTATTGTCCAACTTTACGATGACATACGGCGATGATGTGAGTCTGAGGTCAATTATGCCGATTTTTACGTTTTCATTTGTGGTAGTTCCGGGGATATACAAATCAGTGAACTCCGTTGCTTCCTCCACAATCACATCAGGATTTCTTTTAAGTTTAAAGGAATTCATAACATAATAGTTTCCGTCACTTCCGGTGGGAAGATATGCCCCGATAAAGTCGCCGTTTCTGAACATTATGAACACATATTTATCTGACAGATAAAATGAAGCACCGTAAACCTCTTTTATGCTGTTTCTTGTATAAATTGCCGGCAGAGTTTCAAGTACAAGCCCCACTTCGTAATCATTTGCACCGCCACGGGCAAGTGTGCCGAGAGTTTCGGAATTCCCCTGACCGGTTCCGAAAAACTTAGTCAGCACCATATCTTCGCCTATTCTGTAGCTGATATCACGCATCTCGTTGTTTGCCCGTTCTTCCCCGATAACATAGTCATAAAAGTATTTATCAACATAATGATAGCCGTCAATTGAATCGCTTGCCGGATTAGTCATAAAACCAACTGCAACAGCTACGAGAGCAATCACAGCAACAATGATTATCCACAGTGCAGGTTTTTTATAATTGAGAACTGATTTGATTCTGCTTTTTACACCGACTTCACCGAATGCAAGCGGGCAGGCAGAAATGACATACTTCGGTGCGCTGAGTGAAAGCAGTGTTTCGGAGTAGCCTGCTTTCTCTTCATTTTTCATTGATTTTATAACCCGTTCATCACAGGCATATTCAATGTCACGACAGAAAAGATTATATGAAAGCCACACAAAAGGATTAAACCAATGAATACACATAACGGCAAAGCCGAGCGGCTTCCATATATGATCAAGCCTTGCTATATGGGATTTTTCGTGTGCAATGACGCAAGAAATCTGATTTGCATTTATATCTGACGGCAGATATATTTTTGGTCTGAAAACGCCCAGAATAAAAGGTGTTTTTATATTGTCACACAGATAAATATTATCATCATAACGGACACAGATTTTCACCTTTCTTTTAAGCAGAAAATAGCTGAAAAAAGAATACACAAGCATTATCACAGCACCTGATGCCCACACTGCAAAAGAAATACGAAGAAGCATATCAACGGGACTAAAACCCATTGAATAAGGTGTTTCTGCAAAATCAGATACGACGGGATTGATAATTTCATTAACAGCATTAAATCCGGTGTCAACTGACGGTGATGCAACAAATGCAGCATTTGACGGTATTGTTTCCGCTGAGGGAATAAGGCTGAACACACTTTCAAAAGTAAACGGACAGACAAGACGGAGTCCGACAAACGCCCACATAATAAGATTTATGTATTTCGGGGCTTTTTTCAGAATTAAGCGGAGTACGATTACTGCAAGGATAAGCCATACAGCCGTAAGACTCATATTAAAAAGCTTAATCATTACTTCATCCATATTCAGCCCTCCCCTTTCAGTTCTGAAGACATATTTTCATCAACAGGAATACCACCTACAACTTCAAAACTAATACCTGCAGTGTATTCTGTTCCGCTGTCTGACAGTTTGAATCCAAAAACCATATTATACACACCTGTTTTTGAAAGGTCATAGCCTTCAAGACTGATTTTTTTCTGACAAGGGTAATAACTATTTACCGTATAACTATTCTCGCTGTTCTTTTCACGGTTCTCAATCATATCACAGTCAATCAGATTACCGTTTTGATAAAAATAAACCGTATCAGGATATTCAAAAATCAGGTCCTCTCCCGTATAGTTATTTATTACAACTTCAACATAGGGTGATTTATCAAGATTAACTTCAATAATGTCAATTTCAACATCTTCATTATTTGTGAATGCATTTTTTTCAAGATAATCAGGATTGATATCAGTTACAGGAAGTGTTTCATGAGGTTTATCTGAAAGTCTGAAAACTGAATTCACCGTATATTTTCCGTCAGAATCCTTAGTAAGACCTGCACCGACACAAACACCGTTACTGAAAACAATAAACAACTGTGTATCTGAACCGCAAACTGAACGGATCCGTTTTTTTGCAAGCTCATCGGGTAGTTTTTTAAGAATCTCTTCAATTTCGGCATTTTTTTGTTTTTCTGTATATTTCATCAACAAATATTTACCAAAAGTGCCGTTATTGTTTGTTTTTGAAAACCACTCACCGCTTATTTTAAAGTAAGTTTTATCAAGCCCGTAATCCAGTGCCGAATTCATAGATTCTTCATTTTCTGAGTATCGAGGTGTAATCATATAATATTCATCAACATAATAAATTCCGTCAGAAAGCAGATTTACGGGGTTTGTCATAAAACCCACTGCAACGGCTACGAGAGCAACTACGGCAACAATAATTATCCATAACGCAGGCTTTTTGTAGCTGAGTACTGATTTTATTCTCCCCTTTACCCCTGTTTCACCGAAAGCAAGAGGACAGGCTGCCATTTTATATTTCGGGCTGCTTAAAGCAAGAAGTGTTTCAGAATATGCCTTTTTCTCATCAGTCCCCATTTTTTTCAAAGTTTTTTCATCGCAGGCATATTCAATGTCACGGCAAAAAAGACTGTAAGCGAGCCACACAAAAGGATTGAACCAATGAATACACAGAATAACAAATCCAAGAGGCTTCCACAGATGGTCAAGCCTTGCTATATGGGATTTTTCATGAGCAATGACGCAATTGATTTCGTCATTTTCTATATCTGACGGCAGATATATTTTCGGTCTAAAAATCCCAAGAATAAAAGGGGTTTTTATGTTATCACAAAGATAAATATTATCTTTGAAACGTATGCAGACTTTTACTTTTCTGCGAAGCATAAAAAAGCATATAAAAGAATACACAAGAAGAATCACAATACCGACAAGCCATACAAGGGGTAATAAGTCCAAAAATGCTTCCAAATAATCAATATCATCCAATTCCACTGAAACGGGTGTTGACCTTGCTGTGAATATAACAGAATTCACAACCTGATTTACAGAATCTATGCCCGTATCAACACGAGGAATGACAGAACTATAAATGTCTTGAGGAATGGGTTCTGCCGAGGGGACAATACTGAGAGTACTTTCAAAAGTAAACGGGCATACAAGACGAAGCCCGACCAATGTCCACATAATAAGATTTATGTATTTCGGGGCTTTTTTCAGAATTAAGCGGAGTACGATTACTGCAAGGATAAGCCATACAGCAGTAAGGCTCATATTGAACAGCCTGATCATTACCTCATCCATATTCAGCCCTCCCCTATTGCATCAATCATTGCCCGTATCTCGGCAATTTCCTTATCTGAGAGTGTCTGCTTCTTTGTGAAAGCAGCAATAAATGCGGGAAGCGAGCCTTTAAAAGTCTCATCAACAAAGCTTTTGCTCTGCAGTGCAAAATAATCGTTCTGAGAGATGAGAGATGTCACAATACCGTTTTCATTCCTGAAGATGCCCTTTTCACAAAGCTTTTTAAGTACCGTGTATGTGGTTGACTTCTTCCACTCCAGCTCACTCAGGCACAGCTTCACAAGCTCGCCTGAGGCTATCGGCTCATTGTGCCAGATAAGAGTGGCAAACTGCTGTTCCACTACACCCAGCTTGTAATTATCCATATGTAAACCTCCTTCTTTGGTCTACTCTGCATAGACCTTACATCTATAGTCTATCATCAATAGACCTGTTTGTCAATATGTTTTCCGGATTTTTTTACAGAAAACGCAATTGTATATTTCGTCATATTTTTATTTTATCTTAACAATAAAATTGTTGACATATCACCAATTATAATTATAATAAAAACATAAAACACTATGAGGTGATGTTTATGACATTTAACTTTAAGAAAAAATATGACTGTCCCGAAAGACAGGATCTTGAAAACTTTTCAGACCTGCTTTTTGAGTTATCATACACAGTGCTCAGTCCTCTTGACTGCACTGCATACTATTCACTTGAGCCGCTGAGCTTTGAAGACCGTTTCAAGGGTGATAAATTCAAGGTTAACATCGGTGACAAGTGGTGCAAAAATGTTTTTGACTGTGCCTGGTTCCATATTACCGGCAAAAAACCCGAAAATTGCGACACTGTCATAGTTGACTGCGGCGGTGAAGGTCTTGTATATGACCGTCTCGGCAATGAAATTCAGTCCATCACCTGCGTTTCATCTGACTCAGACAGAAGCCTCGGCGAGCCTATGAAGAGAATTGTTCCCGTAACTGATGCACTTCTTGACGGTGATTATTTTGATTTCTGGATTGACGGTGCCGCAAATGATCTTTTCGGCAACAGCAGAAGAGAATCACGCTTCCACGAGCTTTATGCCGCAAAGAAAAACAGCAACATCCGTGACCTGGCATACGATGTTCACGTACTTCTGAGTGTTGTTGACTTCGGTGAGGATGAAGAATTCAGGCAGGATGTAAAGGCTGCTCTGAACGCAATAAAATGTGACTATCTGACAGATGCAGAGGCTGCAGAGAAAAAGGCTGCTCTTGTTCCCGTTCTGTCACAGAAATCAGAAGAAGACTTTACATACTATGCCGTCGGTCACGCTCATCTTGACCTTGCGTGGCTGTGGCCCATAAGAGAAAGCTACCGTAAAGGCGGCAGAACATTCTCAACACAGATAATGAACACCGAGATGTATCCCGGCTATGTTTTCGGTGCTTCTCAGGCACAGCTTTACTCCTGGGTAAAGGATAAATATCCCAAGGTATATTCAAAGGTCAAGGACCTTGTTGCCCGTGGCAAATGGGATGTTCAGGGAGCAACGTGGGTTGAGCCGGACTCAAACCTTATCGGCCCCGAAAGCCTTGTGCGTCAGTTCTTCTACGGCAAGAAGTTCTACCGTGATGAATTCGGACTTGATATGAAGATTTTCTGGGTGCCTGACAGCTTCGGCTACTCAGCCTGTATTCCTCAGGTAATGAAGCTTGCCGACGTTCCCTACTTCGTTACCCAGAAAATAAGCTGGAGCATCTATAACGACTTCCCCTATCATTCATTCTACTGGCAGGGTCTTGACGGTTCAAAGGTGCTTGCACATATGCTGCCTGAAAACACATACAACTCCCCCTGCTACGGCGGTCATATGAAGAAGGGCGAAAAGAGATATATTGAAAGACCCATTTCAAACAAGGCAATGATGCTTTACGGTATCGGTGACGGTGGTGCAGGCCCCGGCTTTGAGCACATAGAAAGAGCCAAGAGATACGAGAGTCTCCGTAGTATGCCTAAGGTAAAAATGGCAAAAGCCATGGACTTCTTCAATGATTTTGACGACGGCGTAACACCCTACCCCACCTTTGCAGGTGAGCTTTACCTTGAGAGACATCAGGGCACATACACAACAAGAAGTGACAACAAAAAATACAACAGAAAATGTGAGTTTGCACTGCGTAACTATGAAATGGTTGCGGCAAAGGCAAAGGACGCAGGTCTTGATGTTCCCGTTTCAAAGGCTGAGATAGAAGAAATGTGGAAAGAAGTGCTTCTTTATCAGTTTCACGATATTCTTCCCGGCTCATCAATCAACAGAGTTTATGAGGAATGTGTGCCCCGTTATAAGGATATGTTCAACAAGCTCACCCACGCAACACACGACCTTCTGAACAAGCTTTATAAGAAGAATTCGGCAGTCAACCTCAACTCCTTCTCATACGACACAAAAATCAAGCTTGGCAAGACCTGGTATGATGTTTCAGTTCCCGCATTCGGTGCTGCAGAAATCAAGGATAAGACCGAAAAGTTCAGCGCTGACTCAAATTATCACACAATTGAGAATGATAAAATCAGAGTTCAGTTCAAGGACGGCTATGTATCATCAATCTTTGACAAAGAGCTTGAGCGTGAATTTATCCCTGAGAATTCAAAGGGCTTTGTTTTCTCAATGTATGATGATTACGGCGACTGCTGGGATATGACAGACTGCAGAGCCGACTATATCAACACAAAGAAGGATGCCGTATGTATTGCATTTGAAACAGACACAGACGGTGCAATGGCAAGTGCAAAGGCAACATATAAAATCAAGAACACAGAAATCACTCAGACCTATTGGGTGCTTGACGGTGACAACACACTCTACGGCAAAATGGAAATTGAAATGAATGACACAGTTTCAATGCTCCGTATGGCTCTGCCCACAAATGTTGCAACAGATGAAGCATCGTTCAACATTCAGTTCGGTCACCTTCAGAGAAAAGTTACTGAAAATGACTCCTGGGAGCTTGCTCAGTTTGAGGTATCGGGTCAGAAGTTCGTTGACCTTTCAGAAGATGCTATGGGTCTTTCATTTATCAATGATTCCAAATACGGTTATCGCTGTAAGTTCGGCGTTATCGACCTTGACCTTATCCGTTCTCCTCAGGGCGGCCCCGGCAAAAATGTTGATCAGGGACATCACGAGGTCAACTGGGCTGTTATGCCTCACGCCGGCAAAGTCGGCAAAGAGACTTACAAGAAAGCATACATTGTCAATAATCCTCTTGTAATCACAGAGGGCAACGGCGGCAATGCAACAGGTACTGATTATAAATCAAGCAATGACAGCATCATTCTTGAAACAATCAAGGCTCCCGAAGACGGCAACGGACTTATTGCCCGTTTCTACAACTGTTCAGAAACAGAACAGACTGCAGAAATCAGTATTGACGGCTACAAAATGGCTGAAACCGTCAATATTATGGAAGAAAAGCTCGGTGACAAGACTGATTCTGTACTCACTCTCCACGGCTTTGAGCTTGTAAACATAAGATTTGTAAAAGAATAATCGCACTTATAACAACGGGGCTTCGGCTCCGTTGTTTTCCGTTTATAGGATGTCGGTTTTTATCCTATAATTTATTTGGAAAAAATTTTTTTCACTTTTTTTGTAACCTTTTTGTTTTTTTGCTTAGTTTATTTGTGAAAGGTATGTTATATTGATATTAAACAAAAACGATTCAGACACTGTATTTTTTCTCTGAAAAACGGGGTGGCAGACAAAATGAACAGCGAAAAAATTCTGAGAGCAATTACGGATATTGATGAGGATTTTATCATAAAAGCTGCTGATGATGAATATGTGAAAAATATATTCAGACAGCTGCGGAAAAAACCGCCCGTCAGGGTAAATATGAGAAAAATGATTTTTGCGGCAATTATTATTGTTCTTATCATTATCATTTCTGTTTTTACGGCATTAAGTCTGCTTTTCAATATAAATGAAAATATGTATGATTATAATCCGGACAGCAAATCTCTTGTTATTGATATAAATGAAATTGACAGAACTGCCGATTCATATTCTCTGAAAGACAATTTTATTGCAGAAAGCCTTGAGGCAAACGGGTTGTCTCAGGTGACTATTCCATCTGCATTTCTTGAAGAAGAATGGAGACTGAGTGAGATTGAATATTCATTTTGTCCAAGCTATACGGTTGCAAGACTTGAATTTGAGAAAAAAACAGAAGACGGCAAAAAAATAATTGCTTATGTTACTGTAAGCCGATATAATGACGAAGCTCACGTCAATGGCGGTCATATCAACTATCCCGAAAGAGGAACAATGCTCAGAGTAAACGGAATGGATGTTTTTGTTTTTGATTTAAAAAGACAACCCTATGCAAAATATTTTGATAATATGACAGTGTATTCATTAGGCGGTGATGTCAGCTATGATGAACTGCTTGAAATTGCAAAAACCATATGCTGATACAATTACGGAGGTGCAAATTATGATACTTGAAGACAACAAAATCATCGAACTGTTTTTTCAGCGTAAGAACCGTGCAATAACGGCAATTTCAGAAAAATACGGAAAGCTGTGCTTTAAGGTGGCGTACAACATCCTTAATAATCACGAGGATTCTGACGAATGCGTCAACGATGCATATCTCGGAGCGTGGAACACTATTCCGCCAAAGGAGCCAAACCCGCTGAAAGCTTATATTCTGAGGCTTACACGCAATCAGGCTCTTAACCGCTATGATTATAACAGTGCGAAGAAGCGTGCAGGCAATTTTGCGCTTTGCATTGACGAAATCGGCTACTGCATATCTGACAGCGAAGACCCTGCAGAGGTTTTTGAAACAAAACAGCTGACAGAATACATAAATGAATATATTTCATCACTGAACGAAGCTGACAGACTTCTGTTTGTGCGCCGTTTCTGGTATGCAGAGCCTTATGAGGAGCTGTCCGTACTCACGGGAGTAAAGGTCAGCACATTAAAGGTCAAAATAATGCGTATGCGTGACGGACTGAAGAATTTCCTTGTTGAGAAAACACAGGAGGTATAACGCAATGAACGGCGAAAAAATTCTGAAAGCGATGACGGATATTGATGATGCGTTTATAACCGATGCCGCTGACGATACGCATATAAAAACAGTTTTTGCGGCTTTACCTTATGAAGAAAAGCACACAGACGGTGAAACAAGAAAAAGACGAAACGTCAAATATATTCTTATAGCAGCAATAATATGCGCTCTTCTGATAGCTGTTGCGGCAATTACTATTTCAGGTGATTTCTTTAACTTTAATTTTCCGCGGAATGTTCTTGATGTCAATGGTAATGAAGCAATAGTTGACCTTGTAACCGAACAGGGCAGTGCCGAGACTTACAGTAATGAAATGCATCCTGTTGTAAAAAAGTTCAGGGAGCTTGGTGTTGACAAAGTGGCGTTGCCTTCCGTAGTGCTTGAAGACTGGACAATGACCAAAGATGTAACCGCTTTGAATAACGGTGATACAAACCCCGAGCTTCTTGTCGGTGGTTCTTGCTCATTTGAGAAAAATTCAATGAGTGTGTTTATTGAAATTATTAAATATAGGGATATTGATTATGTTCCCTTTTCTCAGATAACAAGAGTTGAAAACGGTGAAATGATCGTTGTTAACGGGCTGTCGGTGTGTGTTTTTTATCGAGGCTCCGGTTCCTGTACGGTTGAATATATTGACGGTACAACATTGCATACACTGCACTTTTCTTTTTGTACATATGAAGAAGTCGTTGAAATAGCAAGGACAATCGGTGCTCCCGTCAGTATATCTGATACGGATGATGAAGACGGAAATGGCATTGCTCATTCTCCTGAAGATGAAAGTACGGTTATCAATATTGTAAAGCGGCAGTATGAATGTCTGAAGGACAACGATGTATGGGGAATGACGGACCTGCTAAGTAAAGATCTGCTTCTTGATATAGACTATGATGTCCGTGGATATATTGACGATGCATATGAAACTGTGGTGCATTTTTACGGGGAAACTGCAGTTTGGGAATTGCATAATATGAGTGTAGAATGGTATGATGCAAGACAGATAGTGTTTACCCGTGAGGAATACACAAAGGATGAAAATGAAGTTGCCGGCTTTCAGGCTCCTCTTATAACAGATGTGTGCGAAGTGATGTATGATATTCATATTACAACAGATAATGGGGAATTCACAGAAGAACAGTTAGGTACGGTGCTTGTCAAGGAAAACGGTGAGTGGAAAATCTGGTAGCATAATCATTTTATCATCATAACTGACTGTTGATTTTACAGAAAAAATGGTATATACTACAAATGAAAGAAGGTGAGCTGATATGTGCACAAAAAATCAACTTGATATTATAACATCTACAGTTGCACTAAATGCAAAAAAGATTTTAAATGAAAAACTTGTTTCTGTTATACTTTACGGTTCTTATGCCCGTGGAGATTTTGATACTGAGTCTGATATTGATATAATGATAATTGCAGACATTCCCTGCGAGGAATGTTGGAATTATAATGTTCAGCTCATCAATGAAATCGCTGAATTTGAGATTCAGAATGATATTGTTATATCAACACATATCGTTCAGGCAGATAATTTTAATCAATATAAAAATACATTACCCTTTTACAGAAATGTAACAAAGGAGGGCATAAAAATTGCAGTTTGAACAGAATAAAGCATTATCAAAAGCAAGACTCAGCAATGCAAAAGAATGCTTATCTGATGCAAAGCTTCTTGCAGACAATGGCAGTTATAAAGCATTGGCAAACCGTTCATATTATGCTATTTTTCACGCTATGAGAGCAGTACTTGCCCTTGATGGTTTTGACAGCAAAAAGCATTCGGGAATTATTGCTGAATTTCAAAGATTGTATATCAAAACCGGTGTATTCGATAAGGAATTATCTGTGATTATTAAAATGCTTTTTCAAGCGAGAGCCAACAGTGATTATGATGATTTCTGCGTGATTTCAAAAGAAGATACAATTGCTCAATTCCACGATGCTGAAAAATTTGTTTCTGTGATTGACGAATACCTTAATAAAGAATATAAAAAATAGAATTTAATGTCATTTAAAACAAAAAATCTTCCTCTGCGGAAGATTTTTTTGTTTTTTATGTAACTTTTTCCGTTGTTTCCTTAAATATATAGATGAAAGCATTTTTATTTAAAGAGGTGAGTCCGATGGTTTGATAACTTCATATTCACGAAAACCAAATAAGAAAAAAACCGACGGACAGTCGGCAATCCAAAAAGGAGAAAAAACTATGCGTAAAATAAAAAAATCATTGGCTGTTATTTTATCAGCCCTTATGCTGGCATCCTTTATGCCACTCTTTGCCTCAGCAGCAACAATCACACTTAATGCTAATAATGTTATTATTCTTGAGGCTCCCAAAATTACATACGGCGAGCAGGTAGAAGTAAATAAAATCACCGTTGATTACGGTGTAGCTCCGAAAGACCTTACAGTTACAGGCGGTAAGCTCGGTTATGTAGCGTCAGAGGGTGCAACACCCGTTGAAGTTCCCGGAACGTTCAGCGGCTCATCATCAATCAAACTTTCTGTAGGTGACGATGTCGGAATAAGACTTAAATTCACACCCACAGATACAACAACATACAGCTCACCTACTATTTCAAAGACAAATACAATGGCGGACGGCGTTGTATGGCCCACTGCTAAGGTTATCGGTCAGTCTGTTACTCTTGTTGAGGCACCCACACCTGCAGCAACAACAATCGGTCTCGGTAATAACCTTACTTCTGCCGCAAGACTTTCAGGCGGTAAGGTAACAGATGCTGACGGTAACGAAGTTTCAGGTACATGGAGCTATGTAAATAACCGTATCATGGATACTGAAGGCACTTTTGAAGAAGAAATTCAGTGGAAAAAGACAGGTTATGAAACTCTCAAATCAAAGATTACAATCACTGTCAAGATGTTCAAAACATCACTTGCAGAAGCCCCCACAATGTCAGCAATTTCAGTTAATTCTTTATATGGTAACAGTTCAGTTACAGGCGGCAAGATTCTTGATGATGAAAATAACGAAGTTACAGGCGGTACATGGAAAGTAACATATCCCGAGGGCTTTGCTGCAAATTCATATGCATATTCAGACCTTGATGTTACTCTCACATGGACAAAGACAGGTTATGAAACAATCACAACCACAGCAACAATCCCCGTAAATCAGACAGATGCAAACTTCAACTTTGTTTCAGGTGCATACATCAAAGAAACAACAGTTGAATATGCTCCCGATAAGAAAATTTCAGATGTTGTAACTCTTGTTCCCGGTGTCATCACAGACAAAAACGGCAATGAAGTAAAGGGTACATATGAAATTTACAGAGACTCAGGCTGTACAGCAACAGATATGTCTATGGGCTCAAACAAAGTGGTTTATATTAAATTTACTGCTGATGACACATCACTCGGCTCATACCTTTTCTATGACAGACTTACAGTAACAAAAGCATCCTTTGAAATCACAGAAGACTTTGAAATCGTTCTCAACTACGGTGCAAATTACCGTATGCCTTTAGAGGCAAAAGACCTTACTTTCAGTAATCTTTCAGTTACTCCTGCAAATGATTACACAAATATTTATACTATTTACTGGTCACTTGACGAATTCGACCCCAAGACTGCAGACTACGGCTCAGTAACATATGTTAATGCAACAATTACACCTGAATTCCCGTCGATGTATAACACTCTTACAAATGTTAAAATTCCCGTCAGAATTCAGAATTATCAGATTGCAAATGTATTTGCAATTGCAGGCTCAGAGCTTGGTGCGTATATCACTTCAGGCGAAGGCATTGAAGATGCTGACGAAGGTATTATTACATACACAGTTAACTTCACAAATGCAAGACTCAAGGGTGAAGTAAAGGTTTCTGCAACAGACGGCACAGACACGTTCGATGTTGCAACAGTAACACCCGATGAAACAGGCAAGTTCTATGTTCTTGATAAGTGGCAGGCTCCTGCAGACGGTGACTATATGTTCACATATACTTATATCCCCTCAGAGGATGACACAGCTACATTCACAGATGAGAAATATCTCTCTGTCAATGCATTAAAAGCAGTTACCGTTGATATGAAGGAGTTCAGAACAATCACCGTCAAAGTAGGCTCTGATGTTGTCACTCAGCAGGTCAGAGAAGGCAAAGCATTCTCGATTGAATGGGCTGACCTCACAGATACAGACCCCGCTGTATTTGACCACTGGGTAATCACAGATGCAAACGGTAAGGAATGCACTGCACAAAACAGAACCGGTGGAGACTTTGATGTAACAGACAAAACAGTCAACATTATGGTCGGTGCAACAGACCTGACATTTACAGCTGTTTCTGCATCAGGTGATGCTGATATTGATAACGCTGCCGGCGGTACTCTCGGCTCACTTATGTCATTCTGGCAGAAGCTTATTGACTTCATCGTTGAAATCTACACAACAATCATTGATTTCTTCGTTCCCGCAGTTGCATAAATCAGATATCTTCTTATAAGTTCATTTTCATAATTGCACACCAAAAAAACTCCGCACAAGTTTTTCTCCCCCATTCGGTAAGCAGCCCCTGCAAGCCGTTTGGGGAGTTTTTTTGCAAACAATATTTATCGCTCTGTTTTAATAAACCAATTGTACGGACCGATGCCCACATCGGTCCGCCGGCACAGATGGAACTTTACGGACCGATGTGGGCATCGGTCCCTACACGATATCAATAAATCATCCCGACAAATTATTGTTTATAAATTTTATCTTAATATAAAAAAACTATTGAAACGCCTGCAGATTTAATGTATAATAAACTCAGTATACGTTGATTGGAAGAGAATTTATGTTGGGTAAAAACGTCAGAGTACGAGTTACGAAGCCCTTCAATTCTTTTGACAGCAAAACAAACACCCGTTATATGTTAAATTTCGGTATAGCCGAAATAAAGACAGAGAAAAAAGCTTTCATCTACTCTGCCTGCGTATTGGGAATAAATCATCCTGTCAATATTTTTGAAGGCAAAATTATTGCCATTGTCCGTCATCAGGATAAAAGGCCGAATTACATCGTTGTCGCACCTAAAAAGTCAAGATACATCAACTTTGAAATTGAAGATGCGATAAAATTCTATGAAAAAAACAGACAGCATACGCTCGACTGTCTGTATGAAAGCTCCTGCGGTGCCGTTGTTTTCAGAATTGATGACGGTGTGCGCCGTTTTCTGCTTATCAAAAACAACAGAAGCAGTCACTGGGGCTTCCCCAAGGGGCACATTGAAAAAGGTGAGACCGAAATCGCCACTGCCAAGCGTGAGGTATTGGAAGAAACAGGCCTGCATATAGATATTTTTGAAGGCTTCAGCTCCACCTCTGAGTATAAAATTGCAGGCAGAGTTGAAAAGAAGGTTACAATATTCCTCGGCTCCACAAAAGACAAGGCAACAGTCATTCAGCAAGAGGAAATTGAAGCCTACAAATGGCTTGAGTATGACACGGCTTATTCTTCACTCAAGTTTGAGAATGACAGAACCATTCTTTCTGCAGCAAAGGCTTTTATTGAAGAAAACAATATATAAACTCTTAATAATGAAAACAGAATTTCCTTGTATAATGGTCTTCCCGTGAGCAAGGAGATTTTTCATAAATACAATATAAGAGGTGTCGGATTTATGAAAGAAACAAAGAAATCATTTGTTATAAAAATTTTGCAGGGCTCTCTGATAGGACTCGGTGCGGTTCTTCCCGGTATTTCGGGCGGTGTTCTTTGTGTTGTTTTCGGAATTTACAAAACAATTATGGAATTCCTTGCAGACCCTATACATAAGTTCAAAACACACGTACCTAAGCTTATCCCCATAGGCATCGGCGGTGTTTTAGGCTTTCTTGGTGTCGCAAATCTTCTCTCATTTCTGCTTGAGAAATATCCTGCACCGTCTGTGTGCGTTTTTGTAGGTCTGATTGCAGGTATGCTTCCCTCTCTTTTTAAAGAAGCAGGTGAGCAGGGCCGCAGCAAGGCATCATATGTGTCAATGGTAATTGCAATGGTATTTATTTTTGCACTGCTGATAGGTCTGCGTGTTTTTTCCGTGCAGATTACTCCTAATTTTGCGTGGTATTTATTCTGCGGCTTCTGTCTTGCACTGAGTGTTATTGCTCCGGGAATGAGTTTCTCAACCCTGCTTATGCCTCTGGGACTGTATGAGCCTTTCGTTGACGGAATCGGCCACCTTGATTTTGCAGTTCTGATTCCCGGCGGAATAGGTGCTCTGGCAACAGTTATTCTGTTCGCAAAAGCAGTTAATGCTCTTTTTGACAAGCACTATTCTGTATCATTCCACGCAATTATCGGTATCGTTATTGCAGCAACAGTGATGATTATTCCCTTTGAGAGCTTTGCACAGTCCGTTTTAAGCTGTATTGTGAATATTGTCTGCATTGCAGTGGGCGTTGTTGCCGCATTACTGCTTGACAAATTCAATCAGAAACACGCTGTATAAAGATAAGTAAAAAATTTCCACCGATGTTCTGTTCAACATCGGTGGTTTGTTTTACTTGAAATACATATAAAGCTGACACTTTATCATACCGTTATAAAGCTTTCTGCGTTTGTCGGCTTTGCGTCCGAAAGCCTTCTCAAACTCTTCATCGGCAGTGATTATGTAATAACCCCAGCCCCTCTGCTGTGTGAATACCTTGCCAAGCTTGCCGTAAAGCTCCTGAACGGATTTGGCATCCATAAGTCTTTCACCGTAGGGGGGATTTATTATTACCGTGCCACGCTCTGTTTCGGGCTTGAAATCTGAGGCATCAGCCCTTTTGAAGGTAATATACTCCCCTACACCTGCCCGTCTTGCGTTTTCCTTTGCGATTTTAAGAGTATATTCATCAATATCCGAGCCGTATGCCCTGAAAGGAATATCAGGCTTTTCAAGGCTTCTTGCACGCTCTCTCTCCTCACGCCAGACCTCATAAGGCACCTGCTTCCACTGCTCGGCAGTGAAATGCCTGTTTACCCCCGGGGCAATATTCTTCACCATCATTGCACCCTCTGTAAGAATTGTACCTGAGCCACACATAGGGTCATAAAGAGTGTGGAAATCACGCAGTCTTGCAAAATAACAGAGTGCTGCCGCAAGAGTCTCTTTGATAGGAGCGGCATTTGACTCGGGACGGTAGCCACGCTTGTGAAGACCTGCACCCGAAGTGTCTATAAGAAGGCTTACCTGATTTTTCATTATTGAAAACTGTATCTGGTAGAGTGCGCCCGTCTCCTTGAACCACTCAACCTTATATTTTGTCTTGAGTCTCTCAACAACAGCTTTCTTGATTATTGACTGACAGTCACTTACGCTGAAAAGGTCTGAATTGAGTGAATAACCCTTTACGGGGAATCTGTCTTCTCTGCCGATCCACTCTTCCCAGGGAAGATGCTTTGTGCCCTGAAAAAGCTGCTCGAATGTATGAGCCTCAAAGGTGCCCACAAGCACCTGAATTCTCTCTGAAAAACGTGAGCAGATATTTGCTCTTGCAAGAATATGCTCGTCACCTGAGAAAAGCACTCTGCCGTTTTCAGCCTTTACATCAGAAGCGCCCATTTCTCTGAGCTCTTCTGCAATTGGTGCCTCAAGCCCCAGAAGGCAGGGCACAACAAAATTTATCTTCATTTTTTAACTCCCATTTTTTTTAATAAATTGAGTGCTCTGTCAGGGCAGTCAGTAATAATACCGTCAACACCGCAGTTAATCATATATGCAATTCTGTCTTCAGGGTTTACAGTCCAGACATTGACCTTGACACCCTCTTTATGTGCAGCCTTAACATACGCCTTATTGACAAAGCAGGACATCGGATGAAGTGCATATGCTCCTATTCTCTTTGCGTGAGCAATGGGAAAGAGCATATTTGCATAGTTATCGCAATGAGGCATACCGTAGAGATAAGCTGTTCTGACACTGCTGTCATAATCCTTTGCAGCCTTGAGCAGATATGTGTCAAAGCCTGAGAGAATAAGTCTGTCTGACAGATTGTGTCTCTTTACGGCATCGATAATTACGGGCACAACATCGGTTTTCTTGTTCTTGGGCCCTTTGAGCTCAATATTCATAACCTCTATGTCAGCCTGCTTTGAAAGCTCAAGAAATTCATCAAGAGACGGTATCTGAGTACCCTTGAATGCAGGTGAATAATAGCTGCCGAAATCAAGCTTGCGAAGCTCATCAAAAGTATATGATGCCACACTGCCCATACCGTTGCTGGTCTCATTTATTGTATGATTATGAATGATTACGGGCACACCGTCCTTTGTCAGATGAACATCAGTCTCAAACCCGTCTGCCCCAAGCTGCGCTGCTCTTTCAAAAGCAGGCATAGTATTCTGAGGTGCATATCTGTTGGCACCTCTGTGAGCTATAATATTTACATAACTCATACACACACATCCTCTTTCGTATTATTGTAATTATAACATATTTATTTATAAAGTGAATAGCTTTTTCAAAAAAAAATTTCACATTGACATTTTAATAAGAAAAGATATAATATAATTGTATCAAATTTCCGGAGGGAACAGATTATGGACTACAAAATGAACATCGCAGGTCTCGACAGAGCATTGCCTCTGTGCAGAGTTACAGATGACCTCTATATCGGCGCATTTGTTATTTTCGGCGACCCTGAGCTGACTGAAGCATGCGCCCGTGAGCTGTTGAAGAAAGCTCCCGAATACGACTACCTTCTCACTGCTGAGGCAAAGGGTATTCCTCTTATTCACGAAATGGCAAGACAGAACGGTGATAAAAAATACTTCCTTGCGAGAAAAAAACCCAAGCTCTATATGACAGGTGTGCTTGAAGTCAATGTAAACTCCATCACAACAGAAGGTCAGCAGAAGCTTTATCTTGACACTGCCGATGCAGAGAAAATGAAAGGCAAAAAAATTCTTATCATTGACGATGTCATATCAACAGGTGAATCACTTTACGCTCTTGAGGAGCTTGTCAGACAGACAGGCGGTGAAGTCTGCGGTAAAATGACAATTCTTGCAGAAGGTGACGCTCAGGACAGAGATGATATCATCTATCTTGAAAAGCTGCCTCTCTTCAATCCTGACGGTACAATAAAAGCTTGATTATTGCAATATAATTGCAAAAAAATAAATTATTTATTAACAAAACCAATTTTACTTGTATTCTAACTTACCTATAAAGTATAATCGTTGTGTATAAAGAATCTTTAGAAAGGAAGCACAGAAAATGAAAGACATTATCGACATCCTTTGCTGGTTCATCAATCTTGCAAGAGGTTTCTTTGAAATCCTCGGTATCGATACAAAGATTATCGACGATCTCACAGGCAAGCTTCTTGGTCTTGGCGAAGAATAATAACTTGCGTAAAGCTCACCGCCTCTGAATCAGGGCGGTGTTTTACTTTAAGACGGTCTTTCAGAAAGGGGCAGAAAAATGAATGAAAAAATAAAAAACGAAAATAATGCTTTTCTGCTTGAATGTGAACGCTGGTGGATATTTGCCCTGATGATATGCGTTGCAGGCTTTTTCGGCGGTTATACATATTCCTGTCGGGGAGGAATTTTCTGCAATGCTCAGACTGCGAATTTCGTGCTTTTCGGTATGGCTGTAGGCGTTGCAGACTGGAAAAAGGCGCTTTATTATGTTATCCCGATGATTTCATACCTTGGCGGCACAATCATCTCAGAATTACTGCCGAAGCCCGTGAAAAAGCACAGTCATCTGCGCTGGGACACAATGTTTGTTCTTTTTGAAATGGCAGTTGTTCTTATTCTGGGATTCATTCCGAACTCTGCACCCGTTCAGATATGTCAGATAGTTATAAATTTCATCTGCGCAATGCAGTACAATACATTCAGAAACGCAGAGAATATCCCTGCAGCAACAACATTCTGCACGGCTCACACACGTTCTGTGGGAGTATACCTTGTAAAATGGCTCAGACACAGAGAAGAGAAAAGCTATCTGAAAAGAAGTGCCTTTCACGCAGGAATGATTCTGTCTTTCACAGTTGGCGCCCTTCTCGCAAGCTTTCTGTGCAGTCACTTCGGCACAAGAACAATCTGGTTTGCAGAGATACTGCTGGCAGTAACATTCATTGACCTGCTGCACGCAGACCTTACAAAAGAAAAAGAATTTCTTGACAAGGTTCCTCACGGACATAAAGTATAGCAGAAAAAAAGGAGATGTAAAAAAACTTTCGGCTTTTTACATCCCCTTTCTTTATTATCTTTTTCCGACTTCATTGAGATCTGCATACTCACCGAGATTTCTCTCTTTGATTTCACGCAGTCTTCGTCTGTCTTCCTTCATCTTTTTCTTATGCTTTGTGTAAATCCACGCAACATAGCCGATAACGCCTGCAACAACTATCACAGCAATTGTTATGAATATCGGAGAAAGGAATACTGTTTTCATAATATGCCAGAAAAACATAACTCCGTTTCTTGACACATCATCACCTGCAACAAGTGTTGCCCTTGCTATAGTATCTTCGGCATATCTTATCTCAACAGTGCCGACGACCTGCCCTTTTGCAACCGGCGCCTGCAGTTCTTCTGGGATATCATAGATATACTCAAGACTTTTGGTATCTACCGTATCAAGAACAAGTGCCTGAAGCTGTTTTTCGGGCACAAGATTAACGTGGTCAGCATCAAGAGAAAGCTTGACGGGAACAGAAACCATTGCCTGATTTGTTTCAGCAATTACCGTCATATTCAGATTGATAAATGCCCATCTGAGCATAATTTTTGCTTCAAAAAGTGCTGTGTTATCTTTATAACCGCATTTATCAGTGTCTTCATTAGGGCAGCCGAGAATTACACCGATGTATGTATGGGCATCCTTTGAAGCCACGAAGCTTGCACAACGCTGTGCCTCGTCAGTCATACCGCACTTGAAGCCTCTTGCATAGGTGTAAAAATATCTTGTGCCTTCCTCAATCATATCAAAGGTTGTGTTGAGCTTTCTTTCCTGACTCATATTTGTGGCAGGCACCGTGTAATCAATCACACGGGACATATCTGAAAGCACCGAGTACTCAAGAGCCTTTCTCGTGAGAAGATACATATCATATGCTGTTGTATACTCCCCTGCTTCATCAAGCCCGTGAGCATTGGTAAAGTTTGTGTTTTTACAGCCGAGCTCCTTAGCCCTTTCATTCATCATAGTGACGAAGTTTTCAATTGTTCCGCCGACGTACTCTGCAAGAACGTTTGACGCATCATTGGCATTTTTGAGCATCATACAGTAAAGCAGATTTCGCACACTCATCTGCTCACCCACCTTGAGGTCAACAGAAGCGCTGTAAAGATACTTCAGAGGACTGAGTGCTGTTTCAGAGGCAGTTACAACCTCATCAAGGTTCTCACAATTCTCAATAACAAGTATTGCAGTTGCGATTTTAACAAGCGATGCGCATTTCATAGGCTTATCTGCATTGTGTGAAAAAATGACTGACTCAGTGTCAACATTCATAAGGTAATAAGCCTCAGATTTTATCGGCTTTTTGTCATTCTCGGCTTCTGTTGTAAGACGGATATTGTAATTTGCTGCCGAAGAAGTGAGAGAAAATACAGGCATAAGAGCTATTATAAAAATAATCGTAAAAATTATCAATTTTTTCATAGACACACCCACCACATTAGTGCTATAATAAATTATCTGATTAAATTATACAATCAAAAACGACAAATGTAAATATAAAACAACAATTTTTACGGAGGAAAAATAATGGTTTACATTACAGGCGATATTCACGGTGACCTGTCAAGACTTACACCGGATAAGCTGAAATTTATGAAAACCCACGACACGCTTATTGTCTGCGGCGATTTCGGTTTTATATGGGATGACTCCAAAAATGAAGATAAAATACTGAGAAATCTCGGCAAGCGCAAATACAACATCTGTTTTGTTGACGGTACTCACGAAAACTTCAGACTGCTCAATAAATTCCCTGCCTCTGACTGGAACGGTGGAAAAGCCCGTAATATAACAGGTAATCTTTATCACCTTATGCGAGGTGAAATCTACACAATTGAGAGTATGAAGGTTTTCACTCTCGGCGGTGGTGAATCACCTGAGGCTGAGCTCAGATTTGAGAACGATGATTCAGAACATCTTGAAACACCCACAAAAGAAGAACTGCTCTCAGCAGTAAACCGCCTTGAGCAGGTAAATTATGAGGTTGACATTATCATTACTCACGAGCCCCCCTCAAAAACAAGAGAGTTTCTTCTGATGCAAAAAAATGAGCAGTTCTCCGTTTCTGCGCTGAATGCGTTCTTTGATGAGCTTGCAGTTCAGTGCAAGTATAAAAAATGGTTTTTCGGCAGTATGCACACCGATAAATACATCTCTGAAAATCAGGTTGCCGTTTTCAGAAACTTCATCAACGCAAAAACAGGAATGAAGGTTTAATTATTATATCTTTTCAGAATATTCACAGCCGTATCTGAGGTAAAATTGCCCGGGGTACGGCTGAAATTTTTTAACGGGTCTGTCCAGCGATGTGAATAAGCCTGCATCTGCTCATCGCTTATCCTTATATTGATATCTGCGAGTGCTTCAATCATATTGCACAGCTCATCGCAGCCCATACCTGTTATATCAAAAATCCTCTGTGACTTTGACGGCATATTTTCATCAGCTATCCTTATAAAGTCCGGAATAAAAGCTGAACACGCTCTGCCGTGAGCGATACCGAAATCCTCAGTGAGAATATATCCCATTGTATGCGGGAAACAGGTGCCTGTTATATTAAGACACAGCCCTGCAAAGAGAGATGCCGCATAAAGCTCTTCACGAAGTGCTTCATCGGGCAATGATTTATTATTGAAGAAATGCACAAGACCGTTTCTGAGCATTGCAAACGCCTTTTCTGCATACAAATCACTCAGCTCGTTGGCTGTTGACGAAAAATACCCCTCAACAGCGTGAGCAAACGCATCAAGAGCTGTTGAAACAGTGACAGTATAAGGCATTGTCATTGTGTATGTGTAATCACAGAAAGAAACAACAGAATAACAGTCGTGACCTGAAATACTCTTTTTCAGTCCGTTTTCGCTGTTTGTCAGAACGGAAACGCCTGTCACCTCACTGCCTGTTCCCGATGTTGTGCCCACAAGCACAAGAGGAAGAGGCTTATTTTTATGAGTCATTTTATAAATATCAACAGGTGAAAGCTCCTCATTTGCCGCATATATCGCAACTGCCTTTGAGGCATCAAGAGGTGACCCGCCACCGATGCCTATGATGAATTCTGCGCCTGATTCTCTTGCTACAATTCCTGCTGCGTGACAGTCGGCAGTATAGGGATTCTCAGTTATTGAGTCAAAAATGCTGTATCTGATACCGAGCTTTTCAAGAGCATCTGTCACATCTGAAAGTGCACCGCACTTCTTTGCAGAATTGCCGCCTGTAACAATCAGACAGGATCTGCCAAGCTTTTCAAGCAAACCGCAGTTTTCTTTTAAACAGCCTTTTCCGCTTATAACCTGAACAGGCATATATGAATTTATGGTCATAATTTTCTCCTTATATCATTCCGGATTTTTCGGAACCCTTCCGGCTTTTTTAATAAAAGCCCCAAATAAATGGGGCTTTCTGTAGCATTATTCAAAGAAATATACTCTTGTTTCGTAAGGTCTTGTTGTGAAGCCGTTATCCTTTACGGGATTATCCTTATGGCTGCAGAGAATTGCCTTACCCTTTGAAAGGTCGTAGCCCTCGGGAGCCTTGAAATCAACAGCATTTTCTGAGTAAGAGCAGATTACAAGCAGCTTCTTGCCTTCATATGTACGCTCATATACATAGATATCTTTGCTTGATTTGTAATACTCTTTGTATTTGCCGTAAACTGCAATGGGGTTTTCCTTACGGAACTTGATAAGAGCCTTGTAATGGTTGAATACAGAATCGGGATCTTCCATCTCAGCCTTTGCATTTATGCCGTCTTTATAAGATGGGTTAACGGGCATCCAGGGAGTGCCTGTTGTGAAGCCTGCATTTTCTGTGTCATCCCACTGAACGGGAGTTCTCGCATTGCCTCGGCTTGAAGTCTTGAGTCTCTCTTTGATTTTTTCATCAGAGAAACCGAAAAGCTTAAGAGTCTTTGCATTGTTTACTGCAAAAATATCCTGATAATCTTCAACATTGGGAAGGTCGATATTTATCATACCGAGCTCCTGTCCCTGATAAACGAAAGGAGTACCGCACTGAAGCATATATGAGTTTGCGATTGACTTTGCACTTTCATTTCTGTACTTGACACTGCCGTAGCGGTTGATGATACGGGGATGGTCGTGGTTTTCCATATAAAGTGCATTCCATGCCTTGCCGTAAAGTGAATGCTGCCAGTTGGAGAATACCTTCTTGAGCTGCTTAAGGCTGAAGGGCTTATTAAGGCAATCCATAAAGATACAGTCAGCTTCCATATGCTGGAAGTGGAACATCATATCAAGCTCCTGACCGGGCTTTTCTTCAATATATTTAAGTGCACTTCTGGGAGTCATAAGAGGAGCTTCACCGACAACGAAGCAATCGTAATCATCAAGCACTTCTCTGAATTCTGAAAGGAACTCGTGAATACGGGGACCGTCTTTATAATGCTCCATACCGCAAGCCTGAGGAATGGGGAAACCGTTGGGAAGACCGTCTCTCTTTGATGTGAATGTGATAACGTCCTCACGGAAGCCGTCAACGCCCATATCGAGCCAGTATTTCATAATTTCCTTAACTTCTCTACGGACTTCGGGATTTTCCATCTTAAGGTCAGGCTGTTTCTTTGAGAAAAGATGCAGATAATACTGACCGTTTTCCTTATTGTATTCCCATGCCTTGCCCTCAAAGAGTGAAGACCAGTTGTTGGGATTCTTCTTACCCTTGCCGTCACGCCAATGGTAGTATTCGTGATACTTGCTGTTCTTGTCAATACCCTGCTTGAACCACTCGTGTTCATCTGATGTGTGATTTACAACAAGGTCCATAATAACTCTTATACCACGCTTGTGAGCTTCATCGAGAACTTTCTTGAAGAGCTCATTATCACCGTAATCAGGAGAAATATTTCTGTAGTCTGAAATATCGTAACCCATATCTGCGTTTGGTGAGCAGTAAAGGGGTGAGAACCAGATACAATTGATGCCCAGCTCCTGAAGGTAATCAAGCTTTGAGAGAACACCCTCAAGGTCACCTATACCGTCGCCGTTGCCGTCGCAGAATGAACGGGGCCATATCTGATAGCACACCGCATCCTTATACCATCTTGTCTTTTCCATATCAAAAAGCTCCTTTCGGTTTGCACTTTTTATGTATTTTATATCATTATAGCAGAGAAATATGAACAAAACAATACAAAATGTTAAAAAAGAAGCCGTATTTCTACGACTTCTCAAACCATATTATCTCAGTCAAGCTTTGCAGCCTTGCGAAGAATGAGTCTTGCATCAGCGGCGGTTATGCCTGCCTTGCCGTCAATATCTGCGGCATAACGCTGAATTGTGTCAAGATTTTCAAGCTTGGCGGCTGCTCTGAGCGCAAGTCTTGCATCGGCTGCATTCACTTTTGCATCACAGTTGACATCTTCAGGAACGCAGATTTTCTTTTCAAATGCTACCTTGTCCATATGCAATATTTCAATTGTGCAGTCAGTTGAAATGTTATCATACGTATCAAGAATTTCACCTTTATTATTTTTAATTCTGAAATTATCCGAATTCAGTTTTTCTTTTATATCAGCAACTTTAGTGTAATAGTGAATATAAGCATAGTGATTTTTTAAGTCAAGCGACTCCAGAACTGTGACACCTGCTTCTTCGGCAGAAAGAATTTCAGGGTAAATATCATTATCAGCCTGAATATTCAACTCAACACGATTATTTTCAAGGTCAAAGGCTTCAATTTCAATGCTGAGATTATGGGTACCGACAGCATTGGTGTAAAATTGTATCTGATAATCAAAATTCCGTTTTGCAGGATATCCGTTATCGTCTGCTTGCTGAGGATATACTCTGAAAACTCGTTTGCCGTCGCCTGTATTCTCTGTTACCGGAGGAACAACAGTACCTGACACAGCCGGATAGTCTTTATAAACAGGCACAAGTATCTCTTTATTATAAGTTACGGTCAGAACTAATTGTGAATACTGCATCCAATCACTGATAACAACATCATATCCGTAAAATGTGTTATATGCAGAGGATGCACCGTATATGAGCATTTCAGGTGCTGAAACTCTCACTACGTTTTTGTTATCATCTGCTGAAACAGCAAACTGAAATAAGAACAGCATTAAAATAACAATAACTACTGATAAAATTTTCTTCATAAAAAGTCCTCCTTTATTCTAAGCCTGATGCAAATCTTAATATCAATCTTGAATCTGCGGCGGTAATCTGACTGTCACTGTCTGCATCAGTTAACTATACCGTGAGCGACTTAATTTCATTGGGAACTCTTCGAGTTCAATTATACATCAGATAACATATAATCCTTTTTCTGTCAACAATATAATCAATAAACCATTGGTAGCACCCTTTCAAAATAATATGTATCTATTTTATCCTTCAATATATAAGACAAAAAAACACAAAAAAAGGTGACAATAAAAATCTGATTTTTTATTTTTTGTATACATAAACAAAAATCAGCGTGCCGCTTTGTGCGATACGCTGATAAAATTTAGTCTTCCGTCTGCTGTAGTGATTCTTCCTGCTCCGACTTCTGCTGAGCAAGTCTCTTTTCCCGTTTCTCCGTTTCTTCACGGAGAAGAACATACAATGTCGATGTTACAGGCACACCCAGAAGCATACCTACAGGGCCGGCAATGCCGCCGCCAATAGTAACTGCCGCAAGCACCCACATTGCAGGCAGATTCACTCTGTCACCCATAACCTTGGGATAGATAAGATTACCCTCTATCTGCTGAAGTATGAGAAGGTAAATGATAAATATCAGAGCCTTGGTGGGAGAAACAGTAAGTATCATAAACGCACCCACAACAGTGCCCACAAATGAGCCGACAACGGGAATTATCGCCGTCACCCCCACAAGAGCACCTACCATCGGTGCATAGGGTATCTGCAGAATAAGCATACCTATCATACAAAGTGTACCCAGAATCACTGCTTCAAGCGTCTGACCTGAAACGAAGCTTCTGAAAATCTTCATACCGACAGAGCTTGCGTGCAGAAGTCTGTTGCCGATTTTTTCGGGTATCCACGCCCTGACAAGCCTTTTTGTCTGATTCTTGAGTTTCTCTTTGCTTGAGAGGACATATATGGCAAAAATAAGTGCAATTATGAAATTAACAATCCATGTCACAACGGAGCTTACAGTGCCGACTGCAGTGTTCATAATGGTACTGCCCTGCTGTGTGAGCCACGTCTGAAGTGAGGTCACAATCTTGTTCCAGTCAACAGAGGTGAGAATATTGTTATAAAGCTGCTCACCAAGAGGTATTTTCTCGAGAACAGACGGCATTTCAGCCTTGCTTATTGAGTTCGCAACCTCTATCACACCGTCAATTATTATCTTGACTGCATCGATAAGCTCGGGAATAATCAGACCCACAATTCCTGCCAGAATACCGAGAATAAGTATAACTGACAGCACCATTGCAACGGGTCTTCTCAGCTTTTTCACCTTTTCTTTTTTTGTTTTTCTGAACAGATGTGACTCAAAAAAGTGAACAGGCACATTCAGAATAAGTGCAATAAACACACCGAGTATAAGAGGCATAAGCAGGTCAAGCCCCCACCTGAATGTTTCTGCAAGTGTACCGATATTCTTCACTGATAAATATATCAGGATACACGCAGTTGCGACGCCTATAACCCACTTTGCAATTTTCTTTTGAGTATCAGAATTGAATTCCATTTTTATTACCTCAGAAGCTTTTTTTTAATTATAGTATATGTTTTATATTATTGTCAATAAAATTTAATATTATCTTGACTGAGTCTTTATCAGGATATATAATTATATAAAATATAATATAAGGAATGATTTTATGGATAGATATGCAAGATTCAGATTTCAGCCCTGTCTTCCTCTGGGCAAGGACGGCAGACGTGTAACAGCATCTCCCGAGCACATTTCTCTTTCCAGAAATGCAGCTTCACAGGGTATGGTACTGCTTAAAAACAATGATAACGCATTACCGTTGAAAAAATCTGAAAGAATTGCACTTTTCGGCAAAGCTACCATTGAATACATAAAAGGCGGCGGCGGAAGCGGTGATGTTCATTGCCCCTATGTCAGAAATATTTACGAAGGCTTTGAAGAAAAGGAAAAAGAGGGTAAAGTAAAGATTTTTATGCCTCTTGTTGATTTTTATAAGGATTATGTCAAGCGTGAAAGCGTAAATGTGCTCACAGAGGAGCAGATTGATGCACGCTGGAATATCGTTAACAATATGGAATTCTGCCAGAAGCGTGACGATATGACTTATGATACATTTGCAGCTATGCACGTAACTGAAGCTGAAGTACCCGATGAGCTTATCAGGTCTGCTTCAGAAAATGCAGACACAGCAATAATCACTCTCAGCCGTTTCTCAGCAGAGGGCGTTGACAGAAGACCTCAGGGCGGTGACTACTATCTCTCTGACCTTGAAAAGCACCTCATCGACAGAGCAACCGAGCTTTTCAGCAAGGTTATCATTGTCATCAATTCAGGCGCAACAATGGACTGCGAATACTTTGCCGAAAACGATAAGGTTCAGGCAATTCTTTTCGGCTGGCAGGGCGGTATTGAAGGCGGAAGTGCAATTGCAGACATCCTTTGCGGTGATGTCAATCCCTCAGGTAAAATGGTTGACACAATTGCCACTACTTATGACTGCTACCCCTGTAAAGACGATTTCTGGGAGAGCTTCTGGTACTGTAATTATACAGACGACATATATGTTGGCTACCGTTATTTTGAAACAATCCCCGGTGCCGATAAGTTTGTAAGATATCCTTTCGGCTTCGGTCTTTCATATACAAAATTCAGTTTCAGCGGTAAGGCTTGTCTTGAAAGCGAAGGAAAGATTGTTGCAGTAGTCACAGTAAAGAATGTCGGTGATGTTGCAGGTAAAGAAGTTGTTCAGCTTTATTACTCAGCACCTCAGGGCAAGCTCGGTAAGCCCTCAAAAGAGCTTTCCGCATACAAAAAGACAAAGCTTCTCGCCCCGGGTGAATCAGAGACAATTGTTATGAGCTTTGATATAAAGGATATGGCAAGCTTTGACGACCTCGGCAAGATTCAGAAGACTGCATATGTCCTCGAAAAAGGAACCTACACGTTCCATATGGGTACATCTGTAAGAGACACAGAAAAGCTCGCATTTGAATATACAGTTGCAGAAGATACTGTTATTGAACAGCTCAAGCAGTGGTGCAAGCCCACAAAGCTCGCAAAGAGAATGCTCTCTGACGGCACATACGAAGAACTGCCTATGGGTGAGGCTTCATATTACTATGAGCCCGTGCCCGAAATGATCGCAGAAGCACCCGCAGAGCTTGTAAAATTCGATGATATCGGAAAAAAATGTACAATTGAAGAATTTATAAAGCAGTTCACACTTGATGAAATCTGTGATTTTGTGGGAGGTCAGCCGCCAACAGGTGTTGCAAACACAGGCTGCTTCGGTCCCATCGGACACAGACTCAACACTCCTGCAATCCCCACTGCAGACGGCCCTGCAGGACTTCGTCTTAATACGGAAACAGGCATTCCCACAACAGCATGGCCCTGTGCAACTCTTCTTGCCTGCTCATGGGATCCCGAACTGATTTATGAAGTGGGTGCTGCAGGCGGTGCAGAAGTCAGAGAAAATAACATCGGTATCTGGCTGACACCTGCTCTGAATATCCACCGTGACCCCCTCTGCGGAAGAAACTTTGAATATTACTCTGAAGATCCCCTTGTAGCGGGCAAATCTGCTGCAGCAGCAATCAGAGGTATGCAGTCAAGTGAAATTGCCGTTTCAATGAAGCATTTTGCTTGTAACAACAAGGAAGCAAACCGCTATCAGAGTGATTCAAGACTTTCAGAAAGAGCACTCAGAGAAATCTATCTCAAGGGCTTTGAAATTGCAGTCAAGGAATCAGACCCCATAACAGTTATGTCTTCATATAACCTTATCAACGGTCAGCATACATCAGAAAGCTGGGAGCTTCTTACAGGTATTCTCCGCTATGAATGGGGCTTTAAAGGTATGGTTGAAACTGACTGGGGCGTAAAAAATGATCCCGTGAAAGAGGTCAAGGCAGGTAACGACCTTAAAATGCCCACAGGCTACCCCGATGAACTGAAAGCATCAGTTGAAAAAGGTGAGCTCACAAGAGCTGAGCTCGAACTGTGTGCTAAGAGAATACTTGAAATGATGCAGAGATTGTAAGCAATAATTTAGCGGAGCTAAATTATTGTAAAGTAATAGGTAAGAAGTAAGAGTGAAGAAGTTCGGGCGGGACACCCGCACCCGATTATAAATAGGGTAAGGGGCAACGCCCCTTCCACACTTATTCACTATTACCTATTACTTCTTACTTCAACAATAATTTATCGCACAGCGATAAATTATTGTTTATCCTTGGAGTTGAAATATATGGCAAAAATAACAGCAACAAAAACACATAACAGCGGAATTGCACTCGGCGGTATCGGCAGCGGTACAGTTGAGCTGCTGCCTGACGGTGAGTTTCACTACTGGCAGATTGCAAATCCCGAGAGGCTTACAAAGGTCTGCTGGGAAAAGAAGGCTGACGATGGTGAAAGCAGCACAGGCGCACTTTCATTCTACGTCAGAAGTGAAGATGCAAACGGAGATGTCGTTATTCGCAAGCTCGGTATGAAAACTGAGCCCGAAGATTTTACGTACCGTATGTTCGGCTGGAACAAGCCTGTTGAAAAAATTGAATTTGACGGCAGATTCCCTGTCTGCAGACTCGATTATATTGACTCTGCCCTCCCCTGCAATCTGTCACTGAATGCCGTTGCGCCTTTTGTGCCTCATAATTCGGACATTTCCGCAACTCCTGCGTTCTACCTTGATTTCACAGCAGAAAATCCGACAGATAAAGACATTACGGTAAGTCTTCTGGGCACTCTTGCCCCGACTTTCGCAAACAGAGAAACAGGCAGAGAGAATTCTGTTTTTGAGCACGCAAGCACGACGGGAATATTCTCAAAGCCCGTAAATAAAACAAATGATGCTGATTGCGGTGATTTCTGTCTTTCACTTTCAGGTGAGGCGGAAAAAACATATATCACGGCTGAATACACAAGCTACATCAAGGAGTATATAGCTCATTCGTGGAGCTTCGGTGTCACACAGGAATCAGTCCTCTTTGACTGGCGCAAAAACGGAGAGCTTAAAAACAGCGCAACGGGTAAAGCACCATCTGAAATACCCGAAAATATAAAAGAGCTTGACGATGACAGAATCGATGCACTCTGCAATGAATATATGCAATATCCTTTTGCTCAGTCACTGATAAACAGAATCCGTTATTCAAAGCCTGAATTCCCTTATGACAGAGATGAAAAAACAGAGCTTCTTGAATACATAAAAAGACAGCAGAGCCGTATGACAGGTGAATTCGGTGCATCTGCACTGTGCGGAAAGGTTCATCTTAAAGCAGGTGAAAAGAAAAATCTGCGTTTTGTTTTCAGCTGGTACTTCCCAAACCATTTAACTGCAGAGGGCAAAAAGCTTGGTCACTATTATGAAAACCTTTTTGAGTCATCATATGAAGCAAACAGACTTCTTACAGATGACAGCACAATTTTTGACAGAGCCTACAGCTTCTCAGAGCTGCTGTTCAACACAGATATGCCTGATGTTTATCCCGATTGCTGGTCATCACACCTTGCAACAATCGTAAAAAGCTCATGGTATCTCAAAGACGGCAAATTCGGTCTGTGGGAGGGATTGGGCTACTGCGGTTTTCACACAACAGACATCACATATCACGCATCATTCGGTCTGCTTGTGCTTTTCCCCGATTTACAGTTAAAACAGATGAAAATGGGTGCCCGATTCCAGCGTGAGGACGGCAGAGTGCATCACTTCTTCACTCCCGACCTTGAACACGTTGATGACGGTTATGACCGTGTCGATATGAATATGCAGTTTGTGCTTATGATTCTGCGTGATTATCTTTTCACAGGTGATAAAGAGTACGTCACGGGTCTGTGGGACAACGTAAAAAGAGCAATGGACTCCATTGAAGCTCTTGATGCAGACAAAGACGGTCTGCCAGACACGGACACAAAGAGAAACACTTACGATGCATGGAATTTTGCAGGCACGCCCACATATATCTGCGTACTCTGGCTCGCTGCACTCAAGGCTGCAGTACAGATTGCAGAAATTATGAATGATAATGAAAGAGCTTCACAATGGGCAGCACTTCTCGAAAAGGGAAAAGCGTCCCTCGAAGAAAAGCTCTGGAACGGTGAATACTACAATCTCTGGAGTGACGGCACCGAAACCGACGAATGTCTTATGACAGACCAGCTTGACGGTGAATGGTTCCTTCGTATGACTGGTCTCGGCGGCAATATTCCCGACGAAAAGGTTGCATCTGTTCTGAAAGTCATTTTTGACAATAATTTTGACAAGGAAGCAGGTCTTATAAACGCATCCTGTCCTGAGGGTAAAAAGACTTCACTCTTCACATATAAAAACTGTCAGGCAGAAGCTGTATGGACAGGCATAAGCTATGTTATTGCAGCAATGGCACTGTCAGTGGGTATGCGTGACACGGCAGATATTCTTGTAAAAGCCGTTGACGAAAATCAGAGAAGCTTCGGTGCTTTCTGGGATCACTGGGAATGCGGTCATCATTACACAAGACCTATGTCAAGCTTCTCCACCCTCAATGCTGCTCTCGGACTTGCCGTTAACTGTGAAAAGAAAACAATCACTCTTAATCCTGCAGACAAAAATATAAAGCTTCCTCTTTGCCTGAGCAACGCACTGGGTACCGTTACGGTAAAAGACGGAAACTATACAATTGACCTGATTGAAGGCAGTCTGGAAGGCTGGAATATCAACACAAAATAAAGGATGATGCTAAATGAAAGCTAAAATCACACTTGCCAGAGAATTCAGAATAGGCGAAATTGACAAAAGAATTTACGGTTCATTCATTGAGCATCTGGGCAGAGCCGTTTACGGCGGGATCTTTGAGCCGGGACATCCCACGGCAGATGAGAACGGTCTTCGTCAGGATGTTATTGACCTTGTAAAAAAACTGAATGTTCCCGTTGTGCGTTATCCCGGCGGCAACTTTGTTTCAGGCTACAATTGGGAAGACGGTGTGGGTCCTGTTAAAGACAGACCGAAAAGACTTGACCTTGCCTGGGGAACAACTGAGCCGAATGAATTCGGCACGAATGAGTTTATGGCCTGGTGCAAAAAAGCAAATGCAGAATGTATGATGGCTGTAAATCTCGGCACAAGAGGTCCCGATGAAGCAAGAAATTTTGTTGAATACTGCAACCACAAATCAGGCTCATACTGGGCAGACCTGCGCCGTTCTCACGGTGTAGAAGAGCCTCACAATATAAAGCTGTGGTGTCTTGGTAATGAAATGGACGGCGGCTGGCAGATGGGTGCAAAAACTGCAAAGGAATACGGCAGAACAGCCCTTGAAGCATCAAAGATGATGAAATGGACTTCTCCCGGCATAGAGACTGTTCTCTGCGGTTCGTCAAGCAGAAACTCTCCCACCTTCGGCACCTGGGAAACCGAAAGCCTTGATATCGCTTATGACAGCGTTGACTATGTTTCACTTCATCAGTACTATGACAACCGTTCAGACGATGTACACTCTTTCCTTGCAAAAACACTTGAGCTTGACGAATTCATTTATTCGGTAATCTGTGCCGTTGACTATGTCAAGTCAAAAAAGCGTTCAAAAAAGACAATAAATCTGTCTTTTGACGAATGGAATGTATGGTACCATTCAAACAATGCACCCTATGAAAGATGGAGTGTCGCTCCGCCCCGTCTTGAGGATATTTACAATTTTGAAGATGCACTTATGATAGGCTCTATGCTTATTACACTTCTTCGTCACTGCGACAGAATAAAAATAGCCTGTCTTGCTCAGCTTGTAAATGTAATTGCTCCCATTTTCACAAAAACGGGCGGCAGCGTATTTGAGCAGACAATCTATTTCCCGTTTATGCACCTTTCAAACTACGGAAGAGGTGTTGCTCTGATGCCTCTTATTGATTGTCCGAAATACGATTGCAAGGAATTTACAGATGTACCTTATCTTGAAGCAATTGCAACATTTGATGAAGAAAATGAGAAAATGACTGTTTTCTGTATCAATAAGAGCACTGATGAAAGTGCCGTGCTTGACATAAATCTTATGGATTTTGAAGGCTATAAGCCCTTTGAATTCATCTCAATGGACGGTTATCACAAAAAGGATGAAAACACATTTGACAAAGTAACCGTAAAGCCTCATAACAACCCTGTTCCTCAGGCTGACGGCTCAACACTCACCATTGAGCTCAAGCCCTTCAGCTGGAATGTGATAAGACTGAAGAAACAATAATTTATCTGCGATAAATTATTATTTATTAACATATTTAAACACAATTGTGCTATACTCTTTAATGAGACAAAGGAGGTAAAAAATGAAAATTGCTTTTTTTGATACAAAGCCCTATGATATCCCCGCATTTGAAAAATACGGGGAGCAATACGGTATAAAATTCAAATTCTTTGAAACAAAGCTTAATGAAGACACTGTTGAGCTGGCTCAGGGCTATGACGGCGTCTGTGCTTTTGTAAACGATACCGTAAACGACTTTGTTATAGACAGACTTCACGAAATGGGTGTGACAGTGCTTGCTCTCAGATGTGCAGGCTTCAACAATGTTGATATGAAGCACGCATTCGGTAAACTTCACGTGCTCAGAGTGCCTGCATACTCCCCTTACGCCGTTGCTGAACACACAATTGCCCTTCTTCTCACTTCTGTCAGACGTATTCACAAAGCCTATATCCGTTCAAAGGATTTCAACTTCAGTCTGTCGGGCTTTACGGGCTTTGACCTTTACGGTAAAACAGTTGGTGTCATCGGCACAGGCAGAATCGGCAGAGTTTTCATTGATATCTGCCGTGGCTTCGGTATGAAGGTTCTGGCATACGACAAGTTCTCTGCAGAGGGGCTTGATAACGGTGACACGATAAGATACACCTCACTTGACGAGCTGTTTTCACACAGTGATATTATTTCTCTTCACTGCCCGCTGACAGAAGAGACTAACCATATTATTGATGAAAATGCACTTGAAAAATGCAAAAAAGGCGTTATAATCCTCAACACCTCAAGAGGTGCACTGGTTGATGCAGAGGCACTGCTTGCAGGTATTAAATCCCGAAAGGTCGGTGCTGCGTGTCTTGATGTGTATGAAGAGGAATCAGACCTGTTTTTTGAAGATAATTCAGGTCATATTATGGAAGACGATGTGCTTGCAAGACTCATTTCTATGCCGAATGTAATTGTAACATCACATCAGGCATTTCTTACAAAAGAGGCTCTTGAAAACATAGCAGAGACAACAGTGAAAAATATAGACGGATTTTTCAGGAATAATCAGTGTCCGAACGAGCTGTGCTACCGTGAATCAGGCACACAGGATTGTAAGAACGGTAAATGCTTCGGCTAAATTATTTCTGCACTTGAAAAATATTTATAATTCTGACATAATAAAAAAACAGGAGGTAAAGCACTATGAAAATAACAAACGACATAAAATATATTGGTGTAAATGACCACAAAATTGACCTTTTTGAAGGTCAGTATGATGTACCTAACGGTATGGCATACAACTCATATGCAATAATCGATGAGAAAATTGCAATTATGGATACTGTTGATGCAGCATTCACACACGAATGGCTTGACAACATACAGAATACACTCGGCAACAGACAGCCTGACTATCTTATCATTCAGCATATGGAGCCTGACCATTCTGCAAACATTGTAAATTTTATAAAAGCATATCCCGACACTCAGATTGTATCATCTGCAAAAGCTTTCAGAATGATGAAAAATTTCTTCGGCACCGATTTTGCTGAAAAGCAGCTTGTTGTGGGCGAAGGCGATACACTTTCTCTGGGAAATCATAATCTTACATTTGTCACTGCACCTATGGTGCACTGGCCTGAAGTTATTGTAACATATGACAGCAAAGACAAAGTTCTTTTCTCAGCAGACGGCTTCGGTAAATTCGGTGCTCTTGATGTGGAAGAGGACTGGGCCTGCGAGGCTAGAAGATATTATATAGGCATTGTCGGCAAGTACGGTGCTCAGGTGCAGGCTCTTCTTAAAAAAGCAGCAACACTTGAAATTGAGACAATCTGCCCTCTTCACGGTCCCGTGCTGAGTGAAAACCTCGGTTATTATCTCAATCTTTACAATATCTGGTCAAGCTATCAGCCTGAAGAAGACGGCATTGTAATTGCATATACTTCAGTTTACGGAAATACTAAAAAGGCAGTTACCTTGCTTGCAGAGAAGCTCAAGGCAAACGGCTGTCCCAAAGTGGTTGTCAATGACCTTGCCCGCTGCGATATGGCAGAAGCTGTGGAGGATGCCTTCCGTTACAGCAAAATCGTTCTTGCAACAACAACCTATAATGCAGAAATTTTCCCCTTTATGCGTGAGTTTATAACACACCTTACAGAGCGTAATTTCAGCAACCGTACCGTTGCATTCATCGAAAACGGCAGCTGGGCACCTCAGGCAACAAAGGTTATGTCAAGAATGTTTGAAAATAGCAAAAACCTGACCTTTGCAGAAAACAATGTTTCAATTATGTCTGCTCTGAACGACGACAGCAAGGCTCAGCTTGACAAGCTTTCAGATGAGCTGTGCAGAGATTACCTTGCTCAGCAGGATTCAACAGCAAACAAAAATGACCTTACTGCACTTTTCAACATCGGCTACGGTCTTTATGTTGTAACCTCAAACGACGGCAAGAAAGACAACGGTCTTATTGTTAACACAGTAACACAGGTCACAAACACTCCCAACAGAATTGCTGTCACAATCAACAAGGAAAACTATTCTCACCATATCATAAAGCAGTCAGGCAAAATGAACATCAACTGTCTTACCGTTGATGCTCCTTTCAGCGTTTTTGAAGCCTTCGGTTTTGTAAGCGGAAGAAACGTTGACAAATTTGCAAACTGCGAGCCTCTGCGTTCAGACAACGGTCTTGTTTTCCTGCCCAGATATATCAACTCATTTATGTCTCTCAAGGTTGAGCAGTATGTGGACCTTGACACTCACGGAATGTTTATCTGCTCTGTGACAGAAGCAAGAGTGATTTCTGACAGAGAAACAATGACCTACAGCTACTATCACGCAAATGTCAAGCCCAAGCCTCAGACAGAAGGCAAAAAGGGCTATGTATGCAAAATCTGCGGATATGTATATGAAGGCGACGAGCTTCCCGATGATTTTATCTGTCCTCTCTGCAAACACGGTGCTGCTGACTTTGAACCGATAAAATAGAGGTGACTCAGATGAAGTATGTATGCAAAATGTGTGGTTGGATTTACGATGAAGAACATGGTGACCCTGAACACGGCATCGCACCCGGCACTGCATTCGCAGACTTACCTGAAGACTTCGTATGCCCTGTTTGCTTCGTGGGAAAAGAAGATTTCAGACCTGAAAAATAAAAAAAATCCGGTCGGCGCATCTGAAAAGATGTACCGACCGTTTTTTGTAATAGTTTTATCAGAACTGAGGAATTTCCATAGGTACTCCGCCCTGAACAGCTGATTCGTGGGCAATGATACCGGGAATTGACATCTGGATTGCAAAGTCAACATCAAGGTCAGGCTTTCTGTTTTCTGCAATACAGCTGATGAAATCCTTTACCATTTTGCCGTCTGCGCCGCCGTGTCCGCTGTTGTCTTCACCTTCATAGGCAGTTGTGACGGGAATATCAATCTTTGAATTCGCAGAGAATGTACCGGGCACACTGTAAAGACTTGCAAGTGAATGAGCATTGTCAACAACGCATCTTCTGTCTGTTTCAATTGTGCCTCTTGTACCGCAGATTCTGTAATTGTGGTCATAGCTTGTATAAGCGCCGAAAGAAACAAGAAGTCTTATAACAGCACCCTTTGCAGTCTTGAAAAGAGCAACTCCTGTTTCTTTTCTTTCGGGTGTGTATGGGTCATAATGAACATCTGCCTCAAGACAGGTTACGCTGACACATTTATCATCCATAACGTAAAGAAGAGGACCAAGCTCGTGTGTAAGGTAATGAATTGCAGGCTGATATGTTCTCCAATGGCCTTCGGGATAGTAATCGGGAGCAAAATCATCGGGATCAAGTGCGTGAAGATACTCAGCTTCCGCATATGCGATTTCACCGAAAAGACCGTCCTTGTGCATCTTTCTCCAAGTCTGGATAAAAGCCCAGTAGCAGCAGTTTTCTGCAGCCATATAGATAAGCTCGGGGTGTGAATTGACAAGCTCCTTGAGAATCTTTGCCTCTTCAATTGAGCCCACTGCAGGGATTTCACTGAGAACGTGTTTACCTGCATTCATAGCCTTTGTAACGATAGGCACGTGGTAAACAGCCTCTGTTGCAACGATAACTGCATCAATATCAAGCTTCAACATTTCATCGTAATCACTGAAACGGATAATATCCTTATCCTCGAGAACTTCTGAAAGCTCTGCATAGCCTTTTTCAAGAGTCACGGGATTGTGGTCACAGCAGGCAATAAGCTTTGCATTTTTAACACCTTTGAGGCATCTTGCAATTGCAGTACCTCTGCCCAGCCCCACAACGCCGACTCTGATTATTTTTTCGCTCATATCAAATTTCCTTTATACTTCGTTTATCAGATTGCAAGTGCCTTGTTGATAAGCTCAACTGTCTTGTCAACAACTTCATCATCGCCATCCTGAAGATTAAGAAGAGGCGCTCTTACGCCACCGAGCTGAAGACCTGCTCTCTTGTTAAGAACAGCCTTTGCAACGGCATACATATTGCCCTTACCTGAGCACATTGAATAGATAACGTCACAGACAGCATTCTGAAGAGCCTGTGCTCTGTCAAAATCACCCTCTGCAAGAGCCTTGTTCATTCTTACAAACATCTCGGGCATAACACCGTATGTACCGCCGATGCCGCCGTCTGCACCAATAAGTCTGCCGCCGACAAACTGCTCATCGGGACCGTTATAAACAATGATTTCCTTGCCGTTGATTCTGCCCTGACGCTTGAACATCTGAATGTCCTGAATAGGCATTGAAGAATTCTTTACACCGACAACTCTGGGATTTTTGAGCATTTCATCAAGCAGAGGCAGAGTAAGCGATGTGCCTGCAAGCTGAGGAATGTTATAAATAAAGAAATCTGTATTGGGGGCTGCATCTGAAATATCGTTCCAGTATTTTGCAATAGCCTTTTCGGGAAGTCTGAAGTAAATGGGCGGAATTGCAGCAATGGCATCTACACCCAGTGACTCAGCGTGGCATGCAAGCTCACAGCTGTCCTTTGTGTTGTTGCAGGCAACGTGTGCAATAATTGTGAGTCTGCCCTTGTTTGCTTCCATAACAGCTTCAAGGGTCTGCTTTCTGTCTTCAACACTGTGATAGATACATTCGCCTGATGAACCGCCGACATAAAGACCGTTCATACCCTTTTCAACAAAGAATTCAACGAGAGCAGCTGTTCTTTCTTTTGAAATGTTGCCGTCGTCACCATAGCATGCATAAAATGCGGGGAATATACCCTTATATTTTTCAATACTCATTTTTATTAACCTCTTTCTTCAATTTCTTTCATCATTGTGTCAAGCATAATAAGGCATCTGGGCACGTGGAAGGGTCCCTTGAATGTTGAACCGATACAAGCCGGCATTGTAGGCTGACCGTCACGGCGGAGATAACCGTACCATTCACCGCAGGGTGCAGATGCGAAATACTTCTTTGAATAATCAAGAAGCTGTTCAAAGATATCAAGATACTTCTTGTCACCTGTGTCCTTATAAATCATAAGTGAAGCAATAAGTGCTTCGTTATGGGGCCACCAGAGCTTCATATCGTGCTCATAAGCCTCGGGGGGATTGCCAAGGCAGTCCATAAAGTAAAGAATACCGCCGTATTCCTTATCCCAGCCCTTTTCAAAAGCCATATCAAAAATTTCGATTGCCTTAGCGTGAAGCTCCTTGTCACCTGTCATATTTGCTCTTTCCATAAGGAACCAGCTGCATTCGATATCGTGACCGGGGTTAACTACCCTGCCCTCTGTGATATCAAGTCTGGGAGTTCCGTCAGGTGCAACTGATTCAAGTGTGCAGCCGAGATCCTTTTTAACATGATAATTGAAGATATCAGCAACACATTCATTTGCTCTCTCGTTATAAAGGTCTGCATTTTCGGGGTCAACACGCAGCATTATTGCTGTTACATTGAGAATAATCATAGGAATGCCCAGTGCTCTGCCTGTTCTTGTTTCAGGCTCTGTCTTGGGGCCCATACCTGTGGGGTCGGGCATACCGTGATTAAGATTCCAGTACATATCATAAGCTCTTCTTGCTCTTTCAAGATGCTCTTTTTCACCTGTGATGCCGTAATACTCAGCATTAGCTATGCAATAAAAAGCCTCAGAATAGCAATATCTTCTCTGACGCAGAGGCTTACCGTCTGCAGTAACAGTGAAATAAAGTCTGCCGGGAGCATTTTTATTTATGCAGTATGTTTCAAGGAAATCAATACAGCTCTTTGATGCCTCAAGCCACTCCTGTTTTACGCCGTAAACGTGACAGAGATATGCAAATGTCCAGCCGCAACGCCCCTGCATCCATACGCTTTTATCGGTTGAGAAAACCTTGCCGTCCTTATCAAGACAGGTGTAAACGCCGCCGTGAACTTTATCCATACCGTTCTTAAGCCAGAAATCGGCAACCTGACAAAGCTGGTCACGTACCCACTGTCTTTCAAGTGAAAGATTCATTTAAACCACCCTTTTTTTATAAATATATATTTAATATATCACAAACAGTAAATAATGTAAACTCAAATTTTGCTTTTATTTGAAAAAAACAACAAGTTGACAGTATAAATCATTTATAATATAATAAAAGTATATTTTTCAGGGAGTAAAACTATGGTTTATAAAGCAAGAAAAAAACACATTCTGATATTTATTCTGTCAGTGGCAGCTGCATTGTGTATTGCACTGTCAGCAGGTGCACTGCTGAGCGAAGACACAAGCACCGTCTCAATATATAAACAGTTTCTCAACGGCAATATTGCTGTTGCGGACTTCAGTGTGTCTAACGGAATGACTGTCTACTCAGGTAACGGAGTGCGCAGCGAATTCTACACTGATTACGGCACTGTTTATCAGTACAATACTGCTCAGGCGGACTACCCCAGAAGCAACAGCAAAGACGGCTTGTGTATTTCAGGCACATATGACAACAGCACCGTTGTTTTTTATGTAAAAGAAACAGATACCGAGGTACACGCTCTGCAGGTGGTCACAAAAGCCATTGATGAATCATATTTCTTTGCAGGGATTAAATCCGAAAAAACAGCATCCTCTGTCAGTATGGCAGTTTATGACGGGGAAACAATAAAATGGAGAACTGTGATTGATGCAGCATCCGATGATGAAATGACAACAGAGCTTTATTACGGCGACTGTCCCTTTGATGAAAAACACAATGCCTATATGATAGCTCTGAGGGTTGACAGCGGAATGACCTGTTTCGATTCATTAAAACTCACAGGTCTTGAAATTATTGAACTGAATGACTGCAAAAATGATATTTATTACGATAACGGAACTCTTATGCAGGGCACACCTGACGGGGCAAATACTACAGCTGCCGAAACAGCACATTTCAACTATATTCTTCTCAGTGAAATCACATCCTCTGAGATGAGAGAAGATGAAATTGAGATTGATTTCTCAGCTATCACAAAACTTATGCAGAGAATCAGTGAATTCATTATAAAAGTAACTGAATTTCTTAGTAAATTTTTCGGGTGAACAGTATGAAAGGAATGTTTAAAAAGCTTATATGTATAGTTCTTGCAGTTACCGTTGCTGTGGTGCCTGCAGTTTACTCATCTGCACAGAATGCAGACAAAACAGGAATGCTTCTTGACTCATACACACCTGATACGGAAAGCTCCTTCACACTGACAAAAAACAGCAGACTGTTTATCTTATCGGAAACTCTGCCCGATGAATCTGTCACAGAGGCTGCATCACTTATCGCCCGCCAGCTGGGTACGCTTGATGTTTTTGAAAACACTGCTCCAGAAATTGTTTACGGCACCGTGGACTGTGCGAGAAAAGGGGACATTATCATCGCCATTGACTCCGAAGCTGACATCGGCACCGAGGGTTATATACTCAATGTCAGTGACAAAGCCGTCATTACGGCAAAGGATACAAGAGGTCTCATTTACGGCACGGGAATACTTATGAAAATTCTCAGGAACAGCACCACTGTTGTCGGTTTCTCCGCAAAGGATACACCCGACACAAAACAGAGAGTTGTTATGCTTGATACGGGAAGAAAGTATTTCACAGCCGAGTGGATTAAAAATTTTATCCGTCAGATGTCGTGGATGGGATATAATGCACTTGAGCTCCATTTCTCAGAAGACGGCGGCTTCAGAGCTGATTTCTGGGACAAGAACTGTTATGGTGACGCAAACAATGACGGAACACCGTATTCACCCGTAAATGATTTTTCGTGGATATGCGGAAGCCACGTGCAGTCCTGGGTAAAGGACCCTTACAGAAAAGATCCCGACAAGGACAAATATCTTACCACACAGGAGCTTATCGACATCTGCAATGTTGCAAAAGAATACAGCATTGACATCATACCTTCTTTTGACAGCCCTGCTCATATGGATTACCTCACCTGGAAATTTGAAAAACACTATAAAGAAAGCCCGAGATACGGCTTTATCTACAACGAAAAAAAATACACTGCCGCATCAGTTAACGGTTGCATAAACTACACCGGTACAACAGGTGCATCTTCACCCACATACCCTTATTACACAACAATCGACATCACTGACGGCTCAGTGGCAAAGGCGTTTGTTTTTGCAATTTATGAGGACATTGCTGATTTTTTCAAGGAGTTTGCAGGGTCAACGGATTTTTCAATCGGTGCAGATGAAGTAAATCTGAGCAAGTCCAATGTAAAGTGGAAATATTCACAGTTCCCCGGCTATGTAAATGACCTGAACAGACTTCTCAACTCAAAGGGCTACACCTGCCGTATATTCAACGATTTTATAGGCTCAGCAACAAACAACAAGAATTCTCAGGGAAAGGCTCGCTATGATTTTGATGACAATATCGAAATAATGTACTGGACATCAAATTTCAGCCCCACGACAGGCAAATACAATTCCTCAATCTGGCCGGCAAAATTCTTCTGGGAAACAGAAACAGGCACAGCATCCGATTACGGTGACGGCGGCAGAACAATATATAACTGCATTGGCACAAACTGCTATTATGTGCTCCGTGTTGCTGCTTCGACAACAAAATTCCCCAATATGGATGCGAGAAACCCTGAAAACAGGAACTGGAGCTTTTACGGCAGCACCGAAGAAATAATATACAACAAGTGGTACCCTGCCGATGTGAGCGCAAAGGGTGTTTATTCCGACACGGCAGAAGAAGTACCTGAAGAGAGTCTGGGTGGCGGTTATTTCCTCATCTGGAATGACTATGCTGCACTCAACACTCAGGCAGAAATATGGAACGACGTGAAGGATAACACAGGCACAAGCAATTATTTCTATAGCCTGTTTGACCGTATGTGGTCAAACTCAATAAAAATGTGGAATCAGGATATAAACGAAACTGTTTCTTACAGTGATTTTGCGCAAATCCGTGACACATTCGGCTATTTCCCCGGTTTCACAAATTGTGATAAACAGGCTTCTCTGCCTCAGGCGGGAGAAATCAGCCGTGCATATCTTGCAGACCATTCTGAGCTTGAAAATTTACTTACAGAAAAAATAAGCAATGAAAACGGCATTTACACTCTGCAGAGCTATGAAATATATGAAAATGCCTATAACAGTGCAGTGCTTGTGAATGAAAACTATGCCGCAACTGAGGAGCAGGTGAAAACAGCTGTTGCTGACCTTGTCTTTGCAAAAGAGAGCTTAATTATTCAGGCGCAGATTGATTCTGAAATTTTCAGTTTGTCCTTAATCAGCAGAGTCACACCCTACGGCAAAAAAGCAGGTATCGTTATGACCACATCAACAGGGGCAAAAACAATTGATATCAGCAAAAACGGAGAGACTGTAAGCCCTGATGAAATAAAATCAGACATTCAGACCCGTGACGGCAAAGAAGTGAAGGTCTGGTATCTGAATTTTACGCCAACCGAATTCGGTACGCAGGAGTACACCGTAACCGTCAACGGATACAACAGCAAAATAGTAGAGATAAAGGTGAAATAAGCAATAATTTGCCGGACTTAAGCCCGAGATAAATGAGTAAAGGGTGGTTATATGAAAAACTTTTTATGTATTATTCTCCCGATAGTGATTATTCTCACAGCAATTACAGTTTCTTCTGTGCTGTATGTGAAGAAAGTGGCAAGGTTTACGGGAAGTGACTACACAATTCCCACAATTGACCTGAGTGTTATGCCCGAAAATGTCAGGGGTACTCAGCTCGAATACCTGTATAATCTTTCAGTTGTTGACAATTCAAGGGATTATATGGCTCATCCCGACAGTGTATTGCTGAAAAACGGAAACATTCTCACAATGTATCCTGCAGGGCACGGCAAAGGCGCAGTTCAGAACAAAATCAGCACTGACGGCGGTATTACCTGGAATGAAGAAATCGGCAACACCCCCGTCAGCTGGGAATCTTCTCTTGAGACTCCCACCGTTTACCGTCTCGAATTCTCTGACGGCACACCCGATAAGATCATAATGATTTCAGCCAACCCCAAGTGGCCCAATATGGACACTCCCGGCGGTTTCAATTGTTCTGTTTCAACCGATGAAGGTGCCAGTTGGACTGAATTTGAGCGTTTCTATGACCTTGAGAGTGAATATCCCGTAATCCCGATTGTTGCTATGTCAAGTCTTACAAGGCTTAAGGAAAACGGTGAGTTTGTTGACAAATGGATGGGACTTTTCCACGATTCCGATTTCTATAACTATAAAACAATTCTCACTTTTGATGAAGACGGTAATATGCACTGGAGTGTACCCGAAAAATATTTCGCCGAGCACAGAGAAATTGAAAAGAATTCTAATATGTGCGAGGTTGAGGTTATCAGAAGTGAGGGTGGCACAGGTGATGAGCTTTGCCTTATCACACGAAGCAATTCAAAGAAAATCAACACTCTGATTTCATTCTCTCAGGATGAGGGCAAAACCTGGTCTGAGCCTGTTGAAGCCCCTGCAGCACTCAACGGTGAAAGGCACAAGGCTGATTATACATCAGACGGCAGACTTTTTATCACCTTCCGTTCAATTGAGAGAGGTCATAAAGCAATGAGATATTCAAAGCTTACAACAAAGACCGGTTGGATAAGCGAGGGGCTCATAGGCTGGGTAGGTACATATGAAGACCTAAAAAACGGGAATGAAGGTCAGTACAGAATAAAGATAGCCCACATTTACACGGACAAACAAAAAAAGCCCGAATACTATGCAGAGGCTGACACGGGTTATAACGGCAATGTTGTACTCCCCGATGACACAATTGTCACTTGCAGCTACGGCAAGTTCAGTCCCGACGAAAAAACTGAAAACAGTGATGAATTGCTGAAAACATATATATGCTCAAAACGTATCAGACTTGAGGATACGGATAAGTTACTGGAAATAATAAAGTAACAAAACATAATAAAAATGCAGGCTGTTTTTCAGTCTGCATTTTTCATATTCAATTTATTTCCAGTTATAAGGTCTTTGCATAAAGTCTATATTTTCTTTATCTGGAATTGTGCCGAAAGACGAAACTCTGTCAATTCCGTGAGCCTTGAAAGCATCGTAAAGTTCTTCGTTTGCTTTGAGTCTCAGAGGATTGAGGAAGGAATACTTACCAATAAACTGATTTGCCTTGAAGTATTCCCAGCTGAGATTTTCCTTTTCAATATTGAACTTCTGTTCATTCGTCACATCTGCCGAAAGTGCCTTATTCCAGAGCTCGTCAAGCTTATTGACACCCTGCGGTGAATAGAAGCCTGCCTGATAGTGCCACGAAAAGTCAAATGCGTGTGCCGTTGCCTTTGAATGAGCTGTCTGCACATCAAGAATTTCTTTGATATAAGGAGCAGCCGCCTCACCGTAATATGCGTTCATAAAGTCCATCATATGATACTCAACATCGGCATTGACATCCCACTGAAGCTTGCAGAGAAGATAATTTCTCAGCTCATTGAATGCCGCAGAGTGACCGTCACCGCAGTTATAGACATAACCTGTAATTCCTATGTCGTGCATATACTTCATAGTGGACTGCATTGTTTCAAAGTTTGAGAAGAACATTTCAGAATTTATAAAGTTTATTGTGTAGTCATAGATGAATGTTCTGTCTGCAATCTCGGTCCATTTCTTATGGTCCTTTGCAACCATTGTGTCCTGCTCAACAAAGAGTGAATCAAATGTGGGATTCTGCTCATCAATTGCACCGCATTCTGTTATGGGATGGTTTCTGCAGGCTCTGTGAAGCTGACAGAGAACGGGAACAACATTGCTGTTGCATTTAAGGTCGCCCTGCTGAGGCGGTCTGTCAGTTTCACCGTAAGCGTAGAATGTGAAAGTCATATAGGGGAATTCATCATCAAGTGCATCTGCAAATGCGTTAGTAAAAATGATTGTGGGAGCTGAAATACTGCCGTATTGCTCGTAAAGAGCTTCACATTTTTCACAGTGACAGTAGTTTGAATTGTCCTTCTGACCTATGTGAATGTACTTTGCTTCTTTTTCGCAAGAGATAATTGCCTGTCTGCCGTTTTCAACAGCTACCGTGAGAACATCGGGATTTGAAAGGCATACGTGGTCTGTTGTTCTTGTGCCGTCAGTATTCATTGCGAAGTATTCGGGATGCTCTGCAAAGAGGGCATCGGGAACAAGCCTGTCGAGAGTAACGTCCCACAAAACCCACGTCATTGCTCCGCCGTATTCCTTTGCATCATAATGGAAAGAAACATTGATTTTTGTTCTCGCTCTGTATTCATCGTCGGCATAAGCCTGTGAGTTTCTTCTGACTGCGAATGAGGGCTCAACTGTTCTGTCAAGAGAAGCATCGATGACAACATCTTCATTTTCGGGAACCACTTCGAGCTTTGGTGTAAACCAGCGCACACCGAGATATTCTTCAAGAAAGGTGTAAACGCCGTAAAGCGTACCTCTTGATGTTGAGCCTGAAATAATAAAGTGTTCTCCGTCAGAATAAAGTCTGAAGCCGTCTTCTTTTATATCTGCTGTGTCAACCGATACAATATCTGTGTCACCAAGGATGATTGCTTTACCGCCTGTGTATTCGCTTTCTGTTATGCAATCAAGCTCGGCACCGCTTATTCTTTCAATATAGGTCCGGATTTCTGTTACTGCTGTTGAGATACATTCGTCTGCACCGTCTGCCGTAACAATAACATAATCACTTGCGCCGTCTTCAACAATATACATCGGAGCTGTGATTTCGGGTGCAACATAAGTGCCGCCACCATAGTTTATGTCATAGTTTACGGGCGTTACACCGATTATTGCAAATATTACCTGAAAAAAAGCAACTAATCCGTTTAAAATTTTCATTTAAAAATCTCCGTTCCGTCAGGGTGTTGCAGACATTGTGAAAACAAGCTCTCCGCCTGCTGTGAGCTGTTCGTGTGTAAGATAATTGCCGCAAATCTCAGTTCCGTTGAGTGTTACTCTGCTTACAAAAACATTGCTTTCACTCTGATTTATTGTTTTTACACTGAGTGTGTTTCCGTTTGACAGCGTGATTTCAGCTGAATCAATATTTGGTGAACCAATCCAGTATTTGTCTGTACCTGCAAGAGGATAGAAGCCCATTGCTGAGAACACATACCACGCACTGATTGTGCCGCCGTCATCGTTGCCGTCAAGGCCGTTTATATCTGAACTGAAGCGCTCTGCAAGTGTCCAGCGCACCCATTTCTCGGTAAGATCGCTTCTGCCTGCATCTGAGAAAAGATAAGGTGTGTGGATATCGTGCTGATTGCCTACCCAGAAGCCTGCACCGGGGTCAATAAATGCTCTTGTGGGGGCTGCAGCCTCCATAAACGCCTCAAGCTCTGACACAAAATATTCTTCTGAGCCGAAAAGCTCAATCATACCGTCAATATCGTGGATTGCGCTCCATCTCCACTGCTTCGCACTGCCTTCGCAGAAGCCTCTTGCCAGACCGAGAGGGATTGCATCTTCATAGAATGATGTGATATCGGGGCTGAAGGTCTTATCAAATTCACCGTCTGCATTTCTTGCCATAAAATAACAGTTTTCGGGATTGAATACATTTTTATAATTCATTGATTTATCTGTATATTCTTCTGCATCTGCAGTGTAGCCCAGAGCCTTTGCAAGATTTGCGATTGCCGCATCTTCCCACGCATATTCAAGCGTTCTGCTGACAGATTTTCTTGTGTGGTCAATATCGTCAGGAACATAGCCGTAAGTGTTATATTCTTCAACAAAATCTCTGCCGTCTTTATTGATTTTCTTGTTTGACGAGAGCTTCATATACTCATATGCTGTTTCAACATCAAATGTGTCAAAGCCCTTGAGATAGCTTTCTGTAATCATAATGTTTGCAGGGTCACCGAACATTGATGAAGTATAACCTGCGCCCTGAGGCCAGCGCGGAAGCTGACCGCCTGCTTTTGCCATTTCAACAAGGCTGTTGAGGCAATCATTCTGAACATCTGCCTGAATGAGTGTATAGAGAGCGTGAGTGTTACGAACTGTATCCCAGAGTGACATATCGGTTCTGTAAGTATAACCGTCTGCAACGTGTACCTGCTTGTCAAAGCCGAGGTATTCGCCGTTTGCATCTGTAATGTCAGAGGGCATAATCATTGTGCGATAAAGTGCTGTGTAGAAAATGGTCTTTACATCAGCATCCTGTGTATCAATCTTAATGAGAGAAAGCTCATTTTCCCACTGAGCCTGAGCATCTTTTCTCACCTCGTCAAAGCTCTTGTCACCGACTTCAGCTTCAAGATTGAGAAGTGCATTCTCTGTGCTTACAAAACTGATACCGACTTTTAGCTCCACAGCGTCATCTTTGATATTACCGAAGTCAATATCAACAGTAAGGTCTGTTTCGTCACCTGAAATAACAAGATTGTCAATTTTTTTATTTGTCTTAGCGGCGAAATAGACGGGCAGACCGTCATATCTGCCTGAAAACTGAGCGTGAAGCTCACAGCCGCCTGTTATGAGACCTGATTCTTCATCATATTCGGCAAAAGACTTCTCTACCCTGCTGTTACCTGCATAGCTTGAAACATCAAGAGAAAGTCTTGCATCCTTTGACGAGCCGAATGTGTATCTGTGTACGCCTGTATGAGCTGTAGCGGTAAGCTCAGCAAGGCAGTCAAGCGACTGCAGATAAACTGCATAGTAACCGGGAACGGCTGTTTCATATTCGTGTGAATAGGCAACAGGACCTGCTTTTTTATTGCCGACAACAGGTGTTACTCTGAATATTTCATAGTCTTCTGCACCTGTTCCTGACAGTCTTGAGTGGCTGAAGCCTTCAATATGATGATGCTCATAGAAATAGCCCGATGTATTGGTCTTGACTATGTATGCACCGCCGATAAAGCTTGTGTCTGCTCCGAGCTTCACAAGCCCGAAAGGAACACTTGCTGCAGTGCTGACCATTCCGCAGGTCCAGGGAAGACCACCTGTGCCGATAAAGCTGTCAACATACTGTGAATACTCACCAGTCTCAACCTCAGGCATCAAATAGTCATTTTTTACAGTGATACCGTTGAACATACCCGAAAGAAGTATTTCAACAGATAAAAGCATCACGACCAGAGTTCTCAACATCTGAAACATAAAAATTCCCTCCGAGAAATTACTATATTTCTAATATATCTAAAAAAGAATTTTTTGTCAACCTGGAATATAAGATTATTTGCCTGAAAACTGATTTTCTGCAACTTCAACAAGGCGCTGCACTGACTGTGCCGTAAGCTTACCCTGTGCATAGTTGTCTTTTCCTCCGCCCTTGCCGGAAAACTGAGAATTAAGCACACTGACAATGCTTCTGACATCGTTTTCTGCACTGCTGACGACATAAATATAACTGTTTTCATCTACCTTGGAAAGAAGAATACACTTTCTTGTGCCGTTCTCAATAAGGTTGTTTGCACACTCTCTCAGGTCATCGTAAGACATATTTTCGCATATTGCATATGCGCAACCGTTGACAGCAACAGGGTTAAGAGACGCAAGAGCAAGCTTCTTTGATATTTTTGAGTTTTCGGATTTTAAGTTATTTGCAGTTTCCTGAAGCTTTTCAACGGATTCAGCAATTGAATCACGCTTTGCAGAAAGCAGATTCATAACAGCTTTTACGGAAGAGTGCAGTGCCGAGTAATCAAGAAAAGCATTGACACCTGCAACCATTTCGATTCTTGTACCCTTTTTATGAGGGCAGGAGTCGATTATTTTTATCACACCGATTTCACCTGTGAATGCAGGATGAGGAGCACAGCATGCACAGCAGTCAATCCCCTCTATTGTGATGAGTCTTATGCCGTCTCTTGCTTCTATTTTGCTTCTGTAATCTATTGATTCAAGTTCATCCTTTGTGGGGTATGAGGCAACAATTTTTGCATTTCTGTAAACAGCCTTATTTGATTCAAGCTCAACCCTTGCAATGTCTTCTGCAGTGAGAGGACCGCTGAAATCAACAGTCATTGTCTTCTCACTCATATGGAAACCCACATTGTCATAACCGAAAAGTGAATGTACAACACCTGAAACGATATGCTCTCCCGAATGGCTCTGCATTCTTGAAAAACGTAATTCCCAGTCAAGCTCACCCTGAGCTTTTTCACCTGCCACAAATGCTTTTTCTGTTTTGTGATAAACAATACCGTCTTTTTCCTGAACATCGAGGACATTCGCTCCGTTTATTGTGCCTTTGTCGGGAGCCTGACCGCCACCCTCGGGGAAAAATGCAGTTTTATCAAGAACAACATAATAAAAACCGTCTTTTTCTTCGCAAGATATTACATTGGCGTCAAAGCTTCTGCAATAAGCATCTTTTTCAAAAAGTCTTTCTGTCATTATAATCATTCCTTAAAAAAGAAACAGGAGTAAATAACTCCTGTTCTGTTTTATTTTTACTTAAGTTTATTTTCAAGAAGAGCCTTGATGACTGTGGGGTCACCTGCACCCCTGAGCTCCTTCATACAAGCACCGAAGAGCGCCTGAAGTGCCTTGACCTTGCCGTTTCTGTAATCCTCAACAGCCTGCGAATTGTTTGCGATAACAGCGTCAACAATACCTTCAACTGCAGAAGAATCAACCTGCTTGTCAAGACCGTTTGCTTTGCAGTATTCGGTGGGGTCTGCACCGTCTTCAATCATAGCGATAAGAACCTTCTTACCTGCATTTCTGTTGATTTTGCCGTCAGAAACCATCTTGATAACTGCAGCAAGGTTTTCAGCAGTGATATCAAGCTCAGCAATAGTCTTGCCTGCCTTACGGAGAATACCCATACAGTCTGTAAGAATGTATGCAGCTGTATCTTTCATATTGCAGCCGAGAGCAACCGTATCATCAAGAAGTCTGAGAATCTTGTTATTTGCAAGAAGCATATCAATTTCCTTGTCTGAAATACCTGCTTCTCTGTATTCTTCAGCCTTTTCGTCAACTGCTGCGGGCTTTGCAGCCTTGATCTTTTCAAGCCATTCGTCGTCTATTACGATGGGCATAAGGTTTGCATCGGGGAAATAACGGTAATCTGCTTCTGTTTCTTTGTTTCTCATTGCAGATGTCTTACCCGTTACATCGTCGAAACGTCTTGTTTCCTGAACAAGCTCCTCCGTGCCGAATTCGATAGCATCGATATGACGCTGTGATTCGTATTTGATAGCCTTTTCTATAGCTTCAAATGAGCTCATATTCTTGATTTCTGTACGCACACCGAATTCTTCACTGCCTTCAGGACGGACAGAAATATTGACGTCGCAACGCATTGCACCCTCTTCACACTCTGAAATTCCGCCTGAACGGAACATATTCTTAAGCTTGCCGAGGTAAGTCACAACCTCTTCAGCACTTCTGAAATCGGGCTGAGTAACAATTTCGATAAGAGGCACACTTGTACGGTTAAAGTCAACAAATGATGAATTACCGCTGTGCACAAGCTTACCTGCGTCTTCCTCCATATGAATCTGTTTGATTCTGATGTCACGGGGGCCCTGAGAGGTTTTAAGTGACACAAGACCGTTTGTGCAGATGGGATGATTGAGCTGTGTTATCTGATATGCACAGGGAAGGTCGGGATAGAAATAGTTCTTTTTATCGAATGTTGTGTAACGGCTGATTTCACAGTTAAGCATAAGACCTGCTGTGACAGCGAGTTCAACAACTCTCTTGTTCATTACGGGAAGCATACCGGGCATACCTGAGCAGGCAGGGCATACGCAGTCGTTGGGTTCGTTTGCAGCAGAGTGACCGCCGCAGGAGCAGAATATCTTTGATTCGGTTTCAAGCTCAACGTGAGTTTCAAGACCGATGACAAGTTCGTAATTCATATTATTCACCCATCCTTTCAACAGAATCTGCAAGGCTTAAAAGTGTACTTTCTGAGAAGCTCTTACCCATAAGCTGAACACCCTTTGTTACAAGAGCAGGTGTGCCGATGAGGTTGGGAACTGCTGTAAATACACTTTCCTCAAATACCTTGATAAATGCTTCGTTTATTTCATAGGCTTCATATGAAGTCTTACTGCAGACAGGTGTGAGAACTGCATCGAAAGATGCGAAAAGCTCTGCCATCTTCTCTGAAATCACACGGCGTACTCTGAGAGATTTGTCGTAGCAATCCTTGTATCTGTTCTTTGAAAGAACATCTGAGCCGTAAAGAATAACTGTCTTTGTAAGGAAGTTGAAGCCCTCTGTTCTTGAGTTTACATAAAGCTCGTCAATGTTTCTGTATTTTTCAGCTCTGTGACCGTATTTTACACCGTCATAACGTGAAACGTTGTTGCAGGTTTCAGCGCACATAAGAATCTGCCAGGCTGTGTTTGCAAGGTCAAAAATGTCACAGGAAACAGTTTCAACAATGACATCCTTTGCCTTAAGTGCATCAGCAAAAGCATTTATCTTTGCCTTTGTTTCATCGTCAGCCTTGTCAAGAAGCTCCTTTACGATGCATACCTTCTTACCCTTTACATCAGCAATTGAATAATCATAGCTTTCATTGGGAAGACTTGTGCCGTCTTTGTCATCGTGACCTGCAATAACAGTCATAATTTCCTTTACACCGTCAGCATTCTTTGCGTAGACACCGAGCTGTTCGCCTGATGCTGCACAGGAAATCACACCGTAACGGGAAACCGTGCCGTATGTGGGTTTGAGGAAATCAACGTCTGAAAGAGCTGCTGCACGTCTTGTTGCGCCGTTCATATCTACGCCGAGTGCGGCTTTTACTGCACCATTTGCGACAAGCTCTGCTGCAGCACCCTTGAGTGTGCCGTCCTGAGGTGCATAGTGAGAGAATTCACCGACGAGGTCAAGACCGAATTCGCCTGTTGATGCTTTGCCTGATACGGTGTAGCCTTTATTTTCAAGTCTTGTGACAGCTTCTGCACTGAAAAGGGGCTTGAAGCCTTCAAGAATTCTTGAACCTGCAGTTGAAACTGCATCTTTTACAAGAATTGTATCGTCAACGGCAATGTTGCCTGCTTCACATATCTTAGTAATATATTCATTCATTTAAGCACACCTCACTTTACGAGTCTGGGTACCTGCCAGCTGTCTTCGTTTCTTTCGGGAGCACCCTCGAGAAGGCTCTCTCTTGTGAAGGGCTGTTTGCGTACGTCTTCACGAAGAACGTTTGTCATTGGCATTACGTGTACCATTTCTTCTGTATTTTCTGTGTTGCAGTTTGCAAAGATTTTTTCATTTTCACTCATTTTTGCGAAAATACCCTGCATAACTGCTTCTTCATCTTCTGTGAGTGAAAGCTGATTGAGCTGCTGTACGTTTGAGAATGTTGAACGCTTGCCCTGAGCCTTACCGCCTGTTGATGCGGCTGCCTGACGCTGTGCAAGAGCACTGCCTGAGCCGAGAAGATGAACGTCCTCAAGCTGCTGATTTGTAACCTCTGAAGGAGCACCGAGAAGAAGGTCCTGAGCGTTACCGTTGAGGGGGAATGCGATAACATCAAGAATCTTTTCTTCGTCTGTAAGAAGCATAACCATACGGTCAATACCGGGTGCCATACCTGCATGAGGTGGTGCACCATACTGGAATGCTGTATATAAAGCATTGAAACGTTTTTTGAGTTCTTCTTCGTCATAACCTGCAATTTCAAATGCCTTTTTCATTATTTCATTATCGTGGTTACGAACAGCACCTGAAGCAAGTTCTATACCATTACAAACAAGGTCATATTGGTAAGCAAGAACTTCAGTTGGGTCCTTTGTAAGGAGTGCTTCCATACCACCCTGTGGCATTGAGAATGGGTTATGAGTAAAGATTGTCTCCCCTGTTTCTTCGTCATTTTCATACATTGGGAAGTCAACAACGAAACAGAATTCAAAAGCGTCGTCACGAATTAAGTCAAGCTGGTCAGGACGAGCAAGATATGAACGAATCATACCTGCCTTCTTTTCAGTTGTGTTTTTCTTGGAATAATCTTCATAATACAAATATTATACCCCGAAATGTTAAAAATTCAAAGTCTTTTAAGCAACAAAATGATTTGCAAATAAAACATTTACATAAGGAATAACTTGTTTATAGTATGGTCTAGCTTCTTCTATAGTCCATAATTTCTTACGGTAGTTAAAGTCAAAAGAAACGATAACATTATACTTTTTAGCATATTCTAAACATTTAAAAGCTACCTTTCTAACTTTTTCTCCTAAGGCTAATGAAATACCTGATAGATGAAACCATTTTGCATCTTTAAAGATTTCATCAAAGTTTATTTCTTTTTCATTGATTCTAGTAATAGCTGAGTGTTTTCTATTATAGATAACTTTAGAAGGTCTTCCTCCAAATCCGGTTTCAACAAAATACATTCCAAGGTTTGATGATCCTTTAGCAATATGAGATGTATCTACTCCATGAGCTAAAAGATGTTTTTCTGCTGAATCACCTAATTGATTATTAGGAAGTTTTGTAATAAATTCACTCTTATGACCTAAATGAGATAAAGAAACTAAAACATTAGCTTCACAACCTCCATAGTTAGCTATATAATTGCTAGCTTGTGCAATAG
>CALEII010000015.1 GCA_937876205.1 uncultured Clostridia bacterium
CGGGGACCGAGAACCTTACCGAGACGGCCTACAAGACCCATCATATTGGGAGCAGCGATACATACGTCAAAATCCATAAAGCCTTCGCCCTGAATTCTTGCAACAAGATCTTCTGCACCTACTACTTCAGCACCTGCTGCAACAGCAGCATCTGCTTCTGCACCCTTTGCGAAAACAGCAACTCTTACATTCTTACCTGTACCGTTGGGAAGAACAACAGCACCACGAACCTGCTGGTCAGCGTGACGTGAGTCAACACCAAGACGTACATGTACTTCAACAGTTTCGTCGAACTTTGCCTTTGCAGTCTGGCAAGCGATAGCGAGTGCTTCGCTGGGATCATAAAGTTTTGTCAGGTCAACAGCTTTTACACTGTCAACATATTTCTTACCATGTTTCATTATTCACTTACCTCCGGGCTTAGTCAGCAACTACAACGCCCATGCTGCGAGCTGTACCTGCAACCATTGACATAGCTGCTTCTACGCTTGCTGCGTTAAGGTCGGGCATTTTCTGCTCTGCGATTTTTCTTACCTGCTCACTTGTGATTGTAGCAACCTTTGTCTTGTTGGGGACACCTGAGCCACTCTCAATACCGCAAGCCTTCTTGATAAGAACTGCTGCAGGAGGAGTCTTTGTGATGAATGAGAAGGAACGGTCAGCGTAAACTGTAATAACAACAGGGATGATAAGACCCATATCGTTCTTTGTACGCTCGTTGAATTCCTTTGTGAATGCCATAATGTTGACACCGTGCTGACCGAGAGCAGGGCCAACGGGGGGAGCCGGTGTTGCTTTACCGGCAGGGATCTGAAGCTTAATAAAGCCTGTTACTTTCTGTGCCATAAATTGCACCTCCATAAAAATGTGGTAGTGGCGGAGTGAGTATATCTCTCCTCCCACAGGACAGTCCGGAGACTACCCTATAACAAGCGGGCATAGCCGCACATTACCAAAATAAAAATTTTTTATCAGTCTTTTTCAAGCTCTACCTGATCAAGACCGAGTTCGCAGGGGATATCTCTGCCCATCATTTCAATGATAACACGGACAGTGTCATTGGGAATGTCAATAAATTCAACCTTACCGATATGACCGTCAAATGCACCACCGATGATAACAACGGTATCGCCTACACTGTAGTCGACTTCGACAACCTTATTATAGGCATCATTTTCAATGCCCATTTCGTAAACTTCTCTCTCTGAAAGAGGGCGGGGCTTACTTTCGGGACCCACAAATCCGGTGACACCACGGGTATTTCTTACGATGTACCATGCTTCGTCAGTCATTTTCATTTCATCTGAGCGTTCATCGTATGATATGCCCATCTTAACGAATACGTAACCGGGGTAAACCTTTCTCTTAACGATTTTGGTTGTACTCTTTTTCTTTGCTGCCTTTTTCTCAGCAGCTGATTCGTTAACAATGCTGTCGTCACTATCTGAAGAAGCATCATTACCGATAACTTCTTCTATTATAGGAACCTTTACATCAAGAATCTGGTCCTGCATTTTACGGTTCTCGACGACTGTTTTAATATTGTCGGCAACTTTGTTTTCGTAGCCGCTGTAGGTATGGACTACAAACCATTTTGCATCTTCCATTATCGAAAAACCTCCGTAATATGCAAATTAGTCATCAATGCTCGTGGTCGTGAGCGACATCTGATGTATCCTCATCAAGCTCGCTTACAATTTCTTCACCAGCAACGATGTCCTGAGCAAATCTGATACCTCTTGTGAGGGCGAAGTCAGCAACCCAGATTCCGACACCAACAATGATTGTTACAACAAAAACAACAAGTGTGTTTCTGAGAACTGTCTTTCTGTCGGGCCAGATAACCTTTTTGCAAGTACCCTTGAAGTCCTTGAAGAACTTCTTGATCTTTGCTGCTGCACGTGTGAACACGTTACCTTCTTTTTTAGGCTTGCTCTGTTTGATACGCTCTTTTTTTGCTTTAAGCGCTTCTTTTTCGGCCTGCTTCTGAGCTTTTAAAGCTTCTTTGTCGACCTGTCTGTTTTCATCAGCCACTTGAAGAATCTCCTTTCATTATCGGATTCAAGAAAAAACCTGTCAGAGAATTACTTTGTTTCTCTGTGGAGAGTGTGTTTCTTGCAGAATCTGCAGTACTTGTTCATCTCTAATCTGTCGGGTGTGTTCTTCTTGTTCTTCATTGTGTTGTAATTGCGCTGCTTGCACTCTGTACAAGCAAGAGTAACCTTAACTCTCATAACGGCACCTCCATAATTAATGTAGCCTCCCTCTCATAAACGGGGCTGTGTGTCACCTTAAAAAAATGCGCACAAAAAAACAGCCCTCAAAAAGAGGTATAGTTAATATAACATATCCGTGTCAATATGTCAAGATTTTTTTTATTTTTGTTCAATGTGTGAAATAACGGATGGAATAACAGTAGGTCTGTTGCAGAATTCACAATAATTTTTCCAAAAACTCTGCCGGATTACGCTTCACCGCTTCACAAATCTAACCGGCCTGCAGAAAACTGCAGACCGGCTTGTACACATTGAGTGTTTTATGCCATAAGCTTTCTGATAAGCTCCACACATTCATCCTTATCCATAATTCTGGGAACGGGATAAAGAGGATTACCCTCTTTAAGAGCTCTGTCAGCAATAAGTGAAATATCGGCTTCTTTTATCTGTTCGAATTTCTCGGGAATATTCATATCCTTATTCATTCTTCTGATTTCAGCAATGAACATCTTAGCCTTTTCTTCATCTGACTTGCCGTTACAGTCAAGACCTGCAACCTCTGCAAGCTGAGCAAGTCTCTCATAAGCTGATTCACCGAAATAATCAAGAACATAAGGAAGAATCACTGCATTTGCAAGGCCGTGAGGAATGCCGTACATACCACCTAAGTTATGAGCAATTGCGTGAACATAACCGACATAAGCTCTTGTGAATGCAACACCTGCATAATATGATGCAAGAAGCATATTTTCTCTTGCTTCAATATTTTTGCCGTCTTTATAAGCTGTCTCGATGTTTTCAAAAATCATCTTTGTTGCCATTCTTGCTTTTTCGGCAGTGTTTTCTGTGTTGCTCTGACCTATGTAAGCTTCAACAGCGTGTGTGAGTGCATCCATACCTGTTGTTGAAGTGATGTGAGGAGGAAGTCCCACTGTAAGCTCAGGGTCAAGCACTGCATATTTGGGACGCAGCACAGGGTCATTGATAGCATTCTTTTCGTGTGTCTTGGGATTTGATACAACAGCAGCGATTGTTGTTTCTGAGCCTGTACCTGCAGTTGTGGGCACTGCGAAAAGCATAGGAATCTTTTTAAGAACCTTGAGCTGACCTCTCATCTTGGGAATAGCAAGGTCAGGTCTTGCAATTCTTGCACCGCAGATTTTTGCACAGTCCATAGGTGAACCGCCGCCGAATGCAATAATTGCCTGACAGCCGTTGCCCATATAGAGTGAACGTGCCTCTTCTACATTGTCAATTGTGGGATTGGGCTGTACACCGTCATATACAACATATGCAATCTCGTTATTTCTCAGTTCCTCAAAAAGAGAATCAAGAAGATGAAGATTCATAAGTCCCTTATCGGTAACGATAAGCACATTGTTATAGCCAAGCTGCTTTACAGTCTTGGGAAGCTCTTTTACTGCACCTGCACCTTTGAGGAGCTCGGGCTCTGACCAGTCAAGAACATTGACTGCTGCTCTCATAACGCCCTGAAATGTTCTGCAGTATGCTTCATATAATTTTTTATTCATATTATAGCCTCCGTGGGAGTAATTTTTTATTCTGCAGGCTTTTCTTCCTTTTTCTTGTGGAAGAGAATCTTGTCAACGGGGAAATAGAGGAAGAACTGAAGTGCAGAGCAGATCATTGTTGCGATGTTCTTTGCTGCAGTTTCATTACACCAATCAAAGCCGAGGAAAAGGTCTTTGAGTGTGGGGTTGAGCCATGCGGAGAAAAGAATAAGACCGATTGTGAAAACTATGTAAATAGGAAGAGCAACAGCAACATTTGCGCCTGAGTTGAATGTCTTTTCTTTATTAACAAAGAAAGCAACAATCTGTGCGATGATGTTTGCAACATTGCTTACGATGAAATAACCCAGACCGCCTACTGCTACGGGGTAAACAAATACCCACCAGCTGAAATCAACAGTGTAAAGGTCTTTGATTGCAGGAATAAGCTGCAGTGTGTTGAGAAGAACAAACTGAACAATCATAGCAAGAAGACTTACCACGATAAATTTTACAAACTGCCAGATGGTTACAAGAAGAGAACCTTTTTCAGCAGCCTTGTTGTCAATGTCTTTGAGTTTTGCCAAAGTAATCACTCCAATTAAAATATTATTAAAAATTATTATACAAGAAATAATGAATGATTGCAATATTATTTAAAAAAATTAACAAAAAGAGGGTGCAAAAATGAACTGCCGACCCATTGTGTCGGGTCGGCATCTTTTTAAATACCGGCAATAAGTCAAGCTATTACCATTCTATATAAAAGATATGATTCTTGTCTGTTGCAATCAGAGCATCGTTCTTTTTACACTGCTCATAAAGCATATCAACATTTTCTTTTGACGGCTTCTTCAGATAAAGATAAAGCCAAACGTGGTCGGGTGCATATTTGTGCATAACCTCAACTCTACCCACAAGGTCACCATAAAACTCAGGTGTGTATGCCGCATCATTATTGACATATTCGGGGTTCATACATACCATAACCAGCTCGTCGTCATAATCAGCCGGCTTTGCATTTGCCTTTTTTGCTGCAACAGCTTCTTCAAAACAGCTTAAATCATCAATTTTTGCCGCAGCTCTGAGAATATCTCGTGCATCACTTGCCTCAACGAGTCCTGAATAATTGGTATCAAACGCACCGTACGTCTCAGGTTTTTCGGAATATTTCACATTCCAATACAAGCCCGCAGACATTCTGAGCACAAGTCTTGCATCCGAAGCCGTAATATGTCCGTCACAGTCGGCATCGCCCATAACAACTATACGGTATCCGTCAAGTATACCGAAATAAGAAAGCGTGTCACCGGTACGGATATAATCGTCAGCCTTCAGCTCAGTTCCATCCTTTCTTGTAACAGATATTCTCTCACCGAAATATCTGATTTCACCGGCCTTCGTTTCTTTTGTAAGAAATAATGAACCGTGCAGAACAAAGCTTTCTCCGATATCATCACTTATGTTATAAGCAAATGCAGGCTGTGCAAAGCACAGGAGCATAATCAGTGACAACACAATTGATAATATTTTTTTCATAAAAAACCCTCCTTTATGTTTCGGCATCACTGCCGTTTCAATGTTTTATATCATTATAACACACTGATAACGCAAAACGGCTACAATTATTATGTAAACAAAGTGTGAACATTTTTTGTTTTCAGAAAATTAAAAATCAATTGAATTTTTATTTTTCGTATGTTATATTTGTCTCAATAAAGGCGGTGTCGTAATGGAAAAATATTTAATAAATCCCAACCAGAAAATTGCTACCATAAACAAAGATATCTACGGTCATTTTTCGGAGCATCTGGGCAGATGTATCTATGACGGACTTTATGTGGGCAAGAATTCAGACATACCTAACATCAACGGTATGAGGTCAGATGTTGTCAAAGCACTCAAAGAAATGGGAATTCCCGTGCTTCGCTGGCCCGGAGGGTGCTTTGCAGACGAATATCACTGGAAAGACGGCATAGGCCCGAAAGAGACAAGAAAAAAGATGATAAACACTCATTGGGGCGGCGTTGTTGAAGACAACAGCTTCGGCACACACGAGTTTTTTGAGCTTTGCAGTCAGCTGGGCTGTGATGTTTATATCAACGGAAATGTCGGCTCAGGTACTGTTCAGGAAATGAGTGAATGGGTTGAGTATATGACCTTTGACGGCATTTCTCCTATGGCAGAGCTGCGCAGCGCTAACGGCAGAGCAAAGCCCTGGGTTGTGAAGTATTTCGGTGTCGGCAACGAAAACTGGGGCTGCGGCGGAAATTTTCTGCCCGAAGACTATGCTCAGGAGTTCCTCAGATATAACACATATATAAGAAACTATGACAGCAACAATAAAATCTACAGAATTGCCTGCGGTCCCAACGGTGAGGATTATCACTGGACAGATAAGGTAATGTGGCGTGCCCGTCATCATATCGACGGTATTTCACTTCATTACTATACCGTTCCCGGCACTTGGAGTAAAAAGGGTAAGGCGTCAGAATTCAGCGAAAACGAATACTACACAACAGTGACAAAGGCATATAAAATTGATGAAATCATCACCCGTCACATTGAAATAATGAATAAATATGACCCTGAGCACAGAGTTGACCTTATTGTTGACGAATGGGGCACCTGGTTTGATGTTGAAGAGGGCACAAATCCCGGATTCCTCTATCAGCAGAACACAATGAGAGATGCAATGGTTGCAGGTCTGACACTGAATATATTCAACAAGCACGCAGACAGAATCAGAATGGCAAATATTGCACAGATTGTGAATGTTCTTCAGTCTGTGATTCTTACAGACGGCGATGAAATGCTTCTGACACCCACATATCATATATTTAAAATGTATAAAGACCATCAGCAGAACACACTTCTGGGGTCATTCATAACAAGTGAAAAAACAGATTGTGACGGTCTGAAGATGCCTGAGCTTATTGAAAGTGCATCAATGAATGAAAACGGTGAAATAGTTTCAACAATTGTCAATGTATCTCTTGATAAAGCAAATGAAATCAGGTGTCAGGTTGCCGACTCTGCTGTTAAATCCGTAAGAGCAGAAATCATAACCGGCAGCATGGACGACCATAATACATTCGAAAATAAAGAAACAGTTAAAACAGAAGAATTTACTTCTTTCAGCCTGACTGCAGACGGCTTTGTCACAACAATTCCTCCCTGCAGTGTGGTTAAATTCATCATTGAACGATAATGGAACAAAGAGAATGCAGAAAATGCCTTCTTCTGCAAAGCGGAGAGGAAGACAACTACAGGCTTGTTCAGAGCTATGTTGCAAAAATAAAGCCTGAGGAAAAATGCAATGATGATATATATTCTTCAAGGCTTGAAATCTGCAAAAGCTGCGATAATCTTATTAGCGGAACCTGTATAAAATGCGGCTGTTATGTGGAATTCAGAGCAGCATTCAGAAACAAAAATTGCCCCGCAAAGAAGTGGCAGAAACAATAATTTATTGCACAGTGATAAATTATTGACATTCCTCATTTTCATCTGTATAATTATAATGAAAAATAAATTAAAAAAATCGGAGGTTTTCTTTGTGAAGAAGAACATCACTCTTGACACGGGAAAGAAAGTTTTTCCGTTAATTCTTATGGTTATAGGCATAGGACTTATGCTGTCTATGTGGATTTTACGACTTAATATAGTTGCTGTCGTCTGCGTGGCGTTCAACTGCATTATGTCAGCAGTCATTGCACTGAGCCTTATTATCAAGAAAAAGGTTTATGCACCAATGGTTCTCGGTTATGCGGCTGCAAGCATCGGTGTTGTGGTTTACTTTATAATCTGGGGTGCAGATGCAGGCTTCGGTGCATTTACATCAGGTCTTGCAGGCTTCAATTCGGCTGACCACCCGTTGCTTACAGGTGAAGGCAATTTCTTCACAAGACTTCTGGGCAACCTTCTTCTTGTTCTTCCCACAGCACTTGCACTCTGGGGACTTTTCTTCATTGCAAAGAAAACCTTTACAAAAGAGGGCGTCAAGAAAGCTCTTTCAGGCGTTATGAGTGTGCTTCTTATGGGTACAAGCGTTGTGTTTGTTCTTACAATGAACCTTCGTTCAAAGCCTAACACAGACAGACTCTGGGACGGTCAGGATGACTATCTGGGCGGTGTTGACAAGGTATCAAAGGACAACCCGAATGTGCTTTTCATTATGATGGACGACCTTGGCTACGGTGACGTTTCACTCAACGGCGCAATCTATGACACGCCCAACATCGACTCAATCGGTGAAAACGGACTCAATCTCACAAACTTCTATTCTGCATATTCAGTCTGCTCACCTGCTCGTTTTGCAGCTCTTACGGGCAGATACCCCTACCGTGGCTATGCAGATAATGTTATCTATCCCACAGTTGACACACTTTCACCCTTTGCTCAGACAAGAATTTTCAACTCAATTGAAATGGGTAACAACGCAGACGGTATGCTCGGTGATGAAATCACATTTGCAGAAACATTCCAGGCTGCAGGCTACTCAACAGGTGCATTCGGTAAGTGGCATCTTGGTGACTACGGCGAATATCTGCCCACAAATCAGGGCTTTGACTACTTCTACGGCAGCCACCACGTAAACGATATGAAGCCTTTCTACCACGTAACTGAAGAGAACGGCGAATGGACTATTGCACACGGTACAGACGAGCTGAAAGACCAGAGTCAGGCTACAAAGTGGATTCACGAGGAAATCACAGACTGGATTACCGAAAAAGCTCAGGAGGATGCACCTTTCTTCGCTTTCTATGCATCGCCGTGGCCTCATGCACCCATTTATGCAGGTGACGATTTTGACGGCACAACAGGTATGGGTACATATGTTGACTGTGTAACAGAGTTCGACTATTATCTCGGTCAGCTTTTCGACACAATGGAAAAGCTCGGCGTTCTTGAAGACACAATTATTGTCTTCACAAGTGACAACGGACCTGCTCTTGAAGGCTCTGTTGCAGACCTCCGTGGCGGCAAGTACCTTGCATACGAGGGCGGTCAGAAGGTTCCCTTTATGATCCGTTGGGACAATGCAAACGGAGCTCTCGGTGAAGTGGGAACAGAAAGAAACAACTCAGCAGTTCTTGTTGACCTTTATCCCACTCTTGTTGAGCTTGCAGGTATCACAGGCAACGGACAGAAGAATTATCTGCCCACAGACAGAACAATCGACGGTATTTCAATGGCTTCACTTCTCAAGGATGATGCTGTTATCCACACATCAGAGCATCCCATTCTTCATATGAAGAGAGAAAAGCTCAAGGCAATCCAGTACACAATGCCCACATCTGAAGTCAAAGCACTTTACCCCGATTATACATACGATGTTCTCGATAATGAATACATCACATTCAAGTATTTTGAAAAGATTCAGAACGACAACTCTGCATTCTGGGACAAGAACCGAAAGAACTGGCTTCATATCCTCACAGACGACTATGCGGAAAACTATAACCGTACCCCCGTCTACCCCGAAATTTCTGAGCAGTATAAAGCAAAAATGCACGAAATTATGGACAGCTTCAAGGAAAACAGAAGAGGTATAATAGAATAATTAAAATCAACATCCGCAGGGGCGCCCGTAGGGCGTCCGTTGCGGTATAAGACATTTATTACAAATAATGAAAGTAGGAAACATCAATGATAGCAGCTCATTTTTTTGTTTGTTTAGGTGTCTTTCTTTTATGCGATTTAGCTACCGTTTGGACTGTAAGAGATATTATCAATTATATCGCAATGCTGAACATCACCTCTGGAAAAAACGGCAATAAAAAACTTGCAAAAATCCGAGAAAAACAGCCGTTTAAAAGAAAAATTAACCAACTGTATATCAGAGAATACCTGCAATCAGATTATTCAAAAAAAGAATTTGATAAGTATATTATTTTAAAACGAGTTCAGATAATTTATTCTGTTGTGTCATTTATTATATGGTTTTCATTGTGTGTTTACACTGATTATACAGAAAATACTGAACTATACAGTATTATACTTTATGTAAAGTTGGGAATGTCTTTTATTCCTGCACTGTTATTCATAATCAAATGGTATCTGATAAGAAGTGATTATTACAATCGTAGAAGAAGCAGGAGTAAAAATCCAAAGATATAAAACTGCCGACGGTAGTATATACAAATACACATTCTGCATTAAAAAAGGAGTCCCAAATTGCCCCCAATTTCCCTTATGATAAAGCCCGCATCGTCGCTGTGCAATCTCTCTTGTGAATACTGCTTTTACCGTGATGTTTCCGAGCACCGTGAACATCTCGGCTTCGGCATTATGGAGAAGGACACTGCGGAAATACTCATAGAAAAAGCCTTGAAATATGCTTCGGGTGAGCCTGTTGCATTCGCATTTCAGGGCGGTGAGCCGACTCTTGCAGGGCTTGACTACTTTAAGTTTTTCGTTGATACCGTAAACAGACTCAACACAAAAAAAAGTCCCGTTTTTTACGGTATGCAGACAAACGGAACTCTCATTGACGGCGAATGGGCAGACTTTTTACACGATAACAGATTCCTTGTGGGACTGAGCCTTGACGGTGATTTTGACGGCAACAAATTCCGTAAGAAGCCCTCGGGACAGAACTCATTCTATAAAATTCTGTCTGCGGCTGATATTCTGAAAAAGCACAATGTTGATTTCAATATTCTGACTGTTTTAACGGGCTACTGTGCCGAAAACGGAGAGAGAATATATAAATTTTTCCGTGACAGAGGCTTTAAATACCTACAGTTCATACCGTGTCTTCGTCCTTTTGAGTCGGATGAACAGAGTGAACTCTATATGACAGCCGACCAGTACGCAGACTTCCTTATCAAGGTGTTCAACCTCTATGTCAAGGACTATGTAAGGCATAATTATGTCAGCATCCGTCAGTTTGACAACTGGGTAAGGCTTTTTCTCAGACAACCCACCGAGCAGTGCGGAATTCAGGGGCACTGCACACATCAGTATGTGTCGGAAGCCAACGGAAATATTTATCCCTGCGACTTCTATTGTACCGACGAGTATTTTTTAGGCAACATAAAGACAACAGACTTCACTGCAATGGAAAAAAGTGATACTGCGAAAAATTTTATCAGAGAAAGCCTGAAAGTGCCCGAAAAATGCAAGCAGTGCAACATATACGGAATGTGCCGTGCAGGCGGCTGCAAACGCACTCAGCGAAGCGAAGACTACTGCAGAGCCTATAAAAAATTCTTTACCTCCTGCCTGCCTCTTTTCAGGGTATTCATAAATGAAAAACCAAATAAACAATAATTTATCGCTGTGCGATAAATTATTGTTGAAGTAAGAAGTAATAGGTAATAGTGAATAAGTGTGGAAGGGGCGTTGCCCCTTACCCTATTTATAATCGGGTGCGGGTGTCCCGCCCGAACTTCTTCACTCTTACTTCTTACCTATTACTTTACAATAATTTAGCTCCGCTAAATTATTGTTTAACCTGCTCTAAAAAAAATTAAAAAAACTATTGACAAACAATAATTTATGTGATATCATAATCAAGCATTTATGGAGAGATACCGAAGTGGTCATAACGGAACGGTCTTGAAAACCGTCGTACCTTTACGGGTACCGTGGGTTCGAATCCCACTCTCTCCGCCATTTTTTTTATCTAAAAACAGAAAAAAGCGTTACCAAGGAGCAGTACTCAAGTTGGTGACGAGGCGCCCCTGCTAAGGGCGTAGGCCGGCTAAACCCCGGTGCGAGAGTTCGAGTCTCTCCTGCTCCGCCAAGCAAAAGAAGACATCATCCGATGTCTTCTTTTGTTTTTTTGTGTATAATTCAGAGAGACTCGAACTCATAGTCCATGTGCGACGGTTCGCCATCGGCGGAGGAGCACGGACATATAATTGACTTAAACCGCAGGACAAAGTCCTGCGAGTCTCTCCTGCTCCGCCAAAAATCGACAAGTTTCGACAGAAGCTTGTCGATTTTACTTTTTCACTATTACCTCTTCACTTTTCACTCTTCTCTTTCGAAACTTGTCGATTAGGTAATAAGTAATAGTGAATAGTGAAGAAGT
>CALEII010000016.1 GCA_937876205.1 uncultured Clostridia bacterium
GTTGGGATAGAAGTCTGTCCACTGTCTCTGACCCTGGAAGCCTGCTGCAATAGCGTTGTGACCGATCTGTTCTTCTGAGAACTTTTCTTCGAGCTTCTTGTTGCCGCTCATAAGGTCCTTGATGATGCACATCATCTTGACAACGAATTCCCAGGATTCAGCCTTTTCTTCATCTGACTTCTTAACAAAATCGGGGTTCTTATCCCAGCCTTCTTTGCAGTTAGCCTTTGTCCAGGCAAGAGCCTTCTGATATTCTTCTTCGTCATAGATACCTTCTGTCATTCGTCTGATAACTTCGACCTCGTCAACAGACTCAACTCTCATACCGAGATAGCTTTCGATGAATGAGGGGTCAATGATTGAACCGCCGATACCCATACAAACTGAACCGATCTGAAGATATGACTTGCCTCTCATTGTAGCAACTGCAACAGCAGCTCTACCGAAGCGAAGGAGCTTTTCTTTAACATCATCGGGAATCTGAGCTGATTCGTCAAGATTCTGAACCTCGTGACCGTAGATACCGAATGCGGGAAGACCCTTCTGTGCGTGTGAAGCAAGAACTGCTGCAAGATAAACTGCACCGGGACGCTCTGTACCGTTGAAGCCCCATACACCCTTGATTGTGTTGGGATCCATATCCATTGTTTCGCTGCCGTAGCACCAGCAGGGAGTAACGGAAAGAGTGATGTCAACGCCTTCCTTCTTGAACTGAGAAGCACACTTTGCTGTTTCACCTGCTCTGCCGATTGTGCAGTCAGAAATAACAACCTTAACGGGTTCACCGTTTGAGTATCTGAGGTTGTTTCTGAAAAGCTCAGCTGCAGCCTTAGCCATACCCATTGTCTGCTCTTCAAGTGAGCCTCTTACATCAAGAGGTCCTTTTCTTGCGTCGATAACAGGACGGATACCGATTACGGGATATTCGCCTGCAAATCTTTTTTCTGCCATTTGTATCAACCTTTCTTTATATAAAGTGAATTAGTCACTCAAAATTGCTTTTTTTGTTATACGGATGCCCAATGGGTGCCCCTACGGGTTTGTTGTACAATTCTATAAATTCAACACCGCAGGTGTTCCGAAATTGCAAATTGCACGTTGCGCATTACGAATTTATCAATCTGTTATTTTACTATTTTAACGAAATCTTTATATGCTTCTTCCCATTTGTCTGCATCGACGGGATTATAAACTTTAAGATTTTCGCCCTTTGCAATGATTTTTCTTGCTTCAGCAATATCTTTGATTGCGCCTGAAGCCATAAGCTGAACAGCAACATTACCAAGAACAGTGGCTTCAATGGGGCCTGCATAAACAGTTCTGTTGCAGGATGATGCAGTCAGTGCACAGAGGAATGTATCCTTTGTTCCGCCACCCATTACGTGGATTCTGTCGTATTTCTTCTCTACACAGTCTTCAATGCCTGCAAGCACATATTTATACTTCATAGCAAGACTTTCATAAATACAACGCATAACCTCGCCGACAGTCTCAGGTACATACTGATTTGTCTTTCTGCAGAATTCACGCACTCTCTCAGGCATATCACCCATTGCGACAAAATCAGGAGCATCAGGGTCAATAAAGCATCTGAAGGGCTCTGCCTTGAGTGCCTCCTGCTCAAGCTCGGCATATGAATATTCCTTACCTTCTCTTATCCACTGTCTCCTGCTCTCCTGAATAAGCCACAGACCGCAGATATTCTTAAGGAATGCAGTTGTATAATCATAACCGCCTTCGTTTGTCACATTAAGCTTTCTTGCTTTCTCATTTACGACGGGCTCTTCAAGCTCAGTACCGAAAAGACTCCATGTGCCACTGCTGATGAATGCAAAATCCTTGCTTTCACTGGGGATAGCAGTAATTGCACTCTGTGTGTCGTGACCGCAGACAGAAATAACAGGAATTCTGTCAAGACCGAGTTCTGCTCTGAGTGAGCGTCTCAGATAGCCCATTTTCGTACCTGAAGGTACAATTTTGCAAAGAATATGAGTGGGAATTTTCATCGTTCTGAGAAGATCATAATCCCAATCCTGAGTGTCAATATTAACCATCTGTGATGTTGTTGCAATTGAATACTCTGAAACCATTTTGTTTGTAAGCATATAAGCAAACAGATCAGGCATAAAGAGAAGTCTGTCTGCCCTCTCAAGCAGCTCAGGCCTGTTTTTTCTGATTGAGAGAAGCTGAAAAAGAGTATTGAAATCCATAAACTGAATGCCGGTTCTGTCATACATTTCTGTGCGTGACATATACTTTCTGGCTTCGTCAATCATTCCCACATTTCTCTCATCACGGTAGTGAACAGGGTTTTCAAGAAGATAGCCCTTTTCATCTATAAGACCGAAATCAACGCCCCAGGTGTCAATACCTATGCTGTCAATTTCACCGTATTGCTTTGCTTTGAGAATGCCCTGCTTTATTTCGTGAAAAAGTCTGAGCACATCCCAATAGAATGTATGGCCGACCTTTACGGGGTCGTTACTGAAACGGTGCACTTCTTTAAGTGTAATTTTTTCACCGTCAAAGATGCCGAGAATAGCTCTGCCGCTTGACGCACCGAAATCAAATGCAAGTACCTGTTTCATCATTTTATATCCTCCAAATCATCAGGCAGAAAACTGTTGAACTGATAACCCTCAGCTCCGGCATATTTACTGCGATCAACATTTTTTATAGTTTTAAGGCATTTTTCAGCAGCAGAAAGCTGTCTGACTGCCTTGTAAGATGATATCCAGCTGTTAATCTCATTTATAAGAAAACTCTCAGTCACAGCAACAAGACATTCATCCCTGTGTTCTTCATAAAGACCGTATCGTGAATCAAGAAGATCTATTCTCTCAATAAAATACACATAGCTCTTTTCAGCATTTGTTATGATAAAAGCACTGCCTACAGCCTGTCTGAACACGGCATCAACAAATTCGGCAGAAAATGTTGAGCCCTCTCTGCCGACAACGGCTGCCGATACGCTGATGTCTGCCGAAACCTCACCGGTTACTGCCATAAAAGCCTCATCCATTGTGTAAACAGACGAATTGACATAGTTTGCAACTTCGCTTATATAGCTGTATCTTTCCTCGGCATTCTTTTTCTCTGCATCATACACACTCTTATCATATGCCGACATTTTCTCATAGACCTCTGCCGATACAGGTGTATAAAGCTCCTGATAAAAATACTTTATTCCCACATTGTCAGAAGTAAAATACTGCTTTATATACTCCTCGTTTATGGGATTGGTGCCGTCAGAGTCATAAATGGAAAACCTTATGAGCTCCTTGCATTTTTCATATTGTTTTATCTTGAAAAATGTATCTTTTGTGACTCCGATTTCTTCATAATAATCACCGTAGACACGCCACAATGAATTTGTGAGATTTGAAATATCAGCTTTCTCTCGGGGAGTCAGTTTTTCACCCATCTGAGCAAATTTTGTGTTGACAGCCACATATTCAAGGCATTCGGATGTCGCAAGGTCTATATATTCACTGTCTGATTTATCGCTGTAAGCATAATAAACATCATTAAGAAAATAGGAAAATATTGAGGTGTCTATATTTGTATTTTCATTGATCTGAATAACTGCCTTGCCGTCTGCAGAGCAAGCTGAGACAGAAAACAACATTGCAAAAATCAATATAAATGCAAGATATTTCTTCATTCTGACCTACCTTTCCTTTATAAAAAATATTATATCAACAATTACACATAAAGTCAATTATCCTTGTAAATTTAAGAAAAATTAAAGGTTCAATCAAGTCATTTTTAAGATTTTTCCATTATAATCAAATCATCAGATACGAAAGGCGGTGACAAGCAAAAAAACAACAAACACCCGCAAAAAAATTTCAAGGGAAGAGAATGAAATATATTGCGGACACATAAAAGTATCCCGATAACAAAACAAACTTTCACACAACTAACCTTTCACATTTTTAAACAACACAAACCCACAAAAATGCACCCATCCGAAAAGATGGGTGTGTTTTTCTGCTTTCAGACGCAAAAAAAACGGAGCCGTCACCGACTCCGTTATAATTCTGTTTTATCAGAAGCCCTGATTCTGGTTGATTGTCTTCACGCAAGCCTTACGGACACTGTTTGTGATGAATTCTTTTCTCTGGATTGCATCTTCACCGAACTGCTTTTCAAATTCAGTCTGTTCTGCTTCCCAATCCTCTGCAACGAGGTCATCAAGAATTGTTTCATACCATACGGGGTTTTCATTATTGCCTACATAGTACATAACGTGATAGCCGTACTCTGTCTCAATAATACCTGTTGTACCGGGCTGTCTGTCTTCACCTGCGAAGTCACCCTCAGCAAATGCCCAGTCTTCAAATGCGGGAACATACTGACCGTCATTTGCAAGATTCTGAATAAGACCACCTGTTGACTTTGAGCCTGTATCGTCTGAATGCTTGCTTGCAAGCTCGCCGAAGTATTCTTCGTCAGCCTTGCCGCTTGCATTTTCATCGATATATTTCTTGTAGCTGTCAAGAATTGAAGCAGCTTCACTCTCGCACTCAGCCTTGACATCAGCTGCGATTGTTGCATCCTCAGTATCTGTTGCAGCTTCACCGCTTACAGATTCTTTAGCAGCCTCTGAGGGGAACTGAACAAGGATATGACGAACTGATGCGGGAACTGTTTCATCCTGATAAGGAATACCTGTTGCATAAAGGATGTAGATATCCTTTGAGTCTGAGCTTACAAAATACTTCATATCACCGGGCTGTCTGATGTAGTTGCCGTTGGCATCTGCTTCATAGAGCCAGTTTGCAGCATCCTTGCTGACATTTGTTTCAAGAGCTTCCTTGTTGAGCTTCTGAATGAGTGTAGCCTGATCCTTCTGATATGTTTCCTTGTCGTTTGCGTCTACTGTTTCAAGAACAACTTTCTTGAAAGTTTCTTCATTATAATTTTTCTCAGACTTAACTTTGTCAATAAATGTCTTTGCCTGAGCTTCTTCAGCATATGTTGTTGATGTTACAACTGACTCAGCTTCAAGAGTGCTTGTTGTTTCACCCTTGCTGACGATATCAATTGTAAACCATCTGAAAGAAACTACGTCATAAGCAGTCTTATCCTTTTTGTAAACTTCGTTGATATCTTCTGCCTTGTAGTTATCTTTGAGAGCATCCTGTCTGCTTTCCTGATAAAGAGAAACAATCTGCTGCTCCTCAAGAGCATCTCTGTAAAGGCTCTCTGTAACACCCTTACCGAAATAGAGAGTAAGGAATCTTGAAAGAGAATAGTTACCGCTGCTTGTCTCAAAGCTTTCAAGTGCAGTATCAATTTCAGCCTGAGCTTCATCTGTCATTGTGATGCCTGCTTCAAGAGCTGCATTGTAATATCTCTTTACGGTTGCCATATACTCAACTGCTTCATCAAGGAAATATTCATCCCATGTGATATCGTTACCTTCGTCATCTTTCTTTGTCTGCTCTGCAGGTGAAAGATTGATATCATAACCGGTGAGCATTTTACCGTAGCCTTCGCCATAGTTTGAATCATATGAATATGCAGTCTGATAAATATTGTTATACATCTGCATATAGTAAAGTGTAAGCTCTGCCATTGAGTAGGACTTACCGTCGATTTCTACAGCTCTGACAATTTTCTGAGGAACGCCGAAGAAGTTAAGTGAAGCACCGAGAATTGCTACACAAACTGCAACTGCAATTACAGCCTTAACAACCTTGCCGACAACTGCCTTTGCTGTATTATGTGAATTTGACTTTTTCTCAGCCTTTTTTGCCTGCTTGGCAATTCTGTCTTTTCGCTCCTGACGGTATGCGTCAAGTGCGGCTTTTTCATTCTTGTCCATAAAATAAACACCTTTCAAAATGTTAGGTTTTTATATAACCTTATATATTTTACTATATTTTAATAAATTATACAAGTCTTTTATGAAATATTCTTGGTAAATCAGTATGAAGAATACTGTGATGAAACAATATATTCAACATATTTGATTACATCATTGACAGCATCTTCATTTATAATCTTTGTTTCCTCTGCAGCATCAAGCAGTGCTTCCTGAAGAGCTGCTGAATCCTTTGCAACAAGTGAATTATAGATTGTGTCATACCATACGGGATTCTCTGATTTTTCCGTAAAGAAAATGATGTAATAGCTGTCGCCCGCATCAATAAGAGCATAATCGCTTTCTTTTCTGTCTGCATTGAAAAGCCACGCTTCAACTGCAGCATCCTCAGAGCCGTCGCCTTCAAGAGCTTCAAAGATATCAGCTGAAATGAGGTCATTGTCTGATGAACCGTACTCCTTGACAAGCTCTGTGAAAGCAGTTGCTGTCTTATCTGTTGCTTCAAATTCCTTAAGAATCTTTTCGGCAGTGTTCTTTGCCTCAATCTTGAGCATATCTTCACTCTTGACTGATGTATCAGTGCTTACATCAACCTGAACATAATATGCTGATACGGGATAAACTTCGTTTCTTGCAGGAGCATTCTCAATGTAGAGCACATAGATAAGGCTGTCGTCAGAAACAACTTCTACACTGCCTTTGCCGTTTACATAGTTGCCCTTTTCATCTGTTTCATAAATCCATTTGATTGCATCCTCGGGGAATGAGCCGCTTTCAAGCTCAGCCATACTTCTGCCTGAGAGCTCTTTTGCTTCTGTACCGGCTACATTTTTAACTGCATCGGCAAAGCTTGCTCCGCCCTTGACCTCGGCAACAATTGAGTTTGCCTTTGTCTCAGAATCCTCTGCTGAAGCATCAAAATACCAGTATGACACATCTGTAAGATCGTAATCAGTCTTAGCCTCATTGTAAGCAGCCTCAATCTTCTTTGTGCCTTCGTCACCCTTATAGCCGTTCTTGATATTATCTATCTTGCTTGTGTAATATTCCTGAGCGATAACACTCTTTTCTGTAATTGCTTCATACATTTCAAGAGTAAAACCGGGACAAAATGCAGTGTCAAGATAATCATCTGCAGCCATACTCTCTGTTTCAGCTGCTTCTCTTACTGATGCAAGCTGCTCTTCAATCTGAGCCTTGCCTTCTGCTGAGAGTTCAAAGTTGTTTTCCATAGCCTCAGCATAAAGAGAGTTTGTAAAAACAAGCTGATCAATTGCAAGCTCCTTGAGCTGTTCATCTGTATAACCGTAATATGAATTATAGCTGTAATAATAGAGATATGTCTGATAGAATTCACCGGTTGTGCTGTCTATACCGTCAACAGATACAGCAACATCATCAACATCCATTTTGGGAGGTCTTGATGCAACGAAAACTGCAATCAGACCAAGAACTGTGAGTGCAAGAATAAACACGAGAATACCGATAAGAATTTTTGCACCAACACCAATTTTCTTTTTCTTGACGGGTGCAGCTTCTGCTGTTTCTTCTGCAAGCTCTTCTGTCACTTCCTCAGATGCATCATCTGCAGCATCATCTGTTGCTTCTGTTTCTGCTTCTTCAGTCTCTTCAACAGCGTCTTCGGCAGCATCTTCAACAGCTTCTTCTGCAATTTCAGCTGCTTCTTCTGCAATTTCAGCTGCTTCTTCTGCCACAACTTCTTCTGTCTGAGCAACTGCTTCTTCTGCTGCTTCAGACACCTGTTCTTCAACATTTTCTGCATTATCTGCAGTTTCTTCAGGGATAGGATTTATTTTGTTTTCATCCATGAATAACACCTTCCTATTTTTCCATAATAAAGTAATTATACATCATTTATGCCCTTGATACAAGAGTTTTTTCTATTTTTATTATATACAGCAGAATTGAATCTGCCTTAAAAAAACTGCACCGCCATAAGACGGTGCAGAATATAAACTTAATTATTTACCTGCGAAAAGTGCGTTGAGCAACTTATCCATAAATGAGGGACCTGCATCAACTGATGTAAGACCTGTGCATGCAAGAGCATCATTGAGTTCTTTAATCATTGCTTCTGCTTCTGCTGCTGAGTTTTCATTAAGAACAGTCTTGTCGAGCATTGCAACTGCCTTTTCGTAAACGGGCTTAACAGTATCAATCTGTTCCTGAGTGTACTTGCCTTCTGCATTTGCAATAACTTCTTCTGCCTGGTCCATAAGGTGACCGTCTCTTGTGAGATTTCTTGTTACACGACCGTAGTTAAACTGGGGGAATGCAGCAGATGAGTTAACATCTGTAATTTCGCCAACAAGAATCTGACCGAGAAGCTTAAGAATAACGTCATTTCTGCCGACTTCGTGATGCTGATTCTTGAAGAACCATGTTGTGTTGGGGAATGCACAAGTTGCAATGTCGAGCTCGCCGTCGGGTGAGGGCATAACAGCATTTTCAAGCTTTGCACCGGGAACTGTGTATGTTGCACCGAGTGAAGCTGAGCTGATGTTGATGATACCGTCTGAGTTTGTCTTAGCTGATGAATCAACAATACCAAAGAAGTTGTATTCACCGTCTGTAAACTGGAGGCCGTAAGCTGCAACTGAGTAAGTAACAACACCGTAGTTTTTGTTTACATAGTTAAGGTTGTCAACAAGGCTCATTCTTGCATTCTGGAACCAGTCTGTCTTTGCACGGAGAACTGCATACTCGTCACCGACAAGATATCTGTCAGCAAGCTCTTCGTATCTCTCCTTTGTAACCATTGCCCAGAACTGAGGACAGTTAACAAGCATTGTATCAAGGAGACCTTCAATAGCACCTGAAAGGATTGCATAAAGAGCAGGCTTGGGAATTATCTTGAGAGCAAGCTTAATAAGACCACCCATATAAGGCTGCATACCGTTTGCTTCAACGATAAGGTCAATGTATTCTTCATAAAGGAATTCGTCTGCAAGGTTCCATTTTCTGTCAAAGAAATCTGAGAAAAGGTCTGTACCGTTGAGACAAGCAACGATGTTGATAATCTTGTTGATATCAGAGAAATCACCGTTGTATTCTTCCTGAATAAGCTGAAGATAAGCAGTCATAATTGTACCGCCAAGGCTGATGGGAACGAGGTTAACCTTTTCGCAACCTGTCTGTTCTTTAACCATACCAATAAAATCCTTAAGTTCTTTTGCAGAATCATAGGGATTGCCGATAAGCTGGAATGTTGAAAGATAGATATAATCCTCGGGGTTGTATGAAGGATCTGCAGCACCGTACTTAGCAGCCATTGCTTCAACAACAGGCTCCATAGGGAACATTCTGTAGAACCAGCCGTGATCATCCTCATTATACTTTGAAAGTGCATAGGGATATCTTGTAAGAATGAGATCTTCTTTACCTACACCGTTCTTGTCTGATGCCTGAATGTAGAAGAGATCTGCGATAACATCATGAACTGATGACTGAAGCTTTGCATCTGCATCTCTTGTGATGATTGACTTGACAAGGGGAACTGCAAGCTTTGAAACGATAGGACCAACGATTCCGTCACTGTCAATAAGAACAAGACCGCCGCTGACTGTTGAGCCGTCTTCCTTGACATAAGTTGAGTCTGACTGACCGATACCGGGGAGAATAATTGTAGCAACTTTTTCATCACTGCCTGTTGTTGCAGAAATAAGATCAGCTGTATAGTCCACTGAATTACCACCCTCTGCAAAAGAAACAACACCGCAAACACTGAATGCCATAAGCACAGCGAGCATTACGCTGATGATTTTTTTGAATTTCTTCATTTTATATACCTCCGTTAGTGGTTATAATACACAATAACTATATCATATCAAGCCATATTTTTCAAGGAAAATTTTATATATTTTTTTCTTTTTAATATAATTTATATATAATGGGCAAGGAAAGATTTTTTGTTGAATAAATCAGAATTTGTCGAACCAAAGTTCGACAAGAATTCGCAATTGAAAATTCGCAATTCGCAATTGTGGAAGGGGCATAGCCCCTTACCCCTCGTCGTCGTAAACTCCGTATCAATCGTTTCCGTGTAAACACGAAAACTCAATCACTTCGTTACTCCTCCTCTCCCCAAAAATCTAATGATTTTCGGGGTCCCCATTATATAATGGTTCAAAAGGCGGAGCCTTTTCCTAAATTGCGCATTGATAATTGCTAATTGCCAATTTAATTTGTCGAGGGCACCTCGACAAATTATTGAGTGTTCAATCAATAAAAAAAAGGTGCCCGTTTCCGGACACCTGATTTTATTTGCTTATCAGACAAGCTCTATGATGCACATTTCTGCAGCATCACCACGACGGGGACCTGTCTTGATTATACGGCAATAACCGCCATTGACCTCTTTGTACTTGGGAGCTATTTCGTCGAAAAGCTTCTTAACAACATCTTCCTTAGTTACATAAGCCATAGCCTGTCTGTAATTATGAAGGTTGTTCTCTTTTGCAAGAGTGATCATCTTTTCTGTCATTGAACGAACTTCTTTAGCTCTTGTAACGGTGGTCTCGATTTTGCCATTTTCCAAAAGGTAAGTTACCATTGCTCTGAGCATAGCTTTTCTTGAATCTGTTGCTCTGCCGAGTTTTCTGGTTCCGGGCATGAATATCTCTCCTTTACCGTTAGTGTGGTATAAAATTTGATTTAGTCGTCATCACGACGAAGAGAAAGTCCAAGAGAATTGAGCTTTGCGATAACCTCATCAAGTGACTTACGTCCAAGGTTTCTGACTCTCATCATTTCTTCTTCTGACTTTGAGATCAAATCCTCTACCTTGTGAATGTTAGCTCTCTTCAAACAATTGAATGAACGAACTGAAAGGTCAAGTTCCTCAACAGTCATCTCCAAGATCTGAGTCTTGTTATCTTCGCCTGTTTCAATCATAACCTCTGTGCTGCCTGCTTCATCAGACAGGTCAATAAAGAGGTTGAGATGCTCGTTGAGAATCTTGGCTGCCAATGATACAGCATCTTTTGCATCGATGGTACCGTTGGTCCAAACCTCAAGTGTCAGCTTATCGAAGTCAGTAATGTCTCCGACACGAGCATTTTCAACATTAAAGTTTACTTTTTCAATAGGAGCGTAAGTAGAGTCGATTGCGATAACACCGATAACGGGATCCATCATCTTCTTGCGACGCTCTGCTGATACATAACCTCTGCCGCTGTCCGCTGTAAGCTCCATACGAACATGAGCATCGGCATTGAGTGTTGCGATATGCTGTTCGGGATTGATGATTTCAACCTCTGAATCAGCCTGAATATCAGCTGCAGTGATTTCACATTCACCGTTGCAGTCGATATACATTGTCTTGGGTCCTGAGCCGTGAATCTTCAGAAGGACTGATTTAAGATTAAGGACGATTTCTGTGACATCTTCCTTTACGCCTTCAATTGTTGTGAATTCGTGAAGCACTCCGTCAATGTTCACTGATGTGATAGCATATCCGGGGAGTGATGATAAAAGAATTCTGCGAAGGCTGTTACCAAGAGTCATACCATAGCCTCTTTCAAGGGGCTCAACGACAAACTTGCCGTAGGTACCGTCCTGTGTTAAATCAACAACATCAATTCCGGGCTTCTTAATACTTATCATTCAAAACCCTCCTAAGATTTTGCAGTCAAGCTGCTGTAAAATACAGTTTAACCGTTAACCGATTATCTTGAATAGAACTCGACGATAAGATGTTCTTCAACAGGAACGTTGATCTGATCACGTGTGGGAAGAGCAACGATCTTTGCTGTGTAATCATCGCCTGTTTCAAGCCAAGCAGGAACGAGTCCCTTCTTCTCGAGGATAGCTTTGAACTTCTCGGAATCAAGGCTTGCCTTTTTGATTGCTACTGCATCGCCTGCTTTGCAAAGGTATGAGGGGATGTCTACTCTCTTACCGTTTACAAGGAAATGGCCATGTGTAACAAGCTGTCTTGCTTCTGCACGGGAAGTAGCCCAACCAAGTGAATAAACGATATTGTCAAGACGGCTTTCGCAGATACGAAGTAAGTTGTCACCGGTAACACCTTCGTGACGAACTGCCATTACAAAATACTTACGGAACTGGCTCTCGCTGAGGCCATAGTATCTTCTTGCTGTCTGCTTTGCACGAAGCTGAAGACCGTACTCTGTGAGCTTCTTACGACCCTGACCGTGCTGGCCGGGAGCATAGCTGCGACGCTCGATTGAACACTTTGAGCTGGTACATCTTTCACCCTTTAAAAAGAGCTTTTTGCCCTCTCTGCGGCATAACTTACATACCGCACCGGTATATCTTGCCATGTGTTAAAACACCTCCAGTTTATAGGTTATACACGTCTTCTTTTAGGCGGACGGCAGCCATTGTGGGGGATAGGAGTTACGTCCTTGATCATGCTTACTTCAAGACCTGCTGTCTGAAGAGCTCTGATCGCAGCTTCTCTACCCTGACCGGGGCCCTTAACGAAAACTTCAACAGTCTTCATACCGTGCTCAATTGCTGCCTTAGCTGCAGTCTCTGCTGCAGTCTGTGCTGCGAAGGGTGTAGATTTTCTTGAACCTCTGAAGCCCATTTCGCCTGCACTTGCCCATGAAACTGCATTACCCTGTGTATCGGTAATAGTAACGATGGTGTTGTTGAATGTAGACTGAATATGAGCTGCACCGCGTTCAATATTCTTACGCTCACGGCGTTTACGTGTAACGCCTTTTTTAGCGGTTGCTTTTGCCATACTACGATTCCCTCCTTATTATTTCTTCTTGTTAGCGATTGTCTTCTTAGGACCTTTTCTTGTACGTGCGTTTGTCTTTGAACGCTGGCCTCTTACGGGCAGGTTCTTTCTGTGACGAACACCACGGTAGCATCCTATTTCAACAAGTCTCTTGATGTCAAATGCTGTTTCTCTTCTGAGGTCACCTTCAACAGTAACATTGTGTTCGATGTACTCACGAAGCTTTGAAACATCATCTTCAGTTAAATCCTTAACTCTTGTGTCAGGATTTATACCAGTTGCCTTAATAATGTCGCTGGCGGTTTTGCGACCGATACCATAAATGTAGGTAAGGCCGATTTCAATTCTCTTCTCTCTGGGAAGATCAACACCGGATATACGCGCCATTTGTCAGTTGCACCTCCATTTGGTATTATCAGAGCTTAGCCCTGACGCTGCTTGTGCTTGGGATTTTCACAGATAACCATTACTTTTCCCTTGCG
>CALEII010000017.1 GCA_937876205.1 uncultured Clostridia bacterium
CCCAACGTGCAGAATTCTTTTCAGGCTTTAAGAAATATTCCTGGAATGTAAGATAAACATCTTCAAATGATGCACCTGATGCGATAAGCTTTGCAACTGATTCAACAACTGCAAGATATGCACCGTGGTAGGGACTCTTTTCCATTATAAAGGGATTGTAACCCCATGCCATAAATGAACAAGTATCTGTGTGCTTCTTTTCAACAGAAACTTTGTTTACCATTGCCTGAATAGGTGTGAGCTGATTCTTGCCGCCGAAAGGCATAAGAACTGTACCTGCACCGATTGTTGAGTCGAAACGCTCTGAAAGCCCTCTCTTTGAGCAGATATTGAGGTCGTCTGCGAGAGCCTTGTAACCGTCCTTGAAGCCGGGAACAATTTTCTTTTCAAAAGCCTTGGGATTTTCAGGCATTATATCAATGTGCTTTGCGGCACCGTTTGAGTTAAGGAATTCTCTTGAAAGGTCAACGATTATCTTGCCGTTCCAGGTCATTGTGAGTCTGGGCTCAGCTTTTACCTTTGCAACAACAGTTGCTTCAAGGTTTTCGCTTGTTGCAAGTTGAGTGAATCTTTCTACGTCTTTAGCTTCGACAACAACAGCCATTCTCTCCTGAGATTCACTGATTGCAAGTTCTGTACCGTCAAGACCTTCGTACTTCTTGGGAACTGCATTAAGGTCAATTTCAAGACCGTCTGCAAGCTCACCGATAGCAACGGAAACACCGCCTGCACCAAAGTCATTACAACGCTTGATGAGTCTTGAAGCCTCTGCGTTTCTGAAAAGTCTCTGAAGTTTTCTTTCTTCGGGAGCATTACCCTTCTGAACCTCTGCACCGCAGCTTTCGAGTGACTCAAGTGTATGTGACTTTGATGAACCTGTTGCACCGCCGCAACCGTCACGGCCTGTTCTGCCGCCGAGAAGAATAACAATATCACCGGGATCGGGACATTCTCTTCTTACATTTTCAGCGGGAGCAGCCGCTATAACAGCACCGATTTCCATTCTCTTTGCAACATAACCGGGATGATATATTTCATCAACCTGACCTGTTGCAAGACCTATCTGATTACCGTATGACGAATAACCTGCAGCTGCAGTTGTAACAATCTTTCTCTGAGGAAGCTTACCCTTCATTGTGTCCTGAACAGGAACAAGGGGGTCACCTGCACCTGTCACACGCATTGCGGCGTAGACATATGAACGGCCTGAAAGGGGGTCACGGATAGCACCGCCGATACAGGTTGCGGCACCGCCGAAGGGCTCGATTTCTGTGGGATGATTATGTGTTTCATTCTTGAAGAGAAGAAGCCAATCCTGCTCCTCGCCCTCAACATTAACCTTGATTTTAACTGTACAGGCGTTAATTTCCTCTGATTCGTCAATTCTGGGAAGCTTGCCCTTTGCCTTGAGGTAACGTGTGCCTACAGTTGCAATATCCATAAGGTTTACGGGCTTTGTTCTGCCGAGCTCCTGTCTTACTGCAACATATTCATCGTATGCTGACTGAAGAAGAGGGTCGTCAAACTTCACTGAGTCAATAGTTGTAAGGAATGTTGTATGACGGCAATGGTCTGACCAGTATGTATCAATCATTCTGATTTCAGTGATTGTGGGAGTCTTGTTCTCTGACTTAAAATAATCCTGACAGAATTTGATGTCGTCAGCATCCATTGCAAGAGCATAATTCTTAACAAAGTTTGCAAGACCGTCTGCATCAAGGTCATTGAAGCCGTGAAGAGTTTCAACAGTTTCGGGAACCGTATACTCAGCCTTAAGAGTGTCAAACTTATCCATTGTTGCCTCACGGCTTTCAACGGGGTTGATAACATACTTCTTGACTGCTTCAACCTCAGCGTCAGTCATATCGCCCTGCATAACGTAGATTTTTGCAGTTCTTACAAGGGGTCTTTCACCCTGAGAGATAATCTGGATACACTGAGCCGCTGAGTCTGCTCTCTGGTCAAACTGACCGGGGAGATATTCAACTGCAAAAACCTTGTCACCTTCGTTTGTTTCAAGCTCAGCAGTTACTGTGTCAAGCTGAGGCTCTGAGAAAACCGTGCCTACTGAATAATCGAAAAGGTCTTTTTCGATATTTTCAACATCATAACGGTTAAGAAGACGGAGCTCCTTAAGTGATGTTATCTGAAGAAGTGTGTTGATTTCATTTTTGAGAGAGGTTGCTTCGTGAGCGAGTCCCTCTTTCTTTTCCACAAATATTCTGTATACCATATTTATTCACCCGCTTTATTTCGCTTTCAGTGCTCTTGCACCGATATCCTTACGGTAATATGCATTGCCGAAATGCACTTTTGTTACTTCACCGTATGATTTGTCAATTGCTTCTCCCAGTGTGGGAGCAGTACAGGTAACACCGAGCACTCTGCCGCCGTTTGTGAGAAGCTTGCCGTCTTCAAGTTTAGCGCCTGCGATGAAAAGCTCACCGTTCATATCTTCATCAACAGTTATTTCATAGCCCTTTTCATACTTTGAAGGATACCCGTCTGATGCCATAATTACACAACAAGCATTTTCATTCTTGAACTTGACATCAATTTCCGAAAGTCTTTCGTCAGCAACTGATTCAAAAATTGTGTAAAGGTCAGTTTCAAGAAGAGGAAGAACAACCTGTGTTTCGGGGTCACCGAAACGGCAGTTATATTCAATAACCTTTGTGCCGTTCGGAGTAATCATAAGACCGAAGTATAGACAGCCCTTGAAGGTTCTGCCCTCAGAATTCATTGCATTCATTGTGGGAATGAAGATTTTTTCCATACATTCCTTTGCAACTTCATCTGTGTAATAAGGATTGGGAGCAACAGTACCCATACCGCCTGTATTGAGACCTTCGTCATTATCCTTTGCTCTCTTGTGGTCCATTGATGAAACCATAGGAACAACAACCTTACCGTCTGTGAATGAAAGAACGGAAACCTCGGGACCTGTGAGGAATTCTTCGATAACGATATTGCTTCCGCTTTCGCCGAAGACCTTATCTTCCATCATTTCCTTTACAGCCTTTTTTGCATCTTCTCTTGTCTGAGCAATTATAACGCCCTTTCCGAGTGCCAGACCGTCAGCCTTGATAACTGTGGGAACGGGAGCTGTTTCAAGATATTCGAGAGCCTTATCCATATCGGAGAATACTTCATATTCTGCTGTGGGAATACCGTATTTCTTCATAAGATTCTTTGAGAAAACCTTACTGCCTTCGATTATAGCCGCATTCTTGTTAGGTCCGAAGCACTTGATACCGATTTCATTCAGAGCATCAACAGCACCGAGTACAAGAGGATCATCGGGAGCAACAACTGCAAAGTCAATATCATTGTTCTTTGCAAAATCAACGATTCCTGCGATGTCTGTTGCACCGACGTTCACACACTCGGCATCAGCAGCAATACCGCCGTTACCGGGAAGTGCATATATTTTTTCAATATCTTTGTTTTCTTTGAGTTTTCTGATGATGGCGTGTTCTCTTCCGCCGCCACCGACAACTAAAATATTCATATATTCATACCTTTCTCGTAATTAAAAGGCTTTCGCCTTTAAAGAATAAAGAAGAAAGAATATTGAATAAAGAACAGAATTGAAAAATAAATTTTTAACAATTATTATTTATTATCTATTCTTTATTCTCTATTATTTTAGAACACAGTAATGTGTTCACATTAGTGGTGGAAAAGTCTCATACCTGTAAAGCACATTGCGATGCCGTACTTATCGCAGGTTTCAATAACCTGATCGTCTCTGATTGAGCCGCCGGGCTCTGCAATGTAAGAAACACCGCTTCTTCTTGCTCTTTCGATGTTGTCACCGAAGGGGAAGAAAGCATCTGAGCCGAGTGCAACACCTGTGATTGAATCAAGGTAAGCTCTCTTTTCAGCCTTTGTGAATTCAGCGGGCTGTTCTGTGAAGTAAAGCTGCCAGTTACCGTCTGCAAGAACATCTTCACTGTCGTCTGAAATATAAACATCAATGCAGTTGTCTCTGTCAGGTCTGCCGAGTTCAGCCTTGAAAGGCAGATTCAGAACCTTTTCGTGCTGACGCAGATGCCAGTTGTCAGCTTTCTGTCCTGCAAGTCTTGTGCAGTGAATTCTTGACTGCTGACCTGCACCTACACCGATAGCCTGTCCCTGATATGCGTAGCAGACTGAGTTTGACTGTGTATATTTAAGAGTAATAAGAGAAATGATAAGGTCTCTCTTTGCTTCTTCGGGAATTTCCTTGTTTTCTGTAACAACCTTTGTAAGAAGCTCGTTGTCAATCTTGAAGTTGTTTCTTCCCTGCTCAAAAGTAATGCCGTAAACCTGCTTTACCTCCTGCTCCATAGGAACATAATTTTCATCAATCTTAACGATGTTGTAGTTGCCCTTTCTCTTTGACTTGAGAATTTCGAGTGCTTCGGGCTCATAACCGGGAGCGATAACACCGTCTGAAACCTCTCTCTTTATAAGAAGAGCAGTTGTAACGTCACATACGTCTGAAAGAGCAATCCAGTCACCGAATGATGACATTCTGTCTGTGCCTCTTGCCCTTGCATATGCACAAGCAAGGGGGGATTCGTCAAGACCTTCGATATCGTCAACAAAGCAAGCCTTCTTGAGGTTATCTGAAAGAGGTGTGCCGACTGCAGCTGATGTGGGGCTTACGTGCTTGAAGGATGTTGCACAGGGCATACCTGTTGCAGCCTTAAGCTCCTTGACAAGCTGCCAGGAATTGAATGCATCAAGGAAATTGATATATCCGGGTCTGCCGCAAAGGATTTCAATAGGAAGCTCACTGCCGTCTGTCATATAAATCTTTGCAGGCTTCTGATTGGGGTTACAACCGTATTTAAGTTCAAATTCTTTCATAATACCCTCCGAAAATTACTTATTCTTGTTAACGATTCTGGTTTCAGCTTCGCCTGATTCAATATCAATGTATCTTACGAAAAGTGAAACCTTGTTATCTTCATTGAGATTTGTCCAGATAAGGTCTGTGAGCTCATCAATGCTTACATCGGGAAGCTCAAGTGTCTTAGGCTCACCTTCAAATGAAGGAAGAGGATTGCCGTCACCGTTGTATGTATGAATGAACTTTGCCTTACCGGGAATGGGGTTTGAATAAGCATATGTGAATCTTTCACAGGATGAATCATCCCCCTCTGCACTCTTGAGAATTGACATTGCATAGTTCATACCGTCACTTTCAAGACGGATGATACCTGAAATTCTGGGTGTGAAGTTCGGTGCATCGTCTTCAAACTCTCTTGTACGAAGAGCCTGTTCAAATGTCATCTGCTTGTCCATAAGGTCGTAGATAGTATCTGTCTGATCACCGTTTGTAACGATTGTCTTGTTGCCGAGCACTCTTACGGGATAGTAAATGATAAGATGAGGATCTGTCATCTTTGATTCGTCAAATGCCTTTGTTCTCATTGCCTTACCTTCTGCAACAAAAACACGGTTACGGCTGTTTTCGCTTCTGCCCATAATGAAATATGCAGTTACAGCCTTTTTGCTGTCGGCACTTTTGCCGATTATGATACCTCTGCCGTGATAAGCAAGAGAATTCAGTTCATTTGCAATAGTAGAAACTTTCATTTCAGTTCTCCTTTATAAAAACTATATTGTCTTTTACTTCAAGTTTATCTTCACAGAAGAGCTTTACTGCTTCGGGAAGAATTTTCCATTCTGCCTCTTCCATAATTCTCTTCTGAAGTGTCTCGGGGGTGTCACCCTGCTTCACTTCAACTGCCTTCTGCATAATAATGGGACCTGCATCACATTCGGGAGTTACGAAATGTACCGTTGCACCCGAAACCTTAACACCCTTTTGAAGTGCTGCCTCGTGAACGTGAAGTCCGTAATAACCTTTTCCGCAGAATGAAGGAATAAGTGCGGGGTGGATGTTGATTATAGCATTGGGATAAGCCTCATAAACCTGCCGGTCAATAATTGTCAGGAAGCCCGCAAGAACAACAAGGTCAATATCTGCATTTTTCAGGGTTTCAACAAGAGCTTTTGAATAGTCTGCAATGCTTTCAAAATCTTTTCTGCAAAGAACTGCAGAAGCAATACCGTTGTTTGCGGCTCTTTCAAGTGCATAGACACCGGGCTTTGATGCCACGACAAGAGTAATTTTACTCTCACCGAACATACCCTGTTTTTCGCAGTCGATAAGGCTCTGAAGATTTGTGCCGCCGCCCGAAACGAGAACGGCAATGTTCTTCTTACTCAATGATAACACCCTCTTCGGACTTGATAACTTCGCCGATGATGTAAGCATCTTCACCGTTTGCTTTGAGTACTTCAAGTGCCTTGTCTGCATCTTCCTTAGCTACGATAACGCTCATACCGACACCCATATTGTATGTATTGAACATATCTCTTTCGGGGATATTGCCTTCCTTTGCGATAAGGTCGAAGATGGGAAGAATCTTAATATCTGACTTCTTGATTTTTGCACCGAGACCTGCAGGGATTGTTCTGGGAATATTCTCATAGAAGCCGCCGCCTGTGATATGGGAAACACCCTTGACTTTTACTTCCTCAAAGAGAGCAAGCATAGGCTTTACATAAATCTTTGTGGGAGTGAGAAGAGTTTCGCCGACTGACTTGCCGCCGAGCTCTTCACGGGGAGTCTTGATATCTGCATTTTCAACATCAAAAACCTTTCTTACAAGTGAGAAACCGTTTGAATGCACACCGCTTGAAGGAAGAGCAATGATAACGTCGCCTTCTGCGATTGACTTTGTGTCAACAATCTTGTCCTTGTCAACAACACCTACAGAGAAGCCTGCAAGGTCATATTCATCAACGGGATAGAAACCGGGCATTTCAGCTGTTTCACCGCCGATAAGTGATGCACCTGACTGAACACAGCCCTCTGCAACACCTGCGACGATGTCTGCAATTCTTTCGGGAACGTTCTTGCCGCATGCAATATAGTCAAGGAAAAGAAGGGGCTTTGCGCCGCAGCAGATAATATCGTTAACGCACATTGCAACACAGTCGATACCTACTGTATCGTGCTTATCCATAATGAATGCAAGCTTGAGCTTTGTGCCGACACCGTCTGTTCCGCCTACGAGAACAGGCTTTGCGATGCCTTCAAGGTCAAGACTGAACAGACCGCCGAAGCCGCCGATATCGGAAACCTCGTTACCTGTCATTGTTCTTGCGATGTGCTGTTTCATAAGTTCAACAGCCTTGTAGCCGGCAGTAATATCAACGCCTGCTTCTTTGTAGCTTTCACTGAAACTTTTCATTGTTTGTTCCTCCTGTATTGAGAATTTTGAAATAATTTTATTATTTTTAAATGCGAAAATCGGGGCGAAGATACCCTCGTCCCAACTTCTCATAATTTACTTGTTATATTTTTCTTCAATTGCCTTGTTCTTTTCAAGAACCTTTGCACTGCCCAGCTTTCTTGCATCTGCAAGCTTTGCTTCAAGCTCCTTATCTTCGATTGCAAGCATCTGTATTGCAAGAAGAGCCGCATTTGCAGCACCGTTGACAGCAACTGTTGCAACGGGCATACCTGTAGGCATCATAACTGTTGAAAGAAGTGCATCCATACCGTCAAGATATTTTGCCGCAACGGGGATACCTATAACGGGCAGAGTTGTATTAGCCGCAACAGCCCCTGCAAGATGAGCAGCCATACCTGCCGCCGCAATAATTGCTCCGAAGCCGTTTGCTCTTGCATTTTCCGAAAACTCTTTTGCTTCAAGAGGTGTTCTGTGGGCAGAGTAAACATGAACTTCAAAAGGCACACCGTACTCTTCAAGAGTGTTGATTGCTTTCTCTACAACAGGCAGATCTGAATCGCTGCCCATAATGACCGCTACTTTTTTCATCATTTCATATCCTTTCACTTACGAATAAAGCCTATTTTTTCGCAAAAAAAGGCAGTCCTTTACTACAGGACTGCCCAGACGGTCGGCTTAACAATATTTCTGCTCCCTGCGGTCAATTCCGCTTATCCGTCAGTCACAGAAACCTTAAACTGATTATATCATTATTTGCAGATAAAAGTCAATAATATAAATAATATATAAATTAAAAATATCAACACAACGAATGGTTTTTTATAGTCACAATCAACAATCTTTATTATATCTTTACTTTTCGTTTCCGTATTTTTAGATTCATAAAGTTATAATCGGTATTGAAAGGACTGAAAAATATGAAAAACTTTGTAATGATACTTATCTGCCTGTCACTTATATTGGGTATTGCGTGCACAATCAAGGAATTCTATGTTGACCGTTACGACACTTCAGCTGCTGCAGAAATCGATGATGAATACAGACATCTGCACAAAGAAATTGATAACAGCAGTCAGCCGTGGAACCTTCTTCTTGTGAATGATTACAATCCGATGCCCGAAAAAACAGAAATAACGCTTGTTGAAACAAAATACGGAGAAAGAATTGATGAACGGATAATGCCGTATATCACCGAAATGCTCAGTGATGCCGAAAAATCAGGCTTCACACCTGAAATCACATCCGGCTACCGCTCCCGTGAGAGTCAGCAGGATATTTTTGACTCAAGAAAAAAAGAGTACAGAGCTCTGGGGCACACAAAAAAAGAGGCTGAAAGTCTTGCAAATGAGTATGTGGCAAAACCCGGCTACAGTGAGCACGAAACAGGACTTGCCGTTGATATTAACTCTTCAGATGGTGACAGCCGGGAGCTTTATATGTGGCTTGAAGCAAACTGCCACAAATACGGCTTTATCATACGCTACCCTGCAGGGAAGGAGAAAATAACCGGCATAGAATACGAGCCGTGGCACCTGAGATATGTGGGAGAAAACACCGCAACATATTTACAACAAAATAATCTTACTCTGGAAGAATATCTGGTGGGGAAACAATAATTTACCGTTCCGAAAAAATATTGTAATTGGCTGCTCCTTGTGTTACAATGAAAAAAAACACAAGGAGAATTTTTATGAAACTGCTTATTGCATCTGATATACACGGTTCTGCGTATTACTGCAGAATGCTTCTTGAAGCCTTTAAAAAAGAAAATGCTGACAGAATGCTTCTTCTCGGTGATATTCTTTATCACGGTCCCCGTAACGACCTGCCCCGTGACTATGCGCCAAAAGAGGTTATAGCAATGCTGAATCCGATGAAAGACAGAGTTTTCTGTGTAAGGGGTAATTGCGACACTGAGGTTGACCAGATGGTGCTTGAATTTCCTGTCCTTGCAGATTATGCGGTCATTGCTCTTGATGATAAGCTGATTTATGCCACTCACGGTCATAAATACAATGAAGACAATTTACCGCCGCTTGCTGACGGAGATATTCTTTTCTGCGGACACACCCATGTGCCTAAAATAAACAAACACGAAAAATATACATATATGAACACAGGCTCTGTTTCAATCCCTAAGGAAAACAGCCCCCACAGCTATGTGGTGTATGAAAACGGAAAATTCAGCTGGAAAGACCTTGAGTCAGGAATGACATTTATGGATATTGAGTAATAAAAAATACAAAGTCCGAAGTCAAAAAAATCTTAAAAAAGCAATGAAACGGTCGCCTTAATATGGCGGCCGTTTTCGGTTAGTCCATTGACGCAGGGCAAGATATAATTTTTTTAGCTTTATGAAATCCCCTTATATCAAGAAAAACTCCTCCTGTGTGGAGAAACACAGAAGGAGAAAACATTGCTGTTTTTTTGGTGTGCAATTATGAAAAAACTCTCATCAAAGGGAAAAACAATATAAA
>CALEII010000018.1 GCA_937876205.1 uncultured Clostridia bacterium
TCCTTTGCCTTAGAAGACGATCTCGCGCGCGAGATATATCTTACGGGCTGGTGCGCCGTTGCCGTAGAAGCTATACGGGCGGGGGCTGACGACTGCCTTATCAAGACCACCTCAGCGGGAGCTGACGAGGTAGATAAGCTTTGCGCTATCGCTGACCTCATTCATGAGATAGACAAGGATGCTATCATAGGCATAGTCATTCCCGACGACGTACTCTCCGCAAGCAACAGCGAGGTGCTCGTATCAAAGCTCAGCCACTCCTTTAATTACCTCGCGCTCAACGCCACGAATGCTAAAGAGGACGAGGACGTGGGCGTTTATATAGAGACTCGCGTAGCACAGATGCAGATGCAGCTTATCTACTACAAGATGCGCGTCCTGCTCCCTACCGCAGAGGATGAGGCTACTATGCAAAGCTATATAGACTCGGTAAAGAAATACAACGCGCCGAGCTGGCAGTTCATGCCCTGATAAAATTCAATAAAGCGCGTCATTCAGAGCGCAGCCGATTACGGCTGCGCTCTTTTTTTATTATTTTTTAAAATTGTTGTTCATTTATTGATGTGGGTTGATCTTTATGTAATATTAAAGTAAACCTACTAAATATTCTTTTTTCTCATAAATTCTATTTTTTTCGGTCAGGGCTTACCGGTTCTACATAGTCTAAGGATGAATACCCTCTTTCATTACGATTCACCTCTTTCAATCATTCATAACGGCGTTATTATATCATAAAGAAAACGGAATTGCAACAATTATTTTAAATTTTTTTGTATTTTTAAATATTTTTAATATCACAAAAAAGTGAATCAATGCGTATTTTTTCTGTTTACACAAAACTTAATTACTTTTGTGAAAAAAATTGTTGACAAATAACAATTTCTATAATATAATTATGATAATATAGTCTGTGAGGTTTTCGATGAAAAACATAAATCCCGTTTCTGATTATGCAAAAATGGCTGACGAAAAGCTTGTCGCCCTTATCAGAGAGGGGGCAGACAATGCGTTTAACGAGCTTGCCGAAAGATTCACAAAAACAGTTATTGTGCGCTCATCAAAGTACAATTCCGTTTCACTCACCCGTGAAGACTGGGTGCAGGAAGGGATGATAGGGCTCCTTATGGCTGTCAGAAGCTTCAATGCAAACCGTGGCGTCTCTTTTGCCACATATGCGAATGTATGTATAGAGAACAGACTGCGCTCGGTGTGCAAAAAAGCATCAGGCAACTCAAATGCTCCGCTGAACGATTCCCTCACCCTTGACGATGCCGTTGTTCCTCCCGATGTCTCAACGGAGGAGAGCTACATCAGGCACGAAGACAGCAGATTCTTAACCGAGAAATTCTTCTCTATTCTTTCTGCAAGAGAAAAAAAGGTTATAGACTATTATATCGCAGGTTTCAGTTATCAGGAAATTGCGTTAAAGCTCAATATGAGTGAAAAATCAGTTGACAATGCTCTGTGCAGAGCCAAGTCAAAGCTGAAAAAAGCATTATAAAGAAACTATCCGTTTAACGGTGGTTATAAAATGCCCGCACTCCATACACGTTGTTTTCAACGGTACGGCGCAAGAAAATTCGGAGTCACGGACAAAAAAATTCAAGCGAGGTACCAAGGTATGTACGAAGACAAAATTTTAGTGTGCAAAGGTTGCGAAAAAGAATTCACATTCACAGCAGGTGAACAGGAATTCTATGCAGAAAAAGGCTTCCAGGAGCCCAAGTACTGTAAGGAATGCCGTCAGGCACGCAAGGCAAACAAGACAGGTGAACGCAAGTTCTACACATCAGTTTGCAGAGAATGCGGCGGAGAGGCTATCGTTCCCTTCAATCCCACAAGTGACAAGGGTGTTCTTTGTTCAGCTTGTCTTGAGAAGGCAAGAGCTGCAGCAGCAGAAGAATAATTGATTCATTTGCAAACACGGGACTGTTGACAGTCCCGTGTTTTTGTCTGATCACATAACATCATTATTGTCAGCAGCCCTTGAGAGCACCTCATTCTCTCTGAAAAGAAGAGAAATGCACCATATACCTGCAAGCGCAACAAGAGTGTAGATTATTCTGCTGAGAATTGCATCCTGTCCGCCGAACAGCCATGACACAATGTCAAACTGAAAAAGACCGATTGAGCCCCAGTTGATTGCGCCGACGATGACGAGAATCAAAGATAATCTGTCTATCATATTTTTCAACTCCTTGAACAGTAGTTGTTTATATTTTTATCACAATTTTTTCATTTATGCCACACTGCTTTAAGTAAATTTTTCAATTGACTAAAAATATATATTATTGTAAAATATATAACATATTATAATTCATAAAGAGGCTCAGTAATGGAATTTTTTGAAAAATCACATAAACTTGACAATGTCTGCTACGATATAAGAGGTCCTGTTATGGACGAAGCAGACAGAATGGAAGCTCAGGGTGAGCAAATACTCAAGCTCAATATCGGCAACCCTGCATATTTCGGCTTTGAAGCACCGCAGAAGATACTTGAAATAATGAACAGTAATCTTTCACGCACTGAGGGTTATTCAAATTCAAAGGGAATTCCCGCAGCAAGAGAGGCAATTGCAAGATACTGCAAAAAGAAGAACATTCCCAACGTCACCGTAAATGATATTTACACAGGCAACGGCGTCAGTGAGCTCATCACAATGAGTATGCAGGGCCTTCTCGACAACGGTGATGAAATCCTTGTGCCTGCACCCGATTATCCTCTGTGGACGGCATCAGTTACCCTTGCAGGCGGCACTGCTGTACACTATCTGTGCGATGAACAGTCAAACTGGTATCCCGACATTGCCGATATGGAAAGCAAAATCACACACAAAACAAAGGGCATCGTCGTAATCAACCCTAACAATCCCACGGGTATGCTCTATCCCGTAGAAATTCTTGAAAAAATTGTTGACCTTGCGAGAAAATACGGTCTGATTCTGTTTGCAGACGAAATCTATGACAGACTTGTAATGGACGGCAAGGAGCACATTGCTCTTGCCTCACTTGCACCCGACCTGCTCACACTCAGCTTCAACGGTCTGTCAAAATCACATCTTGTTGCAGGCTACAGATGCGGCTGGATGTGTCTTGCAGGCGACAAATCCAAGGCAAAAGGCTACATTGAGGGGCTCAATCTTCTTTCATCAATGAGACTGTGCTCAAATGTGCCTGCTCAGTCAATCATCCCTGCAGCCCTTGACGAAGCAAACGAGGCTGAGTCAATAATTCTCCCCGGCGGCAGAATCTATGAGCAGAGAGAAGCCGTATGGAAAAGACTCAATCAGATTCCCGGCATTTCAGCTGTCAAACCCGACGCAGCATTTTATGTTTTCCCGAAAATGGATAAAAAATTCGCCATCAGCGATGACGAACAGTTTGCTCTTGATTTCCTCAGACAGCAGAAAATACTTATCACCCACGGAAAAGGCTTCCACTGGGAAACACCCGACCATTTCAGAGTCGTCTACCTACCCACTGTTGATGTGATAAATGAAGCCTGCAACAGAATGGAAGTATTTTTTGAAAATTATAAACAATAATTTATCGGGCTGTTGCCCGACAAAAAGAATAAAGAAGAAATAATAAATAATAAAATCGGAAGCCCTGCGGGCTTTGATTATATAAATGGGGTTTAAGGGGCTTGCCCCTTCCACAATTGCGAATTGCGAATTTCCAATTGCGAATTCTTGTCGAACTTTGGTTCGACAAATTCTGATTTACATAAAAAAACGGTCTCAAAGACCGTTTTTTTAATTATCAATATCCGAAATGATCTTTATAGAAATCATACCAGTCTTCATAACTGCCGCCGTTACCGAAAGGATTCTGATTGCTGTTATCATTTTCTTCTTCTGCTATATTGGTTGATACGCCTCTGTCTTCAACAAGCTTCACTCTGATATCAGTTTCTGTCTGTGACCAGTTTTCTGTGTTCACTCTGACAATTGTCAGCACAAGCGAATCACCTGCTGACATATCCTCTATCATTTCAGAGAGCATATCTGCGTCTTTCATATCCTTGCCGTTGACAGCCACAATCATATCGCCCACCTTAACATCCTTGTCTGCAAGGTCACTGTCTTCGTTTATGCCTGCAATAACGATTGTGCCTGTGGGAAGACCCTTCATCTGCACATACATTGCGTATGTCTGGCTGTAATTTGACGGTGTGGTGTATGAAATGCCGAGCTTTGCTCTGCCTGCCACATAGCCGTTCTCGATAATGGAATTGAACACATCAACAACAACGTCTGACGGCACTGAGAAGCCCATACCCTCATATTCCGTTGAAGCAATTTTCATTGAATTGATGCCTATAAGCTTACCGTCACCGTTAACGAGAGCACCGCCTGAGTTACCGGGGTTTATAGCCGAGGTGTGCTGAATACAATCCATCTCATAGCCTGTTGATGAGCTGACAGGTCTGTCAATTGCAGATATGATACCGTTTGTGACAGAGCCGAAGAATTCTGAGCCGCCGGGATTACCAACTGCATAAACAGTCTGACCGACAACAAGACCTTCTGACGTAGCAATCTCAGCCAGAGGCAGACCCGATGCCTCAATTCTTACAACTGCAAGGTCTGTTCTTGTGTCCATTCCCACAAGGTCTGCGGGGTATTCCGTACCGTCTTCAAGCAGAACGGAGAGTGCAACATTAGTGTGATTCACAACATGAGCACAGGTGACGATGTAGGTATATTTTCCGTCGTCATCCTCTTTGACAAGAACGCCTGAGCCCTCGGTGTAAAGAGAATTGTTCTGATAAACAAGAATACCTACATTGAAAGGCTTGGCAATCTTTGCAACAGAAACTGCCTCACCTGCATTTATTGTGCCGGGGGAAGCCTGAATATCACCCACATTGTCTGTGTCGGGTTTATTCTCCTGAACGCCTGAAGTGCTCTCCTGATGAATATCGTTGTTTGTGTCAGAAGGTCCGTCACCTGCAAAAATAGCAACAATAAGAGCTATTGCAAGAACAACGATAACTGCAATAAGAGCAGTAAATACCTTCATCCCCGTATTTTTCTTTTTGGGAGGTACAGGATTGCCCGCAGGGGCTGAATATCCGCCGCCGTAGGGAGGCTGAGGAGGCTGATAGCCGTTATTCTGCTGATAATAGGGGGGAACATAGCTGTTCTCCTGAGCAGGAGGTCTGTTATATGAGGGCTGACTGTTTTCTGCAGCACCGAAAGTGCTTGCATACTGTTCTCTGTCATAGTGGTATTCACCTGACACAATATCTGCTTCTTCTGCCTGCTCAACGGCTTCATTTACGGCCTGAGTATCAACCTGCAGAGTGTCTTCATCTGCATCTGTTCCGTATGACGGAACAACCCTGCCTGTCTGAGCCTCAAATTCTTCCTCAGTCATATTGCTGAATCGGCTGCCGAGTGTCTCCTCAACATCATTTTCAGGCACAGACTCTGTCTTTTCAGGCTCGGCAGGTGTTTCACCGGCGTCATTTATGCCGTATTTGTTTTCATTGTCCATTTTATTTCCTCCGGGAATAATCAGTCTTCGGAAAGTCTGACTTTTAATTTTACTGTAAACTGTGTGTATTTTCCGTCTTCACTGCTGACAGAAATCTCACCCTTATGAAATTCAACAAGATTCTTTACGATAAACAGACCGAGTCCCGAGCTTTTTGCATCAAGACTTCTTGACTTGTCTCCCTTATAAAATCTTTCAAAGATGTGGTCTATATCCTCTGCGCTGATGCCCTTACCGGTGTTTCTTATCACCACGGCGACATCTTCATCTGCAAGAATCATTCTCACACTTATTTCACCGCCGTTTTCGGTGAACTTCACAGCGTTGTCAACAAGGTTATAAAAAACCTGACTGAGCATATCGCTGTCAGCGTAGATATATATATTTGAAAGACTGTCAAGGCCCTTTATCCTGATATTCTTATTGTCTATTTTCTGCTCAAAGCTGACAAAAATACCGACTATCTGCTGCGTGAGATTATACTGTGACGGTTTTATACGCATCTGCCCTGCTTCCATTTTAGACATATTGAGCATTGAAACAACAAGTCTTGAAAGCCTTTTTATCTCTTCTGAAACAATTCTCAGATAGTGTTCTCGATTTTTTTCATCAACTGTTCCGTCAAGCATACCGTCAATAAAGCCGCCGATGGTGGTCATTGGGGTTTTCAGCTCGTGTGAAACATTTGCCACAAAGTCAGCTCTCGAGTTTTCAAGCGTCTCCAGACTTTCAGCCATAGCATTCATAGCGGCAGAGAGCTCATCAAATTCACGGACTGTATTCTTGCCGTAACGCTTTATTCTGTATGAGAAATCACCGTTTGAATACTTCTTTGTTGCCTCTGACATATCTCTGAGAGGTTTTGTCATATTGTATGTCATAATGTAGGCAATCAAGCCTGTTACAAGCATAAATACAATTGCAGCAGCGATGTATATATTGCTGAACTCTGCTCTGTACATCCCGAGACCTGCTTCGGTGCTCTGGACTGCAAAGACAATGGCATCTGCATTGTGTTCATAGTTTTTCTGCGACAGTGACGCAGCAATGAAGCATTCGTCCTCATAAAGTCCGCCAAGGTCGCCTTTTATCGCAAAAGAGCTGCTGACAAGAATACTTGTTGTGACCTCACCGGGTATTTTCAGCCCCGAATGCACTGAGCAGCTGCTCACATCGGGATTTTCGGAATTCATATGACTGCAGAAAATCACATTGCCTTCAATATCGGTAATATAGACATCTGCCCTTGCAGCCGATGAAATGCTTTCAAGCGTATAGCACAGCCCTGAAGCCGAATGAGCCGTACCGTCAGCTGCTGAGCGAAGATATTCCTGATAAACAGAAGAAACATTCTGCGTATAGGAATACAGATTCTGCTTCTGCTCATCTTCCCACGTGTCTGTCATAAATATTCCCAGCACAACACCGAAAATAATCAGACTGATAAGTTCAACGCACAGAAAGAACTGCATATACTTGAAGAACAGACTGACACGCCTGCGGTTTTTCTTCTTATTCAAAGCCATAAGCCGTGTTCCCGTTTATTATTCTTTTGTCTCAAACTTATAGCCTACACTCCATACAGTCTTAAGCTCCCATTTGTCTGAAACACCCTCAAGCTTTTCACGAAGTCTCTTGACGTGAACGTCAACCGTTCTTGAGTCGCCGTAATAATCGAAGCCCCATACCTCATCAAGAAGCTGGTCTCTTGTGAATACTCTGTTGGGATTGCTTGCAAGGTGGAATATAAGCTCAAGCTCTTTGGGAGGTGTATCAATCTGAACACCTTTGACTTTAAGCTCGTAATTTGTAAGATTTATTGAAAGACGGTCAAAATGAACTTCCTTTACCTGCTCTGAAGCTGAGCTTGCAGAACGTCTGAGAACAGCCTTGATGCGTGCGAGAACTTCTTTTGTCTCAAAGGGCTTTACGATGTAGTCATCTGCACCGAGCTCAAGACCGAGCACCTTATCGAATGTTTCACCCTTTGCCGAAAGCATAATGATGGGCACATTTGATAATGTACGAAGCTTTCTGCACACCTGCCAGCCGTCAAGACCGGGAAGCATAATATCAAGAAGCACAAGGTCAGGCTTCACTTCTGAAAAAGCGCTGACAGCCTCAAGACCGTCATTGACGATAACAACCGAATACTTTTCTTTTTCAAGATAAAGCCTTATCAGTTCGCAGATATTGACATCATCGTCAACAACCATAATTCTTTCATTTGCCATAAATATCCTCTCCCAAAAAACTGCCACAAAAAGCTGAAAGAGCATTCCGACATCTAACACTCTAACGGGAAATTCTTAAAAATTCCTTAAAATTACAGCTTGTTTTTTCTGACAGCCATTATTTTTTTGATTGTTTTATGTTTAATTTAATTTTTTTCTTTTTTAGTCTTCTCATTTTTTGCAGAGAAAAGTCTCAGGAAAATACCGAGACATATAACAAAGGTCGAAACCATTATAACAATCAGAAGAACGACAGTACCCGTGTCACTTATAAGCTCCTCAAACCAGTTAAGCTCTTCTGTTGTACCGTTATTCTGCGGATACTGCACCTGAGCGTCAGGCACGACAACGGTATCTGCAGGCTTTATGGGAGTCTGCATACCTCCCACATTGAAATTGAGATTTCCGAAATTCAGCTGACCGGTGGGAGTCTTCCCATCCGATGATGTGTTATCTGAGGACAAATTGTCGTCTGTGGCATCAAGTCCGCCCACACCGCCGAGAGTGCTGTCATCGGCACCCGAGTCATCCTTTGAATAACCCAGCAGCATTGATATAAAATCCGTACCGAAGCCGCCCGAGCCGAAATTGGGGAACATAAGTGAAGCTATATTAAGAATTCTGTCAGGCAGTTCAAAGGGAACATTCTGCACCATATCAACAATTGAGGAATCCATATCGATATTGCTCAGCACCTCATCTATGTAATCCTTTACGGAATCCATTGCACCCGAAACCGTGCTGCCCTGAGCAACCTCTTTCTTGCCCTGTGTGATATTCAGCTTGTACGAAGAAGATACGGTTGACCCCGTCTTGTCCGTAAACTCAACGGTGATTACAACGGGAATCACCTGAGCCTCTTTATCAATGTCAATGCTCACATAATAATTCTCTCTGACATCCTCGCCGTTTATGAGCACGTTGACGGTTGTGCCGTCATCCTCATTTGTTGTGCCAAGAGTCTGAGGATAGAGCCAGATTCTGTCTCTCTTATACTTGAGAGCAACATCATATTCATAAATATCAGCGTAGAACTCGCCTTCTTCAAGGTCAAAATAGTGTGTGTTCTTGCTGACGATATCAAAAGCGTTTTTATAAGACTCGGAGTCACGCACCGTAACGCCGTTTTCCTTACCGATAAGCTGAAGAAGATAAAATGCAAGATTGTCTTTCTTCACAGCTTCTTCAAAGCTCCTTGTGTCAACCGACACATCATAAATCTTACATATCATTGCACAAAGGTATTTATTCTTGATTTCTTCAAATGTTGCAGTGCCCGAATCAATCGTGATACCCTGTGAACGGATTGTCATAATGGCAATCAGACGGTAAACCTCAGCATCGGGAGTCGATGCACTCACATCATAGCCTGAGCTGAAAAGCAGGAATTTACACGCTGCCATAACATATTCTCTCAGGTCTGAAAAACTGGCATCAGAATCAAATCCCGGAATAAGGTCTGCACGCACGCCGAGCATCTCTGAAATATATGCGGTAAATGCCTCATAAAGACCTGTGCCTCTCTTGACAACATAGCTCTCATCAGCAGTGATGACAGAGAAAAATGCTCTTGCCACAATTTTTGTCTCTTCACTGTCAGTCTCAGGATAGACAATACCTATGCTTTCAAGATATGTACGGATAAATTCGTCAGAATAGCTGTCATCGGTTGCACCTGCGAAGCTCATTACCATTTCAAGCATATAGAGATAGATTACATTTGCCATATTTTCGTCAAGAGTGTAAAGCATCTGATAATCTTCAACCTCTGCCTTGAATGACTCTGCCGTTGCAATGTACGGATACTGCGCCTTGGCAACAAGAGTGTTGCGCTGTGACAAGCCGTCAACATTTGTCATATTCTCTTTTACGATAAGATCTTTCAGCCACGAAAGATTGGGTGAATCATACACATACTGCGTCTCGCACATCACAAGTGCATATGCGTTAAGCCCTGCAGACATAGCTGCAAGCAGCATAACCACACTCAGCAGTACGGCAATTCCTTTCTTCATTTTCATATTTCCTCCTCATTTTTCCCCGCAAACTATATATTCGTATACACTTTAATAATATAATTTTTTAAGATAAAAGTCAATATATTATATATTTTTATTTTATTATAAGAACTAACCTTAACCCTATATTGAAAAAACGCTATTGCAAACATATCTGTGTATATGGTATACTGTAATCAATAAAAAAACGAATGGGTGATAAATATGAAAAACAGAAGAATTATACTTACATTTTTACTTGCTTTGCTTCTTATGTGCACAACACTCATTTTTGCTTCGGCAGCAGGTGACAACGTGTCATTTTTTGCCGTAGGCACAGCCTCGGCACACAGCAGTGATGACACAGGCGCAGTAAAATGGTACAAAGGCTCAGACAACATTCACTATCTTCTTCTGCCCTCCAATGCAGACAGAACAAACCTCACTGTCTGGTTCAACGCAACAGCAGACGTTAAATGCGGTGATACAGTGCTGAAAAACGGTGAAGCAACCTCAGTTTTTGCAGAAGGCTCACAGTTTATTCTCACCTGTGCAGATGCCTCATATTCCGTCAGAGTTATGCAGGCAACAGCCTCAGGCGCAATATACATCAACACTGAAAGCGGCAGTATGGATGCCGTGCACGCTGATAAATCACACAAAGAAGGCGGCACAATTCTCATAGTTGACAAAGACGGCAATGTTCAGTATGACGGCGATCTTGACTACATCAAGGGCAGAGGCAACTCCACATGGCTTCACGCAAAAAAACCCTACAACATCAAGCTTGACAGCAAGGCAGACCTTTTCGGTATGGGCAAGCACAAAAGCTGGTGTCTGCTTGCTAACCACGCCGATGCCTCAATGATGAGAAATCAGCTTGCATATGACCTTGCACGTAAGCTCGGCATAGAAACCACATCACAGACATTCCAGAACGAGCTTTACATCAACGGCGAATATATGGGTCTTTATCTTATCACAGAAAAGGTTGACATCGGTGAAAACAGAGTTGATATATACGACCTTGAGGGCGCAACGGAGGATGTTAACGAAAAAGACCTTGACGAATATAAGCCTGCAGGCAGTCAGAACTCAACAAAATCAGGCACAATCAAATATGCGGCAATCCCCAACGACCCCGATGAAATCACAGGCGGTTATCTGCTTGAGCTTGAAAAAATCTACAGATATCCCGATGAGGTATCAGGCTTTGTTACAAAAATCGGTCAGGCAGTCGTTGTAAAAACTCCCGAATACGCAACAAAGAATCAGGTCAAGTATATAAGCTCATACTATCAGGATTTTGAAGATGCACTTTATTCAAAAACAGGCTACAATTCAAAGGGCAAGCACTATTCTGATTATATAGATGTTGACTCTCTGGCAAGAATGTATATTATGCTTGAATTCACAGCAAATTTCGACGGCTGCAGCTCAAGCTTCTATCTATATAAGGATGTGGGCGGCAAGCTCACTGCAGGCCCCTGCTGGGACTATGACCTCTCTCTGGGAACTGCAATGCCCAATGAACTTATCAACAATGTTGAGAATGTTGCAGACCCGAATCTTCTCTATATACAGACCTGCCACATAGGCAACCACGCAAAGACAAAGAACGCTCTTCTCGCTCAGGCATTTTCACACTATGATTTCCAGACAACTGTTGAGCAGATATGGCGTGATGAATTTGAGAAGATATACCCCGAATTCAGAAGCAGTATTGACACTATCAAGGCAGAGAATGAGACGTCAGTCATTATGAACAGTGTCAGATGGAACACCTTCGGCACTCAGGACACCTCTGCAATGCCCTCCCATTACGACTGGAATGTAAGCATCATCACAAACTATGTTGATGCAAGATTCCCGTTCCTTTCAGAGGTTTACAGTGCTGACACATTCTTTGTGAAATACGATATAGGCAAATACGGCAGCTCTCTTGTAAAGGATACAACAATTTACAAGCAGGGAGATAAGGCAACCCTTCTGCCCGCCCCCGACTCAACAAAGAACGGCACAAAATTCATCGGCTGGACAACAAGCCCTGCAGACCCCGCAATAATCTATCTGCCGGGTGACACAATCACCGTCACAGACAACACAAAGCTCTTTGCAGTGTGGGATGAGGGCTCTGAATTTATAAATTCAATTACAAATCTGTTTGAAAAACTGAAACAGATGCTCATTAAAATTATGGAGCTTTTCGGCTTTACATTCTGATAACAAAACTACGGCAGAACTGTGTGATAATTCACACGGTTTTGTTTTTTATTATACAAAAATCAAAGAAAGTTGCGATATTAACATTCTGTTAACATTTTTGTAACATACCAATGATAATATTAAGTAAAATAACGACAATTTTTTGTCGAAAGAAAGGAATTTTTTATGCAAAAGGCAAAGAAATTTTTGGCAATTCTTCTTTCAGTGGTTTTGATGGCTGCAATCATAATTCCCACTGCATACGCAAGTGATGAATTACCCAACACCTATTATTCCGACAGCTATAAGATCACAAAGATCACAAACCCCACCACAGTTTCAGGTGAGGCAGACGGTCTTCTCTACGGAGATGAAGCCAACAGAATCAACAGCTATGCCTGGTCAACAGCATACAGAGACGGCTATCTCTACATCGGCGTCAACAGAAACTTCCTTAATGTTGCGCTCTCAACCTTCGGCACAGGCATAAGCACAGAAATCCTCAATGAGGTTGAAGCAATCCTCACTCACGGTGAGCTGCCTCCCTTCAGCAAGGATGAGCGTCAGGCAATGATTCTCAAGCTCAACCCCGAAACAGCAGAGACAGAAATCATCTATCAGCCTCCTTATCTTGAGAAATACGATGTATATGTTGATGCAGCATACAGAAATGTTGTTGAGTACAAGGGCGACCTTTACTACGGTACAATGGGTGCTGTTTCAACAAGAATTCTCAAGGTTGACAAGGACGACAATGTAACAGTCGCATTTTCAGGCGGCGCAGGCGCTTCCTTCCGTTCAAGTGCCGTTTACAATGACGAGCTCTTCTTTGCAGGCTTTGACACCCGTATAACAGACAATGTCAAGCCTGACGGCTCACAGTACACAAAAATGGCTATTATCCGTATGGAAGGCGATGAATGGAACAGAGTTGCCGACCATAAGGACTTTATCGCTTACGCTGAAGATACAATCTATCAGGGCGAAGGCGGAAATATGTGGGATATTATATCATATAACGGCTATCTTTACGCCATCATCGCAACTTCAAACGGCTTTGTAATGTTCAAGGGCTATGAAGATGCAGAAAACGAAAAAGCAAACGAATACGGCTGGGTATGGACAGAGGTCATAGGCAAAAACAGCAAGTACAACCCCGGTATGGCACCCACATCAGAGGGCTACGCATACGGCGGTGCAGTTGCAAGCTCAGCTACCCCCGTTGTCTACAACGGTAAGCTCTATGTGGGTACATTTGACTATGCAACAAAGTCGCTTGCAGCTATCATCAAGCAGCTTGTTCCCTATCTCAAGGGCAATGTGGAATCAATCAAGCTCTCTCAGCTTCTTGCCCCCCTCTATTACTCAATTACTCATCCTCAGAAGCTGTATGAAGTTGATGCAGAAGACAATATCACAGAGGTTACTGAGTTCAATAAGCTTATGGAAGGCACATCAAACGAATACATCTGGCGTTTCCAGGAGCACAACGGTGAGCTTTTCATTTCTACATTTGACGCAGAGCCTATGTACAAATATGTCACTCAGATAACAGACGGCTTCCTTGCTTCTCTTGACACTCAGGAGGTTACAGACATTTTCTCATCACTACTCAAGGTAATCGGACTCATCAAGGGCTCGGACGGTGCAGAAAAAGCTGTAAATGACATCGAAGACGCAATTGACAACGGTGACGCAAAGGCTGTTGTATCGGCACTTGACAATGCAGAGAACGAAATCAACGCTCTTGCAGAAGGCGAAGAAAAGGAAGAAGCAGCTTCAATCCTTGACAAGGTTATGGGCATATTTGACCTCAAGGGACTTAAGATGTATCTTGAAATCTCATCATATATGGTTTCAAACACAGCAGGCTTTGACCTTTATTCAACAACAGATATGAAGAATTTCGATTGCGTCACACTCAACGGCTTTGACGATGAATTCAACTACGGCGCAAGAACATTTGCTTCAACAGACGAAGGTCTCTACATCGGCACGGCTAACCCATTCTACGGCGCTCAGGTATGGAAGCTTGAGGACCTCAAGGAAGGCGAAGTCATCGGTAAGGATGTAACATACAGTCTCAACATCACAGACAAGCTTGTCAGCCCCGCATACGCAGGCACAATGGTCAGCACGGTTATCAACGCATTTGAAAACGATAACTTCCTTGACACATATGCAACAGATGCAGAGGGTAACAGACTTGATAAAAATGCCTCATTCAGAACAGGTGACAAATTCAACTGCACAGTGACAATCACACTGTCTGAAAGAAAGCTGCTTGAATACACATTTGTTGTTCTCGGTGACACAGACTGCGACGGCAAGGTTACGGCAAGTGACGCAAGAGTTGCACTGAGAATCTCAGCAGGCATTGAAAACGCATCAGACGCTGTAAAATCTGCAGCAGATACAAACTTCGACGGTAAAGTCACTGCTACAGACGCAAGAAATATTCTCAGAGCGACAGCAAAAATTGAAGACCTGAAGCTTTTATAAAACAAAACAATAAATGCCATCGGATTTCTCCGATGGCATTTATTTTTTATTCAACCGAAATCAACGAAAACTTTTCTATATTCAGTTTGATATGCGGCTCAATTTCTCCGTTTATGTCAAACAAGTCTGTCGCTTCTGAGCTCATTATCAGTTTATCTTGCGCATCATAAAGTGACACTACGATATATTCACTGTCTGACACCTGTTCTGCTGGAAAATCCACGTTTACGGTAGTTCCGAACACCTGATCTGCAGGAATTGACGTACCTGTGGCGTGAAGCTGCTTATTTTCGTAAAAAAACCTGACGTCAACTCTTTTAACAATATCCTCAAACCCTGCTATGTTAACAGTAACCACTGAATATTCAGGCAATTCAGACGTTTCAAACTCGATATACGGGTCGGCATAAAGCATATCGGATGTATCAGGTGCATCACTCTTCACAAACAGAAAAACAACAGCCGTTACAAGCAGAATACCCAGCAGAACAGGTATTATCACAACTGCTGCAATTATCGCCTTAAGACCTCTGTCACCCTTTGATTTAACGGGATTTTCAACCCTGATGCTGTCAGGTATGGGATTTGCACAGTGCGGACAGATGTTCCAGTCATATGCAACAGTTTTTCCGCAGACAGGGCAAACGGGCTTGAGTGAGTGACCGCATCCGGGGCAGACCGAAAAATGCTCAGATACATTTCTGCCGCATACGGGGCAGGTCTTGCCCGAGTGTTCGTTTCTGACTATAAGATACACAATCAGACCTATAAAACCGGGGATAATCACCGTTAGAAGTGTCCACACAAGGGCATTCATCCCCCTCTTTTTCGCATCATTATAAACATAAAGCCCCATTGCAACGGGAACACCGATACCAAGTATCAGCGCAAGCACAACTATTATTGCAAACAAAATTCCTGCCATTATTCATCGGCTCCTTTTTCTTCTTTTAATTTTTCCCCACACCGTGGGCAGATTATATATTCAGCCTTTGTTTCATAACTGCATACGGGGCACATCGTCACAGCTTCCTTCTTCTGCGGCTTTTTTCTGTTCAGGTCTGAAACAATCAGAAAACAGCAGACAAGTGAGCACAGAAAGAACACTGCGATGATACCCACTGCAAGAAACATCAGCCAGTTATCAAGCGAAATCAAAATATCTGTCCCTCCTTCTGTAGAGCAGCACTCCTGCCAGACCGCAGCCCGACAGATACAGACAGAACACACTTATAAGCACAACAGACACTGTCACCGACACGCTTGCAACGGCAAATGCCGACAGCAAAAAGCACATACAGCAAAGCACGGCACCTATGGCAAGAAGTATTATCTGCTTGTGTGTTCTTCGTCTTTCAGTTTCTTTTTTCAGTATTTCTTCATTGAGTATTACAGGCTCATACTTTTCAAAATCATATAAATTCTGCATCACCAAGCTCCTCTCTGAGCAGTTTTTTTGCCTTGCTGAGTCTTGACTTCACCGTCCCGACAGGTATACCGAGTGCCTCAGCAGTCTGCTTTTCGCTCATATCGTGAAAATAAAACAGTATCACTGCAGTTCTCAGCTTCTCAGGCAGCCTGTCCACCGCATCACGGATGTGTCTCATATCCTCCTGACGGCTGTCAGATACGCTTTCGGAAATATCATAGTTATCATCCGCATCACAAATCCGCTCTCTTTTACGCCGTCTGAGAACATCCCTGAAGATATTTACACATATTCTTGTTATCCACGGCTCAAAGGGCATTGATGTGTCATAGGTGCTGAATCTGCTGAACGCCCTGAGCCAGGTTTCCTGATAAAGGTCGTCAGCATCATATTGTGAGGCGCAGAGTGTGACGCAAAGACCGTAAAGACGTTTTCCGTAAACAGCGATATACTCATCCATACACCTCACACCTCTTTCATTAACATATACGAAAACAACAACCGAAAGGTTCACTTGATTTAAATTTTATTTTATGATAATATAGATATGTAAACTGATTATCAATTCTGCGGAGGAAAATTATGCTAGTATCACCGTCAATTCTCGCAAGTGACTTCTCACGGCTTGCCGAAGAAGTGAAGTCAATAGAAGAAGCAGGAGCAGACCTTGTCCACATTGATGTTATGGACGGAATGTTTGTGCCAAACATCACACTGGGAGCGCCCGTGATAAAGTGCCTTAAGGGCAAAACCTCTCTCCCCTTTGATGTGCATCTTATGATAAATGAGCCTGTGCGTTATATTGATGATTTCGTCAGTGCAGGTGCAGACATCATCACATTCCATATTGAGGCAACAGATGATATTGAAGCAACTCTTGATAAAATAGAAAAGGCAGGTGTAAAGCCTGCACTGTCAATCAAGCCCAACACACCTGCAGAGGCTGTTTTTCCCTACCTTGACAGACTTTATATGGTGCTTGTTATGACTGTTGAGCCGGGCTTCGGCGGTCAGTCATTTATGAGGGACACAATGCCCAAAGTCAGAGCCATAAGAGACGAAATAACAAGAAGAAACCTCACCACTCACATTCAGGTTGACGGCGGAATTGATGACAAAACCGTAACGGAAGCCACATCAAACGGAGCCGATATACTTGTTGCAGGCAGTTATGTCTTCAAAGCAGCCGACAGAGCTGAAGCAATAAAGAAGCTGAAGCAGTAACAAATACGGTACACTGATTTCTTAATATGCAAAAAAAGGAGCTGTAAAAAAAATACAGCTCCTTTTTCAGGGGATAGGGAAAAATGCGTAGAATGAATAAACTTCACAAAAATCAAGCAATTGCTTGATTTTTGCTTTGCCCGAAGGCGTACAAAGGTACGTCGAGTGGTGAAGTTTATTTATAGCAAAAACGCCTTTTTCTTCATTTTTTATATTTTGTCGTTATTTTTTTGTTTTAACATGTTAAAAATCTTTATGTGTAGCCGTTTTTGCGGTCTACACTTTTTTTACATCCCCTTAAATTTTGCTTATTTTTCTGCTGCTCTGAGAGTGTTCTTCAGAAGCATTGTTATCGTCATCGGTCCTACACCGCCGGGAACGGGTGTGATATACGATGTCTTTTCGCAAACTGCATCAAAATCAACATCACCGCACAGCTTTCCGTCTTCCATTCTGTTGATACCCACGTCAAGCACAACGGCGCCGTCCTTAACCATATCGGGTGTGACAAACCTCGGTCTGCCCACTGCCGCAACAAGAATATCTGCCTGCTTTGTGATTTCGGCAAGATTTTCAGTTTTTGAGTGACAGACTGTTACGGTTGCATTTTCCTTGAGCATAAGCATTGCCATAGGCTTGCCCACAATATTACTTCTGCCTATGATTACGCAGTGCTTTCCCGCAACGGGGATATTGTAATATTTCAGCATTTCAACCATACCTGCAGGCGTACAGGGAGCAAATTTATAATCGCCCGTCATCACCTTGCCGCAGTTTTCGGGATGAAACGCATCAACATCCTTTTCAGGTGAAATTGAAAGAAGCACCTTTTCTTCATCTATGTGCTTCGGCACGGGAAGCTGACAGAGTATACCGTGAACATTTTCATCATTATTGAGCTTTTCAATAAGGGCAATAAGCTCCTCGGTGGTTGTCTCTTCGGGCATTGCGTACTCAAAAGAGTTCATACCTGTCTGTTCACAGCCCTTTTTCTTGTTGTTGACATAAACCCTTGATGCAGGGTCATTGCCTACGATAATAACAGCAAGACCGGGAGTTATTCCTTTTTCTTTAAGGGACGCAACCTGCTTTGTTATTTCATCCCTTACCGACGCTGAAACAGCTTTGCCGTCAATCCTTGTGAACATCTTCTGTTACCTCCTGAGCATTTTCTTCCTGCTGAGCATTTGCGAGCTTTTCTCTGTTCTTTTTAAGAAACGGAACAGGCTCAATATAGTAATCAACACCCTCTATGGGCTGAGGATTTTTTGTGTATTTTACAATCATTATTATCATCAGAACACTGCATACGATAACAATTGCACCCGAAAGCACCTGAGAAACACGCAGAGTCGTATCACCGATATAAAGGCTGTCTGTTCTCAGTCCCTCTATTATCATTCTGCCGATTCCGTACCATATGCCATATCCAAGAAAAATCTGTCCGCTGAATTTCCTGAACTTTCTGCTCATAACATACAAAAGCACAAAGCCTGCAATACACCACACCGATTCATAAAAGAAAGTGGGGTGCACGGGCAGATACGGGTCAACACCGGGGAGCTCCGACTGATGAGCAATGATATAGTCTGTCACTTTTTCACTCATCATACCGAAACTGCCGTTTGTGTTACAGCCGAAAGCCTCCTGATTGGCGTAATTGCCCCATCTGCCAATACCCTGACCGATGAGAAGACTCATTCCTGCCATATCAAGAAGATTGTAAAAATTCAGTTTTTCAACCTTACACACAATAAATGCCGCAAGAATTCCGCCTATAATACCGCCGTAAATCGCAAGACCGCCTTCCCAGATATAAAGAATTCTTACGGGATCCGAGCAGTACAGCTCCCAGTTGAATATGCAGTAATACAGTCTTGCGCCGATTATTGCTGCAAACGTGCCGTAAATGAGCACATCAAGCATTTTATTGAGGTCGGTTTTCCATTTGAATGCAGTTCTGCCGCCGAAAAGCACGGCAAGAAGAAAACCGAAAGCAATAATTACGCCGTACCATTTGATTGTAATATCTTTTCCGCCGAGGGTAAACTCACAGAACACGCTTGACACATTAAAAACCTTGTCTATGCCTGCAAATGTAACCTGACATACATCTTCAAAAAACTTCACGTCAGTCCCTCCCTTAACGGATTATTTTTCGTCAGCTCTGTTCTTCTTTTCCTTGAGATTAAGTATTGAGCGTCTTTCTTCATTGTCACCGTCATCAGCAGAAGCTTTTTTTTCTTCTCTCGGGGTGATATCAATTCTGACCTTGGCAATACGCTTGTCCTCAACAGATAAAACAGTGAATTTGAGATTGTCTGTTTCAACGGTATCCATATCACCGTCTTTCGGCAGAAAACCGAGCTGACTTATAATAAAGCCTGCAATGGTATCATAGTCACATTCCTTTGAATAACAATCTTTTAAACGGGTACCTCCCCATAAATAATCACGGTATACGGGTTTTAATTTAATAAAATCTTCGATTTTAACACCCAAGTCTTCTGCAGTCATCACATTATATTCTTCTACCACTTTATCATCTTCCGAAACATTTTCACCTACCGATACTTCAATGATAACCAAGTCAGAATTTCCAATGTTTGACACCTGATGTCTCATTCCTTTTGCTACGGATATGGTATCATTTGTCTGATATACCAATTTCCTTCCTGCCAATTCTATTAACGCTTCACCGGAAACTACTGTCCAGTTCTCACTACGATAAATATGTTTGTGCGCAAGAATTGATTTTTGAGGTTGAATTATAACCTTCTTTACACGATATGTGGGCGTATCAACCAAAAGTTCATAGCTTCCCCATGGTCTGTAAAGAATTCTGCCACCTTCTATATAACTGCCTATCTGTATATTATCCTCCAAAATAGTCTTTAAATTATCTGAAGAACCTTTCTTTCCCACATAAACGGCATCCTTGGTATTCACTACTACTACATCATTTAGTTCATTTGCCACAACAACTCGTCTGGGACATTGATTAATAATGTCCGTATTGTCACATTTATACTGAACTTGCGGGCCACTCATGACTGTATTTAGTTCTGTAGCTTTCAAATCCTCTAAACTGCCCACATCCTGCCAATCAAAAGCTCCGTGTACCACTTTTGCACATTTGGTTTTTTCAAAGACTGCTCTTTCAACCGGAATGGCAGGTATACTTCTCATAACCTCTGTGACATAAGTATAACTTCCGGGGGCCGCCTGTTTCATACGATATGCCTGCTTACATACCGCATATAAGTCCGGCGAATATACCTTTAACTCTCTTAAATAATTACCTATTTTAAACAGAAAAATACCACTGTTTACCAGATGTTCCCCGCTTAACAGATACTCTAAAGCCTTCTCTCTGTTTGGCTTTTCTGCAAACTCCTTAATATTTTCGCCATCATAACGAATATATCCAAACCGTTCTTCCGGTAAAGCGATAGGAAGTCCCAAAGCCACCAAGTAATCCTCATCGCTCAG
>CALEII010000019.1 GCA_937876205.1 uncultured Clostridia bacterium
TTTCCAAAGGAAAAATATATCACTACAATAATTTAGCTCCGCTAAATTATTGTTTGTCTGCCACTGCAATAACAGCGCAGTGGACGCTTTGTGCTTCATACAGTCTGAGCATTTTTGCACACTCATTAAGCGTAGCACCTGAAGTTTTTATGTCATCTATCAGCAGAATCTTCTTGTTGCTGACAAGGTCTCTGTTGCATATATCAAACGCTCCGAAGATGTTGCCGCTTCTTGAAAGATAGGGCAGACTGTGCTGCCGTTCTGTGTCATATATTTTCACAAGCAGAGGCATAACGGGGATATTCAGTCGTTTGCCCACCTCTGTTGCAAGAATTTCCCCCTGATTGTAGCCTCTTTTTGCTGATTCTTTCTCTGTCTGCGGAATAAAAGTGATGATGTCAAAATTTTCTTGAGGAAAAGCTTTGTTTACCGATGCTGCTATCATCTCGGCAAAGAAGTAAACACTTCTGTAAAGACTGCCGAATTTCCACAAGCTGATGCCGTGACGGACAACGCCTTCATATATAAAAGGAGCTGTTATGCCGGCATAAAAATGCGTTCTTTTACGGCACCTGCAACGCTTTTTCGGCATTCCGCATAATGTGCAGGCATCGGATTTTATAACTTCAGCTGTTTTTCTGCAGTCTTTGCACAGCTTTTTTTTGTGTCTGATGGTTTTTCCGCAAAAACAGCACCTGTCGGGAAAAACAGATGCTATTATGCGGTTATAAAAAATATCCATAGTTATTTCTCCCGTCTTCAGGAGTTTTTTTGCTTATTTTCTGTTTATACGGTCAATTATGTCATCAAGAACAGTCTTTTGTTCATCTGTATAGTGTCTGTTGTAAAAAAGAGTGTTATTCTTTATCAGCTCGTCAATGCGAACAGGTCTGTAACCGTTAATGTCAGTACCTGCGTTGAAAGCGAACATAATCTGTCTGAACATACCGTATTCATATTCATCCTTAGTGTTGTGAATATGACCGCATATAAGCAGTGAATTGTCTCTTGATGATTCCCATAAAAGCATAGGGTAATGGCAGAAACTGAGAAGAACCTTATTCTTCTTCATTTCGTGCATATTGTAAATACCCGTAAAGTATATGCCAAGCTCTTCCTCGGTCATATTGCGCATCCAGTATATGTCGTGGTTGCCTGTTATGAGAATCTTCTTACCTCTGAGCCGTGAAAGATATGCTGAGGCAGGCTTTTCATTTCTGAAAAGCAGGTCACCGCAAATATATACGGTATCGTTGTTTGTGACTGTATTGTTCCAGTTCTGTATGAGAGTTTCGTCCATATGACTCAGGTCACTGAACTGCGGACGACAGCTCTTAAGGATATTTGCGTGACCGAAATGAAGGTCACTTGTAAAATAAATCATAATTATACCTCCTGCAGTTTTCAGCAGGAGGTGCACTGTGAAAACTGCTTATTCTTCTGTATTTTTGTTTGTGTTTACAGAGTCTCTGAATACAAAATATTTCTGATAAAGGAACTCTGTAACAAGATTTAAAAGCATTGTAATGCCAAAAATGAGATAATCAACAACAGGGTTGTTTGCGGCATCAAATCTGGTTGCAGCCATCTGACCGAGAACTGTTGTGACGGGTGTGAAAACGGCATAGAATAATGCAACCTTGAGCATTGCAACGGGGATGTTGCTTGCTGATTTAAATGTGAATTTTCTGTTGACTGTAAAGTTGAAAAGAACCGAGAGAATGAGTGCCGGCAGATAACAGGCCCAGTATGAAAGCTCTTTGTCAAAAAGTCTGGGAGGTAATTCAGTCAGAAGAGTAAATGTAAGTGTCTGAATTATACCGGCAGAGGTTGAAAATAAAACAAATTTTATGACCTGAATAATGTTTTCTTTTTTTGAAAGTTTGTTATTTTCGCTCATTGTGAATTCTCCTTACTTTTTTATTCTCATTGAGATGTCAAATGCCTTTACAGAATGAGTTATTGCACCCATTGAAATTATGTCAACGCCGGCTTCTGCAACTGTTTTGATATTTTCAAGTGTGACATTGCCCGAAGCCTCTGTAAGAGCTTTTCCGTCAATGATTTTTACAGCTTCCTGCATAGTTTCAAGGCTCATATTGTCAAGCATAATGATGTCTGCACCTGCATTGACAGCCTCTCTCACTTCGTCAAGATTTCTTGTCTCAACTTCAATTTTGACGGTGTGACCGATTTTGCTGCGGAGAGTTTTTACTGTTTTTGTGATTCCGCCACCTGCATCAATGTGGTTATCCTTGAGCATTGCTGCATCTGAGAGATTATATCTGTGATTATGACCTCCGCCGCAGGTTACGGCATATTTCTGAATTGCACGAAGACCGGGAAGAGTTTTTCTTGTGTCTGCAATGGTTGACGATGTGCCTTCAATTGCTTTGACAGCGGCATTTGTCATTGATGCAACACCTGACATATGCTGAAGCAGATTGAGGGCAGTTCTTTCGCCTTCAAGAAGCTTGAGTGTCTTACCGCTGAACTCGGCAATAAGGTCACCTGCCTTGATTTCATCACCGTCGTGCTTGTAAAGCTTGTATTCAAGAGTGTTGTCAAGAAGAGAGAAAACTCTCAGCGCAACATCAATACCGCAGAGAACACCGTCAGCCTTTGAGATGAAATAAGCTTCTGTTCTGTCATTGTCGCCGAAAAGATATGCAGAAGAGACATCGATATAGTTGATGTCTTCTGTTATAGCCTTTTTTATGAGCTCATCAATATAAAAATCGGGGAGTATCATCTGTCATCTACCTCTTTCAGGATAATATAGGCGTTTGTTGCCATACTCAGAGCCTCACAGAAGTCTGTTGTAATGGCGTATCCGCCGCCCTTGAGTCGTTTGAGAATGTTGTCAATCTGTCTGAGTCCCGAACGCACTGCGCCGTGATCGGGCAGAACGAAATAAGAACGCTGAAGAATGCTTCTGATTTCGGATTTCAGCCCTTTGGGGACGGGAGCTCCGTCAACGGGCTGCTCAAGGGGACTCGGATATTCACTGACAGTGGGGAAGCCTGCAGCCATACATCTTTTTATGTCCTGCGCAGCTCTTCTTGAAAATACAAGGGCTTCAAGAAGTGAGTTGCTTGCAAGTCTGTTTTTGCCGTGAACACCTGTGTTGGCACATTCACCTGCAGCATAAAGTCTGGGTACAGTTGTTTTTGCGTCAATATCTGTTTCAATACCGCCCATAAGGTAGTGCTGACAGGGGAAGATGGGTACAAGGTCCTTTGTCATATCCACGCCGTAACCCATACAGCCCTGATGTATTCCGGGGAAACGCCATCTTATGAAGTCGGGGTCCTCATGTGTTATGTCAAGATAGAAATTGTTGCTGCCTGTTCGTCTGCTCTCAAGAATAATTGACTTTGAAACAACGTCTCTGGGTGCCAATTCAAGCCGTTCATCATATCTGTGCATAAAACGCTCTTTGTTGCAGTTTCTGAGCACTGCACCTTCGCCTCTTACAGATTCACTTATAAGGAACTGCTCACCGTCTTCTGAATTGAATGCAGTGGGATGAAACTGAATATAGCTCAGGTCCTTGATTTTTGCACCTGCTTCATATGCAATTCTTATGCCGTCGCCGGTGGCTGATTTAGGATTTGTTGTGTATTTATAAATTCTGCCTATACCACCCGTGCAGAGAATGCAGTAGCTGCAGAATACACTTGCAAGTTTGCCGTCTTTGATTATATCAGCTCTGAAACCGCTTTTTACTCTCTGAAGTGAATAGAGGGTTGTATTATAGCTTGTTTCAATGTTTTCTTTCTTCTCTGTCTCTACAAGAAGCTTTCGCACCATTTCTGCACCTGTGGAGTCTTTGTAGTGCATAATTCTTCTTCTGCAATGACCACCCTCAAGAGTTTTGTCAAGTGTTCCGTCCTCATTGCGGTCGAATTCAACGCCCATATTCTCCATTATATTGCGTACATCGTCCGGACCTTCGTGCACGAGTGTGTCAACAGCCTCAAGGTCGTTTGCCTGACCGCCTGCAATCATAGTGTCCTTTATGTGGAGGTCATAGCTGTCGTCCTCAAGGTCAAGAACTGCTGCAATTCCTCCCTGAGCGAGGTTACTGTTTGAAACATCTCTTTCATATTTTGCAAGAAGCAGTACATCTGTGCCCCCGTCAAACTGAAGAGCGCCGTACATTCCTGCAATACCGCTTCCTACAACGAGAACATCATATACTTTTTTATTTGTAAGCTTGTTGTCCATAGTTTCTCAGCTCTTTAAAACAAAGTATTCTTAATTTTATATTATAACATATTTATCAGACATATTGTAGCCTAATTTTTGATTTTTTTATATGAAATTTGCTTGAAATGGCATATTCAATATGTTAATATTAAATGAGAAAATGTAATCGGTGATTGATTTGGCAGAATTTTTTGAAAACTCCGTTGCACCTGAGACCTGTATTCTTGTGGGGCTTGACACGGGTGAATACGATGCTTTTGTTTCTATAGATGAGCTTGAGGAGCTTGCACACACAGCAGGCGCCGAGGTTTTTGCAAAGCTTATACAGAAAAGGGACAAGGCAGACAACGCCACATATCTTGGCGGCGGAAAGCTTTTTGAGCTTAAAAACATCTGCGATGAAAATGAAATTGACCTTCTCATTTTTGACACAGAGCTGACACCCTCTCAGCAGAGAAATATTGAAAAAGTTACAGATGTCAGAGTTATTGACAGAACAATGCTTATACTTGACATTTTTGCACTGAATGCAAGAACGGGTGAGGGTAAGCTTCAGGTTGAGCTGGCTCAGCTTAAATATTCACTTCCCCGACTTGGCGGTAAGGGTACTGAGATGTCAAGGCTCGGCGGCGGAATCGGCACAAGAGGTCCCGGTGAGTCAAAGCTTGAGTCAGACAGACGTCACATACACAGACGCATAAATGCACTTGAAAATCAGCTAAAAACACTCTCAAAAAGACGTATGCTTTTAAGAGAAAGACGCAAGAAAAACGCAGTGACAACAGTGGCAATTGTTGGCTACACAAATGCAGGTAAGTCAACACTTCTCAACGCACTTACAAACGCAGGTGTTCTGGCTGAAAACAAGCTTTTTGCCACTCTTGACCCCACATCAAGAGCACTTAAGCTGCCCGACGGCAGAACGGTTCTGCTCGTTGATACGGTAGGCTTCATTTCAAGACTGCCTTACGACCTTGTTGAGGCGTTCAAATCAACTCTTGAAGAGGTTGTATATGCTGATCTGATTCTTAATATCTGCGACGCTTCTGACAAAGAGGTTCCGGAGCATATCAGAGTCACAAAAAGTGTTATTTCTGAGCTTGGAGCGGCAGACAAACCGATGCTGACGGTATATAATAAATGCGATAAGGTGCCAAATCTCAGGTTTTTCGGTGAATCTGTAAATGATGTGAGAATTTCAGCACTCAACAGAACAGGTCTTGATAAGCTGCTTGCAAATATGTGCAGTATGCTTGAGAACACAAGACGTAAGGTACAGCTTCTGCTTCCGTATTCAGAGGGGGCTGTGGCGTCAAAAATCCGTAAGGAGGGCGCTGTGACAAAAGAGGAATACCGTGACGACGGATTGTTTATGGAAGCAGTTCTTGACGGCAGATTTCTCAATGAACTGAAAAATTATATTCTTCCTGAGGAAGATGAAAAGGAGATATAAAAATGGATAAATATCTTATTATCAATGCAGACGATTTTGGTATGTGTCACGCACATAATCAGGCAACCATAGACCTTTTTAAGTGCGGCGGCATCACTTCAGCAACAATTATGGCACCCTGCCCCTGGGCGTTTGAAGCAGTAAAGTTTGCCAAGGCAAATCCCGAATTTGCAGTGGGTGTACATCTTACAACAACAAGTGAATGGGGTACATACCGCTGGGCACCCGTTGCAGGAGATAAGGTTCCGACTCTTATCGATGAAGAAGGCTTTATGCACCACGAATGTGACCAGTTTGCAAAGGCTGCTGATATCAATGATGTTGCAACAGAATGCGTTGCACAGATTGAGAAGCTGCTTGCAATGGGGCTTGAGCCGTCACACTTTGACAACCATATGGGCTCTCTTTACGGTGTTGATACAGGCAGATTTGACCTTCTCACAACAACTCTGGGAATCTGCGGTAAGTACGGTATGCCTTTCAGAATGCCCACAGTTTTCACAGATGAAATGTTCGGTAATGATATGCTCGATATTAAAATTCCCAAGGAGATGATTGACAATCTTATCGGTCAGCTTGTGGCTTTCGGTGAGCAGAACAAGGTTGCAATGCTTGATTATCTTATGCCCGGTGACTGGAACGGACCTCAGAAGGACAGCTATGAGAATTTCAGGGAATATATCTATGAGCTCTACAGAACTTTTGATAACGGTATCACAGAGACATATATCCATCCTGCTTATGAAAGCGATGAAATTAAGGCAATTTCAGGCTCATGGCAGAGAAGAGTGTGGGAATATGAGCTTTTCAAGGATTCAAAAACACGTCAGCACATTGAATCACTCGGCATAAAGCTTATAAACTACAGAGATCTCAAGAAAATGAGAGGATATTAAATAATTCTGAGGAACGGTATTCACCGTTCCTTTTTTTTCTTCCAAATAAAAACCTTTGACAATGTGTAATCTATGTGCTATTATAATATTGGTTATATATATTTATTAAAAGGGAGAAATAAAAATGAAAAACACAAGGAAAAGAGTTTCAGCTGTAATTGTATCTCTTGTTCTTAGCGTTGCTTTACTTGTGGGTACAGCATTACCCGCTTACGCCGAGATGAATCTTTCTCAGATTGTTTCAGGTCTGTTCGGCAGTGCAGGTGCAGGCGGTGCAAGCGGACCAATCAACGCTTCTCAGATGATTTCTGACTGGCTCAACGGCCTTATTCAGGAAGAGAATGACAGCCCCATTGACAAATTCGTTGAGAACATCAAGAATCAGTGGAACGGTGTTGAAACTCCTGACGAAAACCCCGATGACGACGAAGAAATTGAGGTTGTTATTGAAGAGGCTCTTGCAGATAATATTGCAGATCTTTTCAACCTTACCGTTAATGAAATAAAGAAGAGTAAGCCTGCATTTGCAAAGGTACAGACAGCATCAATGGAAGCTGAGCTTGCAAATCAGCTTCAGGGTGGTCTCGGTCCCGTTACAGGGCTGGTTGAGTCTCTTATCGGCACAAAGGATATATTTGCCGGTGTTATTGACGGCACAATGAAAGAAAACACAATCACAACCGAGTATCCTTACGGCAACGACATTATCAATAACATCCCTCTTACGGGCAAGGATTATGTTGCAAGCCTCAAGGGTGAGGATATAAAGGACTATACTGTTACTTTTGCAAAAAGCACAAGCCACAGTCAGAAGTACACAATACATATTGACCTTAAGGATGTTGAAGGCTCAGCCGCTGACTCAGGTCTTGCAAATGTTTTTGACGTAACAGACAAGGCATTTGCAACAATAGAGCTTGGCACAACATCAATAAATATCGATGTGATGCTCAAGTATGTCAATAACTATGTTGAAGTTTCGGTTGACCGTTACGGCAACCTTACAAACTACACAATGGGTATGGGTATCACCTTTATGTTTAAGCAGGAAGACGGCTCATATTCAACAAAAATGCCCTATCTCGGCGTTGATTTTGAAGAAGAGGGCATAATTTACACAATAACAACCTATTACGGTGACTTCGATTTTGAAACAAGACTTATGGGTGATGCCGATGAAAACGGCAAGATAAATTCAAGCGACGCAAGAAGTGTTCTGCGTGTGGCATCACAGCTTGATGAAATGGACGAAAATGACAGAAAGTTCTGTGATATCAATGCAGACGGTAAGATTACATCTTATGATGCGAGAGAAATTCTCAGAGCATCGGCAAGTATGATAACTCTGCCTACAACAGAAGAAGTTCTCGGCTATAAGCCCTATGAAAAGAGCGAGTCTGTCAAGAGACAGATTGATGACCTGAGAGTAATTCTTATGGCTTATCAGTCAGCAGAGGAAGAAGAAGCAAAGAAGGAGCTTCAGGATTATTATGACAGCCTTTACGGTGAGGGTGCCACAAAGGTTGAAGAAACCACAACAAAACAGATAAACAGCACCGGAAATAAAGTCGATGATATTCTCGGCGGCATTGGTGACATAATCAGCGGCGGTTCAGGCGGCGGCTCAATAGGCGATATTATCGGCGGCTTCGGCAACCTGTTCGGTTAAAAAACAAGTTAAAAATTAACGCAGACACTTCGGTGCCTGCGTTCTTAATTTGTGTGAAAATATATTGATTTTTATTGATATTGTTTTTTTATGATGATATAATGATTACGGTTTGAATTATTCTTATCTCGTTTTTTGATAGCTGTTCATACAGTTAGGGTTAAAATTATAAAATATTATTCGTCAAATGCCGGTTAAGAAAACAAGTATTTGTATAGAGGTATATGTAATGAATCGTGATCTTGAAAGATTAAAAAAGAACTCGGCAAAAAAATTGTCTTTTGCGCAGGAAGCAATGCAAGAAAAAAAGATAGTTGAAAATCATATTGAGCAGGTAAATGATGAATATAAACGTGCGGTTACTGTATCAATGCAGGCACCGGCAATTATTCGAAATATTGATAAAGAGTTTAAACAAAAGACAAAACTTTGTGAAACGGATATTGTTTTTTTGTTGTTAGCAACAGCAATTCAATGTGCAAGGCAATACTTATTATCTAATGAAAAATTTAGATTGACATCAAAGCAGAATGACAAACTTATGGAAAAAATTCTTGCACCGGCTCCACCGTCGTGGCAGGAGGTCTTGTTGCAGAGTGTTCCATATGATGCTATTACAAGAGGTGTGCATGTTCATGAAAGTACCGGTTTGTCCGGAACTACTCACAGATACAGAACTTTAGGTCATGATCCTGTTTTGGGGTGGGTTTTCGGAACAGCTAATATTATGACGAGATCTCTTACAAAAACAGATTTTGAATCTTTTATGGTGAAGGATAATGTTATAATAAAGCATTATCCTAACGGGGTTAGCGGTATATTTGATAAAGCTGTTTCTTATGCGCAGAAAGATAAATATCTGCTCCCGGCTTCTATAGCAAGACAGGCGGTACATTTTGGTTCTGATTATTTTTCAAAACAAGGATTACCGGTTCCGCTTATTTCGACAATAAACAATGATCTGGCAAAAAATATGATTCTGAATGGTTCAATAGATTCTTTCAGTATAATGCGAAGTGCGGGATTAGCTGCACTTATAAACAAACTGGTTGCAATTATACATAATCTTTTTTATAATGAAAATACAGATGGTCCCAAAAATATGTATGAGGTAAGAACTCGAAAAATACTCAGTTATTCAAATGCATTGTCAGTTGGAAGTAATGTTGTGGTAACTGCAGTAACAAAAGATCTGAAAAAACTGGATGTGGGCGGTGCTGTTGTTGCGTTTCACAGATTTATATCTGATTATAATTTTATTCAAAAAATTAAAACAGAATTTTTGGAAAAAGAGATTTATAATATGATAATCGGAACACAATATGATTTTATGGATGGTGTTTAAATATGTTTGGAAAAAGAAAAATGTATAAAAAAGGGTTGGAAACTGCTCTTCAGGCATATGGAGATTTTGGAGAAAAACAGCAGGCTGCCATTGAACACATACGGAATGAAGTTCGCAGCGGAAATAAAAAGTTAGAAGATGCGTTGTCTTCTCTTGGTGAGGATATTTTTGGGCTTTATGATTATCTTAATTCAAAGGAAAAAGCTGTACTTTATAAATTGGGAACTCCGTCAGTAGATATAAAGGATCTTGATGACGAAGAAAAAAGATTGCTTCTTGCGATATTATATCAGTTAGCTCAGGATTCGCAGTCACAGCTTAACGAAAATCAGCAATCATTTTTAAGAGCGGTTCAGAAGTACCTCGAAATAACAAATCCACAGATAATTGCAGATTATGAAGCAATAGAAAATATCGATTCAATAGAAGTACAGAAAGTTTTTCTGCAGGTTGCTCTTGAATTTATGTATCTTCAGGAATCGGATGAATATACTGAAATTCAAGAAGATTTTCTCGGGTATTTTTCTGTTAACAGAAAACAGGCAAATCAGATAGAACTTGAAGTTAGCAGAATGTTTAATTTGGTGGGCGCAAAGGGACTGTCAGAGAAGTATGGTTATGTTCCTGAATTGTGTGAAGATGAACATCCGGAAGCTGTTTCTGTCTTAAAATCATCACTACCTGAAGAAGACAAGTCGCATTATGATGGAATTCCTGAAGAGATTGTAAAAAAATCTTATAAGAATAAACACAGCATTTCTTTAAGAACATATAATTTTATTGAAACTAAGGATTATGTTGTGTTTGAGAATGATGGAAAATTTATTAAATACAACAAAAATTCAAAAGAAGAATCTGTAATTAATTTTGCGAAAATATTTGATATCGAGGAAGATCCGCTTTATCAGATCAAAGGAATAGATTTTTGTGAAGACAATACAGGCGTAAATTATAACGGAAATACATTTGCAGTACTGATATGTCAGGCTTATTCTCTTTCAGCTAATGATAAACTGTTTTTTTATGATTTGAATAATGATGATTCTTTTATGGCAATGGAGAATGTAAATAAATTGTTTGATTTCCATCCGATTATATATACAACTGATAAAAGTATTGTTTTGACAGGCAAAGGTAAATTTTCTGAAAATACACAGATTATATGCTACGACCTAATTGATAAATCAATGGGACAGTTAAAATGCAATATTGGGGAACTTGCTGAATTATATCGAAAAGATGAATTGGCTGTACTTTGTTCGTATGTATTCTTTTATGTTGACTCTAATGTAGAAGCAATTGATAAAAACGGAAATCCTCTTCAGAATAAAATTTGCATAGGAGATCTGAATACGAAAGAAATATATGCAACAGACATACTTGAAAAGATAAAAAATGATATCAATAATGCAGAAAGTTTCAATTATATATCATGTTTTTTCTCATGCAGGAATTCTGTTTATGTTGTTTTGCGTATTGGCAGTAATCATTACATTTACAAAATAATAATCAACGACATTAACGATTTTGATGTCATTCGCTGTGCTGAAATACAAGATAGGATGGGGGTAATTCGGGCAAATTACAACTATATTGCCTTTAACACTAATTACTCAATTTGTGTATTTAATACTGAATCTGAAAAGGTTGAACAAGTTGCCAAAGATTGTTGTTACTATTCCACATCAGGTAAATTGATAAAAAGTCGCAAACTGGTAACTGGAGAATATATGCTTGCAGGTCAATGGATATTGCATAACAGTTATGATATTATTTATATAACAGATATCAATAAACCAATGGAAAGTAAAAAAATATGATAAATATTCATCCCCGCCGGAAACTTTTCGGCGGGGATGAGAAATATTATTACAGTTTTAATTACTTCTTATCATCCTTGAACAGCTCTGCTGCTGATGTTGCGAGGGATGCAAGCCCCTGAATTTCTGAGGGGATGATAATCTTTGTTGCCTGACCGTCTGCAGCTGCTGCGAAAGCGTCAAGACTCTTGATTGTGAGAACTTCTCTTGTGGGAGCAGATTCATTGAGCACCTTGATACCTTCAGCCTTAGCCTGCTGAACAGCGATGATAGCCTGAGCTTCACCCTCTGCCTCACGGATTTTTGCTTCCTTAACGGCTTCTGCACGAAGGATTGCTGCCTGCTTTTCACCTTCTGCGGCGAGAATCTGAGATTCCTTCTGACCTTCTGCCACAAGAATCTTACTTGCCTTTTCACCCTCAGCACGAAGGATTGCTTCACGGCGTTCACGCTCAGCCTTCATCTGCTTTTCCATTGCGTCCTGAATTTCTTTGGGCGGGAAGATGTTCTTGAGCTCAACACGGTTTACCTTGATGCCCCAGGGGTCAGTTGCTTCGTCAAGAATACCTCTGATTTTAGCGTTTATTGTATCTCTTGATGTGAGAGTGTGGTCGAAATCCATTTCACCGATGATGTTACGCAGTGTTGTTGCTGTAAGGTTTTCTATAGCTGCAACAGGCTGTTCAACACCGTATGTGAAAAGCTTGGGGTCTGTTATCTGGTAGAAAACAACTGTGTCAATCTGCATTGTAACGTTGTCTTTTGTGATAACGGGCTGGGGTGCAAAATCTGCAACCTTTTCTTTGAGTGAAACAATTTTTGATACCTTCTCAATGAAAGGGATTTTGATGTGAAGACCTGTCTGCCAAGTGTCCTTGTATGTGCCGAGTCTTTCAACAACATATGCCTTTGACTGAGGAACAATTTTGATGTTTGCAATAACGATAACGAGAGCAAAAACAATCAGAACTGCCAAAATAATGATCCATTCCATAATAGTACCTCCGAAAATTAAATTTCTTTTATTACAATAAGCTTAACGCCGCTTATTTCCCTGATGATAACCTTTTCACCGACTTCAATCACAGTGTTGTCTGCTGAGCGTGCTGTCCAGACCGAGCCGTTTACCTTAACAACGCCTGTGGGTGCAAGATTGTCAATTGTCTCCGTAACAACGCCTGTCTTGCCTATGACCATATCTGCATTGGTGGGCTCCGCTTTTTTGTTGATAATCTTTTTCACAAGCGGACGGGTTGCGATAACGGCTATGGCAGAAACAACAACGAATATCACAATCTGAATCCACAGCTGCTGCACACCTGCAAGTGTTGCGATGAAAGCTGCCAGTGCGCCTATGGCAAACCATATGGAAACAATCTGTGTGGTTGCAATTTCTAGCACGATTGCGGCAACAAGAATGCCGAGCCATACATAAACCATCATTGTTTATCACCTCGTTTTTAATATATCATAAAGAAAAAATGTTGTAAATAGTTTTTGTTCAGATTTTTGAAGATTTACAATTTCGTAATAAATATGCAAATTGTGTGAAATATAGTAAATTTCAGCAAAAAGAAAACAGCCACATCAATCTGTGACTGCATTCTTTAAGGATAAGATTTCAATAGCTTTTTTATATTTTTCAAGTCGTTGAAGGTAATTTTCATTGATTTCAGGCAGACGGGAAACATCACAGTTGTGAAGAAGGTCTGCCAGCTTGACTTTTGTTGCCGTTTTATCTGTTGCAACACGGTTTATGTAGCTGAAATAGTCTTCATCAGGCTTTTTTGTGAGAATTTCAACAATATTCACAACATCAGAAGGAATACCTTCGGCAATAAGCATATCAGCTGTGACAGCCGTGTCTTCGATAACATCGTGAAGCAGTGCTGCTGCAGTTTCCTTTTCGGTTGTCATCTGCTGTGCAACATGGGCAGGGTGCAGAATGTATGGCATTCCGCCGTTATCTACGGCTCCGTGATGCGCATTATAGGCAATTTTCATCGCCCTGACTGTCAGTTCGGTATGAATCATAGAAACACCTCATACTGATTATACCTTACAATGCCCTTTTTGTCAATTAGCCGTGGCTAACTCAAGCCGTAAAAAAGAAAGCCTGTATATCCGTCAGGCAAGATCCCGAAGAAGGAGAAAGCATATTCACAAAAAAGAGGTTACGACCTGAGTTAGCACCTGCTAACTGTTTTTAGTATAACGGATTTTTTGCTTTTTGTCAATACTGAGAAGAAAAATTTTTTCAAAGAAATTGTCGAATGTCTTGAAAAAATCAAACGGATATTTTATCATATTGTTATCAATATGAAATGAGGCAGAAAAATGTCGGAAGAGAGAAGAAAACAGATTGCGCCTGCTGTGGTGCTTGCAAGCCACGGCAATAAGGACGCATACAGAGATGTATATATATATTATCATAAGAATATTTTTTTCATCTGCAAGCTTTTTACAGGTGACACAACAGTTGCATCTGATCTGACGGTTGATATTTTTAAGAAGGTTTTTGAGACTATAGGTAACCTTGAAGACCACAGGATTTTTGAAAACTGGTTGTATTCTTATGCCGTAAATTATTGCAAAAAGATGAGCTGTGCTGTTGAGCTGTCGCCGGAAGAGACAGAGAAAAACATTCTTCTTGCCGCAGAGAACGCAAAACAGCATAATACTGCTGAGTTTAACAGAAATATGGCAGATATTCTCAAGTCAGTTTTTACTGCAATGCCTGTTCAGTCAAAGGCAATGATGTGCTATGAGTATTTTGCGGGAATTGACACCGAAAAAATTGCGATTCTTGAAAAAATCAGTGATGATAGTGCTGCTGTCCTTCGCACAGAAGCTGAGCAGTATCTTGACAATGCGGCTGAGGAGCTGAGCGCAAGAGGCATTGAAATAACACCGTTTCTTGAAGATCTTGAAAACACACTTTTCTATCTTGCATCAAAAACGGTAGTCTTTGAATCAGTTCACAGACAGATAAGTGATGCAATCGGTGTGAATGTCAACCCGCTGGATGTGCCAAAAAAAACGGTACAGCAAAAAAAAGAGCCTGTACCCGTAGTTTCTGTGGAGCCTGAAAAAAAGACTTCTGAGAAAAAAATTGTTTTCACAAAAAAGGATATTCTTTATTTTGCGATTGTTCTTATTGTTGCGGTCTGTATTTTTTCAGGTGTAAAAGTTTTCTATGAAACAAAAAAGGCAGAGAATACCACAAATTCAGCATCTGTACAGCAACAGCAGACTCCTGTTCTTGTGTGGAACGGTGCTGCAGCTGCATCCTTTGCGTCGGGCAACGGTACAAAAGAGGATCCCTACATTATTTCATCAGGCGGTCAGCTTGCATATCTTGCAAATCTTGTGAATGACGGAAATTCATTCTATGCGGCGTGTCATTACAGGCTCGGCGCAGATATCAGGCTTAATATCAGTGATAACTGGCAGAGCTGGGGTGAGGCTCCTCCCGAAAATGAGTGGACTCCGATAGGCTATAAAAAGGATTCTGACACATATTCTTATTTCACAGGCACATTTGACGGCGCAGGCCACACAATTTACGGAATGTATGTGAATCAGGAGGATGAATATGCAGGCTTGTTCGGTGTTGTCAGAAATGCACATATCAGAAACCTCAATGTTGCTGAGTCATATGTAAAAGGCGGCAGCTATGCAGGTGGTATAGCGGGCTATTTCTCAGGTGATGCCGCAGATATGGCAGGCTTTGAATACTGCAGCTTTATCGGCACTGTTGTTTCCACGGGCAACAATGCAGGCGGAATCACAGGTTATTTCAGCGCTGACGGTGAAGCAAATACTCTTGTTATAACAGACTGCTGTTCATTCGGAAATGTCACAGCAGAAGCAGGCTTTGCAGGCGGAATCTGCGGTGCAAATGAGGCTGTGTCAGGTAATGTGAAGATTGTTAACTGCTTCAACGCCGGCAATGTCACTTCACCTAAAAATGCAGGCGGAATCACAGGCAATAACAGATGCAAAAACGGTCTTTCAACCGTTGAAAAGTGTTATAACGCAGGACAGATAAGCGCAGATAAGAATGAGGGCTCAATTACGGGGCTTCTCAGTTGTGTTGACGGAGATGGCAGAGCAAGTGCCATAGCCAGCTTCTGTCTTGAGGGCACGGCAGATGCCGTTGCAGTAAAAGCACAGGAGGATGAAAGACTTATCAATATGAACAATGTTGTTCTCACCGATTCACAGATGAAGACTCAGGGCAGCTTTGACGGCTTCAATTTTGATGACATATGGACTTTCTCTGACAGTGCAGACTACGGATATCCCGTGCTACGAAGCATCAATATCGGAGTTCTTCCGGAATCAGAGTCAGAAACAGCCTGATTGCTTTGTATAAATTGATTAAAAATAAATGTATATTATATTTAAAATTATTTAAAAGTATTGACATAATCAGAAATTTACAATATAATTTATAGGAATACAGTTTGGAGTGATTTAAATGAAATCATCAGTTATTAAAAAGCTTATAATGACAGTTGCAGTTATGTTTGCAGTTGTTGTTCTGTTTTCTGTGACAGCATTTGCTGAAGATTACGGTAACTTCTCATACACACCTGTTACACCTGAGGTTGAAGGTGAGTTTGAGCCTTATCATATAATCAACAGCTACAATGCAGGAGACGACGCAACAGACACAGTTGTTGTTGTTCCTTCAGAGATTGAAGATGTTCCTGTTACAGAGATCGGTGCTTCTGCTTTCAGCGGCAGAAATACTCTCACAGAGGTCGTAATTCCCGATTCTGTTACAACAATTTCAAATGCTGCATTTTACAATTGTAAATCTCTTAAGATTGTTGTAATTCCCGATTCTGTTACACACATCGGCGATTCAGCTTTCCAGGGCTGTGATGCTCTTGAGTATGTTGTAATAGGTGATGGCGTAAAGACAATCGGCAGTCTCGCATTCAAGAATTGTGAGTCTCTTGTCAGCCTTGACCTTGGCAACGGTGTTGAATCAATCGGCAGCGGTGCATTCTTCGGTTGTTCAGCTCTTACCAAGGTAGTTGTTCCCGCATCAGTAAAGAATATCGGTTCCCTTGCTTTCGGTTTCGTTCAGGATGGCGATGCTGAGGTAGCAGTAAACGGTTTCACATTCTATGCAAACAACAGTGCCGCAGTTGACGCTTATAACGCAGAAAATGCAGATGCAAGCGCTGATACATCAGCAGTTGCTGCAGCATTCAGTGTTCAGGCTCAGGCAGCTCCCTGTGCAGAGGACGCTCACACAGTTTCTATGGCAAACATCAGACCTGCAACAGATTCTTATGATGGACTTGATGTTGCTCAGTGTTCTGCTTGCCTTGCAGTTGTAACACGCCCCAACACAGAGATTGCTCCTCAGGAGAAGGGCTTTGGTCAGTACATTTATCTCATCATCGGCGTTCTTTGTGTTATCGCACTTGTTATTTACGCAGTTCTTTATGTAAAGAAAGCAAAGGCACGCAGAGAAAGAGCTATTGCCGAATATAAAGCAGGCAAGGAGCTTACCGATGTGAAAGAGAAAAACGCTTACGAAGCAAAGCTTGAAGCTAAATATCAGAAGAAGAGAGCAAAGCAGGAAAAGCGTCTTGAGATGTTCAAGGATAAATAAGATTACTAAAGGGCCGGAGTTCAACACTTCGGTCCTTTTTACTTGCAATGAAATTACGGATGTGGTATTATAAACTGAGGAAGTGATATTTTATGAATATACTTATTACAGGCGGAGCAGGGTATATAGGCAGTGTGCTTGTGCCTATGCTTCTTGCCAAGGGACATAAAGTGACTGTTGTCGATTCTTTTATGTACGCTCAGAGCTCTCTGCTTGACTGCTGCTATAACAAAAATTTTACCATTGTCAACGGTGATGCCCGTGATGAAGCACTGATGACAGAGCTTGTCAGAGGCAAAGATATTATAATCCCTCTTGCTGCGCTTGTGGGCTTTCCTCTGTGTGACAAGAATAAAATTGACGCAGTGAACACCAATTATGACGCTGTTGAAATGCTTCTGCGCCTTCGTGACAAGGACACACAGAAGGTTATTTTTCCTTGCACAAACAGCGGATACGGTGTGGGGGAGAAAGATGTTTACTGCACGGAAGAGACACCCATAAACCCCATTTCACTTTATGGTCAGACAAAGATGAAAGCAGAAAAGGCTGTGCTTGAAAGCGGAAATTCCCTCACATTCAGATTTGCGACACTTTTCGGCGCTTCACCGAGAATGAGAACAGACCTGCTTGTCAATGACTTTACATACAGAGCTGTTTTTGACAGAACCGTGGTTGTTTTTGAAGGTGATTTCAAGCGTAATTATCTCCATGTCAGAGATGCTGCAGGCGCATTTATTTTTGCTATGGAAAACTTTGATAAAATGCAAGGCAGGCAATATAACTGCGGTCTCTCAGACTGCAATATTTCAAAGCTTGAGCTTTGTGCAAAGATAAAGGAGCACATCCCGTCTTTTGTTTATATTGAGTCCCCCATAGGTGCAGACCCTGATAAGAGAGATTATATTGTCTCAAATGAAAGACTTGAGTCAATGGGCTGGAGACCTTCATATTCTGTTGATGACGGAATTGACGAGCTTATAAAAACATACAGAATCATAAAGAATAATAAGTATTCAAATTTTTAAGGTGCAAAAATGATGATTACAATATTAAAACCCGATTTTGAGTACGGTGACGACAGAGGACTGCTTGTTCAGCTTGTGCACGAAGGGTATAAGCAGGTCAATATGTGTTTTTCAAAGGCAGGAACGGAGCGTGGCGGCCATTATCACGCACTTAACCGTGAAACCTTCTATATTGTTGACGGAAAAGTAGAGATAACGCTTTTTTCGGGCAGTGAGTCAGAAAAATATACATTCGTTAAGGGTGATATGTTTGCTGTTGAGAAGAATGTGGTTCATTCTCTTTTATTTAAGGCAGACACAACAATGATAGTAATGTATGACAACGGCGTGGAGCTCACTGACGGAACAAAGGACATAATAAGCATATGAAAAAACGGGCAGATTTTTCTGTCCGTTTTTTTGCTTCATATAAAATTGTTTTTTTTGTGTAGCTTATTATCAGAAAAAATCAAGAACAGCATAGTTATCAATGTCAAAATATGCTGTGGGTCTGTCACCTGAAACCTTTATGAATTCAATCAGACTCAGGTTGTCGCCCTGAGCGCTTACACAGTCTATGGTCATAATTCTTCCCATAGAGTCAACATAAAGAAGATACTGTTTTCCGTTTTTTACATATGAGTAGCAGAAGCATTCCTCATCATTGATCGTAACCTTTGAGGGAGAGCCGATATCATCGGCGATAAACTCAGAAATGAGGTCTGATGTTTTCTTGAGCATTTCAGCATCAATCATCAGGTCATCACCCAAAAAATCACCGTCTTTGCCCATTGCGTCAATAAGAGCGTCGGTAATGGGTATTGCAAAATCTGCATCCTCGCTGAGCATAACAGCATACATCTGCTCACCGATGAGAAGCATACCTACACCCTTTATGGCAGGCATTTTGGAATCTTCTGCCGGATCAGATACAATCACATCATCAGATTTGTTGATAAAATATATGTTGTCACCGTCTTTTGCAAGCAGAATCTGAGTTTTTTTGCCCTTGCCCGTGCCAGTTTCGTCATAGCTTGCCTCAAGATAGTATCTGCCGCTTTTAAGCGTGTTTATAACGCAGGGAACACGATTTCCGTCAAAGCCGTATGTGAATTGGCTCAGTCCTGCTGCCACACGAAGTATTTCTCTTGCGTCAGCTGCGGTCAGTCTGCCGTTTCCGTCAGCATCAGAACGGTAAAGGTCCATTTCTCCCGAGTCAAGCTTTGCTGAATATCTCAGCACAAGTCTTGCATCCATTGCAGTGATTCTTTTGTCAAGGTTTATATCACCCATCTTTGCCCATGATGCGTCGTACTCGGGTATGGTTGCAAATGCAGTCACGGGAGTGAATACCATTATAAGGATAAGTAACAGCGAAATAAATTTTTTCATATGTATGCTCCTTTCTTTTCAATTTATTATACAATAAATTTCAGTAATATACAAGCGGAAACGAAAGATATATTTTTAATTTCACATTAGGGTGACGGGAATAAAACGAACCCGTTTTTTACAGGCTGATTTCCGTCAATACTTCGTTAAAATACTCGCAAATCTATCGCCTTTCAAATCCGAAATGCCGAAAAGACTTAAAAATAGCCGTTTTTAGGCTGGTTCGGATTATTTCCGTCACCCTAACGGAAATGTTTTTGCAAAGTGTGTAATAACAGTGAATCATTATTATTTTTATTACAATAAAAATAATAAAATTTTTTATAATTTTTTTTAAAAAAGGCTTGACAATACAAAAGTGTTCTGCTATAATTATCACTGTTCCAAACGGAATGCGAGAGTGGCGGAATCGGCAGACGCGCACGTTTGAGGGGCGTGTGGTAATCCCGTACGGGTTCAAGTCCCGTCTCTCGCACCATATTGAGTATTCATAAGGGATTTGACCTGTGAATACTCAATTTTTTTTGCTTAAAATAGAGTTTTGTATATATTTTCGTTGTTTTTATGTATCGTCGCATTCCTTTCGGAGTGCGACTTTTTGTTATGCTGACTTTTCTGTAGGTTTAGAGATATAACCTATTGCCACTCCCTGACGGGTATCTGCTGTGAAGCATGGCTCGTCATTTTCGGGTATTTCAAGATAACCCACAAAGTTGTAGCGAATCACCACTCTTTGTGTCTTGTTCTTACCCTTGCCCTCTGCCTCATAAACATCAATGTGGTCTATGAGCTCGTGAATGAGTGGTGCTGTAATCGTATCCATATCCAAGAATTTTCTTACTGCACCGATAAACATATCCTTGTTGTGCTGAACCGTTTGCATATTTGCAACCTGTTCTCTCAGGTTAAATATCTTGACTTTCAGTTCAGCTCGTTCAACCTCATATTTGTGGGACATGTGGGTAAACCATTCATCCGTAACCTTGCCTGTTGCATTGTCCTCATACAAGTTTTCATAGAGCGTTGCCACCATCTGTTGACGGACTATTGCTTTCTGCAGTTCTCCTTCAAGGAACTTCTTCTCATCATAGAAATCTTTGTTAGTTTTCTTTTCAAGGATATCAGCAAGCAATGCTTCATCCTTTTGTAACATTATCGCAAGGCGTTTCAGTTCAAGGATTACTATTTGCTCAAGTGCATCAGCACGGATATAGTGTCGTTCAGGGCAAGTGCCACGGGTATCCTTTACATAATTACTGCAACTGAAATAGTGAATATCCTTGTTTACGGTATTGGTATGATAACTCATATTACTGCCGCAATCTGCACAGCGTATAAGACCACTGAAGATATGCTTTCTTGCATTCTCTTTTTTAGGTGCTCTGCGTTTTGTTCTTGCCGTATGCTTCTGTACCATTTCCCAAGTGTCACGGTCAATGATTGGCTCGTGAACATCCTTGAAGATTTTCCAATTCTCTACAGGGTTATCAATACGGGTTTTGTTCTTAAAATTTTTGGAATAGGTCTTGAAGTTGATAACATCACCGCAGTATTCCTGTTGACAGAGAATTTTCTGTACAGTTGTCTTGCACCACTTGTACGGATTCGGTTGAGTTTTCTTACCGCTACGGTTTAAGCCTTTGCTTTGCCAATATGCCATAGGGATAAGCACCTGTCTGTTCTGTAACTCCCTTGCAATAGCTTCGTTACCCATACCGTCAAGACACATTCTGTAAATATCCCTGACTACCTCAGCCGCTTCGGTATCAATTATCCACTTTTTCTTGTTCTCAGGACTTTTCATATACCCGTAAGGTGGCTGTGATAACGGTTCTCCCATATTGCCACGAATACGATGAGCACTCCTGACCTTACGGCTGATATCCCTCGCATACATTTCATTCATAACATTCTTGAATGGTGCGATTTCGTTTTCACCCTCATCACTGTCAACCATATCATTAACAGCGATAAACCTTACGTTATGCTCAGGGAAATAGTTATCTGTGTAATGACCAACCGAAACATAATCTCGTCCTAATCTAGAAAGGTCTTTGACGATAACAACTGAGATATATCCCATTTCGATATCATCGAGAAGCTCCTGAAAAGCAGGTCTGTTGAAGTTTGTACCAGTATAGCCGTCATCAACATAATACTTGGTATTTGTTAACCCTAATTCCTTTGCCTTTTGTGTCAGCATTTTCTTTTGGTTGCCGATTGAATTACTCTCTGTTTCAGTACCGTCATCTTTTGATAATCGGCAGTAGATAGCAGTAATTCCGATATTTGCATCAGACTGCATTAGTCCTCCTTCCCGGCAGTCAAACATATATATTCTGCATTCATTGTATTTCTATCATCGGCACTTGTCAAATGTGCAAAATCACTGCCTACATATTTTTGTGCTTTGTCGCTTATGGTGTTTTCAATCTTACAGATATTAACGGGTGCAAACTTAGAAGAAACCTTGTAACGAACACCGCCAATAACATATTCTTCTTCACCGATAAGACCGTAAAAATCCTTAAGCTTTTTCATTATCTCGCACCTCTGTCTTTCTGTCTCATAAGATGCTTTCCGTAATACTCAACAGCCTTTGCAAGAAAATCTTCCTTTTCCTTTACGGTAGCATTAGATTTCATATATTTGCTGATTTTATCCTCGGGAATTTTAACCGTAACAACCTGATTAGGTTTTGGTTGTTTTACCATACTAAGAATTGTACCGACATCAAGCTTTCCCTCTTGTGCCAGCTTCTTCATTTTCTGTGCCTGAGCAAGGGAAGGTGTAGCAAGTTCTTTCTCAATAGCCTCAGCCAAAAAGTTCTGATGTCCTTGGCTAAGATATGAAAGCTCAACAGCAGGACCAAGTGCGATTTTACCGCTATCTACCAAAGCAAGAAGCCTTAGAATCAGGTTAGTAAGGCGGATATATCTTTTCACCTGAGAAGCACTGTCGATATCAGATATTTCATCTGCTGACAACTTCGGTCCGACTTGGTCCGAAGTTAAATCTGTTCGTTTACCTTGTTTTTTAATGGCATCCATTTTCATTTTGTAGGCGAAGGCTTTTTCCGAGGGCAGAATATGCTCACGGTGCAGATTACTGTCAACAAGGATAATGTCTGCTTCTTCCTTGCTTATGTCCAATATAACAACGGGAACCTCTGTCAGTTTAAGCCTTGTTGCGGCAAGGTATCTTCTGTGACCTGATATGATTTCGTACACATCAGCTTTATCGTCCTTTCGCACCATTAAAGGCTGAATAATACCGTTTTCACGGATACTGTTTTCCAACGGCTTCATATCCTCTTCACGGCACTTGTACGGATTCTTAAAATTGGGAACAATACTGCTCATAGGCATCT
>CALEII010000020.1 GCA_937876205.1 uncultured Clostridia bacterium
TTGCGAATTTCCAATTGCGAATTCTTGTCGAACTTTGGTTCGACAAATTATTGTTACACCATTATTTCTTCACCCAGTTCAAGTGAATAAATTATTTTTTCCTTGACGGGTTTTTCAAGCAGCTGAGACATAGACATAGCATATATGTCAAGCTGTCCGCTGTAAGCCTCTGCAAAATCTGACGGTGTTTTTGTCCTGTCTGTTTTATAGTCAACAACTACAAGTCCGTCAGCTTCTTCAAAAACAAGGTCAGCTTTACCGAAAACAAGAATTCTTTCGTCTGCCACATTTTCATTTACACTGCCGTCAATGTCACCCAGCCTTATCTGCACGGTAAAATCCTTTTCACGGTAAACAGCAACTGCATTCTTTATTCTCTCAAACAGAGAGGACTCAACAAAACGCTGCACCTTGTCATGCCTTATCACCTTTGCCTGTTCACGGGTGAGAATTCCTTCATTCAGCATTCTCTCACACTCTTTTCTGCTGTCAGGATTACTGAAATCAAAATTCTGCATAAACAGATGATTTGCAGTACCCGCCTGAGCCGCATTGAGCTTATCACCCTGCATAAAAGAGGGCTTGGAGGTGGCAAAATACATCTCATTGAAACGGTGCTTCTCAAAGTCTGATGCAACACGCTTTGGCCTTGTGTCAGAGGGCATAATAAACGGATATCTGTACTCTGCTCTGATTCTTATCTCATCAATCACCGTACTGTCAGGTATTGCCCGAGCCGGCTGTAAGATGTCATTTTCAGCTACGGCAAACTGTGTCTCGGCAATAACCTCAAGACTGCTGTGTGCCTGAGCAAAATCAGACTCAACACTGAAACCGTAAGAATTAACGAGCTTGCGCATATCGGGATGCTTGATAAATCCCATCATAAGCCAACGTGCGTATGTGGTTGCTCCGAGAACTGCAAATGATGGCACCTTTCTGCAGGCTGCAGATGAGAGTGCATTTTTGATTTCATTCTCAATTTTACCCACAGACGCTACAGCAATGAGCTTTTCTCTGGCTCTTGTCATTGCAACATAAAGTATTCTCAGCTCTTCCGAAACTGTGGCACGCTTAACGGCAATTTTTGCCGCCATATGCCCCAGAGATGAATATTTCTGCAGTTTTTCGTTATTTATAATAACCATTCCGACACCTGCAGTGGGGCTGACTATCATATCCTCCGACGCATCAGACTTATTGATCTTTTTTCCGCAGTCTGCAAGGAATACATAAGGAAATTCAAGACCCTTTGACTTGTGTATACTCATAATTCTGACTGCATTTTCATCAGATACACCTGCTGTTGCAGCACCTGTTTCGGCTCCGCTTTCTGCAGCTCTTGAAAGATATCTGAGAAAGCCTGCTATACCTGTTCCGCCTCTGGCTGCATATTCACTGCCCAGTGAGCAAAGAAGAAGCAGATTCATCTTTCTGTCTTCACCGTTTGAAAGAGCGCTCACAATTGCAGAATAGCCTGTTGAATCAAGAAGGGTTCTCAGAAACAGGTCAAATGGCATAACTGCAGACATACGCCTGTAGGAAGCAAGGTCATTGAGCAGTCTTTCTGCCTTTTTGTTGCTCTGTGAACATTTTTTGAGGCAAGTATAAAAATTCTGTTTTCTGTCATAAAGCTTGATTTCTGCAGTCTCATCGGCATTAAAGCCGTACATAGGCGAAAACATCACAGACAGCATAGCCACATCATCGGTGGGATTGTTTATGACTTTCAGCAGTGAAATGAACACTCCTGCCTCAGTGGTGTCAAAAAGACTTGTTTTTTTCTCAAAAATAACTCTTATATTTCTGCGTCTGAGTGCACTTTCATAAATCTCGGCTTTACCCTTAAGACTTCTGAGCAGTATGCAGAAATCACCGTAACGCACAGGTCTTTCTCCCGTTTTTGCAGTTACGACAGCACCCGAAGAAACTGTTTTTTCAATAATATCTGCAATATACTCTGCTTCGGTCTGTGTGTCAGCATCCTTCAGAAGACGAAGGCTCACATCAGGCTGTGCACTTTCAGCAGAATACACATCAGAATAGTAAAGAGCATCCTTTGGTGTATACTCCATTTCACCAGCATATTCACTCATAAGCTTTCCGAAAATGAAGTTGATGTTGTCAAGCACACCCTTACGGCTTCTGAAATTCTGACCGAGAAATATTTTTGCAGGGTAATTTATGCCGTCATAATCAGCATATTCTCGGCTTTTTTTCATAAATATCTCAGGCATTGCAAGACGGAATCTGTAAATACTCTGCTTCACATCGCCGACCATAAACATATTGCCGCCGTTTCTTGAAAGCATTGCAAAAAGCATATCCTGCGCTTCGTTTGTATCCTGATACTCATCAATGAGAATTTCATAATATCTCTGCTCAAGCTCATATGCGAGAGCAGTTTTTTCATATCCCGTATCGGTCTGTGTCACAAGAAGTTTGAGTGCAAAGTGCATTATATCTGAAAATGTGTAAGAATTTCGTTCTCTCTTTTTTTCGTCATAAATGCGTGTGAATTCCCTGACTGCACCAACAAGACCTTTCACAACAGGGCTGAGGATGCACATATCCTCCTTGTGCTCAGCTTCCGTCGCACAGAACAGTTTTTCAAGCCCTTCCATAGCTGAGCTTGCAGTCTTGTATTTATTCTCAGCTGAAACCTTCACCGGGTCAGAGCCGTAGCCCCTGGGAGCTGTCGGCAATGACGGAAATTTCAGCCCCTTCACACCGCAACAGATCATATCCCACGAAGCATTTTTTATAAGCCCCCTTACTTTGTCAACAGCCTCTGACTGAATTTCAAAGGAATCACGGTACCTAGGCTCAATAACCTCGTGACCGATGATTTCAAACAATCCTTTTTCAAGAAGCTCACCTGCATACTCCACAGCCTGTACGGCTTCTTCAAGAATTATTTTTCCCCAGCAGGAATTCTTTATATCAGCATCGGCACTGTACATTTCTTCAACTTCACTGAGCCACTTCTCAGGGAAAGGATGACTCAGAGAGAATCTGTGAAGCTCCTGCACCTTCTGTGCAAGACCTGAGTCATTTTTGTTGTAGGCAGTCATTGTGTTGAGAAGATTATATATTTCAGGTGATTCACTGCAGAGCTTGTCCAGCATTTCAGACATAGCATCTGAAACAAGAATACTCTCCTCCCCCGTTTCAATTGGTGTAAAATCAGGCTCAACACCTGCCATATGGAAATTTTCTCTTACAAGACTTATGCAGAATGAGTCCATTGTGGTGATTCTTGCTTCAGGCAGCTTCATCTTGATGTTTCTGTAAAAGCTGTTTGAAGGTTCCTTTGCAATAAGCTTGTCCACTGCCGATGTTATTCTTGCTCTCATTTCGGCTGCAGCTGCATTTGTGAAGGTAACAACAAGAAGCTCTGCAGGTTCAACAGGCTTTTTCTCATCTGTCAGCAGGGTAATTATGCGTTCAACAAGGACTGCAGTCTTACCGGAGCCGGCAGCAGCTGACAGAAGCAGCGTACCGCCTCTGGCTTCAATTGCATTCTGCTGATCTTTAGTCCATTTTGTTTCAGCCATTGTTCATCGCCTCCAATGCTTCCCAGGGTTCACCGTCAAATATTGCTCTGCAGGCATCATCCTCTTCGTGACAGCATACAAATCTGAAATCACAGTATGTGCAGGTGTTTTTATAATTTGTTCCGTAAATCGGCAAAGCCTCAACACGTCCGTTATGGAGTGAAACTGCCATATCACGGACTATTCTGTCAACTGCCTTATGGAGCGTTTTAAAGTTTTCAAGCATATAAACACTGCCTGTTATACCTTTTTTCGCATCAATACCGGCATCAATCATAGTGCCTGTGCCTTTACCCTCCATACTGAAGATAACATCCTCATCACCAAGCACGATACCCTTCATTTTACTCTGTGCCACTCTTGCGGAATAAATCTCGTCCTCATCAGCGTATCTGCCGAGGCTGTTTTTTCCGCCCTTTGCAGAGATATACAAAATACCGGCAGGTATAAAATCACCGTATCTGTCTTTTCCGTTTTCACAAAGACACATAAGATAAACAAGCATCTGTATATTAAGTCCCGACACCACATCGCTGAGCTTGAAATCCTTACCGCCCGATTTGTAGTCAAGGACTCGCAGATATGTTGTGCCCTTTTCGTCCGTCATTGTATCAACTCTGTCAACAACGCCGTGAAGAGTGACCTTTCCGCCGTCGGGAAGCTCTATATCATAAGGCTTCACCTCTGCTTCATTACCTATGACCAATTCAACATCACGGATAACAAATCTGCACTCATTGAAATCGGGAGCAAGTCTCTCAATTATCTCACAGACAGTATCTTTGCTTCGTTCAAGTGAATAAAGAAGTCTTTTGTCAATACTGTCCTTTGTGCCTATATATTTTTCAATATAATCGTCGGTTGTCTTTGAAACGGCCGTGCGTCTCTCGTGAACCGGCATCGTAAACAGACTTTCACCGCCGTATTCCCTTACAAGTTTTTCAAGCACATAATGTATCAGAAGACCGTTCTGTCTCGGGTCAAAAGATACTTTTTCAAGTGAAGATGCCTTGAGTCCGTAACGGCAGAAATACCTGAACGGACATTTATAATACTCCTCAACCCTTGATGGGCTGATATACATATTTTTGCCGAAAAGCTTTTCTGCAATTTCATTATTTTCAAAGCTGATATCACTTTTCTCGGCATTTCTTGCAATACCTCTGAGCATATCAGCATATTCGGAATGCTCAATATAAGATTTCACGGACTCTGAGTATTCCGTATTGTCATAAAAATGAAGCGATGCGCTTTCAAAGGCTGATTTTTCACTCTCTATTTTATCAAGAGGAGAAAGCTGCGAAATATCTGTGCGTGTGTGAGAAGGAACAATATTCTGCACCATATACACAATTTCAGATGCACTTTTTTCCTCTCCTGTGATACTGCCTGCAGAGTATGAAATATAAAGCCTCTCTGATGGGATACTCAGTGTGCTGTAAACACGCAGACGCTCTTTTCTCATAGCATCTATGCTGCCTGTGCCCAGCTCCACTCCCTGATTTTTGAAAAGCTTTCTCTCGTTATCCGTAAATACGAATGACTCACCGTTCACTGCAGGAAAAACTCCGTCGTTTGCTCCGACAACAAACAGCACTTTCTTGCCCGACACCCTGATTCTTTCGGCATCGCCCACTGTTATTTCATCAATACCGCCGGGAATATCACCTATATCCGATGAATCGGCCATAATTCTGAACAGCTCAAGATAACGTGAGGGCGAAATACTGCGAGTGCCGACTGTTTCTGCAAGGAGAGAGAGAACATTCATAAATTCGTCCCAGGAGCGTTCACATTCATATGCCGTATCGCCGTCAAGACTCTTGGCAAATGCAAGCAGATTTTTATCTGCTCCCGTTTCGATAAGGAACTCATATACAGCCTGAGTTGCACCGAAGCCGTCAGTATCTGCGAGCTTTTCCCTGAGTCTGCAGACAGGAATGACAGCCTGTCTGCGCAATTGATTTATATACTCAAGCTTTTCTCTTGCTTCGTCTGTAAATTCCACACCGAGACCATCGGGATGGCCTGTCCAGTCACGCAGCCAACCACTGTAATCAATCTGCCACATCATAACATAGTTTTCAAGAATTGAGATGTCATCATCTGCAATCGGGCTTATATAAGTCTTCAGCATTCTCAAAAGACAGTCTGTGGTAAAGCTCTCTGCTGCAAGAGTGAGAGCGCACATAGCATAGACCACAATAAGCTCCTCACTGAGCTTTCTTCTTGTGTCCTCAAAAACGGGAATATCATATTTCTTCAGGGCAAACGGAAGATATCTGTTATATTCTTCACTTCTGCTGACAATAACTATATCCCGATAACGCAAAGAGTTTTCACGCACAAGCTTTTTTGCACTCATTGCAACAAATTCACACTCTTCGTAGAGATTTCTTGCAGTTGCAATTGTAATTTCAGGCGCAGCATCCGTAAAAACCTCGGGACAGGGCTCATAAAGTCCTTTTTCAATGCAGGCAAGAGCTGCACTGTTTTCAAAATGATTTCCCGACAGAATGACAGGCTCGGCAACCGGAACATCATTCTTTCTTGCAAGAGAAATGAGTCTGTTGATGTTCTCAACAGAGTATGAAAATGCCCCCGTACCCTCGGAATAATCTCTGACGGAATCGGCACACATTGTCACATAAACATCCTTTGCCTGCCTGAGAATGTGCGCAAGAATAAGATTCTGCTGAGCCGTGAAGCCTGAAAATTCATCAATAACAACGGTCTTGCCCTCAAAAAGATTTTTCTCGGCAATTATTTCTGCCGCTGAGTTTATCATATATCTGTCATCAGAGAATTTCTCTGTAAGCATTGCAGAATAAAGAGAAGAAATAAGCTCAATTTCCTGAGCCTTGCCCATAAGTATTCTGTTGCCGGACTCACGGGCTGCCGTATTCATTGCATCATATGACACATCGCACTGAATCAGCTCATCTGTTATATGGAGAATTTCGGCAACCGAGTGTCTGTTCCTCGCACATCTGCCGAAGATTTTAAGCTTTTCACTGAGCGCTTCAAGAGTAAGACTCATAATGACGGTTTTTGCCGCATCTGTAACGGCAGGCTTTCTGCAAGGCACATATTCATCAAGAATCCGTTTTGACAGAGACGTAAAACTGAGCACAGAAATATCAGACGCCTTTCCGGCACCCAGCATTTCAATTATTGCTTTTTCGCTCTCAAAAGAAAACTGCTCGGGAACAATAAGGATATTGTTCCCCTTTTCTGCATTTTCTGCCAGAATACGCCTGACATAGGTCGTCTTTCCGGTTCTTGCTCTTCCGAGTATGAGTCTTAACATATAATCACTTCCGTTTTGGAATAAACAATAATTTATCGCATAGCGATAAATTATTCTTGAACTTATATTACCACATTAACTGTCCCAAAAATGGGACATTATATCGGGCATATCGCCCAGCTGTATAAATTTTATATTATTATATCTTTCAAACATCCTGCGAATGTCTTCATCGGATTCATTCTTTTCAACGGCAATAATATCACAGCACTCATTCTCACCGAGCAGATTGAGTCTTTCATACACATAGCCGATTTTTGTTGCATTCTGCCGTTTATCTCCGTTCATAGGCAACAGAATCACACCTTTTTTCTCAGAAGGCTTCATAAACAGCAGAACCACAGCATAACAGACTGCGCCCAGTCCCACTGTTGCAAGAAACACAAGTAATGCAAGAAAAGCGACATATAACATAAAATCACCTCATACCATTGTATGCGGTGATCTGAAACAAGTGAGTCTGTAAGCCGGGTTTTGTCATTTAAGGCAATCATCTGTCTTGTCTGTGAGTTGCCTCACAGCTCACGCCACCCGTCGGAGTTATGGCCGAGCAGACCACTCCATATCGGTGTTGCTTCGGATAGGGTTTACAGGGCCGTACAGTCTCCTGCACGCCGGTGAGCTCTTACCTCGCCTTTCCACCCTTACCTGTAAAACAGGCGGTATATCTCTGTTGCACTTTCCCTAAGGTCACCCTCGGCGGCCGTTAGCCGTTATCCTGCTCTGTGAAGCCCGGACTTTCCTCATACAATAGTACGCAATTGCCCGACTCACTTGCTTTTCAATTGTATCATAAAAAAAACTGCTTGTCAACGACTGCATATTATGATATTATATACGGGTGGATAAGTTTGGTATGTGATAAATTGTGTGAAAAATCTGAATTTACAAGGAGACACAATGAAAAATCTGTTTGAAATTTATGTAAAAACTTTTTCGCTCACGCAGGAGAATGAGCAGGAGTTTTTTAAAATCATCGGTGACATCTACAACACAAATGAATTTCAGAGTATGGCTGACTTTATTCAGCACGCAGACATTACAAGACTGCAGCACATTATGAGTGTTGCATATATGAGCTACACACTGGCAAAAGAAAAAGGGCTTGACTATGTAAAAGCCGCAAGAGGTGCAATGCTTCACGACCTGTTTTATTACGACTGGCATGTGCCCGGTGACGGCTCGCACAGACTTCACGGCTACCGTCATCCCGGCTTTGCGCTGAAAAATGCAAGGGCTTTGTTCACTCTTTCAGAAATGGAAGAAAATATTATCAAACGCCATATGTGGCCTCTCACACCCACCCCGCCTAAGTTTAAAGAGAGCTGGATTGTCTGTCTGTCTGACAAATACTGTGCGCATCAGGAAACAGCTGTCAGATTGTCAAAATCAAAGAAAGAAAAATTTCGCAGACTTATATCGGAGGTGTCGGAATAATGGACATTGTTCTTGATTATATTTTTTACTTCTTCATCTACAGTATCTGCGGTTGGATTCTTGAAACAGTCTGCTGCTCAATATATTATAAAAAGCTTATAAACCGAGGTTTTATGAGTGGACCTTTCGTGCCGATTTACGGTGCGGGGGCACTTGTTCTGTGCGGTTTTCTTATGCCGTTATACAACAAATTCGGTTACACGTGGTATATGATTCCCGTTGTCATTCTTCTTGGCGTTGTGCTTGCAAATGTGCTTGAATACGCAACCAGCTATGTTATGGAAAAGCTGTTTCACGCCCGTTGGTGGGATTATTCGCAGGAGAAATTCAATCTTCACGGAAGGATTTGTCTGAAGCATTCAATCTATTGGGCGTTGGCAACAGGTGCAATAATTTATATTATTCATCCCTTTGTGACAAAACATACGGAACGTCTTATAAGTGACGAACTGCGTAATATTATGATTGTTTTTATCGGTATTGTTTTTGCTATTGATTATATAATAACTTTTGTAAACGCAAAAAATAAAAAAACACACAATACTGTTTCATCAGACGGCAAAATTATTGAAAATCAGGAGATATAAAAAGAAACGGAAATGGGCATCAGAAAAAACTACAAGCACACGCTTGTTGCAGGATATATCAGTTTTATAACACAGGCAATCATCAACAACTTCACTCCCCTGCTGTTTATAACATTTCAGAAGGACTGGGGTATAACTCTCGGTCAGCTTGCAACTCTTTCAACCTATAACTTTATGGTACAGCTTGCCGCCGACCTCGTTTCGGCAAGATATGTTGACAGAATAGGTGTCAGACGTGCAATAGTGTTTGCACACGTGTGTGGTTTTCTCGGTCTGGGCGGACTGGGTGTTTTTCCGTTCATCACGCCCGACCCTTATCACGGTCTTTTTATAGCAATCACTCTTTACGCCATCGGCGGAGGGCTGATAGAAGTGCTGGCAAGTCCTATTATAGAATCCTGCCCCACAAAAAACAAAGAAGCACATATGAGCCTTCTTCACTCATTTTACTGCTGGGGTCAGATGCTTGCTGTTCTCGGTTCTACTTTATTTTTCAACCTGTTTTCAATAGGCAACTGGCGTATTATGGCATTTATATGGGCGCTTATTCCTGCACTCAACAGCTTCTATTTCAGTCAGGTACCGATTTTTGTGAAGCCTCAGAAAGAAAAATCAGAGCAGAAATTATCTGAGCTGCTTAAAAACAAAACATTTTACATACTTATGGTAATGATGCTGTGTGCAGGCTCAAGTGAGCTTGCCGTATCACAGTGGGCTTCGGCTTTTGCAGAAGAAAGCCTTAAAATATCAAAAACGGCAGGTGACCTTCTCGGTCCGTGTATGTTTGCAGTGCTTATGGGCATTGCAAGAGTTGCATACACAAAGCTGAGCAAGGTTGTTATGCTTGAAAAGTATATACTTTTCTGTGCAGTTCTCTGTTTTGCAGGCTATCTTATCATTTCACTGGCACCTCACCCTGCGCTGTCACTTATCGGTTGCGGAATCTGCGGTTATGCAGTAGGAATTATGTGGCCCGGCACATACAGCATCGCTGCCAAGACCTGGAAAAATCCGTCTGCTTCTCTTTTTGCACTGTTTGCACTAGCAGGTGATATGGGCTGCTCATCGGGACCTCTTCTCGTGGGAAGTGTATCACAGGCTTTCGGTGACAATCTCAAGGCAGGTCTTTTTGCAGGCTCCTTGTTGCCGTTCATTATGATTTTTGCAGTTATAATACTTCTTGGTAATATAAAAAAATCCAAAGGGAAGGAAGAAACAAAATGAAGGCTCTGCCTTATATAATAATGTGTATACCTGCCGTTATAATGACTGTAACAGGTATAGCAATCAGTCTTGCAAAGCGTGACTCAACAATGATAAACCATCACCACGCCCACAGCTTCAATATAAAGGCTTATTCAAAAAAGGTCATTCCTCTTTTTGCTTTTACGGGCATTCTTTTTTCGCTGGGAGGCATTCTTCTGATAAGCCGGATTATTGCCGCAGGCATTGTACTGATGCTGTTATCACTTCTGATTTTCATCATACGCTTTACAATAATTCAACGGCAAAGCTGATTTTCCGCAGACCAACGGGCACTCTGATGTGTCCGTTTTTTTGTTTTTTTACTTTGATTTAAAGTTTCTTTTAACAACATTTAAGTTTTGACGGATATCATAAGGCTATGAAATACCGGAACATTTTTAAAAGATACGAAATAAAATACCTCATCACCGACGAGCAGCGCCGTATAATAACAGAAAAAATAAAACCGTATATGGTATCTGACGAATGGGGCAAAAGCACAATCTGCAATCTTTATTATGACACGCCCGATTATCGTCTGATAAGAAAATCCATTGAAAAACCTGTTTATAAAGAGAAGCTCAGGCTCAGAAGCTACGGCACCTCAACCGATGACAGCACTGTTTTTATTGAACTGAAAAAGAAATATAAAAAGGTTGTTTACAAGAGACGGATTCCGATGAGTTATGCGTCTGCATTCGCATATCTGCAGACGGGCTTACACTCAGAGAATTCACAGATTCTGAGTGAAACAGACTACTTTCTGAAATTCTACAGTCCCGTTGAGCCAAAGGTTTTTCTTGCCTATGAAAGAGAAGCATTTTTTATGACAGAGGACCACGATTTCAGACTCACGTTTGACAGCAACATTATTTTCAGATGCGATGATCTGTCACTGTGCTCGCCTGTTTACGGAGAAAAACTGCTCGATGACGGGCTTTCTCTTATGGAAATAAAAACAGGGCTTGCAATCCCTCTTGAAATCACAAAAATTCTCAGTGAAATGAAGCTTTTCAGAACTTCATTTTCAAAATACGGTACAGTTTACAAAAATCATATTCTTAGGAGCGAGTAATAATGACACAGATATTCAACTCAGTTTTTGACACGGCTGCACAGGTTAAAATCAATCCTGCAGATTTTCTCATCTGTATAGGTACAGCACTTCTGATAGGCGTATTCCTTGCCGCTGTCTACACGGTAAAAACAAACTACACAAAGAGCTTTGTAATAACACTTGCCACGCTACCTGCAGTGGTATGTGTCGTAATAATGGCAGTTAACGGCAATGTAGGTGCAGGCGTGGCAGTTGCCGGTGCATTCAGCCTTGTACGTTTCCGTTCAGCTCCGGGTTCAGCCCGTGACATAGGCACCATTTTTCTTGCAATGGGGGCAGGGCTGATGTGCGGTATGGGCTTTATTGCCTACGCTTTGCTGTTTGCTGTAATTATGGGTATTGCGCTTATGGTTTTCACTCTCCTCAGCACAAAAGCATCAAAAGAATCACGCACACGCAGAACTCTCAGAATTACAATTCCCGAAGACCTCGACTACACAGAGATTTTCGATGATCTGTTTGAAAAATACACAAAAGAAAATGAACTGATTTCTGTCAAAACAGTAAATATGGGCAGTCTTTTCAGAATAATATATAACATCACTCTGAAAGATGCTTCACAGGAGAAAAGCTTTATAGATGAACTCAGATGCCGTAACGGTAATCTTGAAATCAGCATCGCAAGACAGGAGATGAACACAGTTGAGCTTTAAAAAAGGAATTGCATATGCTCTTATTGCCGTTGTGATGCTTATGTCTTTTTCAAGCTGTTCACAGCAAAGCACTCCGACTGAAAATACATCAGAAATCAGCACAAAGCAAAGTCTTGTTCTTTCTGACAGTATTTTTTCACAATCAGACAGAGTAACCGATTTTGACACATCCGAAAGTATCAGCATTACTCTTGCAGACGGCGGCTCATCTGCCTCAGTTTCTTCTGTTTCCGTCAGCAATGACACCGTCACAATAACTGCAGAGGGAACTTATATTCTCTCGGGCAATCTCTCTGACGGCGGGATAATCATAGACAGTACAAAGGAATCGAAAATTCATCTTATTTTCAACAGTGTGAATATTTCATCCTCATCAACAGCACCTGTTTATATCAGGCAGGCAGACAAGGTGTTTATCACTCTTAATGAAGGAACACAGAATACGCTCTGTGTCAACGGTGAATATAAAAACAACGGCGAAGACAACATTGACTCTGCAATATTTTCAAAAGATGACCTGACAATAAACGGCAACGGCAATCTTAGCATAAATACGGCTTACGGCCACGGCATAGTTTCAAAGGACGACCTGAATATCACGGGAGGCAGCTACTATATCAATTCTGCTTCACACGGCATCACCGGTAAAGACAGAGTCTGCATATCAGACAGCACTATGACTGTTGTGTCCGGCAAGGACTGTATTCACGCAGAAAATGCAGAAGACACAACACTCGGCTATCTCTACATCGAATCAGGCTCTTTTGACCTGACGAGTGACGGAGACGGACTGTCTGCCTCTGCTTATGCACAGATTGAAAACGGAACATTCAATATAAAAGCAGGCGGCAGCAGTAAAAACGGCGAAACACATCAGAATGATATGTTCGGCGGTTTTCAATATCAGACTGAAAGCACCGATGACACAACGAGCGCAAAGGGCATAAAATCTGCCTCAGCACTGCAGATAAACGGCGGTGACTTCAATATTGATTCTGCAGACGATGCTGTTCATTCAAACGCAGATATATATATTCAGGGTGGCAATTTCACCATAGAAACAGGCGACGACGGCTTCCACGCAGACAAAAACACCCGCATTGATGCAGGTGTTATCGCAATTAAAGAAAGCTATGAGGGTATTGAAGGACAATCCATAGATATCAACGGCGGCTCCATAACACTGAAAGCCTCCGATGACGGGCTGAACGCCGCAGGCGGTAACGATGAAAGCGGAATGAGTGGCTTCGGCGGACGCAATGATGTTTTTGCAAACGATACAAATGCTTATATAAAAATTTGCGGTGGCAGAATAATTGCAGATGCAGACGGTGACGGCGTTGACTCAAACGGCTCAATTTACATTCAGGGCGGAGAGACATATGTTGCAGGCCCTGCAAACGGCGGCAACGGAAGTCTTGACTACGGCGGAGAGGCTATAGCTTCGGGGGGAACTTTTATCGCTTCGGGTGCACAGGGTATGGCTGCAAACTTCAGCACATCCTCAACGCAGGGTGCAGCTATGGTAAATATAAATTCAACCCAGACGGGCGCAATAGAGATTATGTCTGCAGACGGTACACTTCTTGCAAACTTCACACCGAATAAGGCATATAACAATATAGTTTTCACCTGCCCCGGAATGAACAAGGGTAACATATATAAAATCAACTGCGGCGCAGCCTCAGCTGAAATTACCCTCACAGATATCGTTTACGGCCAGTCAGGCGGTATGGGGGGAAATATGCACGGTGGTATGGGCGGAGGTATGCCCGACAGAAAACCGAGATGGTAAGCAATAATTTATCGTTCCGATAAATTATTACTTGTCAAACAAAAACGGCAAGGATTTTGCTGACGCCACATAAGGCAGTAATTTTAAAATACTAACTTATGGGCGTTGCAAGGAAAGAAAATCAGAGAGAAGTTTCGGCTTCTCTCTTTTTCTTATATTTGCACATTAGACAAACCCTCCTTTAATTAGTACAATAAAAGTACAAAATTTAAAGGAGGACTTTTCATGTCAAATCAAAACACAATCAAATATCGTCAGGTTGGTGATTATTTAATCCCGAACCTCGTTTTACCGCCCGAAGAAGCAAAAATCAAACTCGGAAAATTGGAAATGTTACATAAAGACTATCTTCTCAAACACAAGAAAGTGTTATTCGCGACTCTGCTTGCTGAAGGTAAACTTTATCAGCACTGTGCCGTAACAGAAAAGCAGGCACGATATATGTTTGATACTCTTGTTGAACAGATGAAAAAGGCTGACGGTGTGACCGAAAAACTGAAAGAGGAAAATCAGATGGAATGGATATACCGTATGCAAACTATTGAAACAAAAGCAATGGAAATTGTAATTAGCGAATTGATTTATATCTAACAGATAAAGATAGCAGAAAGATTGAATCTCTCTGCTATCTCTATCTACAACCATTATTATCTCAACTGTTAATTGGTCGGATGCACCTTCAATCACATAGGCATTTCATGTTTGCGGTTGACAACACCTTTTTTTGCTGATAAAATATTTAATAATTTCAGAAAATAAAAGGCAATAAAGTTTTTTGATAAAATCAAGAGGAGAACTAACATTGTACAGTAAAGACAAAAGACAATCAGAGGGCATTTCAAAAGCTGAAAGCAACAGCAACATTAATGATGTGCTTGAAAACTGTGAGCAATACAGAAGTCAATTGATACAATATTGCTTGCAGTATTTTGATTGCGAATATGAATACGCAGAAGATTGTGTACAGAATGCTTATGTTGCATTGGTTGAAAATCTGAAAAACGGTGTAGTAATAGGTAATTATAAAGCTTGGCTTTATAAAGTTACACTCAATTATAAAGATAAAGCAATAAAAGAAAAGATAAAAAGAAACGAATATGATTTTAAAAGTAATGAGGAAAAAGAAGAAGTTCTGAATAACACCGTGACTTATGAACCTGATTATCTGGAAAATATGGTTACAGATAAAATGATTGCAGAGCGTGCATTGCGAATAATATCATCACTAAAATCAGATGAGAAAAAGCTATACGTTGATTTTTATTTGGAGGAAAAAAAATTAAAAGAAATTGCCAATGATTTTTGTATTTCTCCTTCCGCGGTACGAAAAAGACATGCTGCACTTAAAAGAAAAATTCGTAAAAAAATTAAAGAATTTGAAAAGTAAAAAAATTTTGGTCACTTTTTAAAAGAAAGTGACACTATATGGGTAGGAGGGTTTTATTTTGAAGAAGAAATTCAGTAAAAAGAAATTGAATAAAATGATAGCTTCTAATTTTACTGATTTGTCATCGGAAGACATAAAAAAGCTTATTGAAATAGAGATAGCTAAGGATGCGGAAGAAGTAGATACCGACTATATTGATCTATGTTTTAAATTGTTAGCAATAAAGGATAATCAGATCGTATCTATCAATCGCAAACCAAAGGCTGTAAAAACACTGCTTATTGCGGCAATAGTTTTTGTTTTGCTGGTTTCAGTGGTAACCGCATCTGCGTATGTTTTAGATTTCAGCATTCCTGATTTAATTGCTTATATTATAGAAAAAGACGCACACATTGACATCAATCTGGAGTACGCCAACACCACAGCGGTGAACTACGAACTGTCAGAATGTGAACTTGCAAAAGAACTTGAGGATCACGGTATAACTCCCGTAACTATCCCTGCGGAACTGCTGACGGACGATTGCAAGATTGTAAGCATTGAATATCCTGAAACGGACACTTCTGTCAATATAACAGCAAAAATAACTTTTGAATATCATGGTTATTACGGTAGATTCACAATAACACAATTTTTTAATGAGTTTAATAGAATAGGTTATAATGTTGCGAAAAACATTGTTTCCGGTAAAATGATAAATGTAAATGGAATGGATATCCTTATTTTCGAGCGTGAAAACAATTGTACAGCGAAATATAGGGATAACCTTACAGAATACAAAATGTATTTGGAAGGTGATAAAGAAACTATAATAAATATTGTAAATTCAATTAAATAAAAAAGAAAGAGGTCATTGTATGAAAAAATTTTTATCTGTTATTTCATTAGTCTGTGCAATTATCTTCTGCGTTTCTCCGATTTCCGCATTTGCATCAAGTAACGCAGTTAACGATGATGTCTTTTCTGTTGGCACCTTTGATGCTGAAGAGTATTCGTATGCAGTATATCCTCAAAGCAGAGCAACTGGACTAATTAATGATTACCAAGTTGGGATTTCTAAATATACTACAATGCTAAAAATCGAAGGATATACAGATTGCATATCTTCTGTGACGAAATGTGGTTTTTCTGAAATTATTGTTGAACGCAGAGCCACTGGAACTACAGATTGGAGTGTTTACAGAACATATACTGATATATATGAGGAAGATTCAAGTTATACATTAGAGAAATATGTATCAGTTTATACCGGCTATCAGTATCGTGTTATTGCAACTCATTATGCAAGACAGAATATTTTCTTATCTGAAGAAATAACGGGTACAACCGGTTATTTGCAATTCTGATGAATTATCACACGGTAGGTTTTACGCCTACCGTTATTTTTTTTGTCAATTTTTAGTGTTAATTTGAATATTTTTAAAAAAATATTCAAATTTTTTCAGTTTTTTATAAATTTTATGGTCACATTTTTCAATTTTTATACACTTAGCTTATGGAAGGATAAATTTCAGTAAAGCTGAAACAAGAAAAACACATTTCTGAGAAAGAGGTGTTTCTGTGAAAAAAGCAGTTGTGATATTTTTACTTTTAATTGTAATAGTTATGTTTTCAGCCTGTGCGGGCAAGAGTGTAACTGTAATCGGTTCTGACGGCAAATCATATGAACTTGTTGCCGATGAAAACGGAGAGCCTCTTTCAGACAGTTCTGGTAACATATTTGTTGAGAGCAGTGATAAAAACGGAAACACCGTAACTCAGGTGTTGGATGATAATTATCTGATGGTTGACGGCAATAAATTGAAATCCCCGTCATATGATTATGAAATTCCAGAGGATTTTGATCTTAAATCAGTCGGTTCTGACCCGTTGATTGAAAACAAGAAGGGAACAATTCAGTTCAATATAATGGATAAAACTGAATCTGTTTCAGATTTTGATGAATATGTTCTTGATACATACAATGCGGCAGTTTCCTCGGGCATTGCAATGGGGGATGTTTTTGATGTTGTTATTTCAGGCATCCCAATGAAGAGATTTGAATTATCCATGCAGGATGATGACGGTGCTCAGCTTGAATCTTACGCTTATATTGTTAAAGTTGATAATCGTGTGTTAATGATTACCGTAACATCAAAAGACGGCGGAATTACAGATGTTTCGCAGGCAGATGCTTTTGTTGCAGAAATTAATTTTAATTCCAGATAAATCAACCATTAAATTGAAGGCAGTATATTTATAAATTTTCATTATATTTTGGGAGGTGATACCAATGGTACATATAATGCTGCGGACAAATAAATACCTTTTGGATTTATAGGACTTCGCCGTAGTATTTTTTTGTTCGCATTATTGTTTTTATAAAAGGAAGTCCTGAAAATATTACGAAAGGACAGTCAAATATGAAAACACGTAAAAAAAGTGCACGTTTTCTCAGTGTCGTTTTGTCAGTGGTTATGTTGCTAAGTTCAATGTCTGTTATGGCATTTGCGGCTCATGACCCCTATCTTGACAATGCGATTCTTGACCAGTACAACTCAATTGACAAGGTTGACCTTGAACTGACTCAGAAAGCTTCCATTCTGCTTGATATGCTTGATGTAATGCTTGAAGACGAAGATATTTATATAGATATTCCTCTTATAGGAGATATCAATCTTCGTTCGACAGATGAAGCTCTCGACTCTATTTATGACCTTACGGGAAATTGGCTTTTCGGCAGACTTACCGTTGGTGATCTTGTTGTTCTTGAAGATAACAGAAGTAATATCTCTTCAGTTCGCAGAACAACAGCAGGCAAGACAGACGTTGATGTTATCAATAGTCTTGTAACATACCTTGGTAACTGTGCCCCCACTCTTGTAGGCATAATTGATGACTCATTTAACTGGGGCATCGTAAAAGGCTTCCTTCCTCCCGAGTTCAGAGTTATTATTGATGATCTTCCCGGTTTCCTTAAAGAAACAATCTGGGATCTTCTTCATCCCGTAAATGATGAGCTTATGCCCTCAAATATCACACTTGATGATCTTGTTCAGTTTATGTGTGATAATCAGCTCGGTGCAGAAGAAGGCAGTGACCGTGCAATAGCAATGGGCTTTGCAGGCGTAATGCCCGGTTTTGACATTGAAATTGATACAGCTACAGGCTACAGAGCAATTGAAGAGGCTATTTTCCATGCTCTTAACGAGTTTGTAGTACCTCTCCTTAACAGTGAACTTAAAACTGTTATCCGTGAGGCTGTTGAGTCAAATCAGGCTGACGGCGGCGACCTTCACACTATTATTGATGTCAACTATGTAATAGACAGCTATACATTTGTTGATGCCAAGGGGCTTGTGGAACAGCTCAATGATGTTTTTGGTGAAGTTGTTGACACAATGCTTATTGACGGTAGCTTTGATTGGGTTCTTACAACAGAAGAGGCTGCAGGCACAAAGACATACCTTGAGCTTCTTGAACAGAACCTCACAGGTCTTCTCAAGCTGATCATTGAAAAGGGCGGCGAAACAGAAGATGTTTCAGGCTACTCTCTTGAACAGCTTGGTGACTACATTGCACGTGTAGCCGTTGAGCAGTTTGTTAAGCATATGGACCTTCAGCAGGGCGATACAATGGAAAGAATTGCTTACCTTGGTCTCCGTGAACTTTGTGCAAGCATCATTCCTGAGAATGTATATCCCGATGTTCCTGCTGATGCTACAGCAGAAGGCTACAGAAACGCAATAATTGAAATTGCGGCTGACCTTGGCACATTCTATCTTAACAACAATATCGGTCTCAATTGCGATATGGACACAAATGCATCAGAGTTCCTTACAGCTTTTGCAACATGGTGTCTGCCTTATGTTGACGGTCTTTATGATGCTACAGCATACGGCAACGCAACAAGCGGCTGGGAAAAGATAGACGCTATCCTTTGGGAAATCATTCCTAAGAATCTCTTCTCATATGATGAGATGTTCCGTGATGCAGAAGGCGCAGGCGTTGAAAGTGACCTCAATCTCCAGAGTCTTGTGAACTACATCCTTGATGCTATCTTTGCATTTGACCTCGGAAAGATCGATGCATTCTTTGCTCGCTCAGAAAACAGCATTCTTAGCGGTTCTGCACGTCAGGCTATTATTGACGTTGTCAGCAATATTCTCAACGGTGCTTTCACACCCACAGGTGCTGACTACTGCGTACCTCCCGTAACTACATTTGAAGCTGTAATTTCAGTTGCAAATCTCAAGACTATTGCAAGCAATCTTCTTGTTTCTCTCAAAGATAAGCAGGAAACACTTGTTCCCACTGCAATAAATCTTGTTACAATGCTTATGGGTGCCGCAGATCCTCAGTCACTCGGTGACGTAGCTCTCGACATCAGCAGCAGAGTTTATTGTGAAAACGGTACTGTTCCTTCAGGTCAGACAATCCGTGTTTCCAATCTTTCTGACGGTGTTAACAGCGCATGGCGCAATGCGGCAGGCACTCTTACACAGGATAAGATGTATGAAATCGAGCTTGTAGCTCTTACCAACAATGCGGGCCTCACCACAGCTGCAATTCCCGAAAACACAAAGATTGCTGCAAATGCCCATTACGATATTGCTGTTTCAGGTTCTGTTGCAGCAACAACAGAGGTTCGTTTTGACCTTTCATACTATATCCTTGATGAAACAGGTGCACGCCTTAACACAACTCCTCTTGTTACATCAACATATGCTCATTTCTATAAGGAAACAGGCAACTACGATGTTACAAGTGCCGCAATCGGCGAGACAAACAGAGTAAGCTTTGACAGCTTCTCAACTTATCTTTATACAACTGATGTTTACGATGCATCTCTCTTCTCAATTATGGCAACAAATAACGGTGTTCTCATCGGTAATGCTGTCAGAGATGTCCGCAGAGCTATTGTAACAGGTACTCTGCCCACAGGTCTTTCTGCAAACAATCCTGCAGACGGTCCCATCATCTCAATTGATGCCGCATCACTCACAGTTGACTCTTACGGTACCGTTAACCCCTATGTAGCAAACATTGACCCTGACCTTGCTCAGCCTTACGGTATTTATGACATTGACATCGCATTCGAGGTCTGCAGCTCAGGCAGTAACTCAGGTACTGTTACAGAAACAAGAGACCATATAATCGTTATTTACAATGATTTCGGTCTTCCCGGAGTTCTCGGTGACGTTATGGGTGCAAACAGACAGAGAGCAGACTATCTTGACACTGCAGATGCAGAGTGGACAGCATATCAGACTGCTGTAAGTGAAGGCTATGCACTTCTTCACGGCAATCCTGACCACAGCAAGATGTTTGCAGATGTTACTGCACCCGATGGTTCAGCAAATGCTTACGCAGCAGCAGTTGCCGCTATCGAAGCCGCAGTCGCAGCTCTTGACGAAAAGGTTAAGCCCACAGATGCAGCTCTTCTTGCAACTCTTGAGGCATCAGTTACTGCTCAGGCAAATGTAAAGAGAGAAGACTATGTTCTCTTCACATATGACCGTTGGGATAACTGGTATGACCATGCAAGCGGTCTTGTTAACTCACAGACAGTTGCAGAGGGCGAAACAGCTCCTGCTATCCCTGCATTTGACCTTATCTATGCAGAGCATATGGTAGAGCTTATGTACCCCCGTCTTATAAAGAAGGCTGTTGTTAAGACACATCTTGCATCTGCTATTGCAGCTGCTGATGAAAAGAAAGAGGCTGCTCACGCAGCTGATGGTTGGGCAGATTTTGCAGCAGCTCTTGCAGCCGCAAAGACTGTTAATGAAGACACATCTGCTACTCTTCTTCAGACTCAGGTAAACAACGCACGTGTTGAACTTATGAAGGCTATGAGAAGACTTAATCACTTAACACTTCTCATTACAGAAGAAGACAGCGGCGTTATTGTTAATAATGGTACGATGTTCATTACCGGTATAGAAGCTATGAACACTGATATTTCTGAGTATGTTACACCTATAGTTGGAGTAACTGTTGATTGTACTTTGAGTGATGCATATGGCTTTATTGGTACCGGTTCAACAGCAACAGTTGCTGACATTGAAGGCAATGTTATTGAGGAATATACAGTAATTGTATTTGGTGATGCAAATGGTGACGGTATGATAGATGATGATGATGCTGATATAATTACAATTAATTTAAACAGTATCCCTGCAGGTGATCCTTTCTTGATTGCTTGTGATATTGACCGTGACGGTGATATTGATGCAGATGACGTTGCACTCATTTAAGTTTTAAATTTTGGAAGCGTTTTTTATAAATGCTTCCGCCCCTGCAGAGAATTATTTCTCTGCAGGGGAAACAAATAAATATCAAGAAAGGATTTATTGCATCAATGATGAACACACATTTAAAGCAGATATTCTCTGTAATTCTGGTTGCTGTTCTCATGTTAATGTCTGTCCCGATAGCTTTTGCAGAACAGGTTGCGTTAACTACAGCAAATGTTGTGGAATGGCCCACAGTGGAGTATAAAAATGCAGACGGAAAATATTATTATGAGCAGCCTATTGAAGAAGGGCTTACTTTAAAGGGTGGCATTGTTACATCTGACGGTACATCAACAGGTACAGTTATTGAAGGTGAATTTGTTTTTAATTACGAAGGCAGAAACTTACCTACATCAGGAAATCGAAAAGCATACATTAAATTTGTTCCAAAAGATACAGAAAATTATGCCGGATTCTCAGTTGATAATTCAGCTGATGTTACATTTGTTGTAACAAAAACAACTCCGGTTTTAGCAGATGCCATAAATGACCCTGTTGTTGCAACAGAGGTGGAAGCCGGAGCTACACTTGCGAGTTCAACTCTTTCCGGCGGTAAAGTTATAAATCCATATAATTCTAATGCCCCTAAGCTTGCAGCAAGCTCATGGGCATGGACAAAAAAGAAAACAGTTGTTAATGAAAGCGGATATTATGAAGCAAGACTTGTTTGCGGCTCTTATAATATAATTTATGCACAGGTTTATGTAAAGGTTTCCGGCGATGAGGCAACAGTTGAAATTGAAGAAATGCCCACTATTGATGATGTTAAGTATCAAGAAGGCTTGACAGCAGGTGACCTTATTATCAGTGGCGGTAAGGCTTCTGTTTCCGGTGAATTCAAGGTGAAAGATGCTTCGCAGGCTTTGGTCGGCGGCAAAAACACTGTAGCAGTTGTGTTCGTTCCTGAAGATACTACATTAGATGTGGTTGAGCTTTCAGTAACGGTTTCTGTTGAAAAGCTTGAAACATTCTTTGTTGATAAAGATGGAAACGAAATTATTCCCGAAATCAGAGTTCCTTACAAGTCAGAATGTTCTTCTTCTATAGTTAAGAGTCTTGTAGAGAAACTTGATGTAAATTGTGGAGAATTTTCAGTTACTTATACTTATATACCTGCAACCATTGATACAACAATTCTTGCAGAATATGAATATAAAGTTGCAATTAAACCGCAAAACAACAACTATGAAACAAGTGAATTGCTTATAAAGCTTATTGTTGAACCCCGTGAGGTTTCTCCTTATTTCAGAGCTTACGGCAACAATGAGTATGAAATAACAACAGGTGATTACACAACAAAGCCCAAGGGTACATATGACCTTTATGCAAACGGTGAACTCGTTATGGAAGATATTGCTTATCAGACAAGATTTACATGGCGTCCCGAAAAGAGCGACATTTATACCCTTAAGGCTGTTTATAACCCCATTGAAAACGATACCTTTAAGGTTAACGATGCTATGCGTGTTGATATGGTTCTCAA
>CALEII010000021.1 GCA_937876205.1 uncultured Clostridia bacterium
GCGAGCTGGGTTCAGAACGTCGTGAGACAGTTCGGTCCCTATCTGTCGTGGGCGTAGGAAATTTGAGGAGCGCTGTCCCTAGTACGAGAGGACCGGGATGGACGCACCGCTGGTGCATCGGTTGTCACGCCAGTGGCACGGCCGAGCAGCTATGTGCGGATTGGATAAACGCTGAAAGCATCTAAGCGTGAAGCCATCTCCAAGATTAGATTTCCCATAGCGTAAGCTAGTAAGACCCCTCATGGACTATGAGGTTGATAGGCTGCATGTGTAAGCGTGGTGACACGTTCAGCTAGGCAGTACTAATAGGTCGAGGGCTTGTCCTTTCTTCATTTGGTTCTGATACCACTTCTCCTTTGTTCAGTTTTGAGGGTGCATCCCTTATGTAAACCGTAGATTTAATCTACGGTTTTTATTTTTTATAAAAAACTATTGACTCTCAACTTAACTAAAGGTTTATACTATTTTCTGTAAGGTACCTTAACTAATTCGGAGGTGTTAAAATGAAGATAGGCGAATTTGCAGAATATTGCGGAACAAGAATTTCGGTTCTGCGTCACTATGATAAAGAGAACTTACTTATCCCTGAACGCATTGATATGTTTACAGGTTACAGATATTATTCTCCTTTACAGAAGACAATTTTTGACCGTATTACTGCACTTAAAAATGCAGGCTTCACTTTACACGAAATCAAACGTATTATTTCTTTTTCTGTGAGTGAAGAAGAAATAACTGAAATGTTTGCAAGAAAAGCTGACGAGCTGAGTACTGCAATGAAATTTCTTAAGGAGGCTGAATGTATTATGTCAGAGTTAAAAGTTGTTTTTGAAAATGAAAAAGCAAAAATCAGGGTGAAACAGGGTGATGATAAAGATTCTCTTTGTCTGCAGCTTGATGCTTACATCAGAAATGCTGATTGTCAGCGTATTTCTCAGTTCTCTGTAAATGAAAACGAAATATCCTGTTCTGTTGTGAAGCTGTGTGATGAAACAGATTTTGAAGACCCGATTCTGCCCTTTATTGACGATAATCAGGTTGTCGGTAAGTGGGAAGTTGTCGGAAATTATGCAGTCCGTGAAGATTTTGAGGATGATAAATTCAGGACAATGTCTTTTTATGGTGAGGATGTGAAGTATATTTATTTTTTACCGAATGGTCAGAAATATTGGTGCTTCTGCTGGACAAAGGGATATTTTATTGTTGACGGTTACAGAATTAATCCTATTTGCAATCCATATGAAATTGTGAAAAAGGGTGATGAGACCTATATGCTTATCACTTTGCGTGAGTTTGAAGCATCAAGGGGCGGTCAACCCACAATTCTTGCACTCAGACAGGTTGATAATCGGGAATATACTCCCGAAATGATTGCAAAAAAGGACGATATTAACAAACCCTTTGTCAATGATGAAAAAATTATCGGCAAATGGCGTGCACATTCATTCCTTGGCAATAAATCGGAGTTTCCTCAGCCCGAAGAAAATATTGATGACTTATATTTTAAAGAAATTGAGTTTTTTCCTGACGGAAAATGCAGATGTGTGTATGAAGATGATGTTTTTGAGGATGATGACAAGATTTCCTGGACCAAAAATTATCTTCTTCGAAAATGGAATTGGTCTGCCTGTGAATACGAAATCAGGTCACATAATAATGTTGAATATATGATTATTGAGTGGAAAAGCGGCGATTACCGTTTCGGTGGCTTTGATACGAATTATTATGTATTCATAAAGGCATAGTTTTCAAATTTTATTAACCGTTTAAGGGTTTTTTTCACTATATAATTGAAAACACCGGTGAGTTCAGAAAAGGAGGTAGAATATTGGATAGAAATGAAGTTGATCTGAAGATATGTGATATGGCAAAGTCAATTCTGTCGTATTGTGTCAGCAGAACACCAAACAGATTTGATGCTGAAGATCTTGCTCAGGATATTATTCTTGAAATGTATAAGTCTTCAGCAAACATCCGTAATGAAGCTGCATTCTACGGTTTTATGTGGGCTGTTGCAGGAAATGTGTATAAGCAGTGGTGCAGAAAAAAGAATAGATGTGAATTTTATTTTGTTGCTGATGAGTGTGATGCACAATTTTTTGGGGATGATGAACAACTTGACCTGCTTCGCAGAGAATTGTCATTATTATCTGAAAAATACAGAAAAGCAGTTGTTTTGTATTATATTGATAATAAATCATGTTCTCAGATTTCCGATATTCTGTCTGTAAGTGAAAGCATGGTTAAATATCTGCTTTTTAAATCAAGGCAAATTCTGAAAGAAGGTATTACAATGGAAAGAGCATACGGTGAACAGAGTTACAACCCGAAAGAATTGTCAATTCTTTATTGGGGAAACGGAAAAAAGACATATAACAGCACGTTTGAAAAACGAATTGCACAGAATATTCTTTTTGCTTGCTATAATGATAAACTCACAGCTGAGGAAATCAGTCTCGAATTAGGTGTTGCATTGCCTTACATCGAGGATATTCTGAAAGAACTTACCGATTGTGAGATTCTCAGTCTTGAAGGCAGAAAGTATTACACTAATATTGTTATTTTTACAAGTGATTGTGCAATTGAAGTCGTAAATAAGACTGCCCGTTACAGGGAAGAAATAATTGATGCATTGACTGCTGTTGCTGAAAATTCAGATAATCAGGCTTGGTTGAGCGTTTGTTGTGTGTTGTATAAAGCTATTTTTGAAAATCTGCAGTCAAAGGTAGAAATAAATATTCCTGAAAATAAATTCGGTGAAAGCTGTCTTGTCTGGGCTGTTGAAAAGAATTGTGAATCAATGCGGAATAAAGGCTTTGAGTTCGGTGTTTCCAATACTGAAAACGAGAACGGTGACAGAGTACAGTTTTTTGATTTTACTGTTAACGGTGAAATGGTTCATCATAGTTTTTATGAAACAAAGAGTCTGACGAGTGTCTTTGTTGATATAGCAAGGGGTAAAACTGATTTTACCAATGAGTTTGAAAAGGTTGTTGTTGCTGAGCTTGTGAAAAAGGGGTATGTGCTCAACAATGACGGAAACCTGACCGTTAATGTTCCTGTTTTTACAAAGACAGATTTTGAGAATTTTATGAAATCGCTCGAGAAAACGGCCAATATTGTTGAAGAAAATGCAATGAAAATCATGAATGATGCCGCAAAGATAATCAGAAGCTATATTCCTGTTCACCTTAAATCCTTTGCAAGTCAAATGGCATATTTCAGGATATTCGAGGATGCAGTTTCAATGACGGTCGGGAAGATGGTGGAGAATAAAGTATTATATCCTTATAATGGTGCAGGTGTTTTACCTACCACATATGTGTTACTGAATGAATAATCAAACGGAAAGACAGCACTTTGGTGCTGTTTTTCTATTATAAAGTTATTGTTTTTGTCGGGATGTAATGTTATAATTATTTCAGAATTGATTCAGTGGTGAGTTTATGTATTATCATGCATCGCAGACAGGTGATATTGAAGTTCTGGAACCGAGAATATCAAATCACAATATTCCGTTTATCTATTTTTCGGAAAAAAGAGAAAATGTGCTTGTATATCTGAGCAATGCCATAGAAAAATACTGCAAAGAATCGGGATTTTTACACAACGGAAAGTGGCATAAATGGGCAAGTTACGGCTTTGATTCTGACGGTGTTCTTGTTTTGGATGAATATTACCCCAATGCAACAGAGGATACATATAAAGGTGTATCGGGTTATATTTATTCGGCTGAAAATGTCTGTGTGAATGAAGATAGTATCAATATAAACAATGCTGTTACGTCATCATTGCCGGTTCCCGTGAGCGGTATTGAGTTTATTGAAGATGCGTATACCGAATTACTCAATGCTGAAAAAGCAGGACTTATAAAAATACGCAGATATGAAGAAATAAGCGACAAAATGCTCGGATGGATTGAAAAAACAATCAGAGACGAATATTCAGAAGCCGAAAATGAACCTGATTACAGACATTTTTTAAAGGCTAAATTCAGTTTTTTGAATGATAATATATTTAACGGAGAATAATTATGGTTAAGCCTGACGGAAAGAACAGAATTTCAAAAATTGATACATATTTGAATGTTGCTGAGACTTTTGCATACAGAAGCACCTGTCTTAAAAGAAAATACGGTGCTGTTATTGTCAGGGATGATACTGTTATATCCACGGGCTACAACGGTTCACCACGAGGCTTTGAGAATTGCTGCGATGTGGGTGAATGTGAGAGAATTCGTCAGAATTTGCATCAGGGAGAGGGATACGGTATGTGCAAGGCTGTTCACGCTGAGCAGAATGCGCTTCTCAATTGCTCCCGTGAGCTGACAATGGGTGCTGATATTTACCTTGCAGGTGTCAGCAATGACAACTCGGTCTACCGTGCAAAGCCCTGTCCCGTGTGTGCAAGACTTATCATTCAGTCTGGTATAAAAAATGTATATGTCCGTGTGGGTGAAAATGCTGATGAATATGAAGTCATCCCTGCCACTGACCTTATATGGCATTTATAGGAATATTTATGTATGGAGGATTTTGGTTTTATGAAAATAAGAAGCTTTAAGAAAATCAACATTTTTTTGTCAGTTATCCTTGCAATTCTTCTTGTTGCAGTTATTTATGTTTTTGCTTTCCGTGGCAGTATTCCGTCATACAGTCGGGATAAATTGGGAATTTATATGCCTTCTTTTTCTGCAGACTATTCTGATGTGTACAACGGATTTACAGACAGTCACGGATTTTACGTTTTTGATCTGAATAAATCAGAAATAAAAAAAGTTAAGGCAGACATTGAAAATAATTCTGCATGGCTTAAGTTTACGGGCGATAAAGATGAGTTTACTGAGATTTTTACATCCTTTGAAGAAGAAATGAGCGGTGTTGATGTGAATAACTGCTATGTGGCTTTGTATCTTTTCAGCTCTGAAGAATTTGTAAAACCAAAAGATGTACCTGACAGAGCTGTTAATATAGGATGTTCTGTTTTTGATGAAACAAACGGAAAATATTATTACTATGAAATTATATGGTAAGAAAAAGCGACGGGTGACCGTCGCTTTTAGTTTTAGTTATTGATTTTATCGTTGAATTTTATTTTATGCCAGTTCGGAGATATTCCTAGTGAGGCTGCATATTCTTCAATGGATGCCTCGTCATCAAACAGAATGTATTTATCCGTTTTTGTGTCGATAAAGATATATTTTTCAGCGTGTACTTCGTCACGGAATGGGATGAAGCTTGTGTTTATTCTTTTCCGTATTACAACAGATTCATCAACGGGAATTACGGGGTTCGGCTCTTCTTCGTATCGGCTTATATCAAAATGCTGGAATTTGAAAAACAGATAGTCGGGTGTGTAAAAATATTTGTCAATCTGTCCGCTGAAAAGCTCTTCACCGTTGTGTCTGATATGTGAGGCTTCCATAGAATCGGTAGTAAGTGTCCATCCGTTATTTTCAAAAAACGTCTGTTCAAGATGCAGACCGTAATACCACTTGCCGAGGCGGATGTCGTTTTCGCTGCAGAAATCATAGAGCTCTTTCATTGATGCAAAGGTCTGAATAGTATCGGTTTTGTCTGAAAACAGACGGTATTCATTTATATCATCGTCAGCAACGTGATAAGCAATGAAGCCGTTTCTGTCAAAGGTAAATTTATTTATCCTTCCGCGGTCATAATGGTCTTCATTACCGGGCTGAATTCTTTTGATTGAACTGATTGCTTCTCCTTCAAATGAAACCGAAATATGATCAAAAAGCACGTGATCATAAATAGGACCGTTTTTGTTGTAAATTACAGTACCGTCATCGTAGTATACAGTGCTTGTGTTGTTATCTTCAATGGCAAGCCCCAGAAAAGCAACTGAAATTGCAAGCGGAGGAAGCAGGAAGATGACGCAGAATATAACTGCAATTGCTGTAAGTAATATATTTGCTATGCGGTTTTTCTGTTTCATAAAATTACCCCTTTTTTTGATGATAACACTTCATAAAAAATAATTCAAGAATTATAACAAAACTGTAAACAATAATTTGTCGGGCTGATTTATTGATATCGTGTAGGGACCGATGCCCACACCGGTCCGCCGGTACAGATGAAACTTTACGGACCGATGTGGGCATCGGTCCCTACGATTGGTTTAATCAAACACCCCCCCACAAATTCTGATTTACAAAAAAAAGAGCCGCATAGCGACTCCGTCATTTTACTGTATCTTTGCTTTACCGCCGTCACGGTAATACTGTGTTCTTGTCTTGGGATGGGGATTGTTAGCCCACAATTCTTCTGCAACGGGTTTCCATTCCAGAGCAAACTCATCACATTTTCTGCAAAGTGCATCAACATCCTCTTCAATGATAAGATCTGTTGATTTTGCACCTGTCTTTCTGATGATTTCACGAAGCTTTTCGGGGTTTTCAAGCATCGGACAGGGACGAAGATGGTTGTCATTGAAGGGTTGTCCCTTTCTGTACTCTGTGAAAAGGGGATTTTTAAGTCCCTCAAGAAGAGTGTGAGTGTGAATATTCGCATCAGAGTAGTGAATGAAAACACAGGGCTCCATATCACCTCGTGAATTGATGTGGAAATAGTTTCTGCCGGCTGCGATACATCCGCCGACAAATTCACCGTCATCCTGAAAGTCAAAAATAAACATAGCTTTGCCTGTTTTTCCGCTTCTGACTCTTCTGAGCCAGTGATACATATATTTTCTCTGAGCAGGAGAGGGAATAAGATTCTTGTCAGCATCGTGACCGACGGGCATATAGTTGAAATAGAATCCGAACTTGACACCCTTGCTGACCATAAGGTCAAGGAATTCATCACTTGTTACATAGTCAACGTTGCTTCTTGTGTAACAAACCGAAATACCGAAAATGATTTTGTTCTGCTTAAGCAGATCCATTTTTTCAAGAGTTGTCTTGTAAGCACCGTCGCCTCTGCGCCAGTCGTTGCTTTCCTCAGTACCTTCAATGCTCAGCGCAAGTGAAAGATTGCCTACACGCTTGAGGTCATCACAGAATTTCTGGTCAATAAGAGTTGCATTTGTGTAAGCAAGGAAAACGCAATCGGGATTATCTTCACAGATTTTGATTATATCATTTTTTCTGATAAGAGGCTCGCCGCCTGTGTACATATAAATGTGGGTGCCGAGCTCTTTGCCCTGAGAAACAATGCTCTGCATATCTTCAATTGAAAGATTGAGCTTGTGCCCGTATTCGGCAGCCCAGCAGCCTTTGCAGTTGAGGTTGCATGCGCTTGTGGGGTCCATAAGAAGAAGCCAGGGAATGTTACAGCCGAGCTTTTCTCTGTTTTCACGGACCTGCCTTGTACCCTTGAGACCTGCCTCGTAGCCGAATGCGTAAATCATTTTTTTGATGATTTCGGGGTCAGTATCGGTTATAATATTTTTTGCAAGTCTGACATAAGTGTTGTCGGGATTATTTGCACCGTTCTTTATTGCATCAAGTGATTTTTTAGGAAAAATACGGCTGAAAAGGCTTAATGCCTTGCCTGCCAGCTTAGGAAGATTCTTGTCCGGATCTTTTTTGATATATCTGATTGCTCTGTCGGTTGCAATGTTCAGTGCAACTCTGGCAAGTTTATCTTTTGCAGACATTTTGATCTCCTTTCTTTTTACATATACCAATTCAGTATATCACAAACAGCAAATAAAGTAAACACTTTTATTGCTATAAAGTTGCGATAATTTAAAATAATTGGCTTGTACAATTTGAAATTATATGTTATGATTATTGAACAGAATTTAAAATTAAGAGGTAAAAATGAAAAATAATAAGAATGAAACGGCAGGCATAGTTATAAGAGCTGTTGTTGCGATGATTCTGTTTGTCATTGCAATAATAAATTATGACAAGCTGTCAAATCTTGACGTGGAGCTGCTTCTCTCTCAGTTTGACAACACAGGAGTCATTATTGCTGTTGTTTTGGCTCTGTATCTTATCAAGGGACTTATATTTGTTCTGCCTGCGTCTGTTATATATGTTGCAGTCGGTGTTATACTTGACACGTGGCTTGCTGTCGGAGTGAATATTCTCGGTATTGTCATTGAAATTCTTGCAGCATATTTTCTGGGCAGATTTCTCGGTAAGGACTATGTACACCGGCTTCTTTCAAAAAAGGAAGCAGGCAGAAAAATTCTTGCAACAAATTTTCAGGATAAGAAGTGGCTTATTTTTGTCACAAGATTGTTGCCTGTGTTTCCCATAGACTTTCTGAGCCTGTTTTTCGGCGCAACAAGAAGCAACGGAGTTATGCACTTTATTTTGTCGGTGGCAGGGCTTGCACCCAGAGTGATATTATTCACAATAATCGGTGATAATCTTTTTAAATGGATACCTATGGACAAGCTGATTTTTATAATAATCTGCTGTATTCCTGTAGGAGTTATAGTGTATCTTGTGAAAAAACTTGTTTTAGATAAAAAGAAAGAAAAGGAGATCTGATATGGATATTTTCTCAATAATTGCTATGATTGGCGGACTGGCCCTGTTCCTTTTCGGTATGAATGAGCTTAGTGAAGGCCTTGAAAAAATGGCAGGCGGAAAAATGGAGTCTGTACTGAGAAAAGTAACAGAAAAAAGGTTTATAGGTCTTATTCTCGGTGTTGTTGTTACTGCTGTTATCCAGTCATCTTCTGCTGTAACGGTAATGCTTGTCGGTCTTGTTAATTCGGGCATTATGCAGCTTTCGCAGGCAATCGGCGTCACAATGGGCTCAAATATCGGTACAACAGTTACCGCCTGGATACTCTCTCTGACAGGTATTGACAGCTCAAATGTCTTTATCAATCTTCTCAAACCCATCAATTTCTCACCCCTGATTGCTTTTGCAGGTGTTATACTTATTATGGTGGGCAAAAAGCAGAAGCACAAGGACATAGGTAAAATCTGCATCGGATTTGCTGTGCTTATGTACGGTATGACGATGATGTCAGATGCAGTTGAAGGGCTTTCAGATGTGCCCGAATTTGTAAATATCCTTACTTTCTTCAAGAATCCCGTTATGGGTGTGATTGTAGGTGTAGTGTTTACTGCAATCATTCAGTCATCATCAGCATCAGTCGGCGTTCTGCAGGCACTTTCTATGACAGGTGCCATCACTTACGGTGCTGCAATACCCATTATAATGGGTCAGAATATCGGTACCTGTGTTTCGGCACTTATTGCATCAGTAGGCACTTCAAAGAACGCACGCCGTGTTTCTGTTGTTCACGTTCTTTTTAATGTTATAGGAGCGGTTGTCTGTCTTGTTGCGTGGCTTGTCGCAGACGGAATTATTGATTTTGCATTTACTGATACAGCGGTTGAGCCCTTCCAGATTGCTGTAATTCATTCAATTTTCAATGTTGTTACAACAGTTTTGCTTTTCCCCTTTGCAGGGCTTCTTGAAAAGCTTGCAAGACTCATTATCCGTGATGCAAAAGAGGAAGAAGCAGTCATTCTGCTTGATGACCGTCTGATGACAGTGCCTTCATTTGCAGTTGCAAAGGCTGAGAGCGTCACTGCAGATATGGCATCACTTGCGAAAAAGTCTGTAAAAAATGCAGTCGCCTTGCTTGACAGATACGACGAGAAAAATGCAAAGCTTGTTGAAGAAATGGAAGATAAGATTGACCGTTATGAAGACGAGCTGGGCACATATCTTGTCAAGCTTTCAAAGAAGGAAATTGGTGAAGAGGATTCAAAGAAAATTTCTAAAATACTGCACACAATAAACGATTTTGAGCGTATCGGTGACCACGCAAGCAATCTGCTTGACACTGCTCAAGAAATGCACGAAAAGAAGATTACATTCTCAGCAGAGGCAAAAGAGGAGCTTGATAATCTGACAGATGCGATTGCTGAAATTCTTTCAATTACCGTCAAGTCATTCAAGACTGATGATATGGAGCTTGCAGAAGCAGTTGAGCCTCTTGAAGAAGTTATTGATGAGATAATCGATCACGTTAAGAGCAGGCATATTGCAAGACTCAAAAGAGGAGAATGCACAATTGAGCTTGGTTTTATCCTCTCTGATGTGCTGACGAATTTTGAGAGAATATCTGACCACTGTTCAAACATTGCTGTTGCGGTAATTGAGGCTCAGCGTGAAATGTTTGACGCTCACGAATATCTGAGCAATGTCAAGAAAAACGCAGACGGCAAGTATTATGAGCTGTTTGATAAATATAAGAAGCAGTTTTCTGTATAATACAAAAAGGAGCTGTAAAAAAATACAGCTCCTTTTTCAGGGGATAGGGAAAAATGCGTAGAATGAATAAACTTCACAAAAATCAAGCAATTGCTTGATTTTTGCTTTGCCCGAAGGCGTACAAAGGTACGTCGAGTGGTGAAGTTTATTTATAGCAAAAACGCCTTTTTCTTCATTTTTTATATTTTGTCGTTATTTTTTAGTTTTAACATGTTGAAAATCTTTATGTGTAGCCGTTTTTGCGGTCTGCACTTTTTTTACATCCCTTTTTCTCTTTCTGTGAAGTCAGATTACATATTTTTCAATCATCTGCGCAACTCCGTCTTGAGCATTTGACGGGCAGATGCTTTTTGCGCTCAGCTTGCATTTTTCATCACCGTTTGCCATTGCAAATGAGTGGTCTGCGAATTCAAGCATAGAGCAGTCGTTCCACGCATCGCCGAAGGTCATCGCATTGGCACTTGTGCAGCCGATGATATCGCAGATTGCCTTCACTGCATTACCTTTGCTTGCAACAGATGACATAATTTCGATATTATCTGAAAACGATGAAACAGTGTGCAGTCCGCCAAGCTCATCCACAAGGCTCATTATGGCTGTTCTTGCTTCATTGGGGGCAAAATAGACCACAAGCATTTCTGTTGCCTTGTCCCGTGTTTCTGATTTAATGTCGGGAACTGTCACGGCAGTTGCAAGAAACCGGTGAAGAAAAGCCTTCGGTAAATCGACTTTTTTAAAAATGCCGGTGTCGCTTGCAGGGGTGAGATAAATATTGCCGTCAGCATAGACATTATAGTAAACATTCAGACTGTCAAGCAGACTGATAATCTTGTCAGATTTGTCTTTTGCAACGGGCTGAACAAAAACGGTTTCCTTTGTTTTACAGTCAAAAACGCCTGCACCGTTTGAATAGATTATGTAGTCAATAAAGGGGAGCTTCTCTGCCACATCCTTTATAAGAGAGAGTGTTCTGCCTGTTGAAATTGCAATTTTTACGCCCATTGCGTGGGCTTTTGTGAGAGCCGACATTGTTCTCGGTGTGACGGAAACGTGGTCAGGTGCCAGAAGAGTGCCGTCAAGGTCTGAGGCGATGAGGTTGATTTTCATTTTTGTCATCCTTTGCAATAAAAAAAGTCAACACAAAAGTGCTGACTTTGATTTGGAGCGGATGACGAGGCTCGAACTCGCTACCTCCACCTTGGCAAGGTGGCGCTCTACCAGATGAGCTACATCCGCACAAAAATGGTGCCTTCGGTCGGAATCGAACCAACGACACGCGGATTTTCAGTCCGCTGCTCTACCAACTGAGCTACAGAGCCAAATGTTGAAGCAAAATTACTTTATCTTTGTAAACTTGTCAAGGGATAATGAGTAAAAATATTTATGCTGATGGCAAGAAAATTAGTCCCAAAATTCCTATAGCCCATACATACCAAGAGAAATAATGCAATTTTCCCCTTTGAACAAAGGACATTAACCATTTTAATGCAAAAATCCCAGCAACGAAAGCAACAATCATTCCAACAATTAACGCCAAGTCTAAAGTCCCTGCACTAGCACACGCTTCACTTAAGTTTTCTGGACCTTGACACTTTAACCAATCCAAAAAATCTAAAAGAGCAGCTCCGCCAACGGCAGGAATACTCATTAAAAAAGTAAATTCACCTGCATATTTTCTTGAAATACCCATATAAAGCATAGCACTTGTAGTAGAACCACTACGACTAATACCTGGCATACAAGCTATACCCTGCACGGTTCCTGCGATAATCGCTCGCCACCAATTCATAGGTTTTGCTACAGCATCTGGATATTTTGGGCCGGTAGGTGCAAATTTCGTACAAAAAAGCAAAACGCCTGTAATCAAAAGAGCTACACAAACCGCTCGTGGATTTTGAAAAAGCGATTCTAATTGATCTTTAAAACCAATGCCAACAACCGCTGTAGGAATAGAAGCTAAAATAATAAATAACGCATAATTTAATTGTTCTTTTTCCCGACGGAAAATGCCCAAAATCATATCAATGATTTTTTTTCGAAAAATGACAAAAATGGAAAGCAATGTGCCAGCATGAAGCATAATATCAAAAAACATTCCTGCTTCCTGCATACCCAAAATAGTTTTACCCAAAACCAAGTGCCCTGAACTAGACACGGGAAGAAATTCAGCAAGCCCCTGCAAAAGGCCTAAAAGGATTGATTCTAACATGAAACAAAATATAGAATAATCATAAAAAACTATCTTGAGGGTATGGCGAATTCTAAAGGGAAATTTTTACTTTGCTACCACGATTTTAGCATTGACTCTGCTCAAATCGTTTTTTCGAATATTCAAAAAATAAAGAGTTTTATTGGAAAAAGTTTTCCTGTACTTGTTGTTCCTAATACTTCAAATGCTAGTTCTTTGGAAATTTCTGAATTTTCTTCAATGCTAAAAGAACTAGAAAATGAAAATTTTGAACTTTTGCTACATGGTTGCACTCACCACGCTAATCTAACACAAAAAAGAACTTTATATGGGCGTTTCGCTCTTTCCTTAACACAAAATGAAGCTGAATTCGCTGGGCTTTCTGAAAAAGATTCTCTAGAAAGTTTAAATCAAGCATATCAATACTGGCAAAATTTAGACCTCAAGCCACCTGTAGGTTTTGTCGCGCCCACCTGA